>CAYXFY010000001.1:0-200587 GCA_964464395.1 uncultured Nitrososphaera sp.
TTCTGCATCTCCGGGATGGTCTTTGCACCACAGTAGCTCAGCCCCGAGCGCAGGCCGCCGGCCAGCTGGCGGACTATCTCGACGACGCTGCCCTTGTAGGGCACCATCGCCTCAACGCCTTCTGGAACATAATCATTGAGGTCGTCAGAATCGACAACCTGCGGTCCTTCCTCGCGGTATTTTCTGCCAAGCGACGCCATGTACGACGCCATGCCCCTGTACATCTTGTACTTCTTGCCGTTTTTGACAAGCGTCTTGCCCGGGCTCTCGTCGGTGCCGCCAAAGAGGCTTCCCACCATGACAGACGACGCGCCTGCCGCAAGTGCCTTTGTCGCGTCGCCTGAAGTGCGCACGCCGCCGTCTGAAATGACCGGTATGTCGTACTCTTTTGCAGCCTTGACCGCGTCGATTACTGCAGTCAGCTGCGGGACGCCCGAGCCGGTGACCACGCGGGTGATGCAGATTGAGCCCGAACCGACTCCGACCTTGACTGCGTCGACTCCTGCCTTTATCAGGTCCCTTGCGCCCTCGCCTGTCGCCACGTTACCTGCTATTAGGTCGCAGTGGGGAAAGGCCTTCTTTATCATCTTGACAGTGTTGAGAGCGTTGTCGCTGTGACCGTGCGCGATGTCGACTACAAGCGTGTCGGCGCCTGCCTCAAGCAGAGCCTCGGTCCGCTCCAGATAGTCGCCCTTGACGCCGACCGCGGCGCCTACCAGTAATCGTCCCTTCTTGTCCTTTGCGGCGTGCGGGTAGTCCTCCATCTTTTGGATGTCCTTGCTCGTTATCAGGCCGGCTATCCTGCCCTTTTCGTCCACCAGCGGCAGTTTCTCTATCCTGTGCTTGTGCAGGATCTCCTTTGCCTGCTCTATAGTCGTGCCGGCCTTGGCGGTGATGACCTGCTTTGTCATAAGTTCTGAAACTTTGCGCTTGAAGTTCTTTTCAAACGTGATGTCGCGCCTTGTGATTATACCGGCGAGTTTTCCCGACTCCTCGACAAGCATGCCTGACACGCCGTACTCGGCCATCTTTTTCTTCAGGTCTGAAACCGTCATGTCGGGGCTCACCGTGTATGGTTGTTCTATGACGACTGATTCCGATCGCTTGACGCGCAGTATCTCGTCCACCTGGTCTTCAATTGTCATGAAGCGATGGATGATGCCTATGCCGCCTTCCCTTGCCAGCGCTATTGCCATGTGCGACTCGGTCACGGTGTCCATGTTGGCGCTTACAAGCGGTATGTTCAGGTTGATGTTGCGCGACAGCCGCGTCTTGAGGTCGGTCTGGCTGCGAGAAACTATAGGCGATCGTTTCGGGACAAGAAGCACGTCGTCAAACGTGAGCCCTTCTTTAAAGTCCAACTATTCCCTTGCTGTCTAGTCAGCGAAAAGCGTTATAAGCGTTTGCCAGCTAGCGCAAGAGTTCTAGCATCGAAAGCGCCTGCACCGTCTCTTTCACGCTGTGAGTCCTGATTATGCTGGTGCCGTTTATCGCAGCCATTATCTCGCACGCTATCGAGGGCACGAGGCGTTCGTCAGCCTCAAGTCCGAGCAGGTGGCCAAGAAACGACTTTCTTGAGACAGAGACGCAGACCGGCGCAAGCCTTGCCAGCTTGCCGAGGCCGGAGAGCACCTGCAGGTCGCGTGTGTACCACGGCACGTCGGTCATCTTGGTAAAGAACGGGTTCTTGCCCTCGCTCCTGAAAAAGCCTATCGATGGGTCGACTATTACGCCTTTGACGCCGGCCTTTTTTGCAATCGCTGTGCTTTCCTTGAGCGCTGCAAGAGTGCCTGCAACATTGCCCCGGGCAGGTGCGCTGCTGTAAGCGCCGGCAATGACGGGCAGCCCGGCCTTTGCGACTACTCTAGCCATCTTGCCGTCGTATTTCAGTCCCGTAACGTCGTTAATCGCGTCCGCCCCTGCCCTTGCGGCCGCTTCAGCAACGGCCGCGCGGGGCGTGTCTGCAGAAATGGGCAGGTCGCATGCCGATTTTGCAGCGCCTATCGCTTCCAGCATCCTGCGCGTCTCTTCTTCGACTGGTATCACCGTCTCGAGGTAGGGCGCAGTCGACATGGCGCCGATGTCGATTATATGCGCGCCGGCCTCCTGCATCTCCCTTGCCGCCTGCGCGACAGCTTCTGTCCCCACCTTCACAGAGCCCTTGTAGAACGACTCGGGGCTTGCGTTGATTATGCCCATCACCTTTACGTGCGGGCCCCTACCGATCTCGACGCGGCCTATCTTCAACAAAGTAACGGGGCTGCAGGCAGGCTTTAAACCACTTGGTCGAAAAAGCTCAAAAGGCAGTGCAAACTGAAAAAACACATGGATTTTGCGAAACTTTGTGACCGGGTCTTTGCGCTGAACGACGACGTGAGGTACGCTGCAGTGATAGACGACATGGGCGCAGTCGTCGCAGGGGGCATGCGCAAGGGCATCGATTCGATAACAGACCAGAGCAACGACGAGCTTTACCTGGCGCAGACGGCGCTGCGCAAGTCGATGAGGCAGAAATTCGATACGACTATGGGAAGGGCGCGGTTTGCCTACGTCGAGCGCGACAAGATATCCATCCTGACTGTATTCATGAACGGCCACACACTTGTCGTGACGCTGGAGCCCAACCTGGACTCGCACACCGCGATGGACATCGCAGAAGACACGCTGGAGTTTTTGAACAGCAAGACTTAGCAGGCAAGCAGGATCTTGCCGGAGTGCAGGCCCTGCTCCATCCTCTCATGAGCTTCTCTGGCCTGCGCAAGCGGGAAGATGGAGTCGATGACCGGGCGTATCTTCTTTGCCTCAACAAACCTTGCAAGTTCTGCAAGCTGCTTTTTGGTGCCTATCATGGCGCCTGTCATCGTTATCTGCTTGCCGTAGAACATGCGCACAGGTACGACTGCGTCGTTGCCCGACGTCATGCCGCACACGGCCATCCTGCCGCCCGGCTTTAGCGACGCGATGCTGGTCTGCCAGGTGGCCGCGCCGACGTGGTCTACAACGATGTCGACTCCGCCAAGCTTTGCCACTTCAGACGCAATGTCTGCCTGCGACCGGTCGATGACGTGGTGCGCGCCTATTCGTTTTGCAAACTCGGCCTTGTCGCTGCTAGAAACTGTCGTGACTATCTTTGATACGCCAAGCGCCCTTGCAAGATGTATCGTGGCCATGCCTACGCCGGACGCAGCTCCGTAGACAAGCAATGATTTTCCTTTCCCTGCGCCGTTTGTCCGAAGCATGTTCCACGATACGAGGTACGAGATGGCAAGAGTCGCCGCCGTCTCGTCCCTGAGCCTGCCAAGCCTGACTACGTTTCTTGCCGGGACTGCCACATTCTCGGCGTACCCGCCGTTGTAGTCGCTCATTCCGCCGATTATTGCAAACTGGCTGCAGAGGTTCTCCCTGCCTGCCGTGCAGTGCGCGCAGCGCCCGCAGCTAATGCCGGGATAAACCATTACGCGCTCGCCGGCCTTTAGGCCGTGTCCAGTCTTGCTCACCGTGCCGACTATGTCGCAGCCGCAGATGTGCGGCAGTTTGATTTTCTTGCCGGCTATGCCCATCCTAGTCCAGATGTCCAAGTGGTTCACGCCGCAATACTTGACGTCGATTACGACCTCGCCTTTTGCCGGCGACGGGTCCGGGAAATCCTCGTAGCGCAGGACACTTGCAGACCCGTGCTCGTGGAATGTGACTGCCTTCATTTCTTGGTCAGGTTGTGCATTGAAACAAGGTCCGCTGCAAAAGGCGCCAGGTCATCCGGGACAGCGATGTCAATAGGGTCCTTGAGCGAGAGGGGCTTGCCCGTTTCCTGTGATACTGTTTCCTTCTTCTTGTTCCAGACCTGCGAGTTGAAATCGGAAATTGCTTTTGTGAATTTTGCCATGTCGCTTTGCATTTCTACTATGGGCAGCGACTGCAGGTGCACGCTCTTGTCAGAGTACATCTTGGTCCAAAGCTCCTCGGCGATGAAGGGCGTTATCGGAGCAAGCAACAGCAGTAGCGTGGAAAATACCTTGTGCAGTGTGTAGAGCGCCGACGCATGGCCCGGCCTGTCTTCATAGGCGCGGCCCTTTACCATCTCTATGTAGTGGGCTGCAAAGACGTTCCAGGTAAAGTCGCGGATGGCGTTTGCAGGAATGAAGAAGTTGTATTCGTCGTAGCCCCGCCTGCACTCTTCCACCAGCTTTGATAATTCTGCAAGTATCCACTCGTCTGATGCTTCTAACTTGTCGGGCTTTTCATTCACAACCTCAAACGACGAGAGGAACCTGCCCACGTTCCATAGCTTGCTGAGGAACTTTTGCGCGCCGGCTATCCTCTGCTCCGAGCAGCGAAAGTCGTAGCCCAGGTTGGCCTCACTTGCAGACCAGAACCGGAACGTGTCGGCGCCGTACTTTTGGATTATCGGAAACGGATCGATGACGTTGCCCTTGCTCTTGCTCATCTTCTCGCCCTTTTCGTCGACGCCGTAGCCCATAATCCACGCGTCGGTCCAAGGCATCTTGCCTGTCAGCTGCACGCACCTGAGCATCGTGTAGTGAAGCCATGTGCGGATGATGTCTTTTGCCTGCGGCCTGACAGACGCAGGATACGTATAATTATGTAATTTGTCATCGCTTCCGAACTTGGTGACAAAGAGCGGGCTTATGGACGAGTCCATCCAGGTGTCAAACGTGCGGTCCTCGCCCATGAAATCTTTACCACCGCACTTTTCGCATGTATCAAACGGTGGCTTTTCCTTCCAGGGGCGGTAGTACTTGCCCGGTTTTGGCAGCAACGGAGTTTTGCACGAGTTGCAGTACCATATCGGGATCTCGGTGCCGTAAAAGCGCCTCCTCGAGACGGGCCAGTCTATGGCTACAGAGTCGAGCCAGTTGAGCAGAATTTGCCGGTGCATCTCGGGGTGGAATTTCAGTTTCATGGCAAGCTCGCGCAGCTGCGGAACGTAATCGAGTTGCTTGACGTAATAGTCATGCAACGGGATTATCTCGATGGGTGTCTTGCTGCGCTCGCAAAGCGGCGTCCGGTGCATGATGCTCTCCTCCTTTTCCACTAGGCCGGCGGCCTTTAGGTCCTCGATGATTCGCGTGCGCGCCTGGTTTATGCGCAGGCCGGCGTAGGCGCCCGCTGCTTCCGTGGTGATACCGTTTTCAGACAGCGCGACTATTTCCTTTAATTGCAATTCACGGAACACTTGCACGTCGTTCTGGTCGCCGTACGAGCAGACCATAACCGCGCCTGAACCAAACTCGGGCTTGGCAGAGCGGTGCGTCTTGATTGGTACTTCCCTCCCAAAGACTGGGAGCACGACTGACTTGTTCTGGTAGTCGAGGTACCGCTCGTCGTCAGGGTTGACTATGACTGCCTGGCAGGCAAATAGCAATTCAGGCCTTGTCGAGGCGATGATGACTCTGTCGTTTGTGCCGGCTACTTTGAACTTCATGTGCACCAGTTTCGTCGGCAGGTCGTCGTAGATTATCTCGGCGTCTGCTATCGTGGTGCCGCAGTCTGGGCAGTAGTTGTTCGGCCTGTTAGCAAGATAGACAAGCCCGCGGTTCCAGAGTTCTATGAACGTGGCCTGCGTCAATGCGCGATACTCGTCAGAATCAGTCCTGTAGTAATGAGTAAAGTCGCCTGAAAGCCCCATGTTCTTCATTATCTGGAGCATTTCGGCCTCAAGGTCGTCTAATGCACCTTTACAGAGATCAAGGAATTTCTGCCTGTCCATCTGGCGCATGCGCACCTTGTATTTTTTCTCCGTGTAGATTTCCACAGGCAGGCCGTTTCTGTCGATGCCGATGGGAAAGAGCACGTTCTTGCCCGACATCCTTGCGGTCCTTGCTATCATGTCTATCTGTGCATAGTGAGCCGCAGCGCCCATGTGCCAGGGCTTGCCCGACGGGTACGGTGGCGGCGTGTCTATCACAAACGCAGGCTTGTTGTTAACTTCAAAGCGGTACGTGTCCTCGTCCTGCCACGTTTTCAGGATAGCGCTTTCAATCTCGTGGTTCCACGCCTTGCTCTGTATCTTGGGTTCCATCGGGCTTTTGTTGCAAGTGCCTTCATTCTATTATATATGTGGTGTCAGAGGTTTACCAATCTTGGTAGGTGTAGTCATTCTTGCCTTGGGTCTACCCCCTCCCCCCTTGGTGTCTCCGCAGTTAAAAGGGGATGCACGGTATCAGTAGACGATGTTCAGAACGGTCAAGGTAAAGTTGACAGGCAATTTGTAACCACTACTCGAAACTGCAGCTCAATACACCCAAGCCTGCCAGCTCACCTTGAACTATGGTTTCAAGAACAAGACCTACGGTAAGAAAAAACTCAATGCCGGCACATACGAATTGATTAGACAAAGATTACCAAAACTGCCATCCGCGTTGGTGCAATGTGCACTAGATCAAGCCGCTGAAATGCTGAAACGAAATAGGTGCATAACGCTTCCAACAAAAAAACGGCTGCAGATACGATACGACAAGCGCACATTCAAGTTCTACCCCGAAAGCGGCTGCGTTTCTTTAAACACCGTAGCAGGTAGAATAAGCTTTCCTGTCCGCATATACGACTACTGCAAGCAGTACATTACCGGAAAGTACACAAATGCACAACTAGTAATTACAAATGAAGCATTTCTGAACATACAGTTTGAATTGCCTAGTATCCCACAAAATGCTGGCAAGTCTGTTCTTGGAATCGACAGAGGGATAATGAACATCGTGACTTGCAGTGACAACAGCTTTGTCAATTCAAGACACCTGAGAACGGTAAAAGGCCGCTATCAGTACTTGAAGGCAAGGTTGCAGAGTATAGGCACTCGCTCAGCCAAACGAAAGTTGCGCAGGTTGGCGGGGCGAGAGAGACGGTTCACTCTGGATGTAAATCATGTCATTGCAAAGTGGTTGGTTCAAAAGCCATACGACGTGTTTGCAGTAGAAGCACTCCAGATATCCAAACACAAGAGAAATGGTAAGAGATTCAACAGGATGCTTGGGGGATGGAGCTACGGGCGACTTCTAGTACTATTGAAGTACAAGGCAGAGAATCTTGGTAAGCTGGTATTACACGTAGGCCCCAAGCATACATCACAGAAATGTAGCAAATGTGGGTACATCAACAGAAACAACAGAAAAGGGCTGCAATTCGAATGCAGAAGATGCGGTTTTGAACTCAATTCCGACCTGAATGCAGCAAGGAACATCGGTCGGCTCGGCATGTCTGAGCTGATCAGGCTGTCTGTCAACCAGCCAAACGTATCGCATGAGATGGCAGATACAGGTTATCGGCCGTTGGCCGGTGGCAGTTGACTAACAGTTAAGCCCGCTCTTCAGTAAAGTATTATTATCATCGAAGGCTCAACCCATTTCGTGAGATTCGTCGACTGGTTCCCGTATTACCAGAACATCCGTGCGGAATTCGGCTACAGCACAGAGAAGGACCAGGAGGCGGCGAGGACGCTTTCTGCGATGATAGCCAAGAAGGCTCTAGACCTCAAGGTCCTGCAGAAAAAGATGAAGGGCAAGATAGTATTCGTGGTCGGCGCAGGCCCGAGCCTCGAGGACAGCATCCAGTTATTGAAAAAGAACAAGAGCGCCGTAAAGATAGCCGCAGACGGCGCGGCCCAGGCCTTGCTCAAGAACAAGATAAAGCCGGACATCGTTGTCACCGACCTTGACGGCGATGCTAAAGCGTTGCAGACAGCTGAAAAGGGCGGCGCCATAATGGTGGTTCACGCGCACGGCGACAACACAGCGATGCTCAAGAAGATGGTTCCAAGGTTCAGAAAGCTTGTCGGCACAACTCAAGTCATGCCGGTCGAAAACGTCCACAACTTTGGCGGGTTCACAGATGGCGACAGGTGCGTATTTTTGGCAGAAGAATTTGGCGCAAAAAAGATAGTTCTGGTAGGCATGGACTTTGGCATAGAGATTGGCAAGTACTCTAAGAAGAAAGTGAAAAACGCCGAGCTCAAGAGGCGCAAGATGGAGGCCGGAAGGCGCCTGCTCGAGGTCTTGGCCAAGCAGTCGCGCTCGCAGCTCTTTGACACGTCTAAAAAGCCGATAAAGGGCTTCTCGCCCTACTAGGCATGGTCAGCCAGCGCAAGGCAATTGCCATAATAGGCATGTTCTTTGCAGTAGCAGGCGGGGCCGCGTGGTTCTTTGGGCAGAACATCCCGGCGTTCATACTGTGGGGCGTCGCGATAATAATAATGCTCAAGATAAACAGGCGTAACAAACGGCGGTAAAAGCTATTATACCTTTTACAATGAAGATGGCATGCAAATGTCCGGCTTTTCCGAAGACGACGTGAGGCGCGCCGCCGAGATAAGGGAATGGCTCATGAAGCAGATAGCAGACAAGCAAGAGGAGCTTGAAAGGCTGCGAAACACGCTTTCAGTCGTCGACAGCATACTAAAGCAGGGCAGTTTCCGCGCCGCCGCAACATTGGCGCCAGAGCCCAAACTTGCGCCCGCAAAGCAAGCGATGACCACGTCGCCACCGCCCCCGGCAAAGCAGACAAGCTTTGAAGTCGGCAAGGACGTCCGGCAGTTAAAGCGCGCAAAGGACGAGTTTTTGCTTGCAAACGCGGAGGTGACTGCAAATTCCGTCGTAATCACGCCGGTTGTTAATCTAAGTTCAAGCACGCCGCCTTTCAAGTCGTTCTTTTTGAGCAGGATACTTGACGGCATGAAGGCCAAGGACGCAGAGAAGAATGCGTCAGACGCGCTCTCGTACTCCGTCGAGGAGGCAAACGGCCAGATAAAGCGCATAACGATAAACAACTACCGGGACAAGGAGCGCCTAGGAGAGATATTCAACACGTCTACGTGGGTGTTCACGCGCATGCTGGAGAAGACCGCGTAGGGATGTCCGACGACATGGACAAGATAGTTGTCCTCGACTTTGGCTCGCAGTACAGTCATCTTATCTGCAGGCGCATACGGGAGGCAAACGTCTACTGCGAACTGCTCCCGTACGACACTCCTGCCAAGGTGATAAAGGAGATCAACCCAAAGGGCATCATATTCTCCGGCGGGCCCGCAAGCGTCTATGCCAAAGGCGCGCCCAAGCCGGACAAGAGGCTGTTTGAGATGGGCAAGCCTATCCTGGGCATATGCTACGGCCACCAGGTGCTTGTGAGCAACTTTGGAGGGAGTGTCAAGCGCCAGACAAGCCGCGAGTACGGCAGGGCGGGCTTGAAGATAGACGATAATTCAGATTTGTTCAAGGACCTTGGTGCAGGCATCAATTGCTGGATGAGCCACGGCGACGCGGCAGAGAAAGTCCCAGACGGCTTTCAGGTGCTTGCGCACACCGACAACTCGTCGTCTGCTGCGATTGGCAACAGGGAGAAAAAGCTCTACGGGATCCAGTTCCACCCCGAAGTCATGCACACGGAGCGGGGCGTGCAGGTGCTCAAGAACTTTGCGCAGGAGATAAGCGGAGCCAAGCCCGAGTGGGACATGCAGAGCTTTATCGAGACGACGGTCAACGAGGTGAGGGAGAAGGTCGGCAAGGACCACGTGCTTGCGGCGGTAAGTGGTGGCATCGACTCGACCACGGTCGCTGCGTTATTGAATAAGGCTATCGGCAAGCAACTATCATGTGTTTTCATCAACCACGGGCTCTTGCGGCAGGACGAGGAAAAAGAAGTCGTCAAGCTGTTCAAAGAACACTTGGACATCAATTTGATCTACGTCGACGCTGAAAAGAGGTTCCTTGCGCGCCTGAAGGGCGTGAGCGACCCGGAGAAAAAGCGCAAGATAATCGGCGACCAGTTTGCAAAAGAGTTTGTGACTGTTGCAAAAAAGCACGGACCGTTCCAGTGGCTTGCGCAGGGCACGCTCTACCCCGATGTCATAGAAAGCGGCGTGTCTAAAGGTCCTGCAGCCGTCATAAAGACGCACCACAACGTAGGTGGCCTGCCAAAGTGGCTGAAGTTGAAGGTAATCGAGCCCTTGAGGTATCTGTACAAGGACGAGGTGAGAAAGGTGGCAGGCTTGCTTGGCGTGCCCGACGAGTTGTTGAAGAGGCACCCGTTCCCCGGGCCGGGCCTTGCAGTAAGGGTCATTGGAGTATTAACGCCGGACAAGATAAGGATAGCCAAGAAGGCAAGCAAGATAGTCGAAGACGAATTGAAGGTGGCAGGCTATTACGACAAGGTATGGCAGGCTTATGCCGCTGTCGGCGACGACAGGGCTGTCGGCGTTCTGGGCGACGAGCGCGTCTATGGTCACGTCGTCATAGTAAGAGTGGTGGAATCAATAGACGCCATGACTGCAGACTGGACGCGTCTACCGTACGATCTTTTGGAGAAGATTAGTAATAGAATAACAAACGAGGTTGACGGCGCGACCTGGGTCACTTTTGCGGTGTCCAGCAAGCCGCCGGCGACGATAGAGCCGCAGTAGCGTTTATTTCTCTAAACTTTGCAGCACTCGTGTTTGTTCTCGCATCGGCAAAACTCGGGCTCTTTCAAACACTGTGGGCATATCTTGACCCCGCAGCCCACGCAGGTGCTGTCAGAAACGTTGCACGCCCAGTGCCTGCACGTCGTCAATGAGACTAGTGCACGGTAGTAGCAATTAAGGCCTATTCTCGCACCCACACAGTCTCGCGCCGGCCACCTGCGCCGCCGCAGTCGGTGCACAATACTGTCCCGATCCCCTTGCAGTCGTAGCATGTCTGCCAGCCGGGCGCAACCTTGCCCGAGCCGCCGCACTTGAAGCATCTCTTTCTCCCGTTGTCGCAAAACGTGCACTTTTTCCAGACCTGCCTGCTAGACATCACGCGAGCTTGCTGCCTCCGCCTAATTAACCGATCACAAATAGTCGTCGTCTGACTCGACTTGGTCGCGCTTGTCGTCAAGCTCGTTGAGCCACTCATCGCCGGTCCTGATGTCCCATTCCATCTCGATCCTGCGCGGCGGGGCAAGCACGTCAATTATGTAAAACAGTGCAAGCGGGATCTTGATCCTTTCCAGCGCGTCTATCTGGTTGTTCGTAAATCCACTTTTTCCCGTTTTGACTTCGACCCAGCAGAGCGCTGTCGGGTTTGCCAACATGACGCCTTCGTATTTGTCGCGCTGATTGACCTTGCATGCAAGAAAATCAAAGACAAAGCTAGGATTTTCCTTTGAGTTATTGGTTGGTCTGGCAATCTCTTTTATTTCGGAAACAAGCTGCTCGTGTATCTTGATGCGTATCCGGTGAAATCCCTTCTTGAATACAAGCACGTTGTCCTTGAATTGGTTGTTGTGAATGTTCTCAAGCGAGATGTATGCCCAACCTTTCTGGTCGCATCCTTCCTTGTAGTAAAGCTCACCGAGCGCCCCTCTCAGCGACTTTGTCATCTCCAGGCTCATACTGCACCTGATAAAACGCGCCGGCGCTAAAACATTTTGACTCAGCCTCTTTATAACGCATCACGACATTACGTGGCGTGACAGACCGCATCTTCAACAAGGTGTACATGTTTGCGGCTGCCGCAGCTGCTATCTACATAGCAATCATCGTTCTCACGGGCGCCGGGGACACCATTAGCCAGTTCTACCTCATAAAGCCCGAATACATACCGCTGATAATCCTCTCACAACTTTCAGTTCTTGCGCTGAGGGCCATGCGCAACAGATTCCTGCTCGGTTCCATCGGGATAACGATAGCGTTCTGGCGCCACGTCCTCATCTACCTATCGGCGCTTGCAGTGATAGTCATTACGCCGGGCGGGTCCGGCGAGCTGGTCAGGACCCAGTTCATAAAGAGAGAGTCGGGCGCCCCCATACCCACGACTGCGCCCCTGTATTTTGTCGAGCGGTTCTTGGACATAATCACGGTGCTTGCAGTCATGCTCATCGCGCTTGCGTTCTTCCCGCTGTGGGAGGGGTTCGTGGTAGCAGGCATAATCCTGCCGATCGCAATCCTGTTCTACGTGCTTGCAAGAAACAAGTCCGTCTTTGACGCCTTTGAGCGGTTTTTCGGCAGGTTCAAGCTTGTGCGCGGCTACGCAGCCGGGTTTGGAGAGATGCACCACAGCTTTTCCAAGTTCCTCAACCTGGAAGTCGCCGGCACTGCGTGGCTCATGAGCCTGCCTGTCTGGTTCATGGAGGCCGTGACTGTCTACCTCGTATTTGTCGCGCTCGGAGTAGATTTCGAGTTCATGCACTCTACTACGGTCTACCTTACGTCGCTTGGGGCCGGGGTGCTCAGCATAATCCCTGGCGGGCTCGTCGTGACGGAAGGAAGTATGATAGGGCTCCTGCGTGCCGAGGGAATCGCGCTTTCCACCGCCGCTGCAATCGCGCTTTTATCCAGGATGTCGACTCTGTGGCTCACGACTGTTGTAGGCATCATCTCTGCGAGGATACTGATAACAAGCTACAAGGACTAAGGTTTATTTCGCAAGCGCGCGTCTGTATCTGCATGGACAAGCTTGCGCAGTTTTCGGGCAAGTACATCAACCTTGAAACGTACCGCAAGAGCGGGCAGGGAGTCTCTACGCCGGTCTGGTTCATGGCAGAAGGCGAGCAGATTATAGTGGTGACAAGAAGCGAGACTGGCAAGGTAAAGAGGCTGCGCAACAACGACAAAGTTAGGATAATGCCGTCAGGGATGAGGGGTGAGCCGCAGGGCGAGTGGGTGGAAGGAAGGGTCCGGTTCCTAGACAAAGACGAATTGGATAGGGCTCTAAAGGCGCGCAGCAAGAAGTACGGATTTCAGGCAAAACTTGCAGGGTTTGTTTCGCGCACCAAAGGCGATCTTGTGGGGATCTCGATTTCACTTGACTGAATCTGTAAGGATTGACATTTCGCGCCTTTGCGACGCAAGCAGGGAGGCCATACTCGGCGCGCTCGGCGGAAAAGAAGTTGACGGAAGCATAGTCGCTGCAGGCACGCCGGTGCAGATAAAGCAGGCGATAGAAAAGATACTGTCGCAAGGCTACGTCGTCGCCGAAAGCACCGACGAGCAGAACGCGCTTGCCGTGTTGAAGGAAGGCGACATCGAGCAGCTTGGATTGTATCTTTGCGGCTACTGCGCCACTGTCTTTCACAACGAAACCGAGTGCAACGTGCACCAGCGCGCGCATTTTTTCGGGTTCGGGTAGGATCGACGATAGTCAGTTAGAATACGCACAACGCACGATCCATTTAATTCATGAAATCATGGATTCTAATCGTCATTCTATCTTGTGCAACAAATAATATCAACATAATACAGAAGCACAATCCTTTAATAGAAAAAACTGCATAATACTGTCGTGAAGCTGCCGAGAAACGATGCTTAACGTTGGCGCTTGGCGGCTACTAAAGCAAAACTGCGTCAGAAGGTAAAAACCGCGACTTTAACGGCATGGGCTGTAACAGGTCGTGACGCGGGATCGCCAAGCGCCTAATACCCCCTTTTCCCAAGAAATTTAAGCGAATGAACCACTCCGCGTCACCGTGAAGGCCTGGGCCGTCGCAGGAGCGGCGCTTGCAGCAGCGGCAGTCTACTTTGTGTTTGCCATATTTGTCCTGCCGCAGCCGTATTCACTGACGCTTGCGCCTCCGAGGCCCGCACCGGTCATAACGAGCGTGGGACTTTCAGACGAAACGATCACGCTCGGCAACAATTTTTCGATACGGGTGAGCGCTGTCAACAGGGGTGACTCGGCAGACCTGCAGCTCGTGTCTGTCGCGTTCCCAAACGCAACCCGTGCCGACATCATCACGGTCAACAGCCACAACTTCAAGCAGTCGCCGGATTTCATACGGCCCGGCATCGACGACCTAGCCGTAGGCTATACCGGTATCCAGAGCATGATTGCAAGGTATCCCGCGGTCGAGGCAATAAGCCGGCCGTGGGAGCCAGGCGAGGCGTTCAACATCGACCTGTCAGTCAAACCTGAGAGCGAGGGCAGGTTCGTCGTTTTTGTAAAAGCAGTAGGCCTGCCTCACAACGGCGACCAAGCGCACTACCCTGCTGATGGCATACTGGACCAGCAGGACGAGTATGTCGACGTGTATGAAATCATGGTGACAAAGGGTTAAAATTCTCGCAAGCGTCATGATAGCCGTTGAACTACCAGCACGGCCTGCTTGACGCCATGCACGAGCCTGCAAGGAGGCTAGTTGCAGGGTACGTCATTTCAAGCCTCGGCATACTGCTTGCCATATCTGGCGGCACGTGGGATGTCACGAACCACCTGCTCAACAGGCCCGAGACGTTCTTTTCTCCGCCGCATGCCGCGCTTTATTCAGGAGCAGGCGCGGCGCTTGTGGGCGCAATAATCGTCATGTCGGCTTCGCGTGCCGCCAAAAGGACTGACTGGCCTGCCAAGCTCGTGCTCGCCGGCATATCGCTCCTGCTTGCCGCCGGTCCCATCGACTTTGCGTGGCACTCGGCTTTCGGGCTTGACGGGCTGCTGTCGCCGCCGCACGCGGTGCTTGTAAGCGGGATGGTGGCAGGCAGCGTGGCCGCAGCAATCGGGATCGCGACTGCATATCCAAGACATAACCGCAAGGCGCTGCCGTTGCCTCTCGTGCTTGCGGCCCTTCTTCCTATGTGGATCTCTGCAGCAGGGGCGATACACATGTTCTCGCTGCCGTTCTCAGAGACTGCATTTTTCAACTTCAACCCCGAGCCCCGCGCCGGCGCAATAGTGGCGACGCTCGGCTTTCCGGCGATAACGGCCGCAATAGTTGTCGCGGCGTCCGCGCTTTACGGCCGCCGGTTTGGCGTTGTCACCGCGCTTGGCGCGTCATTCATTCTAGTGGGCGTGCTGACTTCTATGCTGCCAAACGACGCGCTCTGGCCCACGATACCGTTCTACATCACGGCAATAATACCGCTTGTCTGCGCCGACGCCATCATGTCGCGCTGGAACTCCCGCCATTCCGTTATGGTTGCTGGGGCCATCGCTGGCCTTGCCTTCATCGTCCTGTACTATCCGCTCATAACCCACACGTACGAGGAGGCGCTGGGGAATAGAACGGTCTGGGCCAGCCTGACTGCCCTCATCTACTTTGACCTGCTTGGAACGGTGTTCCCGCTAGTCGCAATGCCGGCTGCTAGCGCGGGCATAGTTGGAGCTATAATGGGTCATAGGATGGCGCAGGCGGCTGAGCTTGCCCTTTTGAAATAGAGATAAATGCATGACCGGCGTGCCTTTGGCAAATGAGAGGCGGGCCGTACAGGGTCGTTCGCTACGGTGGCAAAAGCGCGAAATTCTACCTGAAAGACTGCGTAGCCGGCCTCCGCGAAGACGTCGAGGAAAATTCAATCGACGTCGTCGTCACGTCGCCGCCGTATAACATCGGCATCGGTTACAATTCATACCACGACGAGATGCCCCGCGAAAAGTACCTGGAGTGGATGGGGCAGGTCGGCATTGCAGTCAAGCGCGCGCTTGCAGACGACGGCTCGTTCTTTTTGAACATCGGCAACAGGCCCAAGGATCAGTGGATAGCATGGGATGTCGCGTCGGCCCTGCGCCAGCATTTCGTCCTGCAGAACGTAGTGCACTGGGTCAAGTCCATTGCTATTTCAAAGGCAGACGTGGGCAACTACCCCGGCATCGCCGGCGACGTTGCGGTGGGCCACTACAAGCCCATCTCAAGCGAGCGCTTTCTCAACGACTGCCACGAGTACGTCTTTCATTTCACAAAGACCGGCGACGCCAAGATGGACAAGCTGGCAGTCGGTATCCCGTACCAGGACAAGTCGAACATCGGCAGGTGGAAGAAAGCGAAACAAGACAGGCGTGACAGGGGCAACACGTGGTTCATGCCCTACGAGACGATCCAGAGCAAGAAGGACAGGCCGCATCCTGCCACGTTCCCTGTTAAACTGCCAGAGATGTGCATAAAGTTGCACGGTCATGCGAGGCTTGTGTGCGACCCGTTTGTCGGCATAGGCTCGACCGCGGTGGCCGCAAAAAAGCTCGGCGTATCGTTTGTGGGCTTTGAGATAGACAAGGACTACCTTGACGCTGCGATAGCTAGGATTTCGTAGCCGATATCAAAAGCACCGGATTCCGGGCAAGCATCATCGTGCCGGTCGTCACCTTGCGCGCCTTTGCTATTGTAATTTGGGTGACGTCGACGTCAGTCAGCTTCAATTCATTAACCTTGGCAAGGGCGTGGTACATCGTCTCGATGAGGATAGTGTCGATGACTATGCGGCCGCCCTTTTTCAACCTGCCAACTGCAAGCTCTATCACCCTGCCCGCGTCGCCCCAGGTGCCGCCCACGACTACTGCATCGACCTGCGGCAACGTCGGCAGCACGTCTTGGGCCTTGCCCTGGATGACGTGCGCGCTGACTCCGAACTTGTTCAGGTTCTTTTTCGTCAGCTCTATCGCGTTCTGGTCAAAGTCGATGGCGTGCACCTGCCCCTTTGTCTGCAGGCACAATTCGACGGTTATGCTGCCGCTGCCGCAGCCGACATCGATGGCTGACTGGCCCTCCTTCAATCGCAGTTTGCTGATGACAAGGGCTCGCACGTCCTCCTTTGTGATGGGAACCTCCTCGGTGCGCTCAAAAAGCTCGTCGGGGATGCCCGGGGTGCGGTAGTCCCACATGCCAGCCGTAATGAAAGACTGCTATTTATCTTAAAAGTTCTGCCTGGTGGAGCGCGGTGTAGACAAGTATCATGAACACAAAGTTCATGAAGATGAAAGGGACGATGCCGTCATAGCCGGCCTTCTTCTTGACCTCCTTTGGCTGGTTCTTTGTCATGCTCCTGCTGACGCCGATCGAGATGCCAAAGAACGCTATCGCTATGCCGAATGCGATGCCGACTGACGTGCTCTGGTCAAACTCGGGCGCGATGATGAAACCTGATATCACGCCGGCGATTATGCCGAGCACGATGCGCATGTAGTATACCTTGTCTAGGCTGGTCAATACGGCCTTTACTGGTTATTTTTTAGCCGGTAAAATGCCTTGCGGCTAGGCCCAGCCCATCTGGTGCTTGTAGTATGCCGCCAGCTTGGCGTGCCTCATGCGTTCGCCCGGGGTCCCGGCCTTGTCCATCCTGCGCAGGTGTGTGCGGTACTGGTAGAGGTCGCACATGCACACGCCGGTCACCGGCCTGTATTTCAGCCTCGACACCTCGTGTTTTTTGTGGTTGGCGTACATTATCAGGAACTTGGGGGCGACCTTGCTTGCAAGCACTCCTCCTATCACGATGTACAGCAGCGGCCCTGACACGAACGCCCTGTACGGGTCTTCCGCAGTAGTAGTGAGGTACAGCAGCGGGACTAGAATAGAGGCAAGGACGCCGGCAAACGTGGCGACCGCGGCAATCCTAGACAGCCTGTCGTACTGCGCCGTCTCTGTCTCGAACTGGTCTATCAGCTTCTCGTATTTCTCTTCTAGCTGCGCCTTTTCCTCCTGTGTCGATAAGGTAGGTGTCTGCATTCTGTCTGTAATTGCCACTGATGCTAATTAAGTTTATTTTGTCGCAGGTTTTCATGCTAATTTTCGCGGCATGATTTTCTGGCAAGTAACATATTGCAACAATACCCGGCTAGATTGGAAATACTGCAGCATAACCTTGAAAATGCGAGGCAAAAACATTGGAGAAATTATCGATCGAGAGCGGTTTTGATGCAACTGTTGCATCACCTCAAGCTTCCTATGATGTAAAACCTGTTTATTGTGATAATATAGTTATACGTTTTAGCGTGCTAATATTAATATTCTGTACGTTTTTCAAGATAATATCGTGGGAAGCAGGCAGGCGCTGAAATTCAAGAGCGGAAGTTTTGAGAACCTCACGCCAGAGCTCGTCGCAAAATCAATGTGGATGAGCACCGCCCTTGCAATGATATTTGCGCTCCCTCCGGTCGGCCTCTTTATCGGCCTGTACCAAGCAGGCGTCAACATTGCAATTGCCGCTGCAATTGGCTTTGGAGTCCACTTTGCAATCCTGGCGTTCTCGAAGAAGATCTCCTCAGGCCTTGTCAAGCTTTTTGAGGACTAGAACGCTAGAATTTTTGACACCCGCAATTTACTTGTGCATCTGCAACTGGTAGCAATGCAGGTTTTCGAGATCCACAAGTACAAGGGCGACGAACTGCAATACGTCGTAGCAAGGACCAACAAGCACCCTGAAGAATATGTGCGAAACGACGTGGAAAAGATGAACTCGCTTCTGACGCCTGAGATGAAGGCAGAAGGCGTCAGGTACGTCTTTGCGCTTGGCACCGTCGACAGCATGACCAAGAAGACAGGCGAAAGGAAGAGGGCCAAGAAGGAGACCGTGCAGCTGGCGCCTGCAGGCTAGCTGCGCCTGTGTTGTTCTATCAGCGACTGTATCCGGCCGGCGTATTTTTCGCGGTAGCCGTTCCTGCACGATATGCAGCAGAAGAACCGCTCAAGGTTTGCGAACCTGAGCACCTTGGGCGCGCCGTGGATAGGCCCGCCGCAGAACTCGCATTTCATCTTTACCTTCAGCCCTTCCAGCTTTACTTTTTTCCTGACAGGGCCTTTGAATGCGCTTTTAGCAGGGCCTGCTATCTTGGACACGTCTATCTCGGGCTTGACTGACTTTATCAGGCCCATGTTCACCAGCCGCTCGTACCGGGCCTTGACCGTGGGCGTGCTCACCTTTACCTCCCTTGAGATTGCCCTGAACGACTTGCGCCCGTCTTCCATGAGCGATTTGAGGATTGCCACGTCGGTGTCGTCTAGGTGAATCGGCACACCATTTGTTCAAGAAATGCGAATATAACCGTGCCGGCTAGTCTGTGTTCAGAACAAACCACAGGAACAGCACGAGCATCACCGTGAATATGGGCGTGAGCAGGAACAGGTACGGGGCAAGTTCGTCCATGTCGATTGCCCTGCGCCTTAACTTGTAGATCAGCCCCGTCTTTCGCACGTCGTGTCTTTCTCGCAGGCATAATTCAAAAGAGTTGCGACGGATTTTTCCGGAACCGCATGGTCTGCACTGTCGTAGCCCACATAGATCACGTGCGAAAGTCATTTAATTCATGGAGCGGAAGTACAGGGTATGACGTTTGCCCTGGTGTTCGTCAAGTGCTACCCTGACAGGGCCGCCAGCGCAGAAAGGAAGGTCAGAGAAGTGAAGGGAGTGGTCGAGTCGCACCCCACCGCCGGCGCGTACGACATAATTTTGAAAGTAAAGACAAGGAACGAGGCAGAGCTGCGCAAGGCCGTCAAGAACGTTGCGACGGTCTCCGGCATAGGCTCCATCCTGACAAGCATTGTCTACAACGTGCCGGCGTAGCGCCGCCGTGCTCGCCAATCTATAAATAAAGCGCCCCGGGCATTGAGAACGATGGCCAAGGTCAGTACACCCAACAAGATCTTTGGCACCGTGCTTGCCCACACCATACGCGGCAAGATGCTGTCAAGGACCGCGCTCCAGACCCTTGCAGAGTCAAGAGACGTCGAGGAGCTCGTGACCAGGATGAAAAACACGGTCTACCTGGACGTGCTGGCCAAGCTGCAAAAGCCGTTCACCGCCGAGAAGGTGGAAGGCGCGCTGAGAGAGCATCTCGTCAATACGCATGCCAAGATGGTGGCAATCGCGTCAGGCGCGGCAGTTCTCAACGCATATTTTGTCAGATACATCACGTGGAACCTAAAGATCATACTGAAAGGCAAGGCGCTGGGCAGAACCTATGACGACCTCCTCCCCAAGGTCAACCTGAGGGCAGAAGAGCTCGTGGGAAGGCGTGACCTCGTGGTCAAGGCGCTTGTGGCCAAGGACTTTGAAGAGGCAGTCGCGTCGTTGCAGGGAAGCGAGTTTGGCGAGGACGCAAGAAAGGCAGCCGCTGCATACAAGGAAAAGGGCGACGTCAGGCTGTTTGACACTTACCTCGACCACGCGTTCTACAAGTCGCTTGACAGGTCTCTTCTGAACGAGTCCAAGCTGGAAGACGTGCAGAAACTGGTCGGAGTCGACATCGACGCGTACAACATACTTGCGGTGCTTAGGGCAAAGTACTGGGGGCTTTCTGCTGCAGAGACAAACGACCTGATAGTGACGACGACTGCAAAGGCAAGCCGCGAAACGCTCCAAAAGATGATGAACGTCGAACGCATCCAAGACGCAATTGGCGAGCTTGCAAACACCGTTTATCGTGATCTCATACCCAAGAGCGCGGCAAACGACATCGATGCCATCATGCAATTGGAGCAAGGCTTTGAGCTCATGTCGGTCAAGCGCATCGCGGCATCCTACCGTGCGGTTTTCACGGTGGGCAACATGCTTGCGTCTCTCAAGCTGATGGGCTTTGAGATAAAGAACCTGGCAGCCATTGCAACGGGCGTCGAGCAAAAGATACCTGCCGACAGGATAATGGCAAGCCTTGTCAAGATAGGCCCGCAGTAGGTTTTAGCTCGCAGTAAATCGATGTCATAAGATAATGTTATAATATCGTATCCCGATATCGTTAACTGATATTGGCAGACATATCTAGGGAGTTCCTGCTCGGATTCATCAAGATCCATGTCCTCTACCACGCCCAGAAGGGTGCAGTCTGCGGCGTCGACATGATGAAGGAGCTGAAGAGGCACGGCTATCGCGTCGGGCCGGGCACTCTTTACCCCACGCTCCACAAAATGCAAAAAGATGGCTACCTTGAAAGCGAGAAGAGAAATGAAGGGGGTAGGGCGAGGATATACTACAAGGCGACTGCAAAGGGCAGGCAGGCCCTTGGCCGCGTCAGACCCAAGATAGGCGAGCTTGTCTCCGAGGTTCTTGACTAGGGGATTTCATAGATGGAGACTGCAGACATACTACTCATTGTGGTTGGCTTTTTCTCCGAAGTCGTAGGCACGATGGCGGGTTTTGGCTCGTCGACTATTTTCCTGCCGCTTGCATCCTACCTTGTTGACTTCAAGACGGCGCTGGTGCTAGTCGCAATTTTCCACCTGTTCGGAAACGTTGGCAGGATAGCGTTTTTCAGGCATGGACTTGACAGGAGGGTCCTTCTGGTGTTCGGGTTGCCTAGCTTTGCCCTGAGCCTGCTTGGAGCCACGCTTGTAGGCGAGCTGTCGCAGACTTTTCTGAAGCTTCTGCTCGGCATATTCTTGATATCGCTTTCTACGGTGTTTCTTGTCAGGCCAAAGCTTGCATTTCCTGCAAGCACAAAGTCGCTGGCACTAGGCGGCGGTGTGTCGGGCTTTATCGTCGGCCTGATAGGCACTGGCGGCGCGCTGAGGGCGTCGTTTCTCACGGGGTTGAAAATCGAGAAGGAAAAGTACATCGCGACTGCCGCGGTGATAGCCCTTGGTACGGACGCGACCAGGATACCGTCGTACTTGGCAAGCGGCTTTTTGACAGAGCAGTACTACTACCTTGTCCCCATCCTGTTTGCTATCGCGCTTGGAGGCTCGTACGTCGGCCGCAAGATAGTCGGCAGGATAGACCAAGCAAAGTTCAGGAAGATGGTGCTGATAGCAGTCATCCTTGCCAGTATCAAGTTCATAATAGATGGCGTTGTGGCTTTCGAGCTGTAGGGCCTGAGAGGCGCAAGCTTAATCAGTCCTTTTGCACTTGCGCATTTTGCATGAAGATAGGCATCATCATCTCCCAGACAGACCCGGAGACTGTCTGGAACGCCCTACGCTTTGCAAACACTGCCATCCTTGAGGAACATGAGGTAAAGATATTCTTGCTTGGCAAGGGCGTGGAGATAGAGAGCATCGAGAACGACAAGTTCAACGTGAAGGATCAGCTTGCCAAGCTGAACCAGCTCGGAGGCACTATGCTTGCGTGCGGGACCTGCATCAAGTCACGGAACATGCAGTTTGAGGTCTGCCCGATCTCGACCATGAAGGACATGCTCAAGCTGGTAGTGGAGTCGGACAGGGTTCTGACGTTCTAAAGAGTGCAGTGCAGCCTGGTGCACACATTGTGCTGCACAGTACCCGCACTTGCCATATAGCTGCCAGGGCCTTTACATGGCATGCAGGCGTGCGTGATAACGACCCGGTGTGGTCGGTGCGACATACTGCTTGAAGGCCGTGAGCAGTTTCTGGGCCACAGAATACACGGGCACGACGCGTCGTTGAACAGGCTGACGTTGTGTGGAAGTCCATTATTGCCGCCACGCGGGAGACCCTGCGTGACCTGCAGGCTTAGCTCTTGTCTTCCTTCCACTTTAGGTTGGAATAGAGCATCTGCGGGACCAGTTTCTTGAACTGGACGCCGTCAGACGCGTACCACTTGGGGAACCACTCGTACAGGTGGAGCCTGATGGTCTGGATGTATACGATCAGGCCTTCGATCATCATAATGCCTATGTTGCCGCCGATAAGGATCGCAAGGCCGCCTCCGTGCTCAAACGAGTTGTTCACCGTGACAAGCAGCGCCGTGTGCACGAGAAGCATGATGCCAAGCCGGGAGTAGCTGATGGTGTTGGCAAGCATCTCTATCGTCCTTACCATGAAAGTCTCTACTATGATGCCCATGAGCCCGCCGTGGGGCGAGTCCTTGCCCTGGGCCTTCAGGTGCTTCTCCTCCTTCATGCCGCCGATGATCGTGATCGCCATGCACGCAAAGATGACAGGTGGGCCTGCCTTGGCCACCAAGTTGACAGTCACCCACTCGCCGAACGCAAAGGTGAGCCATGGGACCGGCTCGTTGTGCTCGTCTGTGAGGAACATGTTGATGATGTCGTACTGCGCTCCGATGGAGGCAAGTATCAACGCCACTACTGCAAGGTACTGGACTATGATCGGCACGTCGTGCATGTAGGCCATTATCTTGTTGCCGGCCTTGATGTCTGCCCTCAGCCTGAGGAAGAATGCCATCAGCAGGTGCACTATGCCTATGGCTATTGATATTGCAAGGATCTTGACCACCTGCTCAAAGTTCAGTTCCGAGACTGACAGCAGTCCTATAAACGGCAAGTTGTGCGCGACATCTTCAAGTATCGCCAGATGATCGAAGTGGAACCCAAACATCTCACCGGTCCCAAGGCCGCCGACTGCTGCTGCCACGCCGCTTGCCGCGATGAGTGTGCCCCAGACGCTGAGCCTGCCCTGGCCGCGGATCCTGAAAAGCATGCCAAGTCCGAATAGCAGGATACCGTGGCCAAAGTCTGCAAACATCAGCCCGTAAAAGACCGGCCAGACAATCGATATTATCGGAGTCGGGTCGACCTCGCCGTAGCGCGGGAGGCCCTGTGTTTCGGTGACGACTTCAAAGTTCTTTGAATAGCCCTTGTTGTTCAAAAGTGTGGGCATTGCCGGCTTGCCCAAGTCGTGGTAGTCTACTGTGATACCGGCGTCCTCGACAATTGAGACATAGTTGGACGTCAGTTTCTTGAACTTGTTCTCCATCTCCTTGGGGATAAAGCCTTGGATTACCGCAAAGTTCTTTGTGCCGCCCGGCTTTCTTGTGGTCTCTAGCACGTCCTTGGCCACGCCGGCAGCCTCGCGCAGCGATAGCATCGTGGTAATTATCGACTGCGTCAGCTTCACTATCTCTTTATCGAGCTTCTCCTGCGCGGCTTCAAGCTCCTTTACTTTTGCTGTCGCTTCCGCGTAGGCGACGCTCGGGTTCTGGGGCATGTTTGCAGGGATTGCAAGCGGGTTGATGCCAAAGCTGCGCATCACCTTTGTTATGCGCTCAGAGTCGCCTGCTGAGCCGATAATTGAAAGCGCCACTTTCTTTTCGCCAAGCTTTGTAGAATACAAGGGCAGGTCTTCGAGGCTCTTCTTTATCTCGGCCTCGTCGGTGGCGTCTACGATAAAGATGCTAGCGTAGAACTTGCTCAGTTTTCCAAGGCTTGTCAGCTCCATGCTCAGGCTGGACGCGCCCTCTGTTATCGAGGCGAGGTTGCCGTACTCTTCAAGCTGCTTGCGGATGCTCTCGCGCTCTTTGATGACGCGCCTCGGCTCCTCAAGGGCCTTGGCGCTCCTTTCCTCCAAGTCGGCGATAAAGCCCTGCATGTTGTCAATATCATAATCAGTCTTGCCCTTTGGCGCGCCCTTGAACATGGTCGCCATGACGCCGGCTTCGACCGGGATGCCAAGCGCCTTGACGACTTCATCGATGTCCTGGAACAGCTTTTGCGCCTTTAGCAAAAGATCATCATAATAGGGGTTGATGTGTTCGGTGCTTGACGGGGCCTGAATCGGGTGGAACCACTCGAGCTCTGCAAGCTTGCTCACGGCCTCCTGCGTTTCCATCCTCGGCAGGATAACTGTGGCCTTTTTCAGCGTCGCTAGCCCCATGCTTCAATACGGTGACACGATGTTCTCTTTAAAATCGTTTCTGTATGAGAGAAATCAGAAAAGGTGGAAAATGGCCGCTTTGCGGCCAGTGGTTTTCTACTGGCCCAGGATGATGAACATCATGACGATGCCGTAGATGGCGATTGACTCGACCATACCCACGAAGATGAACACGCTGGACGGCATCTTGGGGTTTTCGCTGATGGCCGCAAGACCGCCCGTCGTGACAAAGCCGAGGCCTATGCCGGCGCCAAGCGCTGCCAGGCCGAACGCAAGACCTGCTGCCAGGAACTTGAACGCGCTAGCGTCGGTGGCTGCCCCTTCCTGTGCGTAGGCAGCCGGCGTCGCAAAGGTGATGCTTGCAATCGCAACTGCCGCGAGAACTGTCAAAAGCGAGATTGCTCCTCTTACTTTCAGTTGCCTCTTCATTAGGGGTTGGGCACTGTCAGCCCTATTTAATGATAACTACACTATGAGTGCGATGAATTCCGTGTCAGATGAAATATGTAAAAATGGTCCCTAGACCCTAGAAAGGGCCTTGCGCTTGCTCTGGGCTACCTCGTCTTTTACCTTCTGCGCCATCGAGTCTCGCTCGGCCTTCAGCTCTGCCTTGGCCTTCTCGAAACGCCCCGAAACTTCGCTCATGCCTTTGCCATTGCCTCCGCTTCTGCCACCTTCTTCTTGTCGAGCACTACTTTAACCTTCTTGATCCTGACAAACTCTTCGCGCTCGCGCTCTTCCAATGTCGCCTTGATGAAGTAGATGGCGTCCTGGTACTGCGGGATGATGATGTATTCAAGCGCGTTGATCAGCTTTTGTGTGCGCTCTAGCTCCTTTGCGAGGCTGAATATCGCGTTCTCGTACTCGGCTGCCTTGCACACTGCCGGGAGCATATTCTTTATCAGCTTTGATGCCTTGTCAACTGAAGCGTTTGTCTCTATGAAACCGTAAGAGAGGTGCTGGCCTCCTTCGCGGGTCTTGACCGAAAGCGTCGGTATTTTCACATCGACTATCCTGCGCACATTGACATCTGTCTCCATGACACTTGGAGTGGAATCGGAAATGGATTCAAGTGTAGTCGTGCCTAGCGTCATGTATGCCGTGTAGACTGCAGAATAAATTTCGCCCAGAGGCGACCAAATGTCTTCGCGTGCCTTGTTGGCTTCCTCAATCATCTCATCTATCTTTTTGAGCAGCACTTCGCGCTTGTCGTCAAGGATCTTGTGGACCATCTTGGCGACCTGCATGGAGCGGCGTATCTTGATGAGCTCTATCTTGGTTGCCGTGACCCTTCTTGACGACATTACCTGCTACCCTTGTAGTACGACTTGATGTGCTTTTCCTTGATCTTGGTCAGCTCGCCCTCTGGGAGCGTCGAGAGAACTTCCCACGCCCTGCTCAGCGTCTCCTCGAGGTTCCTGTTCTCGTCCGGCGCCTGCTTCAGGAAATAGTTCTCGAACATGTCGCCGGCGTCAAGGTACTTCAGGTCCGTGCCGGTAAGACCAGCGCGTCCGACGATCTCTGCAAGAGCCCTGACTTCCTGTGCCCTAGAATAGAGGTCATACATCTGGTTGCCGACCTCGGCGTGGTCTGCGCGGGTCTTGCCCTCGCCGACCCCGTCCTTCATGAGCCTTGAAAGCGACATCAAGACATTAACGGGCGGGTAGACGCCCTTCCTGAAAAGGTCGCGGCCGAGCACTATCTGGCCCTCGGTGATGTATCCGGTGAGATCAGGGATCGGGTGCGTGATGTCGTCTGCCGGCATCGACAGGATCGGCACCTGCGTGACAGAGCCGTTCTTGCCCTTTATCCTGCCTGCGCGCTCGTAGTTGTTGGCCAAGTCCGTGTAGAGGTAGCCGGGGTATCCCTTCCTGCCGGGCACCTCTTCCCTTGCAGCCGAGATTTCACGCAACGCTTCTGCATAGTTGGTCATGTCGGTGAGTATCGCAAGCACGTGCATGCCAAGATCGTATGCCAAGTATTCTGCGACTGTCAGCGCGACCCTAGGCGTGATGATTCTTTCAATGGCAGGGTCGTCTGCAAGGTTCAGGAACAGCACAGAGCGCCTGAGCGCGCCCGACTCTTCGAGTGAGCGCTTGAAGTACTGCGCCTCAGAGTACTGCACGCCGATTGCCGCGAAAACTACTGCAAAGTCTTCCTTAGTCCCGACGACTGATGCCTGGCGGGCAATCTGTGCTGCCAGGATGTTGTGGGGCATGCCAGAGCCTGAGAATATCGGGAGTTTCTGGCCCCTTACAAGCGTCAGCATGCCGTCGATGACAGACACGCCGGTCTGGATGAACGATGTCGGGTATTCCCTGCTCTCGGGGTTCATGGGCTCGCCGTTGACGTCGAGGAACTTGTCCGCGATTGGGTCCGGCAGGCCGTCGTTTGGCCTTCCAAGGCCGTCAAACACCCTGCCCAGCAGTTCCTGAGACACTGGCATCTCCATCGTCTTGCCGAGGAACTTGGCCTTTGTGCCGGTGATGGTCAGGCCGGTCGTTCCTTCAAAGACCTGTACCACTGCCTTTCCAAAGCCCACTTCAAGGACCTTGCCGAGCCTGCGCTCGCCGTCAGACGTTTCGATCTCCACGAGTTCGTCGAAAGAGGCCTTGGTTATGCCGTCTATTACCATCAGCGGCCCCTTGATCTCTGCTACTTTCGTATACTCAATACCGGATGTTGTTTCAGGCAACTACTTTTACCTCCTCACTCTTGCTACCGGAGCCCAGCTTGCGGAACTCCTCGTCCACCTGCTTGTCAAGGTCTGCGAGTTTTGAAAGCTGGTCCTCGGGTATGTCGAACTTTGCCTTCAAAAGCTGCGGGATTATCGGCATCGCCCTGATGTCTGCCAAGGACACCTCTGCCTTGAGCGCCTTTTGCGCCTCCTTGAAGAACTTGACCATCAGTTTGACAAGTTTCACTTGTTTCTCTGGGCTGCAGTAGGTGTCTATCTTGTCAAACGAGTTCTGCTGCAGTATGCCAATCTTTATCATCCTAGCAACTTCGAGCACCAGCTTCTCCTCGTCCGGCAGGGCTTCTGGCCCGAGCAACCTGACGATTTCCTTCAGCGTGTCTTCCCTCTGGAGGATCTGGTAAGACTCTGCGCGAAGCTCGTACCAGTCGCCGCTGACGTTTTCCTTCCACCACTTGGACACGTCTTCCAAGTAGCCAGAATAAGACTGCATCCAGTTGATAGACGGGTAGTGCCTGGAATAAGCGAGCCTTGTGTCAAGCGCCCAGAAGGTCTTGATGAACCTGATTGTGTGCGTCGTGACCGGCTCGGTAAAGTCTGCGCCCGACGGCGAGACTGCGCCCACGATAGTTACAGAGCCTGCCCTGTCCTTGGAGCCCAGCGCCCGCACGCGCCCTGCGCGCTCGTAGAATTCTGCAAGCCTTGACGCAAGGTACGACGGATACCCTTCCTCTGCCGGCATCTCTTCAAGACGGCCTGACATCTCGCGCAGCGCCTCTGCCCACCTGCTGGTAGAGTCAGCGACGAGCACGACGTCAAAGCCCATGTCGCGGTAGTATTCTGCTATTGTAACGCCGGTGTAGATTGATGCCTCCCTTGCAGCGACGGGCATGTTTGATGTGTTTGCCACAAGGACGGTTCGCTCCATCAGCGGCCTGCCGGACCTCGGGTCGAGCAGGTGTGGGAACTCGACGAGCACCTCTGTCATCTCGTTTCCGCGCTCGCCGCAGCCGATGTAGACGACCACTTTCGAGTCGGCCCACTTTGCAATCTGGTGCATGGTCACGGTCTTGCCCGTGCCAAAGCCGCCGGGGATTGCACCCGTTCCGCCCTTGGCAATAGGGAAGTAGGTGTCTATGACACGCTGGCCCGTCACAAGCGGGACTGTTGGATCATACCTTTCCGCATACGGCCTTGGCTTTCGCACCGGCCACTTGTGATACATCTTTAGCGCTACTTTGCTGCCGGCCTTCTCGGTCGTGGCTATGACGTGCTCGATGTCATAGTCGCCTTCTGATGCAATGTCCGCGATCTTGGCGCCCTCTGCGTGGTCAGGCGGGACTAGTATGCTGTGCGTGAGAAGCGGCGTTTCTTCGACCGTGCCAAGTATGCTGCCCGGCCCCACATCATCGCCCTTTTTCACTGACGGCTTGAAATGGTACTTCTTCTTCATGTCGACGGGAGTCGTCTGTATGCCCCTGCCGATGAACGCGCCTGACTTGGCCGCTATCTCGTCAAGAGGCCTCTGGATCCCGTCGTATATCTTGCCAATGACACCCGGCCCCAAAACGACTGAAAGCGGCTGTCCTGTTCCGACCACCGGCTCGCCCGGCTTTAATCCGGACGTCGACTCGTATACCTGGATGAACGCGACGTCGCCTGTCAGCCTGATGACCTCGCCTATCAGCTTCGAGTCGCCCACTTCGACTGTCTCGTACATCTTGGCAGCGGCCATGCCGTCGGCCTTTACCGCCGGACCGCTGACCCAAACAATGCGCCCCTTTGCTACCATTATTCCTCGCCTTCCTCTCCTCTGAGCATGCGTGCAATGTTTTTCCTTATTAAAGGTTTGAGTCGCTCGATGCGCGAGTCAAGTGTGTTATCAAACGACATTGTGCCGTCCGCGGACCTGACCTTGATGCCGCCTATGGCGTCAATCGGTTTATCTGAAATGCTTGCCTTGAGCCTGCTGTTCTTTCTGGACAGGTCGGCAAGTATCTTCTTGACCAGCTCTGCGTCGTTTCTGTTGCACTCGACTATTACCTCGTCAGACGCCACCTGCGGGATGCTCTCCTCCACAATCTTGGCCATGAGCACCTGGTAAGAGCTGTCCCTGCCCGAGTTTGCGAGCCTGTCCCTTGCCTGCTCAAACGCCTTGTTGACCTCGGTCTCGATGGTGACTAGCTCCTTGTTGCGGGCTGTAAGCCTGCTGGAGCCCACTATCTGGCGCTTCAGGTTCTCCGCCTGCTTGCGTGCTGACTCGATTATCTTGGCCTGCTCGCCTTCAAGCCTGCTCCTTGAAGATTCCAGGTTCTTGAGCGACTCTTGAAAAGCAGAATCAATTTGCGAAACAAGCTCTGTCTCCTTTTGCGATAAAACTTTGTTTATGGTTCGCTCTAAAGCAGAATTCGAACTCATATTGGTGAGGATGCCCGCTCCACGTGATTTTAACCTTTTGCCAAGCGTGCACGGAGCCTTTCAGCAAAGGCCGACATGCGCTCCATGTGGCCACCTTCCCAGTATATTTTGCCGCAGGCAGTGCACCTGTAGAACTCGGAATGGCGGTCAAGCACACCCTCTGGCACGCCGTCTGCCTCTTTTTTCGGCACTTTTTCTAACAGGCCGTTGCAGGCGGCGCACCTTGAGCCCATATCTGCACTGTCAGGCGACAGTCCGAGCTTTGACAGGACGTGCGCCATGTCCTCAAGGTCGTCCTCCCCTTCCACGAGCACCCCGTGGCTTCCGCGCTTGACTATCTTCTTGAAGAACTCCTTGTCTGCAGTCAATATCACTCTGCCCTGCTCGACGCCGCGTTTTAGCACTTCGTCGTCGCCCGTGTCGGGCATGTACTCGGTGTCAAAGCCGAATATGCGCAGCTTGCGCGCAAGGCTCCCGAGCATGGCGTCTGCTAAAAACGCCTCACTCGGTCGCTTCGCCGCGGCAGACCTCGCAGACGAACTGTTCTTCTTCATACTGCAATGAATCGGACCACTCGCCGCATTCGTCGCAGTAGCCCGAGACCTTCCTCGCGGGCCTGGTTATGCCAAGCTCGCCCCTGATAATGGCGGCCTTTTCCGACACGACATCGACCAAGTCCGGCGTGACTGCGATTACGTCGGACGCCGATATTATGCCCACCAGGCGGTTCTTGTAGACCACGCCGAGGCGCTTGATGTTGTGCCTGCGCAAAAGGCGCGCGGCCTCGGTGATGCTCTCCTCGCTCTCTATGGTATGAAGGTCCTGCATCACGTCTTTTGCTTTCAGCTTTGAGGCATCGCCTTTTGCGACACCGTTTACCACGATGTCAAAGTCGGTGACAAGGCCGACCGGCTTGTCATGTTCCATTATCACAATGCTCCCTATCCTTTCTGACTTCATCCTTTTTGCAACGGAGCTGATGCTGTCGCCCGGCGCGGCCGATATGACCGGGCTGTTCATGATGTCCCGGACGACCACGCGCGTGGTCATGTTGGCGTCGGCGTGCTCCCTGACTGGCTTTTTTACCACGGCGTGTCATTGAGCCCGGGTTCTAATTATCTTTGCTGCTGGCAAACGACACGCGCGACTGGCCTGTTGGAAGCGCCCGCACAAAGTCGTCTAGAGGTATGCGCTTTATCGTCTCTGCAAGCTCTTCGCCTGCTGCGGCTACGAGCGACGACTTGGCCTTCTTGGCCGCGTTCATAGGATCCATGCCTCCCTGCAGCAGGACGGCATACACCAGGGCATGCTTTTTTATGGCGTCCTCGGGGCCGCAGGCAAGCGCCTCGCGGCCGTTCACAGACACAATCCCAACTGCAAGCCTCGCCTCGATACCCTTGATGTAATTTCTCTTGCCCTCAATGACAAACGAGCCCTTTGGCAGGAACTGTCCCGACGGCGCGCCCTTTTTCACCTGTTCTGGAAGCACCCAGTACGCGTCGGCGCTTGTGAGGCCGTCCTTCCATGCGCGGCTGAAGGCGATGGTTGCCTGTGCTACCTCTGCGAGGCTCTTTTCAATCCTGCCTTCCTGCGCCGGTGCGGCGGCGTTTTTCACTATGAAAAACGGCGAGCCGTGAACCTCTGCGTGGAACACGACGTCGTCCTCTGTCAGGTGCTTGCGCACAAGGGCCGAGTTGGACGACGCGTCGCGGCCGCCGATTGCAAGGTGGCCCTCGCTTGTTACAAACCATCTGTAGCGTTCGTACCATTCTTTTGACGTCTGCTTTTGCACGACTATTTTCTTGTGTATGGCTGCAGTCTGGCTGCGCAGTTTCTCTATCTGTTCCAGAATCTTTGCGCGGGCTTCCTCTATTGCCGCGTTGCCCCGTTCCATCTCCTTTGCGCGCCCAAAGAGCATCGAGCTCAGTTTCGCAAGGTTGTCCTGCAACTCGATTGTTTCGCCCGCTACCTGCACGTATTTTACGCCCTTGTCCGCGACTATTGCGGCCGAGTTTGCAGACAGAACATCGTCAAGTTTGCCGGCGGAATACGACGCCTGCATCAGCTCGCCGGCGAGCTTGCGTATTGCCTCCGCCTTTTGCAGGACCGCCTCCTTGGCCTTTTCCTGCTCCTGTAAGTCGTGCTCAAGAACGGCTATCTGCCTGTCTATCTCGATGGTCCTTGAGTTCCGGCCGACGTCGAGTATCTCGGCGCTCAGCACCTCGTCGAGCGCTTCCATAAAAGTCTGAACCTTCTTTCTCTCGAGTTTGCCTGCTTCGTCTGTCACTATCGGTAGCGCGTCCACCGGCTTTTCACCCTGCATTATCACCACGGGCTCGTGGTTCTTTCCCGTGCTCACATCGTCTGCAAGCGACTTTATGGTAGAATGAATCCTTTCAACCTCGCTGTCTGAAAGAGACCACGCGAGCCGCGACCCCTCCACATCCGCCCTCTTGGCCACCTCTTCGACGAACTTTTTTGGCATCGATAATCCTCTACCAATCCAGCGCAGGACATCCAAGTCTTTGAACTTGTCCCGGAGCGACAGGAGCTGCGCGGGCGAAAGCGCAAAGATGTCGGCGCCCCTTGACGGCGGGAACGCGTACTTCAGCCTAACTGCAAGCGTCCTGTGCCGGACCTGTATCGGGTTCAGGATTGCGAGTATCTTCATCTCCTCGTCGCATATGGCGATGTTGCCGTCGCCGAAAAACTCGCACACTACAATCCTCGCTTGGCCGTCCAGTCTGCGGAATTTTACAGTCGCTATGCGCTCGCTCCCGGCCTGCTCCACTGATTCTATCTTGGCCCGCTCTAGTTCCGCTATCGCAGCAGTTTCAAGCCTGTTGTCTTCGACCGGCTTGAACTTGAGCTTTGTAATCCATATGCCCCTGACTGACAACACCAGTATGATGTCTTCCTGCGTCGGGTGGTGCAGCCGCAAAAGGAGCGAGTCCTTTGTCACCGCGTTTACCTGTGAGACGTAATAGCCGGAGGTCACCCTGGCCGCTATCTCGTTTACCAGGTAGCGCAGCTCAAGGCTGGAGAGCTCCATGCCCCGTTATCGCCCCCGCGTCAATATTAATCGTAACAAATGCTTAAATTGATTCGAGGCGCTGCCCCGGCTGTGTCTCAGGGCGACGACAAGAAGAACCCTATGGAGTTTATCGGCAGGATGTACGCTGTGGCGACGCTCCTTGCTGTGATAATAGCGGTCCCGGCAGTCACCGTCGCAGTGGTGGCGCACTATGTCCTGCAGGCAGACACTATTGTTACTCTGGGATCGTCGCTTGTGACCTTTTTCATCGCGATGGGTTTTGGCATAAAGCTGTCCAAGCGCTTTGCAAGGGCAAAGGGCGGCGCCTGATCCGGATCCTATACCCTCTACTTACGAGGACAGTCAACCCTCCTCTTTGAGCCGTTTTCGGCGGGCAAGTTCTGCCTCACTGGGTGTCTGAAGCCCAAAAGACCCTGCCTTGACTTCGCCTGCACGCTCAAATGAGGCGACGATAACGCCACTCGGTGAGATCTCGCTTTCGACAAGTTTGAATCCAGCCGGAATCGTACCTTGTGCGAACAATCGTTTACCAGTGCCGAGAGTGACAGGGAATATCTTTAGCCAGAGCTCATCGACCAGATCGTGCTTCAAAAGCGTCTGGATGAGATTGCCGCTGCCGTGAACCTGTATTTCCGGCCCGTCCTGCTCCTTTATTCTTTTGATTCCCTCCGCAACATCGCCTTCGATCAGTTCGGAATTGTTCCAGTCAAGCTTTGAGAGCGTCTTTGAAGCCACGAATTTCTTGGCGTTATTGAGTTTGTCTGCAAATGGATCTTCGCTGGCGTTCACGTACGGCCAGTGCGCTGCAAATATTTCGTACGTTTTTCTGCCAAGCAACAAGTCAAGGGGCTTGCTAGTCTGCTTGACCATCACTTTGATAAGAAAGTCATCAAAGTATCCGACAGCCCAACCTTCGTGCTTGAACCCTCCGGTTGGATCTTCTTCAGGGCCGCCCGGAGCCTGTATCACGCCGTCGAGAGATATGAAAGACAGGACGATTAGCTTTCTCATTTTATTTCCTCCTGTAAGCTGGGCTTGCCAAAAAGGCCGCATCCTCTTCTTCAACCCTTCGAGCAGCAGACTGACAGGTATTTTCGTCCCACTTCGAGTTCTTATTCATGCCAGACCTATGGCAGATGGCATAAAAGGCATTACTCCCCAAAGGGATGCTCGTCTATTCCCTAGTTACTTCTGGAAAAGATCTGGAAGAATGGTCAAATAAGGCATCTGGAACAATTACTCCATGCCAAGACTGAAGCGGATAGCGATGCAGCTGTGCACCTGCACTTGGCTAGAGATAATGACCGGTGCCGGAATCACGCTTTACATGGTCTACCTGCAAAACTATATGCTTGCGGCAATAACGGTCGCCGCGTTCGGACCGCTGATAGCGTTCCACTTTGCGGCAGACAGGATGAAGCCCGGCAAGACCGGACAGCAGGCCAGAATAAGGATACGCTCGCTTTCAGGCAGGCAGTGGCCTCAGAACACCAGCTCGTCGACAGAGATAGTGCGGGCGCAGTAGCGGCACTTTAAGACCATCTTCTCCTTGTCTATGACGTCGATCACAGACTTGATGTCCTCGCCGCTGTTTGTGATGCACTTTAAGTTGGGGCACTTGAATATGCCGGAAATGGAATCAGGGAGGTGTATCTTGCGCTTCTCCGTCAGCTTGTAGTCCTTGATGATGTTGATTGTGGATCTGGGCGCAATCAGCGCCAGCTTGTTGGTCTCACTCGTTTCCAAGTAGCGGTTCTCCACCTTGATGATGTCCTTCTTGCCGTGCTTGCTTGAGGGCACGTTCAGCGCAACCGTGATGACGGTGCCCTCCCTGCCGGTGATGGCAAGAGCCTGTAGGACTAGGAGCGCCTTGCCTGCCTCTATGTGGTCTATGACAGTCCCGTCCTTTATCCTGCGCACAAGGAGCTGGCCTGCCTCGGACATGGAGAAGCTCTGGCGGCGGATGATATATCAGCATATCGATAGGTAACAAAGTGGCGCAAGATTGATTATTCCGTTATGTCAATGATAGGCGCAGTGGGACTGTTCAACCGCTGGAAACCAAAAGGCAAGATGTACAGCCTGAAATGCACGCAATGCGGCGCCGGTTTCCTCTCAAGCTACAACCTGGAGGCGCCGATATGCCCCAAGTGCCTGCAAAAGACCAAGTCTCTGGACTCTACCATAGACCACGACAAGATCTGCAGCAAGTGCGGAGCAACAGGCGTGATATACGGCAAGGACCAGTGTCATTCTTGCTACTTTGGGTTCAGGAAACAATAGTTTAGCGAAAGGTCGCCGGAATATTACAGAACGGGATTAATTGTTCAAAGGGGAGAGTCGCGGCGCCGGCAACACACAGAACGACGCCGCGGAGGGAGAACGGGATGCTCGGGAAGCTTCCAATTCTCTCCCCTTTTGCTTATCATGAGCACAAGCTGAACTTAAAGTGTATGCTAGATTCTTCCATTTTTATCCAGCTAATGGCAATACGTGCCAATTAATGGCAATTACGCTTGGTTTGCAAAAATCGGAAAAAGCTTGTGGGGCGGGACAAGCTTATCCGAAGGTGAATGTGTAAATTTCGAATCCCTCGCCCACGACGTCTATCACAAGCGTGTGCGGGCCGTACCTGCTGTGTGACACGAGGTTGTAGAGCCTCTGCCCGTCTATCTCAAGCGATCCGTCTGCGTCCACGTCCGCTCCTCTGTCTGCCACGGGCTTGCCGTCCACGGCAACGTGCACCGTGCCCGTGCCTCCTGTCACGATGTTGACTGCCTTGGCAGAGTACTGGAGCACTATCCTGCCAGTCGCGCTCTTCAATTCCATGCTGTCGGCCCTGTTGGTCCAGTCGCCTGAAAGGTATATGCGGTTTCTGGTTATCTCCACGTCGTCTGCTAGAGTGTAAGTCACCGTCTGCTCTGGCTTGAAGCCCTCGGGGTTTCCAAGTTGCGTGCGGGCGTACGCGTAACCAAAGTACAGCTCGGGCGTGTTTATCTGGCTAAAGTTGACGCTCTGCGCGTCCTCCGGCCTTGCAGTTGACGTGTCGATGTCAATTGTCATGCCCATGTTTGCCGCGCGCTCTTGCAGGAGCGCCTTTATCACCTTCTCCGTCTCCTCATAGGCTCCCTCGCCGATGTGGTCGTACCGGATGAAACCCTCGTCGTCGACCAGGTATTTCCTTGGCCAGTAGCGGTTCTCGTACGCCTTCCAAGTTTCCCTGTCGTTGTCCTGCGCTACTGGATACTCTATGCCGAACTTTTCGACTGCTGCCTGGACGTTTGCCGGGTTCTTTTCAAAGTCAAACTCGGGCGTGTGCACCCCCACTATCACCAGCCCGTCGTCGACGTATTTCTCATGCCAAGCGTTGAGGTAGGGTATTGTCCTTATGCAGTTGATGCACGAATAGGTCCAGAAATCGACGAGCACGACCTTGCCCTTCAGGTCTGCAAGCGCTATCGACTCGGTGTTGATGTAATTGTTAATCCCCCTCAGCTCCGGCGCCGCGCGGAACTGCGACTTGTCTATCTGCACCCTTTCGCCCTCGTCGCTCACGGCTGATACAAACTCGCCGGGGTTGCCCGACGCGCTGTTCAGCTCGGAGCTGTTGAAGTAGATGCCAAATCCTGCTATCAGCGCGACGACGCCGATTCCTACTGCAAGCGCGCTCAGGTTGTCCGAGTTCATATCCCCCTCTCCAGGTTGATGACGTTCTCTGCAAGCGGGAAGCTCCCGATTATCGAGAGCTGGTTTGTGAACACCAGTATGCCCAATACAATCAGCACGGCACCCATTATCGGATTGAAATACTTCAGGTGCTTGACCATCTTTCTGATTACGCCGGTCGCCTGCGAAAAGAATGCGCCGGTTATCAGAAACGGCACTCCAAGGCCGAGGGCGTACGCAAGCAAGGAATTGTAGGCCGCGCCCGGCGAAGTCGCTGCAAGCGTCAGCGTGCTTCCAAGTATCGGCCCGACGCACGGCGTCCAACCGGATGCAAACGCCGCGCCGAACACAAACGACGTGATGTATGTCGTCTTGAACCGGGGCAGGTTTGTCATCCTTCTTTCAAAGTTGAGCTGCCGAAACTTTGTCGAAAGTATCAGGTACGCGCCAAACACCATTATCACTACGCCGCCTATCCACTGGAGCGTCCCCTGAAATCCGGTGCCGGCGTTGACAAGGACCGAGTTGAATATCACGCCAAGGACTGCAAACACGAGCGAAAAGCCAAGGACGAAATAGACGGTGTTGAGAAAGATGTTGAGCCGCGTCATGCGCTTGACTGTGACCTGCGACTGGCCCTGGCCGCCCTTGTCCTGGTTCTGGACCTCAGAAAGGGTCGTGCCTGACAGATACGAGACAAATGCCGGCACTATGGGCAATATGCAGGGCGAAAAGAACGATCCGGTCCCTGCCAGCGCCGATACTAGGACGCTTGTCTCTACCAATTTAGCTGCAGCTCGACACTTTTTGCACTTATACTTTTTTCCAGATCGGCTCCAGATTTTTCTGAGCTAAAGGGGCCTCACGGTGACCTTGAGGAGCGCGCCTATGCCGGCAAGCTCTGCGATGTGCACCCCAAGGAAGTATGGCAGAAGCGGCTCTGCATACAGCGGGGCCATGGCAAAGTAGCCGTAGACCGTGATGGCGTTGTGAAGGACCAGCATGCCCGCAAAGAACATCAGCCCGAGCGTGAAGACAGCCTTCGTGTTGGCGTATATCCTGCCGTACATTCCAAGCAGGACTGCCAGTACGCCTATGTTCGCAAGGCTGACTGCAGCGCTGACGTCCATCAGCATAGCCATGTACAGAAACGGGGCCGCCTAGTCTTATTTACTTTTTTCCAGATCAAACCTTCTTTTTCGTCTTTTTCTCGATGGCGGCCTTGACCTCCTCGAACGCCTGTATGTTGTGCTCGAGGTAGTTTGATATGAAATACAGTACGCCGTACTTTTCGCCGGTTTTTGTCACCATGTTGTTCTTTTCAAGCACGCTCATGTGGTACTGGATGGCCTTGTAGTCCAGACCCATCGCCTCAGCAAGCTGGTTGGTGTTGTACGGCCGCTCTTTGAGCAAGCTGATGATCCTTATCCTGTTCTCGCCGCCCCGCGAACCCGCAAAAAGGAACCAGAGCAGGCGCCGGGCGTCGGGGTCGGTCATCTGTATCTGGCAGATGAGCAGAGGATTTAAACTTGAATAATCAGCGGTTCTTGTCCGCCTTCTTCTTGCGCTTTATGAGCTCCTTGCTGTCTGCCCGCAGGTTCGTCGCAACTACCACATAGTCGGGGTACTTGCGTGCCACCTGGCGGAAGTCTAGACATTCTTCGTGGTGTTTCAGCTCGACCACGCCTATCCTGTTAAAGATCTCTTCCCTGTTTGGCATCTCGTCGAGCCTCAGTATCTTTTTTGGCATGACGCTGCTTGGGTAGGGGATGAACCTCATGCCTTCCGGAGAGACCTCTATCTTGTCGTCATAGTTATTCAGGTTCTCGTCGTCTTCGCGCATCAGCTTGATAGAGTAGTAGTATTTCTGGTCGATAGGCATGTTGCAGAAGAAGCAAGGTATGACATCGCTTGTCAGCTTTACCCTGTCGAAGAGCCCCAACGGGTAGTGATATTGAAAAAACTTGCATATAAAGCAGGGTGCTGTACACTCTCATGGCGTGCGGATCTGTTTCGTTGTTACTTGCACGCCGCCAGCTATTGCAACATTCTCTACAGAACCCTCGTTAGCTAACCTTATATCCTTGTAAAATCTACACCTTGTACGGACAAAGGTTTTACGGCAGGAACTATGACGTCAGAACTTTTGTAGCAGAACAAACAGAAAAAGTGAGAAAAATGACAAAGACGTTTGAAGAATTGGGTCTGAGCGCAGAATTAACCAAGGCGCTCAGCGAGAATGGATTCGTAGCGCCTTTCCCCATCCAAGAAGCAGCTATCCCGCTTGTATTGGAAGGCAAGGACGTAATTGGGCAGGCGCACACAGGGACCGGCAAGACGGCAGCATTTGGACTGCCCATTTTGGCCCGAGTTAGCAACGAAGGACCCGTCCAGGCGCTGGTGCTTGTGCCGACAAGGGAACTTGCGGTGCAGGTGACAAACGAGATCAGCCGGTTGGCAAAGTACACAGGGATAAGAACAGTCGCCATTTACGGCGGACAGAGCATAAACATCCAGATGGACAAGATAAGGCGTGGCGTCCAGATAGTGGTCGCGACGCCGGGAAGGCTCATCGACCACATCAAGCAGGGCTCGATAATACTTGACGACGTCAAGTTCGTGGTCCTGGACGAGGCGGACAGGATGCTGGACATGGGCTTTATCGACGACATCAAGTTCATCCTGTTCTACGTAAATGATGAAAGGCAGACGTGCCTGTTCTCCGCAACCATGCCGCCAGAGATACTCAGGCTGGCAGAGGAGTACATGAAGGAGATAGAGCACGTGAGGCTCAACGAGGAGGAGGTCACGCTGGACACGATAGACCAGTCGTACCTCATAGTCGAGGAGCGAGAAAAGTTCAAGCACCTCTGCAATTTCATCAAGCAGAACAAGGACGCCAAGGCGCAGACGATCGTGTTTGCGGCGACAAAGTCGCGGGCGGACAGGATAGCGCACCAGCTGCGGCGCGACAACTTTTCCGCAATCGCAATCCACGGCGACCTGACACAAAGACAGCGCGACAGCGCCATGTTCAAGTTCCGCAAGGGGACTGAGGACATACTTGTGGCGACAGACATCGCGGCCAGGGGCATCGACGTGCCGGCAGTGGGCAACGTCATCAACTACGATGTTCCAGACGAGCCGGACGTGTATTTCCACAGGATCGGCAGGACGGCCAGGGCCGGCGGCGCAGGCAAGGCCATATCGCTTGTCTCGGCAGAGAGGACGGCCGACTTTGAGCGGATCCTCGAAAAGACGACGCTGCCTATACGCAGGCTAAACGACGAGCTTGGAATTGCGGTCCCGGCGGCGCAGCCGCGCATCGCAACGGTCGGCGGATACCGTAGGTCGTACGGCGGCGGAGGCTACGGTGGCAACCGCGGCTATGGCGGACGGAGTGGCGGTTATGGCGGCGGAGGCTACAGTGGCAACCGCGGCTATGGCGGAAACAGGGGCGGCGGAAGGCGCGGTGGTTACGGCGGCAATAGAAGCTATGGCGGCAACAGAAGGGGCGGCTACGGCGGAAACCGCGGCCACTACTATTAGCGGGAATCGTTTTTAAGTCCCGCACCACCCTTTTTTGTCATGTCCTTTGGCGTCGACACGCTTGGCGGCCTCTCGGAGAAGCTGAAGCAGCTCTCAGACGACACGCAGAGCATGTACGAGGCGTTCATAGACGCCACCACGCTTTACAAGCAGGGCAAGATGAACGAGAAGGAGTATTTTGCCAAGATAGGCGACTACCTTGTCGCAACATCGGCGATGAACTTTCTTGCAATCAGGGTCATATTTGAGATCAAAAACGCGCTTGCCAAGGGCTCGTCGATAAAGAACCCGACCGGCGGGATTGCAGAGGCCCCGCCGCAGCAGGCAGGCTTTGGGATAGGCGGCTTTGTGGGCGCCGGCGGGACCGCGGGCCCGTCTGCAGGATACACGCTGCCGTCGCCGCAGGTAGAGCCCACGTTCAGGCCGGTGGACATCGAGCTACCGAAAAAGTCGACGAAAAACTGCATAATCTGCGGCGCGTCGATTCCGGCGCACGCCAAGTTCTGCAGCAAGTGCGGGCGTTCGCAATAATTAATAGCGACTTTTCCGCAGACCTATCATGGCCAAGGTCTTCAACGGCAGGGCGGCAACTGACGACTACATGTCTACCCATTCGCTCACGTTCTCTACACCTGAGATGACGCTCCGCAAGTTCGCGCTCTGGCTTGGAGAGCAGGTCGGCGCGCAAGGAGGCAAGGAGCAGGTGCCCCGGCTGATGCTGTACCTGCAGGAAAAGGGCGCCAAGAAAGACTCAGATTTTGCGCCCGACACCGACGACACGTTCAGGCCGACAGGTGCCGTGACTGAAATGTATGGTGGGGTTTCTTCAGGCCCGACCGAGCAGACGACGCCACCAAAGCTGACGCCACTTGACAGGGAGACGCTCGAGCCGGAGGCCCGGTTCTGCGTAAGCTGCGGACAAAAGCTGAAGGCAAACGCGCGCTTTTGCACAAAGTGTGGTAGCTCTCAGGGCTAGCGCTCCTCACTCTCTTTGAGCGCAAGGTAGCATTCGTTGCATATCGTCTTTGAAAAGAGAAAGTTGAGCGAGTGGAACCACACCCTGCCGCACGACTCGCATGTCTTCATAATCCATTTTCGGCGGACGCTCGGATAAACCTATAGCGAAAAATAGCCCGGCGGCGCAGGGATGGTGATTGAAGATAGTGATTACGGGAAGCCCGGGCACAGGCAAGCACACCTGTGGCAAGCTTGTAGCAGGGAAGTTGAAGGCAGAAATAGTCGATATCAACAGGCTGGCCCTTGAAAACGAGGTGGTTGTGGAAAAGACCGACAAGGGGATAGAGGTCGACCTGAAAAAGGCCGGAAAACTGATTTCAGGCATGCTGAAAAAGAAGGGCAATTTCGTGGTAGTGGGCCACCTTGCGCCTTACGTATTGAAAACTGCAGGGATAGACATGGTCGCGGTACTAAGGCGTTCTCCTGCAAGACTCGAAGAGACACTGAAAGAACGAGGATATTCTCGTGGAAAGATAAACGAGAACGTCTCTGCAGAGATTCTGGGGATAACGCTGTACGACTCGGTAAAGGCGTTTGGCAAGCGCAAGGTCGCCGAGTTTGACACCACCGGCAAGGAACCAGAACAAACAGCAGATGACATCGTCGCAACTGCAAAAAAGAAAAAGCCAAGGCGCGCGGGGTCAGTTGACTGGCTCGCAGTCATATCCGAGGAGGAAGTGCAGCGGTTCTTCGACTACTGACACAAAAATTCGTATATATACAACCAAGCGAATGAGATCGTCATGGCAGCAGTTGTAGCAAGAAGATTTGGTGAAGAGACGCTCCAGTTCGTGGGCAAGAAGGTCGCGGTAGAGACGTCCGATAACAAGGTTTACAACGGCACGCTTGCAGGAGTCGACGACAAGCTTGACGTGGTGCTGGACAACGTGGAGGGGCACGGGATACTGAAAATGATCCTGAACGGCGCCTTTGTGAAAGAAATACGCCTGATGGAAAAGCCGTTTGACTTCAAGGCCCTTGCAGACAGGCTTGCGCGCGTCTTCCCCGGCCTCGTCAAGGTCCGCGAGGACGTGGGCGCCATCATCGTGATGGACAAGATAAAGGTCACGCAGTCCGGCGTCGAGGAGGGCACGGGCCTTTCTGCCGACAGGGTCAGGGCCATCTTTGACGAGTTCATGAAGGAGACAAAGAAGTAGTGTTCGAGGTCCGGTACACGGATCTTGCGGCCCGCATAGGCAGGCTGGAGACGCCCCACGGTGCGGTGGAGACGCCAGCTTTTGTGCCGGTCGTCCACCCGGTGAGGCAGACAATAGCCCCACAGTTTCTGAAAAAAATGGGCTTTGACCTTGTCATCACAAACGCCTACATCGCGCTCAGGCACTACGGCGACGATGCCCGCAAAAGGGGCATACACGACATCATCGGCTTTGACGGGGCGGTCATGACAGACTCGGGCGGCTACCAGGTGCTTGAATACGGCTCTGTCGAGGTCGAGCCGGCCACCATGGCGCAGTTTGAAAAGGACATCAAAAGCGACATACCCATCCCGCTTGACAAGCCGACCGGCTACGGCCTGCCGTACGAGCTTGCCAAGGAGTACGTCGGCACGACGCTTGCCAACTGCGACACCACGCTGCGCACAGTCGGCGAGACCGACGCGATATGGATAGGGCCCGTGCAGGGCGCAGAGCACTTTGACCTCGTGGAGCATTCCGCAAAGGCTCTAGACAACATGGGCTTTCAGATGATGGCCCTCGGCAGCCCCGTAGAGCTGATGGAGGCGTACGAGTTTGCGACGCTTGCCAGGATGATAGCAAGGGCAAAAAAGGCCATACCGGCAAAGCCCATACACCTTTTTGGCGCCGGCCACCCGCTCACGATACCGCTTGCGATAGCTCTTGGCTGCGACACCTTTGACTCGGCGTCGTACATGCTCTACGCCAAGGACGACAGGTATATGCACGCAAACGGCACAGCAAGACTGGGCGAGCTTGCGTACCTGCCATGTCAATGCGCGGTGTGCGCATCATACACGGCAGGCGAGCTGCGTTCCCTTGAGAAGGAGCGAAGGATGCTCGAGGTGGCAAGGCACAACCTGCACGTGCTCAAGTCAGAAGTCGACGCCACAAAACAGGCAATAATGGACGGCCGGTTGTGGGAATACGTCATGCAGAAGGCTCGGGCGCACCCCAAGCTGATGGATGCCGTCCAGCTTTTCGCCGCAGACGATTTTGGCTACCTTGCAGAGGGCACGCCGGCCTTCAAGGAGAAGGCGATATTCTTTTTCGACGCGATAGACCAGCACAGGCCGGAGGCCCGGCGTTACAGGCGGCTCGTGTCAGAATTCAAGTCGCAGAAAAAGACCTTGGTGCTGTTCCCCGAAGGCGAAGTCCACCCGTTTTACGCGACTCGGGGATTCAGGGAACTGGCAAAAAAATTCCCGGACACGCAGCTTGCCGCATACAACCCGTTCCTTGGAGTAATTCCGGCAGAAGTGTCAGACGTGTTTCCGGCGTCGCACAACGTGACTGCAAGGGCCGAGAGGGACATCGGCGATTACCCAACATTTGTCGAGTCGCTGCAAGGCTTTATCAAAAGCAACAGCTTTGGCGAAGTCATCATAGTCGCTGACTCATTCATGAAACAGGCCGCGGCAGAGGCAAAGCTAAAGGCCCGCGTCGAGGATTATTCAGACCACGTAATTGAGAGACTTTAGGCTCCCGTCAACGCCGCAGGCCGCTGCAAAACAGCAGGCCAAGCTTGCAGGTAAAGTGATCGCGCACGACGACTTTGAGCAGGCAGAGCTTGTGTGCGGCGTCGACGTCTCCTACCGAAAGGACGTGGCGCACTGCGCTGCCGTCGTCGTTGATCGCAGGCTCAATGTAGTCGAGAGCGCGTCGACAAAAAGCATCGTCAAGCAGCCGTACATACCCGGCCTTTTCGTGCTGCGGGAGGCCGGCCCGGCGCTGCGCACCCTGAAAAAACTGAAGTGTTATGACATATTGATGGTAGACGGTCATGGAATCCTGCACCCGCGCAGGTGCGGGCTTGCCTGCTACCTTGGATTGATTCTGAACAAACCTGCGATAGGCGTCGCTAAAAGCCTGCTCTGCGGCAAGGTGCAAGACGACAGAGTCGAGCTTGATGGCGAGGTTCTAGGACGCGTCATAGAAGGCAGGAAAAAGCTGTACGTGAGCGTCGGGCACAGGATATCGCTTGAATCGGCAGCAGCGCTGGCAAGGAGCATGACAAAGAAAGGCGAGTGGCTCCCTGAGCCACTCAGGCTTGCGGACGCGTATTCTAGGCTTTGACGACTATTGGTTTTTCTTCTACCTTCTCGAGTTCAGGTTCCGGCTCGGCTAGTTTTCTGACCCTGTGCTTGCGCGGCGCCTCATAATACATGTAGTCGCACATTACAGTAATTATCGACAAACGACTAGATAAGTTTTCGAAAAAAGGAAAAAGAGAAAGAGTGGATGGGACGCTTAGCCTTCTTCCCAGCCCTTGCTGAACACACCGTTCTTGTGCAGCGGGACTGGCTGTCCTGGGGTGTATTCCATCGGCCTCATCCAGAAGATAGCGTGTGTTGGGCACACACCGACGCATGCTCCGTCGGAGATGCATCTTTCTGGATAGAACACGAATGCCTTACCCCTCTTCCATCCTTCCACCGGCTTGACCCTGAGTACGTCTGGACCGAGTGCGGTGCAGATCTCTACGCAGAGTGCGCAACCGATGCATCTTTGCTCATCGACGTCTGGAAGTATAGCAATTGGCATCTGTTAAATCACTAATCGATGAACACTGCTCGAAACTATTTAAACCCTATGCAGATCTCAAAACACTGTTATAACATTCGTCAAGCAACGTTGCAAAATTAAATTGAAAAAGAAATGAAAAAGAGAAGAAAAGGGTTTACTTGCCGCCGGTTCTCAGGACGTCGACCTGACCACTGTGCAGCCAGTCCTTGAGCTCTTCATGGGTCGGCTTGGCATCGTGCTTGCCGGCCAGGTGAAGATGCAGAAGAACATAGTTAACCTGGTTGAGCAGTGGCTTGTTCGCCTCGTCGCCCTTGCGAGCCTTTGTTTTCAAGTCAGCTGGAACCGTCTTCCACCAGTCGTCGAATTTCCTAACCATAGTTCACGATTTACGTTCGCAACTTAATAAGCGTTTTGGGTTTTTTAAACGGTGTTATGCGGTGGAAATCGACGTTTGCTGCGCGTCAAGCAAAATATAGGGAATTCATGGTGTGCATGGTGTGCCCTTCAAGCTTGGCGACTTAAGGCAGGCGTATTCAGCCTACCAAGAGTTTCTGGGCAAGAACCCGCCTGAGCACCATGCGCGCTACATCTTTCCGTTCTTTACGGGGTCGTACTTTGCGTACCGCAAAGTAGACGTGAGGCGCGTCGCTGCCGTGGCAAAGGCAGTCGACGAGAACCCGCGCTATGTAGACGTGGGCTGCGGGTACGGCGACTTTCTTGAAAAGATGTGCGAGTTCCTGCCGCAGGCAGCAGGCATCGAGAAAGAAGCCGGTATATTCGAGTTTGCAAAAAAGCCAGACTTTGTAGAGATTGCCGGTGCCGAGCGGTGCCCGGCGGTTGACGTGGCTTTTGTAGGATGGATGGAACCTGGCACCGACTTTCGCGTTCATGTGGCAAAGTCTGCAAGGTGCGTCATAACGACCTTTGACGCGGGCGGCCAGTGCGGGATAAACGGCGGATGCGAGTACGACGAGTTCGGGTTTGAGCAAATAGCGTGGTGGCGCACGCCGTCGTGGATAGACGTGAACGCCGAGCTGATGAACAGGTATTACACACCTTCTCTGACCGAAGAGAAAAAAGAGCAGCTTGCAAGGCTGCGCAGCGCGCACAACTTTTGGTACGTCTATGCAAAGCCAGAGATAGCAGGACGCGTCAGGGCCGGCCTGAAGGCGCAGCTTGCAGCTGAAGATCCAAGTGAGCGCTATAACTTTGAATCGGTCCTTGACGAGTGCGGCTTTGGGTACATGGAGGAGCTGTCGACGCTTACCAAGGCAAAACGGCTCTGGGAGGCGATGTTTGACTAGTGCCGTTTTTCACGCAGGACCTGCGCAGCGCGATGAAGGCCCTTGAGCAGTACAGAAAATACGCTGTCTCGCCCCACCACGAGAGGTTCAGCTTTCCTTTCTTTTCCGGCACGTATTTTTCCTACAGGAAGATAGACGTCAGGCGCGTCGTGGCTATAGTCAACGCAGTAAGCAAGACACCAAGCTACCTAGACGTGGGCTGCGGGTACGGCGACTTTTTGAAGAGGATAAGGGAGTTCCTGCCAAGCGCAGAAGGCGTGGAAAAGGACGCCGGCATCTTTTACGGCCTTGGCGTCACCAAGCCTGACTACATCTCGATATCCGACGCCCACTGGATAAGCAGGCGCTATGACGTCATATTCGTAGGCTGGATGGAACCGGGGCAGGACTACCGCGACCCTGTTGCAAGGAACACCGATGTCATCATCACGACGCTGGATCAAGGATTGAGCCTTGCTGCAGAGTTTGACGGCCACGGCTTTGAGCGCGTGGCTCGCTGGCGCACGCCTTCCTGGGAGGATGTCAACATCGAGATAATGAACAGATACTACACAAAAATGAGCGAGGGAAAGGGCGTAGAACTTGCCAAGATGCGCGGCGCGCACAACCTCTGGTACGTGTATGCGAGGCCGCATCTGGCTGGCACGGTGAAAAACGCGCTGCAGGAACAGATAGCGCGTGAAGACCCCAATGACCACTATGACTTCGAAGGTGTGCTTGACGAATGCGGATTCGGGTATATGCAAAGGCTGGAGAACCCCGCCGCGCCGGAACCTCTGTGGCAGGCAAGCTTTGATTAGCAAGATTTAAAGCGCCTTTAATCGAATTCGCAGCTGCATAAATTGAAAGTTAAGGTTATGGGGGCCGCAAAAGAGGTTGGCCGCTCTGCTTTTCTCACAAGTTGCAATGGAACTAACGTGCTGATGGACTATGGCGTGCTTCTCAGGCGCGAGCCTGTTTTCCCCATGCACATCAAGCCCAAGGAGGTTGACGCGGTCGTGATAACGCACGCGCACCTGGACCACTCGGGTTTCGTGCCGTCGCTCTACCTCTCGGGCTCGACGGATATCCCTGCACTTGCGACGCTTCCGACGTTTGAGCTGTCAGAACTGCTCATAGAGGACATGATAAAGCTGTCAGGTTTCTACCTGCCGTTTGAATACATCGACGTAATGACCATGATGAAGAGCTCAAAGAAATTACAGTACTGCGAGCCGTACATGGTCAAGGACGTCAAGGTGACTCTGCATGAGTCGGGTCACGTAGTCGGCGGCTCGACTGTTGTTGTGGAGCACGAAGGCAAGAAGCTGTTTTACACCGGCGACATCAACACGCGTGGATCGAAACTTCTGCGCCCCGCCGACCTGGATTTCGGTCCCATCGACATGATGATTATTGAGAGCACCTACTCGCAGGCAGAGCAGACGCCCCGCGAGCAGTCGGAAAAAGAGCTCGTAGAATTTTGTTATGAAGTAATCGGGCGCGGGGGAACGATGTTCATACCCTCGTTTTCTGTCGAGCGCGCGCAGGAGATAGCCTGCGTGCTTGAGGCCTACGACTTTAAGCACAAGGTCGTGATGGACGGCATGGCGTTAAAGGCAAACGAGATAATGGGCAGGCACCCGGCTTATTTGCGCGACCCCGAGATGTTCAAGCGCGCAATCGGCGGCGCAGAGTGGATAACCGGCTGGAGCAGACGCAAGAAGGTGGCAACCGAGCCGTGCGTCATCATTTCGCCGGCGGGCATGCTCGTCGGCGGCTCTGCTATATTCTATACGCAGGCGATAATGAACAACGAGAAGAATGGCATAGCGCTCGTCTCGTATCAGGGGGAGGGCACGCCGGGCAGGATGCTCCTTGACAAGCGCGTCGCCAGCTTTGACGGTAAGATGCACAAGTGCTACGCCGACGTCAAGCGCTTCGAGTTCTCCGGACACAACAGCCGAAGCGAGCTTTTCGAGATCCTCGACCGCGTGAAGGGCAACCCTAAGGTGCTGTGCGTGCACGGCGACGGGCCTTCGTGTGAAAAGTTCGCGCAGGAGATAAGGGAAAAGTACGGCTACGACGCGCACGCGCCCGAGCAGGGCGAGGTCGTAGAGGTGTGATAACGAAAAACACCGACCCGTACAAGATGAAAAAGTGTCTGAAGTGCAAGCGCGACATCGCGCTCAACGAACGGTATTTCACGTATCCATTATCATTGCAGCAGATGTGCATTGCCTGCGCGCAGGAAGAGATCCCGAAAACGATAGAGTCGCTGCAGAGGGACCTCGAGAAGATAAAGTCGGGCTAGGCGCTCAGTTCCTTCTTTAGCGGCGCGTTCTCGACGCCGCCCACCTTGCTTTCGGGATTGATGTACGTGTATCCCGTTTTCGTTATGACTTTGCCATGCACGGTGCCAAACACCTCCAAGTCGCCCTTCTCATTGACGACGTTGCCCCTCACGATGCCTGTGAGCCTGCACGAGCCTCCGCGGACAAGCACGTTTCCGAGCACGCTGCCCTTCAGCTCGAGGTAGCCGGAATTGACGATGACGTCGCCGGCAACCTCGCCTATGAGCATGCCCTCCTCTTCGAACGTGACTGTGCCCACACGCTTACCGTCCAGTATCTTCATAGGCTATACTCAATGGTTCCTTCTCCATGCGACATTAACAGGCAAGTGCATCTAAATGCACAAAGAGGTGAAAATACTGCTACTCCGGCCTTTCGACCTTCTTCCAGACAGTCCTGCCCTTGTGGTCCATGAGCTCTACCGAGCGTTCTGCGAGCTTTTTGCGGATCTCGTCGGCCTCCCTGAACTTTTTGTCCGCCCGGAGCCGGTTGCGCTCTGCGACGAGCATTTCTATTTCTTTTCGCTCCTGAGCCGTTGCTTCGATTATCCTGAGCCCAAGCACGCCCATCATCTTTTCAAGCGCGGGGAGCGCAGCTCGCGCCATGCCGGGCGTCAGCTTTTCTGCCGCGGCGAGCTGGTTCATCTTTGTGACGAACTTCATGAACGCTGTCAGCGCAAGCGACGTGTTCATGTCGTCGTCCATCGCCGATTCAAATTCGCCAAGCTCGTCTACCTGCATCATCGTCGATTCGCCCGGCTGCTCTGCCGCGGTGCGCAGCTCGTAGGCGCACGTTTCAATTTGGCGCCAGCGCTGCGCCGACTCTTTCAAAAGCTCGTCTGTATAATCAAGCGGCTTGGCATAGTGGACTGAAAGGCAGTACAGCCTCAGCGTGTTCATGCCCCAGTCCGACAGGGCCTTGTCGATGGTCACGATGTTGCCAAGCGACTTGCTCATCTTTTGCGAGTCTATCGTGACCATGCCAGAGTGCATCCATATCTTTGCAAACTGTTTGCCGGTGTAGGCTTCTGACTGCGCTATCTCGTTTTCGTGGTGCGGGAACACGAGGTCGTGGCCGCCTCCGTGTATCTCAAAGCCGCTTCCGAGATACTTCAGTGCCATCGCCGAGCACTCGATGTGCCAGCCCGGGCGCCCCTTGCCCCACGGGCTGTCCCAGTTCGGGGACTCGGACGAGAACTTCCACAGCGCAAAGTCCATCGGGTCTTCCTTCGTCGCGTCGACCTCTATCCTTGCGCCGGCCTCAAGCTCCTCCACGGGCTTTTTCGATAGCCGACCATAGCTTTCAAACGACTTGACACGGAAATACACGCCGTTCAGGGTAAGATACGCGTGGCCCTTGTCTACCAAGCCCTTGATGAGCTCTATCATCTCGGGTATGTGCTCCGTCGCCTTTGGGTGCACGTCTGCGGCAAGCACGTTCAGGGCTTCAAAGTCGCGGAAATACGCGTCGATGTATTTTTTCGAGATTTCCTCCGCGGTCCTGCCCTCGGCCTTGGCGCGGTTGATTATCTTGTCGTCAACGTCCGTAAAGTTCTGCACAAATGTTACCCTGTAGCCCTTGGACATGAGATATCGTCTAAGGACGTCGAAGACGATTACGGTGCGGGCGTGACCTATGTGCGAGCTGTCGTAGACCGTCACGCCGCAGACGTACATTCCGACGGTGCCGTCGCGCGGGGTGATGTCTTGCAGCTGGCGGGTCAGGGTGTTGTACAGCTTCACTTTGACTTTCAACCAAATGTGGCGCTATTTACCTTTTTAGACGTCGACGTAGATGTCGCCGCCCTTGACGTCTACCTTGTAGGTGGTCATCTTGACGCCCGACAGATAATCCAGAAGTTCGCCCGTGCGGACGTTGTAGTGCCACGAGTGCCAGGGGCATTCCACTACCTCGCCGTCGACCTTGCCCGGCGCAATGGGCTTGTCCTGGTGGCGGCATAGCGCCTCCATCGCGTAGTACTTGCCGTTTGCGTAAAATAATGCAATCCTAGTGCCGTTGACGTTTACCTCCTTGCCCGAGTTCTCCCCTATCTCTCCCTGCCGGGCGACCTTGACCAGTGCCAATTCAGGTGGATTCAAGCCTTCTGGTTATAAAATTCCATCGGATGGAACCGGGCTCCGCCACACCTAAATACGGCGTCTGGTGCTTTCTAGGCAAATGTCGGCTATCAGGCTCGCGTCGGTGGGCATAATAGGGCTTTTCGTGCTCGCCGCAGGCCTCTCGTACTATGGCTACGAAAAGAGCGTGTACCCGGTAGACAGGGCGCTTGGCAACCTGGCAAGGGCCGCAACGACGCAGACGCCGTACGAGCTTGCAGACTATATCCGCGCCGCAAAGGCCGACCTGCCAAAGAGCGGCAACCCGGTCTGGGCGTTTCCGACTGCGAGAACCGACTTTGGCCAGATCCAGCTGCAGCTAGACCAGATACTTTCGAGGGCAAACTCGATAGCGTCGCTGGAGCCGCACAGCAGCGCGTACAGCGCCGGCATGAACGACATACACTACACGCTTGTTGCGATGCAGAAGGACATCGTCGACGCCATACCCTACATGTACGTCAGCACCACCAACATGGCGATAAGCGCGGTGTGGATAGCCATCATACTCGGGCTCTTTGTAGTCATGAGGCGTGGCAAGTCAAGGTTCCAGGAATTCGAGGCCCAGTAAGCCTTATACGCGCATTTTCCCATCCCAGTGCAGTGTCTACAGACAGCGCGCTTGCAGAAACAGGCAGACAGAGGTACGAGTGGGCGCGCCGGACGATGGTAATTGTCGACAGGGTTGCGACGGGGAAAAATCCGCTTAAGGGATTGCGCGTAGGGTTTTGCCTGCACGTCACCAAAGAAACTTCGGTGCTCGTAATGGCCGCAAAGCGGCTTGGCGCGGACGTGGCGCTGTGCTCTGCAAACCCGCTTTCCGTGCAGGACGACATTGCCGCATTCTTGCGTAGCGAGGGTGTGTCGGTGTTTGCGTGGCGCAACGAGACGCCGGCAGAATACAAGAAATGCATACGCGACGTGCTTGCGTTTGGGCCCGACATAATAACAGACGACGGCGGCGATCTCCACTATGCGGCGCATGCTGCAAAAAAGCGTGGCATAATCGGCGGGACGGAGGAGACCACGTCCGGCGTAAAGAGGCTGGCGGCGCTTGAAAAATCCAAAAGATTGCGCTACCCGGTAATTGCAGTCAACAACGCGCGCACGAAATACCTCTTTGACAACCGCTACGGCACGGGCCAGAGCACGCTTGACGGGATACTCAGGGCCACTGGCATCCTGCTTGCCGGCTCGCGCGTAGTCGTGTGCGGTTACGGCTGGGTGGGCAAGGGAGTCGCCGCGAGGGCCCGGGGAATGGGCGCCTCCGTCATCGTGACAGAAGTTGACCCTGTAAAGGCGCTTGAGGCAAAGATGGACGGATTTGCAGTGGCGCCCATGTCAAAGGCCGCAGGGCAGGGCGACCTGTTTATCACGTGCACGGGCCAGACCGGCGTGATACGAAAGGAACATTTCGGGAAAATGAAGGACGGCGCGATCCTAGCAAACACCGGCCACTTTGACGTGGAGATAGACGCGTCGTTTCTTTATAGAAACTGCAGACCGGCGGAGGTCGGGCCAAACGTCGAGCGCTTTGATCTTGGCGGGAAAAGGCTGTACCTTCTGTCAAAGGGCAGGGTCGTCAACCTGGTCGCCGGCGAGGGCCACCCGCCGGAGGTTATGGCGCTTTCCTTTGCAAACCAGCTAGCGTCTATTTTGCATGTCGCAAAGAACCACAAGAAAATGGAGAAAAAGGTGTACCCCGTCCCGCAGGGCATCGACGACAAAATCGCTCAATTAGCGCTTGAGGCGATGGGCGTGGAAATAGACAGGCTGTCTGCAAAGCAGAGAAGGTACCAGAGCGGGTGATACCTTAAAATCTGGTGCGCTGTTTGGAATGCCGATGCCGGCAAGCGCGATAATAACAAGCGCACTCCCGTACGCAAACGGCGAGATACACCTTGGGCACATAGCCTCGACGTACCTGCCGGCAGACATCTTCACGCGCTTTCTGCGCCTCAAGGGGCGCGAGGCGTACCACATATGCGCAAGCGACGACTTTGGCACGCCCATTCTCATAAAGGCCGAGAAGGAGGGCAAAAAGCCAGAAGAATACGTCGCCCACTGGAACAGGCGCGACGCAGAAGATTTCAAGTCACTTGGCATCTCTTTCGATCTTTTCTACCGAACCAGCTCGCCTGAAAACGTCAGGTTCGTGCAGTATGTTTTCAAAAAGCTGAGAGAAAACGGCCACATCTACGAGCAGGACGTCGTCCAGTTCTACTGCGAGTTTGACGACAAGTTCCTGCCCGACCGCTACGTCGTCGGAAAATGCCCGTTCTGCGGAGCGGAGAACCAGTATTCCGACCTGTGCGAAAAGTGCGGCAGGGTGCCCGACGAGATACTGGAACCCAAGTGCGCGATATGCGGCAGGCCGCCGGTAAAAAATACGAGCAAGCACTACTTTTTCAAGCTGTCAAGCTTTTCCGGAAAACTGAAGGGCTGGCTGTCGTCAAACGCAAGTCTGCAAGCTGATGTACGCAATTACGTGACCAACTGGATAAGCGAGGGCCTACAGGACTGGGACATTACCCGCGACCTTTCGTGGGGCGTGCCGATACCCCTTGAAGAGGCAAAGGGCAAGGTGTTCTACGGCTGGTTTGACAACCACCTGTGCTACATCTCCACGGCATCAAAGCTAGTGGAAGAAAAAGGAGGCGACGGCAAAAAGTTCTGGAATGATTCTGAAATTTATCATTTCATCGGCAAGGACATCGTCTACCACCACTACCTGTTTTTGCCGGCGATGAGGATGGGAATAGACGAGGAGTACAAGCTGCCGGACTTTATTCCGACGCGGGGCCACTTGATGCTCCAGAACCAAAAGATATCGAAGAGCCGCGACTGGTACATCGGTCTAAAGGATTTCGTGTCGGCGTTCAACCCAGATTACCTGCGGTTCTACATCGCGTCCATAGTGACGTACTCGCAGGACGACCTGAACTTTGACTTTGACGGCTTTGCGGAAAAGATAAACAACGAGCTGATCGCAAACGTTGGCAACTTTGTCAACCGCGCGCTGTCGTTCACGCAAAAGGCGTTTTCAGGCAAGGTCCCTGAGGCAGGACCGTTTTCAGCAGACGATGACGAAATCAAGGACGCCGTTGCTGACGCGGTAAGGGAAGCAAGTCGGCTGTTGTCTTCAAACGAGACCGACAAGGCGCTGAAGAGGATCCTCGCGCTGAGCAACCAGCTCAACCAGTACTTCCAGAAGAAAAAGCCCTGGAGCGAAAAAGAGACTGCACCAACAACGCTCTACATCGCCGTCAACGCGGCAAGGTCGCTTGCAATAATGCTCGAGCCGTTCATACCGTTTTCGGCCGAAAAGATGTGGGCCCAATTGAACCTGAATGACAGCGTCCACGGGCAGAGCTGGGACTCTGCTGCAGAGTTTGCCGTGCCTGCAGGGCATACTCTCGGCACGGTGGAGCCCCTGTTCAGAAAGATAGAGGCAAAGGAAATAGAGGAGCAGAAGGCAAAGTTGGGTGTGAAATGAAGCGCGGCCTTATGGCTGGCAGGTTCCAGCCCTTCCACAATGGGCACCTCGCCCTTGCTCGGCAGGTGCTTTCTGAATGTGACGAGTTGATAATAGTGGTTGGGAGCGCGCAATTCAACTTTATCGACAAAGACCCGTTCACCGCCGGCGAGCGCCTGCTCATGGCCCACGGCGCGCTGGCAGAGGCTGGCGTAGACCTTTCAAAGTGTTACATAGTACCATACCACAACGACGAGAACAACGCCCGGTGGCTCGGCTACCTCAGGTCGCAGGTGCCGCCGTTTGGCGTCATATACTCCGGCAACGAGTTTGTCGCGCACCTCGCAAAGTCGCTTGACAGGTCGCTTGCAGTCAAAAAACCCAAGTTTGAGAAGAAAAAAGAGTACAATGGCACGAACATACGCCGCCTCATGGCGTCTGGCGGGGCCTGGAAGCGCCTCGTGCCTCCTGCTGTCGCCAAGGTCATTGAAGGCGTCGACGGCGTCGAGAGGGTAAAGATGCTCGCAAAATCAGATACCAACCCGGCGAGGTGGTAGGCGTGGCAAAGGGCCTGAGGGCCTGCCCGGTGTGCCCTGCGTGCGGCGCAAAAAAGTTCAAGATAGTAGAGCGCAACGACAACAAGGTGACAGTCGAATGCCTCTCATGCAGCAAGCGCGTGACAGTCTAAGACTTTTTCATAGCTTGTTAGAACTTTTCAAGTAAATGCCTTAACCCAAATCTGAAAGAGCACCATCGATGGCCGAGGAGATACTAGCCTACCTCCCACTCATGGGTGTGCTTTTCAGCTCGATGGGCATGTCCTTCGTGTTCAAGGACTACATAGCGGACCTCCTCGCCAACTTTGTGATAAGAAAGACCAAGGACATCAAGGTGGGAAGCAGGATCAAGATAACAGCTGCAGGCATAACCACCAAGGGCGACGTGATGCACATGGGGCTTTTGCGCACGACGCTCATGGAAGTCGGCGACGGCGAGCGCCTGCCGTCTGTCAGGACCGGCCGTCTGATAAAGGTGCCAAACTTTATGCTCATCAACTATCCCGTGATGGTCTACGGCGACACCATAATCGACGAGGTGGTGTCGTACATACCAAGGCCGTACCCCGACTCGCTTCTCCTAGTAGAAAGCATGAAAGACGCCATCATAAGCAACGGGCACGGGCTCATAGATGTCGGGTTATACCAGAAGGACGACAGGCTTGTCATACATGGCGTGTTTGAAGTAAAGACGAGTGAAATGGCCGACGAGCGCAGCAAGATACTCAGGGACTTTTTGATAAAGAGCAGGCAGATAACCGCCGGCACGGTGCCCCTCATTCAGGACGCCAAGCCGCAGCCCAAGCCTGAGCAAAAAGTGGGAGAAGAAAAGGTCGCAATCCCGCTGCCAAACGCCGAGGTAAAGGACGACTAGTCAGTCGGGGCTTACCAGGCAAGGCCCGAAATACTAGGGAAGGGCCGGATTGCTACCTGTCTTAAATAGAATCCTGCGGATAAGAGTAACATGATCAAGATAACAAAGTCTAGCGAGCATTACCATCACGAAGAGGACTGGCTGTCGACGTACTGGCACTTTTCGTTTGACCACTACCGCGACCCGGACAAGATGAACTTTGGGCCGCTGCGCGTCTTCAACGACGACGTGATTGCGCCCGGCCAGGGCTTTGGCTTCCACCCGCACCGTGACATGGAGATAGTGACCTACGTCACCGAAGGCGAGCTTGAGCACCGCGACGGCCAGGGCAACCACGGCGTAATCCGCGCCGGCGAGGTGCAGAGAATGACCGCGGGTTCGGGGATAGTCCATTCCGAATACAACCACTCCAAAGAAAAACCAGCAAAGCTCTTGCAGGTGTGGGTGCATGCCGACACACGCGGTCTAAAGCCGTCATGGGAGCAGCAAAAATTCGAGAAAAAAGACAGGGAAGGAAAGTTACTGCCTGTGATAGTGCCCGAAAACTCCAAGGAAAGCAGGGCGATGCGCATACACCAGGACGCGTACTTTTACGTCTCTTCGCTTGCGGCCGGTGCAAAGGTGAGCCACAGTCTTGCGCCGGGCAGAAAGGCGTACCTGTTTGTCATAGAAGGCGCCGTGAAGGCAAACGGGCAGGCACTTGCCGCAAAGGATGCGGCCAGAATCGAGAGCGAGAGCGCAATAGAGATAAGTGCGGAAAAGGCGTCAGAGCTGATATTGATAGACCTCCCGGAGGAGTTCCGTGTCAACCAGTGAGCTGAAGGTCCTCGGCGTGGCAGGGAGCATGCGCCAGACCTCGTACAGCACAACGGTGCTGAAAATGGCGCTTGAAGAGGCTCAAAAGCGCGGGGCGCAGACGCGCCTGCTCGTGCTCCGCGAGGCGGACCTGCCGATGTATGCGCCAAATTCCAGCTCGCCTGCTCTTGACAAGGTGACAAAAGAAGTCGAGTGGGCCGACGCGTTCATACTGGCGTCGCCGGACTACCACGGCTCGATGTCCGGTGTATTGAAGAATTTCCTTGACCACTTTTATGAGGAGTTTGCCGGCAAGCTATTCGGCTACGTCGTGGCTTCGCACGAAAAGGGGCTCACGGTCATGGACCAGATGCGGACGGCAGTGAGGCAGTGCTACGGCTGGAGCATGCCCTACGGCGTCTCGGTAAGCGGCGTTTCTGACTTTGTGCAGGACAAGCTTACAAACGAGCGCATAGAAAAGAGGATACAGATGCTGGCCCGCGACCTTGTCGTCTACGGCCGGCTGATGAAGGCACAGCTTGCGCAGGACCTTGCCGGCACGGAAGAGGCGACCTTTGCGGCGCGCTACCGGCAGGCGTGACCTGGTTTTGCGCTAGCCGGTCGATTTATCCTCTTTTGCCGTATGAAACTGCATGATTCCGGTGGACGAAAACGTGCTTGTTAGCGCAGTGGAAAAGGTGAGCAAGAGCGTGGTCAACATAGCAAGCGTGCGCATGATGCACGACCAGCTTTTCCGGGTCTTTCCCGTGGAAGGCGTGGGCTCTGGCGTCGTGATTGACAGCGACGGCCACATACTGACAAACAACCACGTGATAGACGACGCTGAGAGGCTGAAGGTAACATTGGCAGATGGCCGCGTGCTGAGGGGCAAGGTCGTGGGAAGCGACGAGACGACGGACCTTGCGGTGATAAAGATCGAGTCAGACGCGCCGCTGCCGGTCGCAGAGCTTGGCGACTCGTCAGCGCTGAAAGTAGGCCAGGTGGTGATGGCAATAGGAAACCCCTTTGGATTAACGGGCGGGCCGGCAGTCACTGCAGGGATAGTGAGCTCGCTTGACAGGAGCATACAGACAAGGACGGGAGTGCTTGAGCTGATACAGACCGACGCGGCGATAAACCCGGGCAACTCGGGCGGGCCGCTTGTCAACACCAAGGGCGAGGTGATAGCGATAAACACTGCCAACATGCCGTACGCGCAGGGCATCGGCTTTGCGGTTCCAATAAACACCGCAAAGGAGATACTGAAGGAGCTTGTCGAGCACGGCAAGGTGAGCAGGCCATGGATAGGCATAGCGTCTGTCAAGGTGACGCCACGGGTTGCGAGGTACTACGGACTGCCGAGGGCCGAGGGCGCGCTTGTAGCCGGCGTGGAGCCGTACAGCCCTGCAGACGACGCGGGGTTGCGCAGGGGCGACGTGATAGAGAAGGTAGACGGCGAGAGGATAGAGGACCCGTCGCAGATAGCCGGCGCCGTGCGGAAAAAGAAGGTAGACGACACCGTGACTGTGACGGTCAACAGGTACGGCCGGCAGTTTGAGGTCGGGGTCCAGGTGGACGAGCGCCCTTGACCCTTCCAAACACTTTTGTTAGAGTAGTGCAGAGGCAGTCCAAGTGTCAGACGACTTTTCGATAGACGAGCTAACAAAAGAGCTTGACCGCCAGAGCGCGCGAATCATAATTTCCAAGGACTTTCGCAGGTTCAAAAAGCCTGTCACGATAATATCGGGCCTGCAGGACAACAAGGAGGCGCCGGAGATCACGAAAAAGCTGAAGGTAAAGATAGGCACCGGGGGCACGTACAAGGACGGGCAGATAATGCTGCAGGGCGACCACCGCGAGGTGGCAAAAAACATGTTGGTCTCTCTGGGATTTGCCGAAGACTCGATAGAAGTGATGTAGCCCCGGCAGGCTCGCGCTTGATTCAAGCTGCGCCCTTGCTTGGTTCTCCGGCTGGAATCATGGGAGAGACTTTTCTCCCTACCACGAAAAGCGCCATTGCGACGGATGCGAGCGAGACCGCGGCCGCGGTGACGAATATCAGGTTGTAGGCGCTCTCGGTCGGGAACGTGCCTTCGACGCCCGGCACCGTACCTTGGTACGTCTCCTGGAATATCCCGGAGAGCGCCGGCCCTACCGACATGCCCACCAGGTTGAGGAGCAGAGTCATCCCCAGCGCAATCCCGGTCACCTGCATAGGCACGGAGACGAGTATCACGTTGAACGCTCCGGCTATCGACAGCGCAAGACCGGTGGCAAGTATGGTCAACCCGAACGAGACCTCGTTCGCGGTAGAGTGGAACATGAGCAGGATGAAAAAGCCGGCGGCGCTGATTATCGTCCCTGCAAGTGTCAGCCTCGTGTTCTTTACTCTGTTCAGTATGAAACCCGACATGACTGTCCCGGCAAGCAGGACTAGCATGAAAGGTAGTTGAACGCTGGCTACTGCAAGGACATCGCCTCCGAATCCCAGCGGCTCGGGGCTCCTCACCAAGACAGGCATGGTTAGGTATACCATGAAGATGGACATGAAAGTCAGCATGAGGATCAGTGTGGGCGGCAGGAAGCTTTTGCTTGTCATCAGCTTGAAGTCGAGCAGGGGCAGGCGCACCCTCTTCTCGATGGTGATAAACACAACAAGGGACGCTCCCGAAGCCGCAAAGAGCCCGGCCATCAGGTATTCTGTGCCGGAGCCGCTGCTTTCAAGAAACGTGATGCCGGCCAGAAACGTGATTATCGTGGCCGCGAGCGCCAGCGTTCCCTTCAGGTCGATTGACCGGTCCTGTGGCACCGGGCTTCCGGCCATCTCCACGCCGGCCTGCGGGGACGAACTTGGGACGTGCACGAACCTCACTATCGCAAGCCAGAGCCCTATCGCCAAGGGGAGTATAGCCAGAAACGTTGCCTGCCAGCCGAAATTCTGGATAAGGGCCGCTCCTCCCACCAGGCCAACGACTGCGCCGCCGGAAAAAGTGGAACTGAATATGGTCTGGCCTATGGCCAGCCTCTTCTCCGGGAGAACCTCTCTTATTATCCCAAAAGCTATCGGGAACATGGCCATCCCGACGCCCTGGGCAGCCCTTGCCATCAGCATGAATTCCATGCTTGTGGCAAACCGCCCTCCGATAACGCCCAGTGTATAGACTGCCATCACAATTAGCAGTATCTTTTTCTTGCCATAGATGTCCGACAGCCTGCCGCCTATCGGGGTCATGACGGCCGCCGCGATTATGTAGGCGGAGAGGAGCCACGAAGAGGCGCTGTACGAGATGCCAAAATCGCGGATGAAATCCGGGATTGCCGGCAGTATCATGGTCTCGTCGAACATGACTATCAGGCCTAGGCAGCTGAGGATGGCAAGAATCAGCCATCCCGAACGGTTCGCGCCCTGCTTCGTGCCGGTCACTTTCCGATCAACAACCCTTGGCATAAAAGGCGTTGCTCCCCAAAGGGAGGCCGCTGCGAGACGGGTACCGGGATCAAGCGTGATAAGATAGAGACATGCGGTTCCATGTGGCCCAACCGCATGTATCGCGTCTATTTAATAAATATAACTGACTGGTCAGTCAGTTATTTCCTACCGTCATACGACAGATTTTGTCAAAGCTGCGATTAAGACTACAACCTCACTCGATGTCACAGTAAGAAACGGCTTACCTGCTAACCGGCCGGGAACTTGACTGTTTAAATCCGGTCGCTGCATAATACTTGGCAGTGGAAAAGGAGCAGGCCGAGAAGGATGTCAAGGAAATCCCTAGCGGCAAGCAGGCTGTTCTTGTACAAAAGGAAGAATTCTCGACCGAGGACCTCCACAACAACGACACCAAGGTTCTGGCGCTCCTCAACGAGGCAGGCTCCAACTACTCGTTCAAGGGCATCATGCGCAGGCTCGGAATACACCAGCAAAGCCTCACAAGGGCGCTCCGCAGGCTCGAGGAGATGGGCCTGGTCAAGAAGTCGAAGGTAGGCTACCACCTCAGCAAGGAGGGTGGCGCGGTAGCGACGGCAAAGGTCGAGGCAAAGGGCCGACAATATGTGCAGCTCTTGCAGAGCTACATCCCTGTCGACATCAGGCCGGCAGAGATTGTGGGCGCGCTCGTCGGCAGATGGTTCAAGAACCTGCGCTGGGTCGGGCTCATCGAGAGCGCGACGGGATTCACTCTGCAGTGGTCAAGCGACGACGGATCGTTCCAGATAAACCTCAGGATGGTGTCGGACTATGTCATCATCGAAACAAACGCGTCGACAGAGCGCGAGAAGCTGCAGTCGATGATAGGCTCGTATGCGATATACGAGCAGATAGCCAAGGCCCTACAGGACAGGCTGGTTCCCGGCAACGCCTACGTGTTCCGCGGGCCTGTCAACAACTAGCTGTGACCTGATTTTGCGATACCCGGTCGATTAATGCGGTCCATTCTATAATAGATCAAATGACAACGATAGTCGGGATCAAGACCCGTGAGGGGGTTGTGCTTGGCTCTGACAAGAGGGCAAGCAAGGGCTTTTTCATCGGGTCCAAGATAACGCAAAAGATAGCAAAGATAGACGACACGCTGGCAATAGCGATCGCAGGGCAGCTGTCAGACGCCGAGTATCTGATAAAAGTGGCAAAGGCAGAGCGCAAGCTGATGGAGCTGCGCCGGGGCTTTCCGCTGACAGTCAGGGAGTCGGCCAGGCTGATAGCAAACCTCGCGTACTCGGGACTGAAGAACTACCAGCCCTATTTCGTTGAATTGCTGGTGGCAGGAGTCGACGAAGAGGGACCGCATGTGGTGACTGCCGACATGAGCGGCGCGGTGATAGAAGAAGAGTTTGCCTCTTCCGGCTCGGGGTCGCCCATAGCGTATGGCGTGCTAGAGAGCGTGTACAGGCCGGACCTGACAAACGACGAGGCAAAGGAAGTCGCTGCCAAGGCGGTAAAGGCTGCGATGGAGCGGGACCCGGGCTCTGGCAACGGCGTCGACACGCTGGTGATACCAAAACTGGTCAGGACGGAGGCGGTCTAGATGGCGGAGAATCAGGCGTTCGGGCGGTACCCGTCGTTCTACGGGCCTGAAGGCAGGCTGGTGCTCGTAGACAGCGCGCTTGAAGCGGTAAGCCGCGGCTCGACGACGATAGGAATCAAGACGCCCAAGTTCGCGCTGATTGCAAGCCACATCAAGCCCATTCGGCCGCTGATGGAGCCGACGGAGAAGATATTTGCAGTAGACAGCCACGTCGGGGCGACCGGCTCGGGCTACATTGGCGACATACTGCAGCTCATCGACGAGCTGCGGCTGCAGGCGCAAAAGCACAGGCTCAGCTTCGAAAGTCCGGTCGACGTCGGATCGCTTGCGCAGCACCTCGGTGGGTACCTGCACAACTATACCATATACGCGGTAAGGCCGCAGGCCGCGTCGGTGATAATCGCAGGCGCGGACCAGACCGGTGTGCACATGTACCAGGTTGACCCAAGCGGCACCTACTTCCGTGGTGCCGGCTTTGCCATCGGACAGTCTGCAGACAGCGCGCTTGACGTCATCCAGCGCGAGTACAGCGCAGACATGACAGTCGAGCAGGCAACTCAGCTTGCAAACAAAGCGATAGAAAAGGCGCTAGGCGAGCGGCCAGTGGTGGAAGTCGGAGTAGTAACGGAGGGCCAGTTCAGGAAGCTGTAGCCCCTTCCTTTTTTGCCTCGGGGGCAACGGGGCTCTTCCAGCGGCTGACCCACCGCGCCAGCTCTTTTATTATCAATTCAAGCTCTTTTGCCTGCGGCGTCAGGCTGTACTCGACTCGCGGCGGCACTTCGGGGTAGATCTTTTTTGACACCAGACCTTCCCTCTCCAGTTCAAGTAACCGCTCGGAAAGCACGGTGCTGCTTATTCCAGATAACGCGCGCTTTAGCTCGTTGAAGCGTATTGTCTCCTTCGTGCTGAGGTTCTTGATTATCAAGAGCGACCAGCGCCGGCCCAGTATCCCCCAGATGTCGATGACGGGGCACGCAACGTCCTGCCCAGTTTCAGTCGGTGTTTCAGGCATACCTAGTAAGGAATACTTACCTACTAATAAACACCTATGGCGCTGTTATCGCCGAGCGCCTGCCCGTCTCAAACGCTGTCAGAACGGCCTCGCGAAAGAACTGCTCTGTGGTCTTATCGCCAGACTCCTTTATCACCTGCGCGCGTCTGCCAAGCCACATTGCTGTTATCACCGCGTTTGCAAGCTCGGCGCTGTCCTTTACGTCTCCGGGACGGATCTCGGACAGTTTTTCTGCAAGCTCTTGATGCGTGTCTTTTCGCTCATTGACAAGATCAAAGAGCGACAGCTGGTTTTCTTCAAGGTACTTGACAAGGCGCCACATGGAAAGGTTGTAGCGGGCCGGCCTCTAAAAACATGTCATTGTCGCGCTTTTAGTGCTAAAGGCCGACCATTAAATATCATGGACTCCAATATTGGTTGTGGAGCAAGACCCGCGCGAAAGCATGATACCGCTCCTGTCGGTAAGATCGATAAAGTTTGAAGAGGACCTCGCCCTCATGAGGCTTGTCCTCGGCCAGTTCGAGGAGAGGGCGCATGTAAAGAACGGCTACAAGTTCAGCGACAGGGCCGAGATGGCCGCCGGGTGGTGGTTCTACGACGTATACGTCACGCCCGAGTTTTTGCAGGGCCTTTTTGGCCTTGCGCTTGCAAAGGAGGAGTTCCGGTCAAACAACAGAAAGGCCGCCGCAGACAGGCTGCTGGGCATGTTTTCGGACCAGCTCAAAAAGCGCGGCTCTGAAGCCGTGGTAAAGATGTACGGCGACGTGCCGTTTGCCGCGCCGTGGTGGGCGTGGCTCATGAAGTAGGCTGGCCTTCGTCAAGCGCCTTGTCGACTTTTTCCTGCATCTCCTTGTAGTTTGAATACCGCCGGTTCCAGTTTGCAAAGAACCGATATTCCTTGACGCCGATAAAGAGCCATGCGCCGGCCATCGCTGAAGACACTCCGATTACTGCGACCATTATGCCTGTCACGTCAAAAGGGGCGGCTGGCGGAGCGCTCACGTACAAAAAGCGCGGCTGCACGGGCTGCCCCTCAACGACTGTAAAGGTCCTCATCTCGCCGGCAGGAAAGTATTCCACGTGCAGCTGCGACCTGTCGACAAAGATGGTCTCGCCGCCTTCTATGGGCCGGGTCAGCGTCACGTTAAACCTTTCCGTGTCCTCGCTTGGCACTATGCGAACCCAGCCGCCGGTTCCAAAGCCTGCCCCCGGCGCCATAGTTTCATCTGGGAAGCCCTGTATCACGCTGGTCCTGGCCGTTATCACGACGTCCTGCGGCTGCCCGACCCCGGTCAGAAACGGCGGCGTAAAGATGAGTATCGAAAGCACTATTGCAAGCGGCGCGACTATGAACGAAGATATTACAAGCGCCATGAACAGCTTTTTCGTCTGGTTAAGATGGGAGAGCAGGTCGTCCATTATCCCGAACGCGCTCTCCTTTGGCTGGTCGTCTGACATAGCGTCGAAAGTCGGAATTTTGTTTAAAGGTGTTAGCTAACTTTGTTACCTTTGCGCGGGAACATTTCCTCATACGGCTCAAGTATCATCTTGTAAAACTGCCTGCCCTTTTCAGTCACGCGGTATTTCGTGACCGACTTGCTGCCCCACTCCTCCTGGAACTTTTCGATGAACCCCTTTGCCTCCATGTCGTCCAGAATCTCCTTGTGCTTGACTATGTTGAGGCCGCAGTAGCTGAGGAGCTTGGTCTGGTTGAGCTCGCCTGCCTCTGACAGCTTGACTATGATGTCCTTTCTGATGTATATGCGGTCCCTGTACTCATGCGCCAAGCCTGTTCAGTCTGCCGCGTGCAGTCCAATAGCCGTTGCTAAGCACGTCGGAACCGCGCAAGTCGCAGGTAAAATAAGTTTAAGGTAACATTGTTAGCTAACATTGACGGCTGCAAAGGTTTGGCAACGCTTTTTGTATGTCGTGCGACCTTATGCTCGATGTCTAACAGGCAGTTTTACGCAATGGTGATAGGCGCCCTTGCGGTGGCGGCCGCTATCGGCTCGATAGGGTCCGTTTCTTTGGCCACCGCGCAGACGCCTGAAAGCAAGACGTACACGGTCGAGGCGACGAGGATTGCCGGCGCGCCGGGCGATGTGGTCTTCCACACCCTGACCATGTTCCCCGAGATCAACGGTTCCATCGACGCTGGCGACGAGCTGATGTCAAAGGTGCAGATAGACTTTGCCTTGGCTTCAGACATAGCGGCTAACGCCGGCGGGGGTAAAGTCATCGGCGGCAACCTGACAATCGAGCAGGGCTATGTGGTCTACGTGTTCCGCGTGCTCTCTGGCGACGTGCAGAAGATGGTGATTGTCGACGCCGGCAACGGCAGCGTTCTGCACGTGTCAGAAGGCATGGAGATGAACGCGCTGGCGGCACTTGGCGGCCACGGCCAGATGGGCTTTGGGCTTGTCAGGACGTTTGAGGCACCGTGGACCCACGCAGAGGAGCAGTAGCTCCCCCCATCTTTTTTCTCTTTTTTCCAAAATTCCTTATTAACCACGGTTGACGCTCTGCTAGTTCTGTTGCAAAAATGGAGCAGGCCTAGCTGGCTATGCGGGGCGTAGTGGGGTAAGCATCGCTCCTGCATGCTAGTACCTGGGTCATGCGGTGACCTGCTCCGGCGTTTTTCTGCATGCCAGAGCTATTAAGCGAGACGTAACTTTGTTACTGCGGATCTGACTGCGGCTCCTTCAGGCGCATCATGACCTTCATGCCGTCCTTGAAGCAGTCAACCGTGTACGAAAGGCCGGCCCTCTCGACGGACTCGGCGATATAGTTGGTGATGCTCTTGACATCGTCGGGCTTGGCGTCCCTGTCGTCTATCTCTATCACTATCTTGTATGCCACGTACGGTACCGGCTAGCTATGGTATGGTATATGAGGAACGCGTGACAATCGACAATGACCGAACAACGCGTTTTCGGCAGCTGTTGAGGCGCACATTTACCAATGCAGGGGTAGAACGGCGCTCCATACAGGCTATATCGGAGGTCCGCGCCCATGTTTTTGATGAAAAGGCTGGCAGTTGCGGCGCTGGCAGTAGCTGTTTTGATGTCAGGCGCCCTGCACGCGCAGGCGCAGGACGTTCCTGCGCAGCTCGGCGAACCGTTTGAGCTCGCGTTCGGAGAGCAGGCGAGGTTCGCTTCAGAGAACGTCGTCGTGGCGTTTTCCGACGTCGTTCAGGATTCCCGGTGTCCCTCTGACGTGGTGTGCATCTGGGAGGGCCAGGCTACGATAGGCGTGCTCGTGCAGGTAGGGGGCATAAACCCTAAGGTGCTTTCTCTCACAATAGGGGCCGACGAGTCGCCTTCTGCGGCTGTGGGGCAGTACATGGTGAGGCTGGTCTCGCTTGAGCCGTACCCGCAGAGCAGCGTGCAGACTGAAATCAAAGATTACGTGGCCACGCTGGTCGTTACAAAAGTGTCTGCCAATTCCGAGGGCGTGTTTGTAAGGGCGGCAGACAGGGGGACCGCAGTCGTTGCCGGGTGGAACCTAGAAAGAGAGAGCGGGACGCTTGTGATGCTTGTGCGCGGCGGTGACAGTACGCAGATGTCAGTCGCGCGCTTTGTGCCGGTGGCTGCCGAGTGCACGGTGCCTGACGCAAGTGAGTGCATAGAAGGGCAGGTGGTGCAGGCTACCGGCACGATAGTGCAGGGGACGACCATACACCTCGAGGTGGCCGGCGGCAGGCTGGTCATTTCCGAGGACGGGGCGCACTCGCTTGAAATAAGGAAGCTAAGGACGTTCGGGGACTAAACAAAACACTTTAATTGGTTCTGCAAAGTGTTGCGATACATGCGCCCGGGTAGTATAGTGATTCCCGGCTGCTAGCTGGGATCGTACAGTCCGGTCCAGTATGGGGGACTGTCACTCCTCCGACCCGGGTTCGAATCCCGGCCCGGGCGCTTACACACATCTTCAAAACAATTCTTGGACCCGTGTGTTTGCCGACGCGACGAATGCTATGCGCGTGCCTGTGCCAAGGTCAGCGTCCAGCTCTTTGCCGCCATCGAAGATCTTTCCTCCGGCTTCTTTTACAATGAGGTAGGCCGCCGCGATGTCAGTCGGCCTTATCTTGCCTCTCAAGTCTATCGAAGCGTCAATCAGTCCCCGTGCGAGGTAGCACAGCTCAAGCGCGACCGCGCCGAAAAGCCGGACATGGTCTGCCTTTGCCATCACCGGCACCAATTTCCTTGCGACGTCGGGATCTATCTTTGATATGTTCATTCCCACGATGACATCGCCGTCGGCCTCCTTCACCCCTATCCTCCGGCTGTTGCAGAACGCGCCCCTGCCCTTTGACGCATAGTACAGATCGCCGTTGACAAGGTCTATGACTGCGGCGTCTGTCACCGCGCTCAGCCTAAAGTCAGTCGCATAGGCTAGCGAGCAGCAGTAGAATGGAATTTTCCGCGACGCGTTGGTGGTGCCGTCTATTGCGTCCATTATCACGTAGCCGTTCTTGCCCTCTATCCTGCCACACTCTTCGCCTATTATCGTGGCGTTGACGCCGCGCCTTCTCAGCACGCCGATTACCGTTTTTTCGGCGACGAGGTCTATCCTCCTCGAGACGTCGCCTCCCGCGCCCGTCCCCAGCTGCCTGTTGCCCCGGGCAGTCCCGGCCATCCCCTTCGTACGGGCTCGCACCTGCAGGCAGGCTTCCTTCAGAACGGCTAGCAATACTACGCTTGCTGCATCTTGATAATTATACATTGTACCGCTATTCTTATCAGCGAACAACCTGAAAAGTAGACATGGTTAACAAGACGCTCGTCCTGTCTATCATCTTTGTTGTTTGCGGATTGTTAATGCTTGCATATGGATTTACAGTCGCTTATTGGATTGCCGAGAATCCCAAGAAGGGACCAAGCTTTTACTGGGATTACGTGCCAACCTACGCGCGCTTGAACATTTCAGGGGGCCTTCCCCTCATCACGCTTGGCCTAACACTCGGCGTATCAGGAGCATTGATGGGACTCAATAGACGAAACATGCGCTCTAACGGCCGACCCCGCGCTTGGCCGCCGAACGCCACTTGATGAGCCATACTCCTGCCGCAGCGGCTACGGCTATGCCAGCACCAATGGCAACGTACGCCGGCGTCTGATCAGGCTCTGCGACCCCATCACTAGGACGTCGATTTTCGGTTTCCGGGGAGAGCTCTACCGGTTCTTCTGCCAGTGTTATCACGCCTATCTTGTTGTTCACGTCGTTTGGAAACCACACCTGTCCCTGGCTGTCGGCGTAGATGAACCGGCTAGTCGTCCTTGGAGTGGGCATGTCAAACTCGTGCAGCATTCCAGTCTCTTGGTCGAACATGCCCGTCCTGTGCGAGCCGGTCATGCTGAACCACACGTTATCGTGTATGTCCACCCAGATGGCGTACGGGCCCGACGAGCGCGACGAAGTGTCGTATTCTGCAAACTCGCCGGACGCAGGGTCAAAGCTCCCTATCTTGCCGACATTGTATTCTGTAAACCACAGCTTGCCCTCGCTGTCAATCGCTATCCTCCTCGTCCCGCTGCCAGACGTGGGCGTAGGGTACTCGGTTATGTCGCCCGTCTCTGCGTCCACCATAGCTATCCTGTGCGCGTTCAGCGCCGCGTACCAAGGGTTTCCATTCCCGTCCAAGATTATGCCGTACGGTGACGAGTTGGAAGTCGGCGTCGGAAACTCGATTATTTCTCCGGTTGCAACGTCAAGCCTGCCTATCTTGGAAGCGCCTTGCTCGGTGAACCACAGGACGCCGTCGCCCATGATGGGTGTGTGGGGACCCGAGCGCGCCGTGGGTGTTGAAAACTCTTCTATCTCGCCGGTAGCCGGGTCGAGCTTGCCTATCTTCGAAGCACCCTGCTCTGTGAACCAGATGTTGCCGTCTCCGACCACAAGGCCGTGGGGCCTCGACGACGGCGTTGGGACATCAAACTCGCGGAACTGCTCGGTCTGCGGGTCAAACATCCCGATCTTGTTGGCCCCTATCGCGGTATACCACACCATGCCGCTGCCGTCTACCACGATGTCGTGCGGGGCAGAGCCCTGGGTAGGCACGTCCCACTCTTTGACTGTAATCTGCTGCGCGGAGCTTTGTGGAACGGCGATCATGATGGCTGCTGTGAACACAAAAACCAGAGACAGTGTCCGGGCATGACGGAACACACCTTGGTATTGGGCAAAACGACCTTTTATCTATTGTCAGAGAACAGGCTATATCCCAACTGTTGGCGCTCCACGGATCCGAAGAAGCAAATCTGCGATATTATGTTCTGGCAGTCGTGGACGTTGCCACAATTAACAGCTATCCTTTTTAGTTCAAACAGCCGATTAGTAGTGACATGACAGCTCTACCAAAAAATCACGCGTTGTTCATGGTTGTGGCATCTGTCATAGTTCTGACATCTGCACTTTCCCTGAAAAGCCTTGGCACTACCGGCTCATTCAAAGTGGAAGAGTCGGCGGTTCTCCACAAGGACAACTCTGCCAAGTCAAGGATGCTCAAGCCCGAGAAAAAGCTCGGCCACAACATGAGGGCAAGATTTGTGATATGCAACGACTGCTTCTGGTGCGCCTCACAGGTCATGACTGGAAATGTGCTTGACAGGTGCCCTGATTGCAAGAAACCCAATCTCGAGACGATGCCGGTCTTCCTTGATGAGGCCTACTTCTTTTACCGCGACGACAAGAGAGGGATAGACCTGTCGTTCAGAAAGGATGACGACGCGCCAAGTCCGCGCGTCTAACTTTTCTTTTCCAAAGCAAGCTGCTGCACGGTATTTTCTTCTCCCTGCTTTATGAGCTCCATTACAGTGGTTCTTGAAAAGTCTGCGTTTTTCAGCAGGTACGGAGTGTCAAGCTCGTTCCGACTGATCTTTATCAAGGAAATTATTTCGGCGCCGTGGTTTTCAACTAGATCCCTGTACATTTCCTCCATTTCAGACAGGGCCTGAGTCTTTTTGGACCTGTCTACCATTTCGTACATGCGCTGGGCAAGCTCTATTAGGCGGGTCACCTTGCGAGCCGCTTCTATGTCGTATGAAGTCTTGTCGCTGAAAGTGATATCACGGGCCCTGTCGGTGACTTCTATCTTGTTTGCAGGAAGCCTGCTCCTTACCTGAGGGTAGTTCTCCACGATGTACACCTCCTTGTCGTTCTTGGGCGACGCATCCATGACCTCCCTGAGAGGGGTGTTGCTCATCAGAGCCCCGTCCCACGCAAACACCCCGTCGCTCACCTCTATCCACGGAAAGCCGTAGTGCGGAGCGGCTGTGCTGGCAAGCAGGTGTTTGGGCTCAATCTGCTCCCTGGCGCTGTCAAAGACAAGGTGTTTTGCAGTAAGCACGTCTACAGCAGTCACTATCAGCCTTATCTTTCCGCCCGGCTTTAGCTTGCCAAAATCAATGTACTTGTCAAGGGTCTGCTGCAGGATTGAATGATCGTAGGCGTAGGTCCAGTCAGAGACGCCAAAGTCTGCAGAAGCTGGGCTCATCCAGCGCGGTAAGAACATCTTCGGAACTCCAAAGAACGCCGCGTTCATCGCGGCGGTTGGTATCCTCTTTATCCTCACTACTTGTTCAAAGTCGTAAACCGGCAGCATCATCTCCGGTATAATGCTGTGGGTGCTTTCGGCAATCTCTAGCCAGAACTCTTCAAGCGCCTTGGCGGGCTCGTCGGCCCTGCTCCCCGTAATTATCGCGGCGTTGATAGCGCCTATCGACGTGCCGGACACTATGTCAAACTTTATCCCAAGCTTTGACAGCGCCTTGAACGCGCCACAGCCAAACGCGCCCAGCGAGCCCCCGCCTTGAAGGACTAGGACCTTTTCGACTGTCCTGTCACGCGGGCCTGCGGCTTTTTGGGATTCCATATTCTCTTACACTCAATTTTTCCTAATAACCATAGCTGGGTTTTCAGCTGCCAAGGTCGGGCAGGACGCTTGGGCTAAAGAATACGGTGAACAGCGTTATCAGCGCGATGGCTATGGCGTTGAAAACTATGCCGTTTCTAAACATCTCTTTGGTGCTTATCTTGGCCCTCTCGTAGACAAGCGCGTTGGGCGGGGTCCCCATAGGGAGCAGGAACGCAAAAGATGACGCGACGGTTATTGCAAACAGTATCGGAAGGGGCGACCACGCGTTCAGGACTGCCATGTTGGCGACTACAGGAACAAAGATGGCGGCAGTTGCAGTGTTGGACTTGACGTTTGAAAGGAACATGATCATGGACGCCAGAACTATAATGACGATTTCAAACGGCAGCTGGTCGATAAACGACAGCGAGCTTGCAATCCATCCTGCAAGGCCCGAGTTTACGAATGAGAGCGAAAGCGCAAGTCCGCCTCCGAGAAGGAACAGTATCCCGTATGGCAGCTTTTCAACGCCGGCCCAGTCAAGGAGGCTCTCCTTCCTGTTCTGCGGTATCAAAAACAGCGAGATCCCGCCAAGTATCGCTATCACCGAATTGTTGACAAACGAGTCTGAGGGAAGCCAGTAGGGCGTGGTGAACATGAGGGCAAGCACGCCGACGAGGACTGACAGGACCGTCACCTGCCCGCCCGTCCACTTACCGGCCTTTTCGCTTTCCAGCAAGAGCACCTGCTTGATTGTCTGGCGGAGCTCCGGTGACTCGTCCTTGATTTTTCTGGTCATGATCGTTCCTGCAATTGCTATCATCAAAAGCGACAATGGCGCACCCAGCGCCGACCACTCTGCAAACGACACGGTGTGGCCAAAGACTTCCCTTACGGTGCCGGCAAAGATGAGGTTTGGAGGAGCGCCCACGAGGGTCGCCACGCTTCCTATCGACGAGGCATACGCGATGCCGAGCATCAACGCTATTGTAAAGCTCCTGCCCAACTGAGATATGGAATTAGAAATGGCGTTTAGGACGACCAGCGCTATTGGCAGCATCACCAGCACCGCGGTGGTGCTGAGCACGACCATCGAGATGAGCGCTGTCGCTATCATGAATCCCCATACTATCCTCCGCGGCGAGTATCCAAACGCCGCTATCAGCGCAAATGCGATCTTTTTGTGCAGGCCTGACTTCTCGATGGTTATCGCGATAAGGAACATGCCCAAGAGCAGCACAACTATCGGGTGCATGTATTCGCCTGCCACGTCCCCGAGTGGAAGAACCCCCGTTGCAGGCATTAGACCCAAGGGCAAAAGCGCGGTCGCGTAGACAGAGATAGCTTCTGTTATCCACCAAATTATCATCCATGCGGCTATTGCAAGCACGATTTTTCCTTGCTCCGAAAGGCCTGCAGGAGTGGGGCCCAAAATTATCAGCGCGAATATTACCGGTCCTAATCCGAGCCCTATCCTCTTTACATTCACGCCGGCAGAAGTCATTGCCGTTTCAAATCAGTAGTCAGGTACTTGATATTTCTCTCAACAGATTCTTTGTGGCCGCATTCGCCGATGTACGACCGGGAGATCTTGAAGAGAGACGGGAATAAATGAAAACCTTGCAACCCATTTTTCTATCCCTCTCAATGAATTAAGCGTTATGTTCCACACGTATTCAATTGGTATTTTGCTTGTACTTGTCATGTACAAAAGTTATTTATCGCGATCTTAGAGGGCAGTTGCGAACGGAAGGAGAATTAATATCGACGGGTCGCCTAATTACTTCATGCAGGCTCTCCATTCTGAAAGCTACGACCCCAGCCTTACCGAGCGCCTGCTTTTCCGCGTCGCAAAAAAGTGGGTCGCAGGGTACTCCCAAGAAGACGCGGTGAAGGCCGCGCTTGACGCCAACAAGCGCGGCATGTCTGCAATAGTCAATTTTCTTGGCGAGGAAACACTTGACAAAAATCAGCTAGACGCGACGGTCGACGAGTACCTCACGTTAATGGATCTACTGAAGAAAAAAAGCGTGAATGGTTGCGTATCAGTCAAACCCACGCAGCTCGGGCTTGCAGTCAACTATGATACGTGCTTGCAAAACTACAAGATGCTTGCCGCAAAGGCCAAGTCACTTCAACAATTTCTATGGCTCGACATGGAGTCTGCAAAATTCACCGAGCAGACCATAACGATCTACTTAGAGCTGATCAAAGACTACGATAAGGTAGGCGTCGCAATCCAAGCGTACCTGAAGCGCAGCGCAAGCGATCTTATCCACATTCTAGAGCACGGAGGCAAAGTCAGGCTTGTCAAGGGCGCGTACCACGAAGGTGAGGAGCACGTCTTTGCCTCAAGAGACGAGGTTGACCGGAACTACCTGCATCTGCTTGAAATGTTGGCCAAGTCCGGCAACTTTTTTGCCATAGCCACTCACGATTCCACTCTCATAGACAAGGCAGCAGGGACAGGAGGCGATATTGAGTTTCAGCTGCTCATGGGAATCCGCGACGAACTGAAGGTAGACCTTGTAGCCAAGAACCTGCGCGTCGCCGAGTACATCCCCTATGGCAGCCAGTGGCTCCCGTATTCCGTGCGCAGGATAAGGGAGCGCAAGCGCAACCTGCTGCTTCTGGCCCGGTCGCTTGTTTGACACGAATTGTTTATTAGACCAGAAGCCAATTCGTAACCGAAACTGATCGGTCCTTGGTGGAGATCCCCGCGACTGTAAACATCCTTGGAACCGAGGTGCAGGTTTTCGCGATACTGATCACGATCATCGTCTTAGTGGTGGGTCTCGGGCTTGCGAGATTCTCAAGGGTCATGGTCTCAAAATACGGCAAGTCTCTTCCTCCTGAGACGCGCAAGAACCTCGGCAGTGTGATATACTACGGCATTGCGGCGATAGCGGTTTTTTCTGCGCTAGGCACATCTGGCTTGGACCTTTCCGGCGTATTTCTGGCAGGAGGCATCGCCGGCATCGTAATTGGCTTTGCCACCCAGTCGCTTGTCTCCAACCTGATATCCGGCATTTTCCTGCACCTAGACAAGCCGATGAAGATAGGCGATCCTGTGCTGGTTACCGGCAAGCTGCCTGAAATAACTGGCGTGGTCATCGAAGTCACGATGCTGTCAACTAGGTTCAGGATGTTTGACGGTGTATATGTCAGGATGCCAAACACCGACGTCTTCCTGTCGCAGATAAGGAATTTCTCCGGTGCCGCCGCGCGCAGGGTCGAGTTCATAGTCTCGATCTCCCTCAGGGAGGACGCGGCCGAGGCCATCAGAGTTATCACCAAGAAACTGAGCGAGCTCCCGCTTGTGCTTGTAGAGCCAGAGATCCAGGTCTACGTGGAAAACATCGGTGAGTCCGGCACGAACCTGACTGTCAGGTGCTGGGTGCCGTTTTCCCAGTGGTTCCCCATGAGAAAGGAGCTGGTGGAGATTGTAAAGAAGGAGCTGGACGACAACGGCATCGAGATCCCGTTCCCGCAGAGGGTCGTGCACCTCCCGGCAGATTCTGCAAAGGAGATAATCTTCAGCTCAAAGTAGCATGCTTTTATTCATCCGGGAAAGACAGGATCCGTGGAAAAGGAACTCGAGCTCTTTGAGATAATAACGAAAAAGCTGTCAAGGCACAAAGGGGTCAGGAAAGGGAAAATGATGTCTGCTCCCGGCATAACCTTGGACGGCAAGGTGTTTGCGTTCTACTGGAAAAAAGAGATGATCTTCCGTCTTGGCAAGGATTTTGACGCAGACGCCTTCGGCCTCAAAGAGTGGCACCTTCTCAATCCGTTCAAGGAAAGGCCGCCAATGAAAGGGTGGTTCTGCGTGCCGTATTCTCAGAGCAGGTACTGAGAACAGTTGGCAAAGCGCGCGATGAAGGCGCTTACGGCATCAGGCCCATCGGGATGAGCTTTGCCCACGACCTGTTTTCCAGAACCTCCGGGTCGTGCCCCCTGATGTTCACCTTTTCTGAAATGCGCTCTGCAAGGTACAGGGCAAACGTGCCTACCGACCTCCACCAGAACCCGTGCGGGTTTTTCGCGTAACTGTCAAGCGCCCACTTTACTATCGGATACGACGAGCGGTGGTTTTTTGATGCATATTCTAGCAAAAGCTCGCGTGAGCTGTTGATGATATAGTGCGCGTGCTCATAGACTTCCCTTCTTGAAGCGTAGCCCTTGTCTTCGACCTTCGTGCCCTTTCTCATGGCAGCAAGCACCGAGTCGAGGTTGTTCTCTGCCTCAACGATGTTCATGCACCTGCCTATCGTCGTCAGGACGTGCGAGTCGCTTCCGGCCGTTTCAGGCATCTTCTTCTCTTTTGCAAATATGCCGGCCACGACGTTTGAGTAGCGGTCGACGTTGTTGCTGTTAAAGGACTCTATCAGGTCGCACTTCGCAGCCTTTTCCCTTATCCCGTTTGTGACTGCAAAGGGGTGGGCCGCGCACGAGACCGCGTCCTGCCGCCTGATCTCATCCAGCGTCTCTTCAAGGGTCATCCCCGGCCTTATTTCCTCGTAGATGCCGTACGCAAGGACGTGTCCGCCTCCTTCAATCGTCACCTCTTCGGCAGGGTAAATCCTGATGCCGGCAAACTTGGGGTGGTTGTCCTGGTAGTCGGTTATCTGCCGGTAGCCTTCAAGCGTGTTGTGGTTTGTCACAAAGAGCACGTCTATATGCTTCTCAAGGGCCTTTTCCAGCTGGCCAGCCATCTCCACGCCGCAGTCAAAGGGCATGCGGGCAGAGCCATTGCGGTGATTGGAGAAGGTGTTATGGCAATGAAGTTCGGCGTTTAGAAAACTGGTCGTGATGTTTCTCCTTGTATGAAGGGGGTTAGCGCTCCGGGAATAAATACTGATGCATGGGCTAACTCATGTCATGTAGATTTTATAGGCCCACGCGTAACTGACGGCATGCCTGAAGTAAGCAAAGAATACAGGGTTTCAAAGGATGTTCCAGTCAGCATCTCTGAAGTTAAAGACGGCATATACAGGATATCGGGGTTTGTCAAGGAGTTCGGGATCACGTTTAACCAGTTTCTGATAGACGACGAAAAGCCGACCCTGATACACACCGGCCCGATAGGCATGTACCAGCGGGTTGAAGAAAAGGTCAAGGAGGTCATACCGCTTGAAAAGTTGTCGTATGTGGCGTTTCTGCACTTTGAAAGTGACGAGTGGGGTGGGATGGAATTCCTGAAGGCCCCCGGCGTGAAGCTTTTGTGCAGCGACCTGAGCTCCAAGCTGAACCTTGTGGGCTGGAACAACGTGCCTGTCGACCACATGTCATTCTGGGACAACGAGACTCTCAAGATAGGGAGGCGGACCCTGCGATTCATCATGACCCCCCACGTGCATCACTGGGACAGCATGATGGTCTTCGAGGATTCGACGAGATCGCTCTTTCCTTCCGACCTGTTCATCCAGCCGGGAGAGAACAGGCCGGTGGCATCAGAAGACCTGTCTGAGAGCATGATCGAGCTTTACCGGGCCGCAGGCATTTTTGCGAGCGAAACTCCCGTACGACAGACGACGCGCAGGTTGGTCGATATGGCTCCTGAGATGGTGTTTCCGATGCACGGCTCGTGCATAGAGAAGGGTATGTTTTCAAAATACGTAGACGCGTTGATGAAAAACGAGTTTGCGTACTCTGGAGTTCTGCTCGGTCAAAAGCTAGAGACGGGCTAGCCTACTGGACGGCTGTCGACCATTGCAGGGCCCAACAAAAAACGGACCCTCAGCGGCCTTTCACTAGAATTTTGGTTGGGAGGTTGTTTAGATGTCTGTGCCGAAATCAAAGGCTTCCTTCAGGGTCAGTGTAAGCTTGAGCTCGGAGCCGTCGAATCCTTCGACCTTGTCTTTAGGTATGCGGTACTTTTTCCTCGCGCTGGTGGATTCGACTATGAAATAGTCTTCCCCCTTTTTCTCGGCGACGACCAGTCCGACTGATTTTCCATCGTAACTTCTCACTCCCTTGTTTCTTGTCCTCGTCCAGTCAATTACGGCAGGTTCGTGTATCATTTCAAAGGAAATGGCTACATTTTGTTATTTAACGGCCGGGAATACATTGCAATGCACAGCACCCCGTCCGGACGTCTTCCGCACGCTTGGCCAGAGCTTCCCTCTATTGAACTTGTACGCTGCCGACCATCACGGGATGGATCATGCAATAGTACTCGAATGTTCCTGAGGTTTCAAAGACGAACGAGAACTCTTCGCCGGGCCCCATCACGCCCGAATCAAACACTCCTGCCTCCCTCGACGTCACCGTGTGCGCCGAAGCGTCTGTGTTCTTCCACACGACGGTCGCGCCCCGCTGCACCGTAACGACATCAGGGTGGTACGTCGCCTCGTCAGGCGTCGTGCCCTCGTTGATGATCTCGGCTGTCACAGCCTTTGGCATGGACCACAAACCTGCAACGATTGCAGCCGCTGCAAGCACTGCCGCGGCAGCTGCTACCGTCACCCACCTCTTTGGACGCGTATGCGATGCAGTCAACTATATCCCCTATTCTGCTATCGTCTGGCTCTGTTCGCGCAGAAACTGCGTCAGGTAGTGCGGGCCGCCGGTGCCTTTGCCGGTGTTGCCCGAGTCCTTCCACCCTCCAAATGGCTGGCACCCGACCATGGCGCCGGTGGTGGCGCTTGCCTGCCTGTTCACGTACACGACGCCGGCCTGTATGTGGTCGAGAAACTTCTTTACCTCGCCGCTGTCGCCGGTAAATATCCCGGCGGTCAGTCCATAGTCGGCGTCGTTTGCCATCTTCATCGCGTCGTCGAATTTCTCGTAATCGGCGACACACAGTATAGGCACGAACAGCTCTTCTTTGAAAAGCCGGTGGTTCTTTGGAAGCCCGGCGACGATTGTGGGTTCCACATAGTAGCCGTGCTTCAGCTCGCCCTCCCTCCTCACGTAGCCTCCAGTCAGCACCTTGCCGTCCCTGTCTGCCAGCCGGGCGTACTGCTGGAACTTTTTGTACGCGTCCTCGTTGACAAGCGGCCCCATGAACGCGTTGGGGTCAAGCGGGTTTCCGACGGGCAGGCTCTTTGCCTTGTCTACCAGCCGGCGCAAGAACTCGTCTCTCACCTTCTTGTGCACGAACACGCGCGAGCAGGCGCTGCACTTCTGGCCCGAGTACCCGAAGGCGGCCTTCATGACGCCGTCAATGGCTTTGCCAAGATCCGCAGTCTCTGTCACTATGGCTGGGTTCTTGCCGCCAAGCTCGGCAATGAGCGGCCTCGGGCTGTCCTTGCTGAACTGCCTTGACATCGAATATCCGACTTCCCTTGAACCTGTGAACACTATACCTGAAACGTCCTTGCTTGACACGAGCTCGCCCCCCACCTTGCTTCCCGAACCATAAACGACGTTGAGCGCGCCCGCAGGAATGCCGGCCTGGAAAAAGATCTCGGCTATTTTGAACGCGACTATCGGCGCGTCGCTTGACGGCTTTAGCACGACGGTGTTGCCTGTTATCAGCGCGCCCGTAGTCATTCCCGTAAGGATGGCTGCAGGAAAGTTGAAAGGCGCAATCACGCCCCAGACGCCGTAGGGCTTCATGACGCTCTTGCTCTTTTCGTTCGGGGCCGCGCTCCTCATCGGCGTCTCAAAGCCGTTGTTGCGCTCCATCTCCTCCGCGTAATATCTGATAAAGTCTATGGCCTCGTCCACGTCGCCTATTGCTTCAAAACGGTTCTTGCCGTTCTCGTACGAGACCCACGCGGCAAGCTCGAACTTTTTCCTGCTCATGAGATCCGCTGCGGCGCGGAATATGCGCACGCGCTCGCGCCAGTCTGTCTTGCCCCAGTCATCAAACGCCTTTTTGGCAGACGCTACGGCAAGCCTGGCATGCTTGGCAGCCCCCGCGGGGAACCGGCCAAGCAGGACCCTGGTGTCAATCGGCGACGAGTGTGAAAAGGTCTGCGCTGTCCTGACCTCTTTTCCGTTTATAATCATCGGGTATTTCCGGCCAAATTCGGACCGGACTTGCTCTAGCGCCCTTTCGTACATGTCGTGGAACTGCCCTTCCGCCTTTTCTGCCATAAAGTGGCGCAGCGTGTGCTCGTTTTCAAACATTCATCTAGGTATTGGCTCTGGAACCTTAAAAATCGATCAGAAAAGCATACTAACCACCGCTGCGAGATGAACGTCGTGAGCGCCACAAGCAACAAGTCCAGGCTCCTGATATTCCTCATGATAGCCATTTCGGTGGTGTTCTTTGCCGCAAGCTTTGTGGCGGCTTCGCTCGCAAGGGAGCAGGCTGCGAGCGCCGGCACGCTTCCCCAGGGGCTTGCAAACTGCATGACTGCAGTAACGGCAGAGCGGATGTTCGTGGACTGCTCAACGCCCTGAGCATATCTTGCAGACAAGCTCGCGCTTTATGAGCCCCTTCTTCTGCGAGCAGTTGACGCACGCCTTTCTGTTGCAGCTGCTGCACGTGCCGCTGTGGTTTGCGCACGCAAGCAGACCGCAGACCTCGCACTTGACGCTATGCCTGGCGCAGAACATGGAGCTGCAGATATAGCATTTTGCGCGGTGCTCGTTGCACGCCGGCTCGAGGCACAGCTTGCAGTATGCAAGGTGCGTGCTGCAGAGCAGGTTGCCGCAGCTGCACGCGCTTCCATCGGGAAGTGGGACAGAGCAGGTTGAGCACCTTCCCCACGTCCCCTTGCCCGACCAGGCGCTCCACCTGACGTCGCCTGTGTGCTCTTTCCCGTTGACTGTTATGGTGGCGCGGTAAAACGTCTCGACCAGCCACCCCGCTATCTCAAAGCTTGACTTGCTCTTTACTTCTGCAAGCGCCTCGTGGAACCTCTCCTTTTCCTCGGCCTCGATCTCCCGGAGCCTTTCCACCAGGGCCTGTCTGTCTGTGCGCAGCTGCTCTATCTTGCGCTTTGCGGTCTGGATCTTGTGCTTCTTGGTGTCTATCTTGTTGTCCGCGGCGATCAGGCGCGACTTTTTGGCCTTTTCCTTTTTCAGCTGCTTGCGCAGCTTTTCCTGCTGTTTTAGCGCGTCGGACTCTGTGTCCAGCGCCTCCAGCAGTTTTTCTATGCTCTCGTCGATGTCTGCTATTTTGGTTCTTGGCCTTTCCGTCTTGGCTGCCAGGTGCTCCCTTCGGGCGTCTTCCATTATGACATCGAATTTTGCAAGGAGTTCTTTTTTCATGGCGGCGGCCCTTTTTTCCAGCTCGCCCTTCCACCTGCCGGTCTCCAGGCGCACGTCGGCCGGCACCAGGCGCTGCGACGTGAGCTTGTGTGCCGGCAATTGCACCAGTGTGCCGTCAAATGCGGCAAGCTCGTCCAGCTTGTCAAGCGTCTGCTTGGCGTAAGATTTCTCAAACACCGACGCGCTGACCTCGAACACCGGATGGAACGTTTCAGAGGGCCCGACGGATATTGCCCTTGCCTCCTTGACGTTGCTTCCAAGCCCGATGAACGTGGCTAGGGCTTCCGGCTGGAACTTTTTCTCAAGTGCCATGAATGCTTCGTGGGACTGCGGTATCGTCTGCTCCTGCTCCCTTGCGCGCGCCTTTTGCCTGACAGGCTCGGGTCGCTCCTCTGGCTCCGGCTCGTCGCCCTGCACGACTTCGGGCGCGCTTGTCGCCTGCGGCATTTCCTGCTTGAATTCTGCCATCAGCTCGGCAATCTCGCTGTTCTCAAGCGGCCCCCGGTGGTATGTGAGAGGCCAGCGGGACTTTATCACGCCCTGGAACCGGGGCTCAAATATGTTGCAGAAAAACTCGCCTGCCTGCAGCCGGCCTATCTCCCTCTCTGCCTGCGAGCCGAGCTCCAGCCCGACGCTCACGCGCTGTATGTCGCGCTGCGCGCCCAGCCTGCCGATAAAGCGCACGTTGGCGTTTGAAATGACTTTGTAATCCAAGTCGACGGCGTTCTGGCTTGCAAGCATCAGCCCCAGCCCGAACGCGCGGGCCTGCTTTATCAACAACAGCAATAATTTCTTTGACGGCGGCTCCCTTACCGGCGGGCAGTAGCCGGCTATCTCGTCAAAGTACAGAAGGTAGCGCAGCGTCTGAGCGCTTCCCTGCTTTATCATCCACTGGAATAATTGTTGCAACGTCAGTTCGACGAAAAGGTGCTTTTCCTGCTCCGACTGGATGTTGCGCAGGTCAAGCACGTTTACCGAGGGCTCTTTGAACATTTCAGAAAAGTTGAACGGCTCTGCAGCAGACCAAGAGCGGAGTTTTGGATCTGAAACTAGCAGGTTGAGCCTCGTCTTGAGCTTTATTTTGTCCTTGTCGGCAAGGACGTCTGAGACGTGGAGCGAGCCTATCATGCTCACCGGCGGGCTCTCTATCCTGCGCATGAGCTCCCTCACAGTCAGGCTCTGGCCGGCCTTCCAGGCGTTTTCAAGAAGCGCCGAGACGAACGTTATCTCACTTCGGTCAGACTCGCTGTAGCCGGCAAGCCTGAGAAGGCTGTATGACGTCAGGTCGAGCAGGTCTGCTGCAGACGACACGTCGCTTGCAAGCAGGCTGTTAAAGTCCTTTGGAGCGGCCAAGTCCGGCGATATCCCAACCGGAAGCCCTGCAGACGACTTGGGCGTAAATATGCGCACCGGGACCTTTTCGAGTTTGGAAGGCGCGTCCGGCGGGACTGAGAACTCTTTCATCTTGTCGCCGTACAGCTTGCGCAGGCTGACTGCGTACTGCGCCCTATCTAGCCTGAGCGCGTCGGCCTCCTTTTCGGACCACTTTGAAAAATCGAAACTCGCAGACTTGAACGCCAGGTTGCCGATGTCGCCCTTGGGGTCGATGGCAAAAGTCGGAATCCCTTGCAGCGCGGCCTCTTCCACTACCACCTTCGAGAGCACGGTTTTGCCCGAGCCGGTGGCGCCGAGGATTATCGCGTGCCGGGTGAGCGACGAGAGGTCGACCTCGAACTTTGAATCACCAAACCTGCCGACGTGCAGTTTTGCCATCCGCTTTTACGGTGAAGCTACGTCCTAAAAAGTGCTGTGGATTTTTCCCGGGCGATAGCGCAGTACAAGCTCCCCGGTCTTCTTGCGCTCGGCTTTGACGAGCTTTAGCCTGACCCCCCTTGAAACAAGGTCGAACCCGTCGCCTTCAACCAGCGTGGGCGCCAGCCTGCCTCCCGCTATCCTGGGCGCGACGGTGACTATCAGCTCGTCTGCTAGCCCCAGTTTCAGGACCGACCAGTTCAGCTCGCCCCCACCTTCGACCAGCACGCGCCTGATGCCCATCCTGGCAAGCACAGAAAAGAGCTTTTTGAGGTCTACTGTCTCCTTGCCGGCGACTATGACTCCTGCGCCTGACTGCCTTATCTTGCCTATCGTGTCTTCTGCTGCCTGCGCCGTTACCGCTATTATTGTCCTGGTCTGAGAAGCCGTCTGCAGGAGCCGGGAATCAAGCGGTATGCGGCCACGGCTGTCGACGACTATTCTGGTGGGGTTCTTCCCCTTGACCAGCCTTGCCGTGAGCATCGGGTCGTCTGCAAGGACCGTCGATATCCCGACCATCACCGCGTCTGAGGCCGCGCGCATCCTGTGCACGCGCTTTAGGTCCTCCTTTGACGATATGGCCGAGTCGCCGGTCGCAGTCGCTATCTTGCCGTCAAGGGTCATGGCCGCGTTTATCGTGACTTTCATGAAAGGACCCCCAGAAAGCGCCCGGCCGACATTACCGCGGCTATCGAGTCCCTGCTTGCCCTGTGCACTATGGCTGCATATGGGTCGTGCACAGGATAGAGGTCTGCATGGCGCTTGTCAAGAAATATCAGATCCGCGCTCCTGCCCGGCTCTATGCAGCCGGCATTGAGTCCCAGCATCTGCGCGCCATTTACAGTCGCCATCTTGACAAGCTCGCGGGGCTCGATGAATTGGCCCCGGGCGTGCGACGCCTTCCAGAGGTAGTCAAGCTCGCGGAACATGTCAGGTGAGTTGAGCATCACGTTGTCGGTGCCTATCGCCACCCTGCAGCCCCGCCTCAGCATCTCTGAAACCCGCGGGAGACCTGCTCCGAGCACGCCGTTTGCGCGCGGGCACACGACTATGCCCGACTTTGACGCAAGGGTCATCTCGTCGTCGGTAGCCTGGGTCATGTGCACGATTATGTCCGGCTGCAGGTGTTTCACTATCCTCTCGACCTCGCGCCTGCCGGTGTTTTTCAGCGAAAACTCGACGGTCTCGCTCGACTCGGCCGCGTGTATCGCAACTATCTTGTCGCCCGCCGCCTGCCTGTACTGCGCAAGCGCTGCGTCTGAATTCTCGTTTGCGCCGCTTATCCCGAGTCCGTCGGAGATGGCAAGCACTTCTCTTGCGGCGGCAAGCTCGCTCTCCGACAGCCCCTCGCCTGCCGGGCCGCCGTAGTGGTCCACCCTGCCCAGTGCTACGCACCTTATCGGCAGTCCAGAAACGGCGTCGCGCAAGAGCCGGACGCCTTCAGGTCCGCCCTCGCGAAAGTCCGCAAACGCGGTTATCCCGCTCTTTAGCATGGAGACGGCCGTGCTTCTCACCAGAGCCTTGATGTGCCCGGGCCTGCTCCCTTCCAGAATCCTTTTCTTGGCGCCGAACACCGGATGGACGCGGTCGTCAAGCCTCCTGCCCGCGGCGATGTCCTTGCCTATCGAGTCTGCCATGTGCGTGTGCGCGTTCACGAACGCCGGCATGACGAGAAAGCCGCCTGCGTCAAACTTCTTGCGCGCTGCAGAATTCCCGGCGCCGGCGGCCTTTATCGTGCCGTCCTGTATCTCGATGTAGCCGCGCTCAACGTGCTCTAGGCCGGGTCCAAGCAGAATGCTCGCGTTTTCTATTGCTAGCATCGTATTTCGTAGATTGTCTGTATCTTGCCCTCGTCGCGCAGGTCGCGAATGGTGTCAAGCGCTTTTGTCGCGGCCTCAGCCGCGCGCCTGCCTGTCCTGCCTATGCCGATGCCGCAGTTCAGCTTTACCTCGAGTCCTGCGGTCACCTTCCTTATTGCCTCGTCGGCCTGCGCGCCGGTCACGCGATTTGATATTACCATAAAGTTGTCGCCTCCAAGGAAGAATGTGAGCGCGCCCTTCTTCAAGAACTCGTCGGCAAGGCCGCTGTACACTTTCATGACAAGCGCCGTGACCTCGTATGGCGACAGCCTGCCCGACAGCTTGGTGGAGCTGTCCACGTCGATGTGCATCACCTGCGCTGACAGGTCGCCGGTTGCAGCGGATCCGAGTATCCGCGCCGGCTCGTCTGCAAAGCTGTTTTCCTGTCTTGCGCTGTACGCGGCCATGCTTGCTGCAAGCGCGGTGTCGCCAGAACCGATGGCCATTGACATCTTTAGGTCCTTGTACAGGCCTGCAAGCTCGCGCTGGATTGTGACGTGGTCCTTGACCGAGAGGCCGTTTGTGATTGCAAAATACTCGTCAAAGCGGTTAAAGTAGACGAGGCAGTCTTTTTCCGAGAATAACCTCTGCACGTCGTGGTATATCTTGGCCTGCAGCATCTGGAGCTGCGCCTCACGGTCGTAGCCGAGCGTGAGCGTCCAGGGGCCGTATCCTTCTATCCTGATTATTGTAAGCTGTATCATCTTATCACCACTGTTCCCCTTGCTGCCGTTTTTTCTAGCTTTGCAAGCCTGGCGGCCATGTTTGCCGCGGCGTTGACTGCGCGTATCGGGACCTCGTCTGCGCGCGCTTTGGCCTGCTCGTCGGTCATCCCCGGACCGGTGATCCCAAGCGCGACCGGCTTTCCGTGCTTTAGCGACAGATCGGCAATGAGCCTCGCAGCGTTCTCGGATACGATGTCGTCGTGGCGAGTGTCGCCCTTGATGACTGCGCCTATTGTCACCACCGCGTCGACTGTTCGCTTCTTCAATAATCGTTCCACGGCAAGCGGCATGTCGTAGACGCCTGGCACGTAAAAGACGTACGAAACGCCCGCGCCGATCTTTTCCGTTTGCTTTTTGGCGCTTTCAAGCATCCGGAGCGTCACCTCGCTGTTGAATTCTGAAACCACGATTGCCAGCCTCATGCTACCTTGGCCTTCTGGTGCGCTTCCTTAAGTTCGCTTGCCTCAACAAGCGGTATTCCAAACCTGGCCGCGTAGTCGCGAGCCTTTTCTATTGACAACGCTTTGTGCGTCTGGCCGTCCATCATCTCGCAGATCGCCACCGCCGGAGTTATCCCGGCAAGCTTTGTGAGGTAGACGCACAGCTCTGTATGGCCGCTGCGCTCGGCAAGCAGGCGCCTTGACGCGATGAGTATCGGCACGTGGCCGGGCGCGCGAAAGTCCTTTGCGAATTCTTCTACGCCGCCGTTTTCGATGTTTCTGCACACCTGCGCCATGCGCGATATGGTAAGCGCCCTGTCGCTGTCAGTGATGCCCGTGTATGTCTGCCTGTGGTTTACTGAAATGGAAAACGAAGGCTTGTCGCCGTAGGCTGCTTTTCCTTCTGCCAGCTTCAAATAGAGCGGGTTTACCCTGCCCATGTCTGCTATCATGTCGTGCATGTATACCAGGCCCAGCTTGGCGGTAATTTCATTGGCTATTGCAAGGCACAAGAGTCCGCCGGCGTCCTGCCGCATCGCCGCTACGTGGGCTGGCATGACGTGCTCGGCGGCTATTACCATGTCTATCTCGTTCTCCCGGCCCTCGTCGTCGTGGACCAGTACGAACCTACCTGATTTGAGCGCTGATATCGCGTCGGCTAGCAACAGTGGTGCCTCGGCGCGATTGCTATTAAAAGGTTACTAGAAAGCTGGTAACTACCAGCATTATGGTAGGCGCTTTGCGACGTACTTGCTCAGGACATCCGTCTCGATGTTCACCCTGTCGCCCTGCCTCTTGGAACCAAGCGAAGTTATCTCCAGCGTGTGCGGTATCAGCGACACGGAGAATTTCTCGCCGTCAACGTCTACGACTGTCAGGCTTATGCCGTCTACTGCGACCGAGCCTTTCGGGACGAGCGCGCTTGCCAGTGATTTATCATCAAGCGCAAACCACATCGTAGTTTCGGATTGCTTCTCTATCCTGTCGATTATGGTCGCCGTGCCATCGACGTGGCCCAGCACAAAGTGCCCTTCCAGCCTGTCGCCGACCTTCATGCTTCTTTCGATGTTCACCATGTCGCCTAGCTTTACCGATCCAAGCGACGTGCGCCGCATGGTCTCTGCGACCATCTCAAACTGCGCCTCGCCCTTTGCCAGACTTGTCACCGTCAGGCATGCGCCGTTTATGCAGACGCTGTCGCCTTTCTTCAGGCCCTTGGCCATCCTGCCAAGTTTTACGCGAATCACAGTGTCGGCGCCCTTTTTCGCTTTGGCTACCGACCTGACAACCCCGAGCCCCTCGACTATGCCGGTGAACATGCGCAGCAACCGATCGCATTCATGGGGATAAAAGGATTATTTGCGCCGGCTCCGATGAAAGGGTGTGGGCACCGCTGTCTTTTTCGGCGACGAGCTTGCGCGCTACGGGTTTGGTGGCTCGCACCCGTTTGGCACTGACAGGATCTACGCGTTCTGGAAGAGGCTTCAGGCAGAGGATGTTGCAAATATCATAGTGGAGCAGCCCGATATAACGACCGAGGAAACGTTGTTGTCGTTCCACGACAGGGACTATGTCGAGCTTGTAAAGATGGCGTCAAAGCAGTGCAGGAGCATACCGCTCGACAGGGGTGGCACGCCGTCTTTTCGCGGCATATTCGAGGCGACACTCTACGTCGTCGGCTCCACTCTTGCTGCAGTTGACATGGTCATGAAAGGAACCGACAGAATTGGCCGCAAAATAGAGAACGCTTTCGTGCCCATTGCCGGCCTGCACCACGCCCGCAGGGACTCGGCCGGCGGCTTTTGCGTGTTCAATGACGTCGGAGTCGCGGTGATACAGGCGCGCAAGAAATACGGCATAAAGAGGATAGCGTACGTCGACATCGACGCGCACCACGGCGACGGCGTGTTCTACGAGTTTGTAAGCGATCCGTTGCTGTTCTTTGCAGACATACACGAGGACGGCCGGTATCTGTATCCCGGCACAGGGTCTGCCGACGAGACAGGCCTTGGTGAGGCAAAGGGGACAAAGGTGAACATACCGCTCTTGCCGGAGGCCGGCGACGGCGAGTTCTTTGACGCGTTTACCAAGGTAGAGGAGTTTATCGACGCATCGAGGCCGGAACTGATATTCCTGAACTGCGGCGCCGATAGCTTGGTAGGCGACCCGATAACGGACCTGCGGTATTCCGCGCAGGCGCACGCGCACGCGGCAAGGGCGCTGCGCAAAATAGCAGATAAGCACTGCAGCGGCAGGCTGGTGGCGGTCGGTGGCGGCGGCTACAACCGCACAAACATCGGAAACGCCTGGACAGAGGTCGTAAGAGCGCTTGCCGGCTGAGCGATATACTATTATGGACTTGGCCTTGAAACTTTCATTATCATGAGTGCAAGGAAAGCGTACGACGACGTCCTCAGGCTGATGCGCGAGCATCATGACTGGTTCAACCGTTCCATCCCCCTTATCGCAAGCGAGAACGTGCCAAGCCCCGCAGTCAGGGAGGCTTGCATGTCCGACTTTGCAAACCGCTACGCGGAAGGCTGGCCCGGCGAGCGGGTTTACGCCGGCTGCGTCTACATCGACCAGGTGGAGCTTATCTGCAACGACCTTGCAAGGCAGGTATTCAGGTCCGAGTTTGCCGACTGCCGCGCGACGTCCGGCGTGGTCGCAAACCTTGCCATTTACGCCGCGTTTTCAAACCCGGGCGACTGGATGATGGCAGCGTCCATTCCGACAGGCGGCCACATATCTCACGGAAAGAAGGAGCACGCAGGCACCGCCGGCCTGGTGCACGGCCTCAACATCGAGCATTACCCGTTTCTGAGAGAGGAGATGACAATAGACGTGGACGCGACAAAGAAAAAGATAGAGGAGATGGCCCGCGACGGCAAGAAGCCGACGCTTGCCATGTTCGGAGGCTCGCTGTTCCTCTTTCCCCATCCGGTAAAGGAGCTGTCGCAGTTCATGCATGACAATGGTATCCACATCAACTACGACGGCGCGCACGTAGCGGGGCTGATTGCAGGAGGCGAGTTCCAAGATCCATTGAGGGAGGGCGCCGACACGATGACGATGAGCTCGCACAAGACGCTCTGGGGCCCACAGGGCGGGATCATAGTTTCGTATGAAAAGTTTGCAGACGGCATCAAGAAGGGCATATTCCCGGGCAACACTTCCAGCCACCATCTTCATCATGTAGCCGGCAAGGCCATAGCGCTTGCAGAGTCGCTCGAGTTCGGTAAAGACTATGCTAAACAAGTAGTGAAAAACGCCAAGGCACTTGCGGCCGCGCTTGCAGAAGCTGGCTTTGGAGTGCTGGGCGAGAAAAGGGGCTACACGATGTCCCACCAGATGGCAGTCGACGTCACGAAATTTAGCGACGGCGGCACGATTGAAAAGGACCTCGAAAAGGCCGGCATCATTTTGAATCGACAGTTATTGCCGGGCGACATCAAGGCCGGCAGGCACTACATGCACCCCGGTGGCGTAAGGATAGGCGTGCCTGAGGTGACGAGGCTTGGCATGAAGGAAAGCGAGATGAAGGATATCGCTAATTTCATCAAGAAAGTCGTCGTGGAAAAGAAGGACCCGGCGCTAGTGGCAAAGGACGTGGCGGAGTTCCGCAAGCAGTACCAGAAGGTGCACTATGCGTTTGACAGCGCGGTGGGCGCCTACGAGTACATCAGCCTCGTGAACAGGCGCTAGGCAAGGCGCGACGCGGCTATCCCCATTCCGGTGGATACCAGGCCACCTACAATGGTCACGAACCCGACCACCGCCCAGTCGACCTGCGGCCACTGGACCTGGGGCCAGACAAGCTGGATGTTCGAGATGCTCAGCGCGTACACCCCATTCCCATCAGGAATATCCCGCAGACTATGAGCGACATTATCTTTATCATCAGTTGTTGACTGCGGATGGCGCTTAAGGAAAATCGAGCGCAAAAGAGTTGACTTGCTGTCGAGCTTTAATTGATGAGGTGGAAAAGTTTTGCAGAGCAAAATGCCGGGATGCTGCCAGCAAGGAAATCAGCTACAACGCCGGACTCTCGTTTAACATTAGCGCCAAAAGCGCCGCTCTCAATTCCTTCCCGTTTGCAGCCTGCCTGAAGTACACCGCATTCTTTGACACGTCCACCGAGTGAGATATCTCGTCAAGGCGCGGAAGCGGGTGCATCACCGAAACGTCCTTCTTGGCCTTCTGCAGCGTCGCGCTGTCTATAGTGTAAGACCCCTTCACCTTCTCGTACTCCTGCAGGTCGGGGAAGCGCTCGCGCTGTATCCGTGTCACATACAGCACGTCTGCCTTCCGCAGCACGCCGTCAAGCTCGTGATGCTCCGTTATCTTGAGCTTGCCCTGCACGTCGTATATCGACTCTTTGCGCACTGCAAGAGACGGCGGCGACACTAAATGGACATCCACCTTATAGTTGGCAAGCCCGTACAACAGCGAATACACTGTCCTTCCATATTTCAGGTCGCCCACGATCGCTATCGATAATCCGTCAATCCCGCCCTTCTCCTTCAGGATCGTATACAAATCCAAAAGCGCCTGCGTTGGATGCTCTTCGCTGCCGCTCCCGGCGTTTATTATCGGGTTTTCAGACAGTTCGGCGGCAAACCTACTAGAGCCATCCATCGGGTGCCTGAGCACTATGACATCTGAGTACAGGTCGATGACTCTTATCGTGTCAGCAAGGCTCTCGCCCTTTTCCACCGACGACGACTTTAATTCCGATATTCCAATGGAACTGCCGCCAAGCGACGCAATTGCGGCTTCAAAGCTCATCCGCGTCCTTGTGCTAGGCTCGTAGAATATGTAGCCAAGAGTCCTGCCCTTGCCTAGCTCTCCTCTCTGCGACGGCTTCATCGCCCTTATCTTGTCGGTCGCTGAAAAGACGTATTCGAGGTCGGACTTGGAAAAGTCCTTTATCGAGACGATATCGCGGCCGTAAAAGGGGTTGGCCATCGCTATTTTGAAAGTGGGGGCCGTAATAAACACTTACTTGTCAAAATAGCCGGCGGTGCGCTGGAACTCTGACAGGAACTTTTTGGCCTCGATGTCGTCTTTAAAGTAGAGCGCAAAACTGGTGACATACTTGCCGATGACCAAGCAGTACTCGCCGTCCTCGCCGTCCTTCTCAAATTCCAGATAGTCGAGGTCGTTGGGGCCTCCCTTGAACCCGTCGTTGTACAAGACAGCCTGCATGAGGTTGACTATGTCGTAGAACTCGCTGTACTTCATGTTGAAGTCGACGCTCAGGCCAAAGTCGGAAGACTCGACATGGAGGTTGAACTCGCGACTGTTCTTCATCAGGCTGAAAGAGAAATAGGTCATCTCCGTCAGCTCTGGCAGCGTTTCGTCGACTTCCATGCGCCCCCTAGGTAAATACGAATGTTTATTTTAACTTGCTTGTCTGCATGTCTCATCATGCCGGCGTCGTTTGTGTATGGCAACATTACACTCGACTTTGCAATAGAAGGCAGGCCGGCAAAGGTCACAGTAAAGTACCGCTACTATGCGCAGGACAAGCGCGTGGAATATGAGAGCATAGAATGCGACGACGAAAAGCTGAGGCAAAAGATAGAGAATGATCCGGCCATGAGAGAACGCATCAACAGCTACGTTGCCAGAGCCCTCGAGAAGCGCAACGAGGGGCTCAGCTGAAAGCGCGCTACAGAGGCGCCATAGCGGGGTTTTTAATAACTGCCGGCCCTATAGAGGGCCGGACCGACGGACAGAACATAGCCCATGTCACACGAATACCGCGACCGCATATACATCAGAAAGGACATCATACTCAAGCTCACCGAGTACGGCGAGTTGAACCAGACATCGCTTCTGAGCTACTGCGGCCTGAACCTGATAAAGCATAAAGACATTCTGGACGACATGGAGGCAAAGGGCATAATCAAAAGGGTGGAGGAGCCCTGGGGCAACAAGAAGGTGATAAAGTACAGCGTGACAGAGAAGGGCAAGGAGTTCTGCAGCAACATACTCGGGCCGTACGAGGACATGTTCCCGCGCCGGGAAAAGAGGAGTTAACAATGTTAGTGAAGTGTTTTAAGAGCAATAATCCAAGGAGGCTTGGCAATGGCTGAAGATGCACCCGCCGAGCGCAAGGAGAACATATTTGAAGTTCTTGACGAGCTGATATTCCACCTGAACACGACCAAGAGCACGTTCACTTTCCTGATAGCGTCCGCGCTCATACTTGCGCCAATAACTTTCATCGTCGCCGGGGTGTTCGTGTTCCACCCGCGCTTTCTGCCGCTCTTGCTTGAGCGCGTGCCGCAGATAGGCGCCATCATGTTCGTGTTCATAGGAGTCTCGCTCGTGCTTGCCGCCATATGGCTTGGCATCGGCATAAAGGAGAGGAGGTTCTTTGCACGGTGGAACAAGCGCTATTCAAGGTTCATGTCACTCAGAGAAAGAATGGACAAAGAACTTGGCGACTGATCGTGAACCTTGTTCACTAACCGTGTTCGTTTACAAAGGCCCGCAAACGCCTTTTTAACTCCTGTGAACATAGATGCGATGTCTACAAGAACATCGAAAACAACTGCCGTCGCGCTGGCTGGCGTCGTGGCTGCTGCAATTTTTGCGGCAGCCGCGTTCTCGCCTGCAAGCGTGCTGGCGCAGGAAAGCGAAGAAAGCGAGATTGCAGAAAACCAGCACAGAGGAACCTTCAGGATGGCCCGTGGCGCCGGGATTGCGACTGACGTCGCAACAGGCGAAAACTTCAGGACGGCCTTCCAGATAGTGGCGCAGCTGAGAAACGACCAGAGCACGCCTGACAGGGAGCACGAGATAGTCCGCGGACAGATAGTGGTTGGCAGGGACGGCGAACGCGTCCACTATGCGTTTGTGCCCGAGACGTGGAAGATAGCAGTCGCAGAGGACGGCCGCACGTTTGAGGCTGCCGGCGCCGCAGCTGACCGCGAGGGCAACCAGTACAGGGTCACCTTGGACGGCTACTTCGGCATGCACACGCGTGGCGGAAACATCTGGTCGCTTGAAGGAAGTCTGACCGGAAGCGACGTCGAGTACGAGCTGCACTATGCTGCAATCACGAACCCGATGACAACGGTGGCGAGGCGCTAGGCCTCCCACCAATTTTTTTCAGACTTATTAGGTCGCACGACCCATAAGACGGCGTGAAGGTCGGTATCATAGGCTCGGGCGACGTGGGCAAAAAGCTGGGCGACGGCTTTGTCGACCTCGGGCATTCTGTGAAGATAGGCACGCGCGACGTGACCAAGCTTGCAGAGTGGGCTTCAAAGCACGGCGGGCGCGCTTCTGCGGGCAGTTTTGTAGACGCCGCAAAGTTCGGCGACATCGTCGTGATAGCGACGTCGTGGTCCGGGACCCCGAGCGCGATAGAGATGGCCGGACAGCATGGCCGGCAAGGTTGTCGTCGACGTTACCAACCCGCTTGACTTTTCTTCGATGCCGCCAAAGCTGGCGGTAGGCGGCGCCGACTCTGCCGGCGAGACCGTGCAGCGATTGCTGCCGAAGGCAAGGGTGGTCAAGGCCTTCAACACAGTGGGCAACCCGCACATGTACAAGCCCAAGTTCGAGGAGGGCGCGCCGACGATGTTCATCTGCGGAAACGACGACCCGGCAAAAAAGATGGTCACCGACTTGCTGACGGCATTTGGCTGGGACACCGTCGACATCGGGGGCATCGAGGGCTCGCGGTACCTGGAGGCGCTGGCCATGATCTGGATAGCCTACTACTTCCGCACCAACACCGGCAACCACGCGTTCAAGCTACTGCGCAAGTGAGCATAGGTTCATATCCACTTGCCCCGGATCAAGCGTGTAACGTGGAGATTTACCGCTATACGTTTTACAAGAGCCCCAACATCGGGATATTCGTCAGGGCAAACGACAGCGTGATGCTCCTGCCGCAGGGCTTTGCCGAGACCAAGAGCGACAAGCTCGCCGAGTACCTGCAGGTCCGGCCCGTCCCCACCTCCATAGCCGGCACCAGACTCATAGGGCCGATGTCGGTGATGAACAACAACGGCATACTGCTGCCCTCCCTTGCAGACGACGAGGAGGTCGCCTGGCTCAGGCAGAACACCGGCCTCAAGGTCGAGAGGCTTGCAAGCAGGTTCACCGCGCTCGGCAACCTGATTGCGGCAAACGACAACGGCGCGCTCGTGTCGCCCCTCCTGAAGGAAGTTGAGGGCCAGATCCAGGACGTGCTGGGCGTCCCTGCGCACAGCATAGGCATAAGCGGCTTTGTGCAGACAGGCGCCGTAGTAGTAGCCACGAACGCGGGTGCGGCCGTCCACCCCAAGGCGACTGAGGACGAGGTCGAGGCGGTGTCAGAAGCATTGCAGGTGCCGGCGGAGCCCCTCACGATAAACGGCGGCGTACCGTTCTTGTCGTCAGGCATAGTGGGCAACACGAAGGCAGTCGTCGTGGGAAGCCTTACAAGCGGCCCCGAGCTTATCATGCTCAGCAGGATATTCCAGGCGTGAGCTACCCACAACTCAAGTCATGGGCTTTTTCCTGCTTCCTCGACCGACGTACGATCTCTGCAGGCGTAACTTCCCGGCGTTCCACCGGTAGCAAAAGCAAGCCTCTTTGCAATATGTTCAGGCTTGCATTATAGTCACGGTCAATCACAAGACCGCATTTGTCGCAATGGTGAGTACGCATCGCGAGTATTTTTGGGACTTGACTATGACATCTTGAACAGTTGACAGATGTATAGGCGGGGTCAACCTCAACAGTCATTCCCGCCTTGTATTCCAACATAAGTTTGAATGTCCTCCAACCTGAATCTAACACGTATCTAGCAACCCGGCGATTCCTTGCTATGTTCAAAGTGCGCAAGCGTTCTAGGAAGATGATGTCATACCTAGAAGCGTAATATGTTGAAGTCTTATGAAGAAAGTCATTACGTTTTCTGGCTATCCTTTCATGGAGTCTTGCAATCCAGCTCTTCGCTTTGCCATAGTTCTTACTATCTTTCTGCCTCCTAGAAAGTTTACGGTGAGCACGGCGTAGCGGCTTGAGCATTTGCTTCAGGAATAATGGATTCTCTATCTCGTGGTCAGCCGAGTCATGGGAAAATTTCGTGATGCCTACATCAATGCCTATTGCTTTTTGTGGATCAATGAAAGAGAATATCCGCCTTCCAATCTCACAGGCAACGAGCGCGTACCAGTGTCTGTTCTTTCTGCATACAGTAATCTGTTTGATATTGATTGGTTGACGATGTAAGCGTATCTCGATGTATCCTATCTTGGACAGCCACAGCAAATCTGTATTTCCGTGTCTTGTAATCTTGAATCCTGACTGGTTGTAGGTGAAAGCGTTGTACTCCTCATGTGTAAGATAGCGCAGCCTGCCAATTCTGTGTCCCTTCTTTTTTAGCGCAGACAGCGATTTGATGTTGGCTGCTACCTTATTTGACATCATCTGAAGCATTTTGGAATGATAGTTGTACAACCATGCCTCCTGTTCCTTAAGCTCCGTAAGAGCATAGCCCATCTCGTATTTCGATGAAAGACCAGTGCTGATGAAATAGTTGTACACCCATCTACAACCATCCAAGGCTTCTACAAGCCTTTGTTCCTGTTCGAATGTTGGATATAAACGAAAGTTGTAGTTACGCAAGTAGCTGGAATAATGACAATCGGCGCGCACTATTTAACAACTGTAGCACTCAGGGGAGAGGGGGAGCTCCATGAAAGGCGAATCTATTCTGTCTATAAAGGTGCGAAGTTTATTTGTTTCCTGCGTTCTTCACGCTAGTAGTGTTCACAATAGAGATTCTCTGCGTCGGAAACGAGCTCCTCTCCGGTATCACGCTCAACACCAACGCGCACTGGCTCGCAGCCAGGATTGCTAGGGCCGGCGGGACGGTGAACAGGGTCACGGTTGTAAGAGACGACCTGAACGAAATATCAACCGCTGTAAAAGAGTCGCTTGCAAGAAAGCCCGGCCTGCTGATAATAACAGGCGGCCTTGGCGCCACCTACGACGACATGACCCTTGAAGGGGTCGCAAGGGCACTTGGCAGGAATGTAGTTTTAGACAAGCGCGCGGTGCAGATGCTGAAAAACAGCTACGCCTACCGAGGCCTGCACTACAGGATTAACAAAACTAGGCTAAAGATGGCGACCATCCCGGAGGGCTCGACGCCTATAGAAAACACAGTGGGAAGCGCCCCGTCTGTCATGATAAACAACATTTTCTGCGTGCCCGGCGTGCCGAGGGAAATGAAAGCGGTGTTTGAGAGTCGCATATTGTCAATAATCAAAGAGCGTGTCGGCAGGTTCGTTTCAAAGGAAGTCAACTACCGCGTCAGGGGAGTGTCCGAGGCCATGATAGCGCCGGCGCTCGCAAGGATAGTAAGGGCAAACCCGGACGGCATGTACTTGAAGACGCACCCGAAAGGATACTACAGGAAGACGACGCCGCAGATCCGCGTCCAGCTTGTCTGCAAGGGCGACGACGCGAAAAAAGTGAAGCAGAGGCTCGGCAGGATATCAGAGCAGCTGCTCAAAGAGATAAAGAGGCTGGGCGGCAGGGTGTCATGATACGATATGTTCTTGCCGGCATCGGCGCGGGGGCTGCTAGCGCGCTCTACCTCTATGTCACGTACCATCCGCTGCTGTTGCACGGCGCAATTCACGCGGCCATATTTGCGTCGGGCATAATCGCGATGCTCATCACAAAAACGTTGACTGCGAAAAAGGCCGGCGCCTATGTCGCCGGCGCGCTGCCAGTCCACCTTGCGATACATTTTCTTGTGATAGGCGACCTCAGCTTACCGGTGTGAGCCAGTCCCTGAACCTGTCATCCTTGCCGTGAGCTGCAGCTTCGAAAAGCTCTTTGAGCCTCTTTGTCACCGGGCCGGGCCTGCCGCCGTCCCTTCCCACCAGCCGGTTGTCTATCTCGCCTACCGGCTTTACCTCCGCGGCTGTTCCTGTGAGGAACACCTCGTCTGCAAAATACAGCTCGTCCCGCGCAATGTTGCGCTCGACGCACCCTATGCCGTACGCCTCCGCTATTGCCATCACGCTGTCCCGGGTTATGCCGCACAGCGCGCCTATCGAAGTAGGCGGCGTCGCAAGCCCGCCGTCCTTGACGACAAAGACGTTCTCCGCCGACGCCTCGACCACCATGCCGGCAGAGTTGAGCATTATCGCCTCGTCAAAACCCGCCTTTATCGCCTCGACGCGTGCAAGCGCCGAATTTGCATAGTTGGCGGTCGCCTTGGCGTGCATCGGCATCGACTTGGGGTCGAGCCTCGCCCACGACGAGGTCATGAGCCGGGCGCCCTTTTCCTCGCCGGAGCCCTTGATGTATTCGTCCCACTTCCAGACCGCTATCGCCACTGACACCTTGTTTGGCATCGGGTTTACGCCCATCTTGCCGTAGCCGTAGAATGCAATGGGCCGGACGTAGCACTCGGCCATGCCGCTTGCCCTGACTGTTTCAATCGCGGCCTGCTCCAGCTGCTGTCTTGAATACCCAAGATCCATAAAGTATGCCTTGCCGCTGTCTATCAGCCTCTGCATGTGGTCTGCTAACCGAAAGAGCGCGCTGCCGCGGACCGTGCTGTAGCAGCGTATGCCTTCAAACACGCCGGTGCCGTAGTGCAGACCGTGCGTAAGCACATGAATCTTGGCGTCGTCGTAGTCTACCAGAGACCCGTTGAGCCAGATCCTGGGCTCTGTCATCTCCGGGCTCCGTGTATCCTGTTTCTAGTCAAATGAATGGCCCTGACTGCGTCTGCGACGCTTGAGCCCTTGTCCTCCAGCACGATAAGTATGCGCGAGGTCTCTTCCTGCGCGTCCAGGTTGAGTATGTTGATGTCGTGCTCGCTCACGGTGCTTGACGCTGTTGACGCTATCTTGGGCACGCGCCACATCTCGTCGCCTATGAGCGTCACCACCGCCCTGTCGTAGACGACCTCGGTCTTGGGGTAGTATGCGCGGAAGTGGCGCTCCTGCCTTCTGACATAGTCGGCGTCAAGGAACAGCAGACGCGTCATCTCGGTGTCGTCCTTGACGTAGGGCGACAGCTTGACAAAGTCGTGGTACTGCTTGTCGCGTTCCAGATTGGCAATGAGGTGTGAGGCCGACATGCTCTCCATCCTGACTATCGCGCAGTTCTTTTTGCCCGTCACTATCTTTATCGGGTTTGCCGAGTCGTCTGCAGGCGGCGTTCGCTTTATCACAGTCACGCTGCCCGGCTTTGTCATGTCCGTTATCGCAATCGGTATGTCAAGCTCGTTGTCGTCAATCTCCTTTATCGCAATCGGGTCTAGTATCTTCATGCCAAACATGCCTGCTATCCTTGCCTCGTTGTACGAGAGGTACGGCACGAAATCTAGCCCCTCCTTCACTATCTTGGGGTCCGCACTCAGCACCGCGCTGTCCTTTTCAAACGATATCTTGGTTTCATATCTGCCGTTCAGGATTATGGCAATGTCCGCAGCCGTCCTGTCAGAGCCCCCGCGCTCGTACGTCGTTTCCAGGTTGTCGACGGTCCTGCCGATGAATCCTCCCATGCTCACCACGTCGTTTGCCTCCACCAGCTCCATCAGGTGCGACGCTGCCTGCCTCGATTCGTTTGGCATAAAGTTGGCGGCCTCAAAGTTGTCGTCGGTTATTATGGGCCAGTTCTCTATCGGGACATGGGCGGCCTTGATGCCGTTTGCGCGCATAACGTAGCCCATCAGGTAGCACATCGTCACCTCGCCGCTGTACGCAAGCGTCCTTGAGCGTATGACGTCGACAAAACGCCTGTTCTCCGCCGCGCCCTTCAATGATATTATGACCTGCCGGTAGAACCTGTCCAGCTGGTCGAGGAACTCTTTTTTCTCCTCCTTCAGGTCCGCCGCTGCAATGCGCTCGTAGACTTCCCGCAACACTTCGATTTCGACGGGGTTTGAGGCGGCATAGTTTCGGCCAACCCTTATTGCCACGTCGGTCATCGAGCTCGTCTTGCCCTCGTACTCTATCAGTGGCGCCGAGAACACGGTCACGACCTTGGAGGTTTTCTGCATCTGCTTTATCCTCTCGATGATCTGGGGGATCATCACGCCGTCGGCTCCAAGCGCGCTACCGCCGAATTTGGCAACGGTTACGGAGGTCAAGTAAGGGCTAGAGCGCGGCGCACCCTATATTAAATATGGGCATGTTGGTTGCGGGGGCGTGGAAGACCTCTGCGTCAGGTGCGGCGGCTCTATGGTTCACATAGGCTTCAAGATTTATCGATGCGCAAACTGCGGGCATGAGGAAAAGCCAGAGGACGTCATGTAGCGTCCGGTTAGAGCTGCTGGCAGTCAGGCAAAGTTCTCCACGACTATTACCTTTCCAGTCATGTGGGGGTGTGGGACGCAGTAGTAGGAATACTCTCCGACCTTGGTGAACGTGAATTCAAATGTTTCACCAGGCGGGATTAGCCCTATGGTGTCCATCGAGTCGAACTTGCCGTTTATCTGGTCGACATAGTCGTCGCTGGTCACGCTGTGGGCAACCCCGTCGTTGTTGGTCCAGACGACCCTGTTCTCTATGCCTATGGTCGCGCGGATTTCTGCCGGAACATAGAACCTGCCGTTGGTCTCAGATGCCGCGCCTTCGACTATCTGGATGTCGGTTGTTTCGGGCGGGTTGACGATCTCATCGGGCAGTATAGGCTTGGCGTTGACCGACGGGACGTAGACGTACTGGTAGTATCCGATGCTCACGCCCACCGCGACTACGAAAGCCACCATGCTGATTCCAGCTGCGTTGCCAGTCATCTAATCGTCGTCGCGCAATTTTTCCATTTAACACTTTGTCCGAACGGTTTGAATTCACATAGAACGATTGTATGTCCGCGCAGCCTGTCTGAGGTAGCTTGTTTTGCAAAAAAGTGCTCAGCAGTCTAGTCAAGGCTTATCTAAAAAGTGCAGAAATGATTTTTGCAGCATTTTCTGCACCTGCAGCGTTCACTGGATCGCGCCTGCGGCCGATTTTCTCCTCTATCAGCGACTCAAGCCGCATAATGTCGTCGGGCTTGTAACCGAGGCGCGCGGCGCCTTCCTCCTGCTCGAAGTGGCCTTTTATCGGTATGAATATTCCCGGCGTGCCGTACGCTATAGACTCGTCCATGGTTGACCTGCCAGCAAGCGATATGACAAGGTCGGCGGCGTAGATTAGCTCGTGCAGGTTCTCGACAAACCCCAGATTGCGATAGTCCGCAGGATCGGGCAGCTTGAGCGACGGGCCGGGAACGACTACCAGATCCGCGTCCAGTTTTTCCTTCAATTTTCTGTACGCCTCGATTGTTTTTTCGATCAGGTACCGGCCGGCGTCGGTGCCGCCCACGCTTGCCACTATTGTCTTTCTTGAAAAGTTGAACCGCTGTCGAAGTGCGTCGCGGTCTGCGCTCACCTCGCGGACTATGGGGCCGACGTACCTCTTGTTTCCATGGTCGTCGCCGACATCAGGGATAATCACGCAGTCGCACTTTTCCATCATCTCGCGCATGGATTTGTTCATCTTTTTCTCTACTATAGACGCCGCGCCTTTTGTAAAGCGCGTCTCCAAGATGTCGGTGACAAGCACGCGTTTTCTGTTCATTTCTTCGGCAATGGCGATAGAGGCAAAGTCCTCGTCGCTGACAACGGGGCCGGAGTTCTCAGCGATTATCTTCTTTGCAGTCTCCTTGCACTTTTTGTAATATGAATAATAGGTCATCAGCCACCGGAACGACTGCTGCAACTGACCGTTGTCGACGTTGAACTTTTCCGGCCTGTACAGGTCGAGGCAGCGGTAGCCGCTCTTTTCGATAAGCGCCGGCGCGCCCTCGCCTGAGACAAACAATAGTTCATTTTTCGGGACTGCAAGCTTGTCTGCAATAGCAATGTCGCGGGTCGCGTGCCCCAAGCCTATGGGGCTTGTGAAGAACATCAAAGCGCTATCAACTTGACGTGGTCCATCTTCTTGTTTGTCTGGAACTTTTTGGTCATGTTCTTTATTTCAGACGCGTCGCCCCGCAGGAAAAAGATCTCCAGGCACCTGCCGCCATCTATCTTGTTGTGTATGTGCGTGCCTATCAGCTTGTCGTAGTCGTGCTCCATCTGCACCACCTGATCGTCTGACTTTTCGTCGTGGACCGCAAGCAGTATCGCGTACAGGCTGCCCGAAAGGCTCTGCCGGTCCTTTTCCTCCGCAAGGAGCGTCCTGATGCCGGCGCGCACTATCTCGGACCTGCCTGAGAACCCTAGCGCCTTTTGCATCTTGTCGAGCTCGGCAACAATCTCGTCGTTGAGCGAAATGCTGACTATGGGCATCGCGTTTTCTTGTTATTAACTGCTTTATAAACACACCTTATTTGTTATTAAGAAAACTATTTATTCTTAATAACCCAATATCAGACGCACATCTCGAAAAGATAGTGTTGCCAACCAAACCAAACCCGGTGGAACCCCGACAGCGGATGAGTGATGCTTCGGGGCCGGCCACCGCATTATTAACTCCCTTATATGCAATAGCATAGATGTTATTAATAAAAGTATATATTCTTAATAATAGAACTTTTGGCGATGAACAAGGGGATAATCGCCGCAATCGCGGGCGGCATCGCGGTGGCAATAGCCGCCGGGATAATCGCGGTTTCAAGCGCGCCGGCCGCCGTGCCGGAGGACGGCAGGGCAAAGGTGGTCGCTTCGTTCTTTCCGCTGTACGACTTTACGCGCAACGTGGCCGGCGACAGGGCCGACGTGTCGGTGTTCATACCGTCCGGCGTCGAGCCGCACGACTGGGAGCCGACTCCACAGAACGTCGCGCAGGCAGAAAGCGCCGATCTTTTGATCTACAACGGTGCCGGGTTTGAAAGCTGGATAGCCGACATCAACCCGAAAAACGCGGTGGATGCGACCGCGGGGCTGGAACTGATGGCCGCCACTGAAGAGCACGAAGAGGAGGAAGAACACGAGGGCGAGGAATTCGACCCGCATGTGTGGCTCGACCCGGTCCTTGCAAAGCACCAGGTGAGCGCCATAAGGGACGGTCTTGTGCGCGTCGACCCGGACAACGCGGACTATTACAGAGACAACGCTGCCAGATATCTGGCGGAGCTTGACGAGCTGGACGCGTTCATAAGGTCGGAGCTCTCGTTGTGCGAAAAGACGGACTTTATCTCGTTCCACTCGGCCTTCAGCTACTTTGCCAACAGGTACGGCCTGACGCAGCACGCCATACAGGGGCTTGCGCCTGAAGGAGAGGTTCTGCCGCAGCGCATACAGGAGGTAAAGAGCCTGGCAAACGAGCTTGGCATCAGCGTCATATATGCAGAAGAGCTTGTGGACCCGCGCCTTGCGCAGGTCATAGCCGGCGAGATACCGGGCGGCCAAGTGCTAGTATTGAGCCCGCTTGAGGGCGTGAACGCGGAGGAAGAAAGAAAAGGCACCGGCTACATCGACAAGATGAGAGAAAACGTGGAGAACCTGAAGGTGGGCTTGAAGTGCACGCAGTGAGCGTGGAGGGCGTCAGCTACGACTACGGCCAGGGACTTGCGCTTGACAAGATCTCCTTTGCCGTGGACGAGGGCGACCTTTTGGGCATCATAGGCCCAAACGGCGCCGGCAAGACCACGCTCTTTTCGTGCATGCTCGGCCTCATTGAAGACTATTCCGGCACGATAACGGTGTTTGGCAGTGACATAAGAAAGGACAGGCGCGCGCTCAAAGAAATAGGCTACGTGCCGCAGAAAAAGTCGATAGAGCAGAACTTTCCGGCGACGGTCGAAGAGGTGGTGTCGCTTGGCGCAGTCTCCAAAAAGCCGACAAGGCAGGAGATATCAACGGCCCTTGAAACGGTGGGCATGTCAGAGTTCAAGGACAGGCGCATCGGCGAGCTGTCTGGCGGCCAGCAGCAGCGCGTGCTCATAGCAAAGGCTCTGGTGAACAAGCCCCGGCTAATCATCCTCGACGAGCCGGTGACCGGCATCGACCAAGAGACGCAAAACAGGTTCTACGCCCTCATCAAAAAGCTGAACCAGGAAAACAAGATAACGATAATCTGGTCCTCGCACGACCTTGACGCCATAGAAAAGCTTGCCAACAAGGTGGCCTGCATAAACAGGTCCATGTTCTTCCATGGGCAGGCCGGCGACTTTTTCGGCGACGAGGAGATGGTCAAGAAATACTCCGAGGCCAGCATGCAGAGGCACATGCACACGCATTCGCACTAGGCTGGTAAGATGTTCGAGATCTTTGAAGCGGGCTTTATGCAGAGGGCGCTTGTGTCCGGCATAGCCGTCGCCGTGATATGCTCGGCAGTCGGCCTGTTCCTGGTGCTGAGGAGACACTCGCTTTTTGGCGACGCGCTGTCTCACATGGCTTTTGGCGGAATCGCCATAGGGCTTTTCATGAACGTCTACCCGCTGTGGACTGCCATCGTGGTGTCCATACTGGGCGCGCTTGGAATAACAAAGCTCAGGCAGTCGACCAAGATCCCGGCCGACGCAACGGTCGCAGTGCTCCTGTCGTCCGGGCTTGCGCTTGGAGTCGTGCTTGTCAGCCTGTCGGGCGGCTTTAACGTCAACCTGTTCAGCTTCCTATTCGGCAGCATACTGCTTGTGAGCGCAGACGAGGTGATAATGATACTTGCAATTGCGGCCGGCATAGTGGCCGTTCTTTCTCTGTTGTACCGCAGGTTCATGTACATCACGTTTGACGAGGAGCAGGCAAAGGTGAGCGGGCTGCAGGTGACGCTTCTCAACTACCTGTTCATAGTGCTTGCAAGCATCACAGTCATCGCGTCGATAAGGCTCGTCGGCGTGCTCCTCATCTCGTCGCTAATAGTCATCCCCAACATCACGGCCATGATGTTCGGAAAAGGTTTCAAGAAGACTGCGCTCATCTCCGGCGGAATCGCCGTGTTTTCCGTTGTAACAGGGATAATCGTGTCGTACGCCGCCAACCTTGCGCCAGGCGGCACAATAGTGCTTGTAGCCATCATCATATTCCTAGGCACGCTTGCCGCAAAGACTGTCGCAAGAAAGACGCGGATTATAGAAGCAAAGGCCTGAGCGAGATGGAAATGTCATGTAGGGCGTGCGGCTCAAAGCTTGTCCCGACAAAAATGTGCAGCAAGTGCGGCGAGCCTGTCAGGTGGCTGTGCCTGGTCTGCTGCATGATTTACGATCATGCCCACGTGCACGGAACGACTGGACATGCAAGGGCGGCGCAGGCGTGACGGCATGATAGCGTTGTGGCAGCGCAGGCTGGGCCTTGAAGACTATGCCATCACGGCCGAGCGTCTGTCAGTGTTCCAAGTAGCCGACGACTTTTGCTCGGTAGGAAACAGCCTGGTCGGGGTCTGCACCGACCACGCGGCCAAGACCGCGGTCATCTACCACACCGGCGACGAGGCTGCGGCAGGAAGACGTCGTCCACGAGCTTTTGCACGTGCGCTTTCCCTCTTGGTCCGAGGAGCAGGTGAATGAAAAGACGGCAGAGATTCTTGCCGTTCAGCGTGATGAGCCCTTATTAACAATATATAAGATGATACAGAATTATTAATAATAAAAGCATATATAATTAATAACATGTCGATAAGAGTGTGAACATCCAGTTTTACAGCGTCAAGAACAAGAAGAAGGTGAGCGTGCCGGAGGAGAGCATCAGAAAAGTCAGGTATGAAAGAAAGACCAAGGCCGGTACCAGGACCAGCTACGCGCTGCGCGCAGAAATGAACGGACAAAAGCTGACCAAGTTTGTCAGCAAGCAGGACTGGGACAGGCTCAAGGTGCCGGAAGAAAAAGCCAGAAAGTAGCTGTTCAAATATCCACAGCGAGTACTGATAATGTTGAAGCGGTGCTCCCAGTGCCTCTGCGTGCCGGTGCAGTGCGGCCAGATCCAGTGCCTTGTATGCGGCGAAGAGAAATGCTGCGTGGCTACCCACAGGCGCAGCGCGCTGCGCAGTTTCTTCTTTCACTCAAGGACGATGTTTGCCGCAGCGCTTGGAATCGAGATCCTTTGCATCTCGTTTGCAGAGCTTGGTGAGAACATTGGCCTGTACGCCTTTGGGTTCAACCCCGCCGGCATAGCTATAGCGTACGCGCTGGGCTACGCTTTTGCAGGCGCAGCCACTTTTGTAACTATTCTGGGCAGGCACGGCTCCGGCGACGACTGCAGCTGCTGTTCTGTATTGGAGCATGGAAACAGAAAGGGCTTTTACCCCAACTTCGCCGGCACGATGCGCGACTTTGCCTCGGGCCTGAAAAAGCTGGCTACTTTGAACAGGCAGCCCAACCTCAGGTCCATAGTGCGCACCAGCCTAGTGATACTTGTGACTGCCGAGTCGGCGTGCATACTCACGGCAGAGACCGTCGGCATCGTCTTTTACCAGTATTCAATACTGCTGTCCGTGCCTCTTGCGCTTCTCGCCGGCGCCTTTACCGTAGTGGCGCCGCAGGCGTACAAAAAAGCTAGGGCCGGCTAGAAGCCAAAGTCGCCGCCGAAATCGCCGAAATCTCCGCCGCCGTCTTCAAAGCCGCCCGCTCCGCCGTCTGCTCCCACGTCGGCGCCGGCGTCGCTTGCGGCCGCGCTTTCTGCCGGGGTCATGGCGGCACCCATGAACGACATCATGGACATGAAGAACATGGCGTTCATGATGCCGGAAAAGAGCATGAACGGGATCCACATCCTGTCTGACTGCATCTGGTTCTGCAGCTGCTGCATCTGGCCGTTGGAGTACCACTGCTGGAACTGCTGGAACTTTTTCTCAAGCTCCTGCTTCTTTGCTGCAAGCATGCGCATGCCGGTCTCTGTTATCTGGAACTCCTCCTTCTTGCCCCCAAGAAAGCCCTTCTTTTCCACAATGACTATGAGCCGCTGCGCGGCAAGGTCGTTTATCACTCCGTCCACGACGTTCTTGTCAAGCCTCGTGGCCTTGATTATCTTGCCAAACGTCTTCATCCCCCTCGAGATTGCATCGAGCACCATGAAGTGGTTGGGGCTATCGTTTACCGACGACATGGGGATATTTCCGCCAGAATAGGATTTAAGTCATTTGTCAGATTCGTGGTGCTGAATCGCCCTGTAGAGGGCCACCATGGACGCGGCGTTCAGTATCCTGCCTTTGAGGAGCATCTTCTTTATTTTTTCAACCGGGACGAACTCGATTTTCGATATCTTTTCCATCCTGCCCAGCCTCTGCCTGCCCGACTTTTCGATGCCGTAGGCGGCAAAGACGTTGCCCACCTGGGCAAACATCGAGTAGTCGAGCGTGTACGAGCCTATGTTGACCATCTTTTTTGCCCTGTAGCCTGTCTCCTCCTCAAGCTCGCGGACCGCCGCCTGCCTTGCAGTCTCGCCCCTGTCGATAAAGCCCGAGGGCACCTCCACCTGCCACGAGTCGACTAGGTGCCGGTAGCTCTTGATTGTAAGTATCCTGCCGTCATCTGAAAACGGCACTATCGTGCAATAGTCGGGGCGCCGGGCTCGGATGTAGACCTTCTTTGCGCCGGCAAGGTCCAGCACGTCTTCGTAGACTGTCAGGTAATGGTGGTCGTACACTTTTTTTGATGATTGTAGTCTCCACCCTGCAGGCGCGTTTTTCACGCTGTTGTGCAGCACCATACGGGATTAAAAGATCTCGCCCTTGTCCTTCCTTACCCCGCCAAGCCCTGTCTTGACCTTCGTCGCGCACTCTAAGCAGACCCCCGGCGAGAACGGAAAGTCTCTGGTGCACTTTTTGCACACCGGCCTGCCGCAGTCAGAGCATTCAAGAGTCGCCGTCCTGGTGTCGCATATGTAGCACAGGGTCATGCCACTATTGCGGCAAAGTGGCGTAAAAAGATTCGGCGCAAGCGTTAAATCTGAAAGGGCGGGCAATTGTGCAGATGCGAGCCGGAAGGCCGGGGCACATTTTCGCCTGCACGGGCAAGACTGAGCGTGAGTGCCTTGACCGCATGCTCTTTGCATCAGGCAAGCTGTACGGCGACCGCGTGCTTGCGGTCAAAAAGGGCGACCCGCTGTTCCTGATAAATCTGGACACCGACACTATACACGGCGGGTTTTTCGCAAAATCAGACGGCAGAAAGGACATCGAGCCTGAAGCCTGGAAGGGTCGGTACCCGTACCAGGTGAGAGTCATGAAAAACGGCGCCGTGTATTCGACAAAGGGCGCAAAGAAGATGCTTGCCAAAATGGGCCTTTCGTGGCGGGACACGCTCGAGCCTGCTGCTGCAAGCGCTCTTGCGTCATATATCAAAAACCCCGACAGCACGATAGCCTCGTTCAAGAAAGAGGACGACAAACCCCGCCTCGAGTCAACGACGCTGTGGGACTATCCACGGCAGAGCTACGGCAAGACGCCCAAGGGCGACAACAAGTACGCCGGCGTCACGCCGGCGTTTGCCATCTACAACATGATAAAACGCTATACGGAACCCGGAGATCTTGTCCTCGACCCTATGGCCGGGAGCGGCACCACACTTGACGTCTGCAAAGAGGAGGGCAGGCGGTGCAAGGCGTTTGACGTAAACCCCGTAAGGCCCGAGATAGTCCGAAACGACGCGCGGAGAATCCCGCTGCAGGACGAGAGCGTTGACATGGTCTTTATCGACTCGCCGTACGGCGACAACATCGACTACAACGACCAGCCGGCCAATATCGGCATGATCTCGGCGGAGACCGACGAGTTCTACGACGAGCTGGAAAAAGTGATGGTAGAGTGCAGACGCGTGATGAAGCCCGGCAAGGTGATAGGCTGGGTCATCGGCGACCAGTGGGTGAAAAAAAAATTCACGCCTGTTGGGTTTATGGTGTACGAGCGGCTTGCCCGGCACTTTGAGCCTGTAGACATCATCAGTCTTGTCAGGCGCGGCCAGACGTCCAACACCGGCGTCTGGCATTCGCGGGCCCTGCGCTTCAACTTTTACCTCCGGGGATTCAAATACCTGTTCATAATGAGAAAGCCCGACGGCAGCGCGCCGGCAAAGAAGGGTAAGGTCAGCTGGACGCAGTACGCCAGACAGTAATCAAGATATTATCCCTCAAGCGTAGTTGCGTGGGTTGCGCGCAATAGTACTGGCACTCGCCGCGGTCATTGCGCTCTCTGCGCTGAGTGTGAACCGGGCGTCCGCGCAGGCGCCGGAGGAGCGCACCATAGGAGTCTACCTCATCAACGTGGGCAAGATAGAGTTGCAAACCGGCTCGTATGACCTAGACTTTTACATCTGGTTTGCCTCCACCAACCCGGACGTTGACTTTACCAGGCAGACGCCACGCTTTGACTTCATGAACGCGCTGCGCACCACCGTCGAGCCCTCGCGCATCGAGCCCGACTACTACGAGGCTCGGGTCAAGGGCACGTTCATCAAGAACATGGACTTCAGGCAGTACCCCTTCGACACGCAGCTTGTGACGATAGAGATAGAGGGCTTTGACACTGTCGACAAGCTGGTGTTCGTGCCGGACTATGAGGCGACCGGCTACGACGAACTGATAAACGTGCCTGGATGGGCGCTTGGCGAAGGGCGCTCTGAGGTTGTGGAGCACCGCTACCCTGACGGCACGTACTCGCGCTACGTCTTTACGTTCACGATAGAGCGCGCTCCGCTTTCGTCTTTCCTCAAGACGATATTCCCGGTCCTGATAATAACGACAATAGCCATGCTGGCGTTCTGGATGAGCCCCACCAACTTTGCTCCGAGGATAGGCCTTGCCGCATCGACGCTCCTCGCAGCCGTCGCCGCGCACCTGAATGCCGCAAACCAGCTGCCGCCGATAGGATACCTGACGCTGATAGACAAGGTGATGATAGTCGTGTATGCCCTGTTTTTGAACAACCTGCTCTCGATGGTCATGCAGATGAGGCTCGTTGACCATAACAACAAGGACGAGGCGGTGAAGGTGAACGCCAAGATGCGTAGGCTGATGCCGGTGATAATAGTGGTCATACTGGCCGCCCTGATACCGCTTGACTATCTGATGTAATTGTGGCAGTGTTACTGCTCACGGGTCAAGCAATTTTTTATTTTGCCCTGACCGCAGTCTGCTTCTCTATCACTTCGTCTATTGTCTCGTTGAGCGCCGCTTCTGCGATGTCGCTTGCGTATTCTGCGGTCCTCCTGATGTCTTCTAGTACCAGCTTGATGCTTGCCGGATCCTTCACCCTGTCCTTCTCTATTGCTGCAACTGCCTCGTCTTCCAGCGCGCGTATCCCCTCCACCGCGTCGACCGTCCTGTCAGCAAGCTGGTAGTCGCGCCTCAACAACGACTCGACAGAATCGCCCAGCACCGTGAGCGCAAGGTAGCTCATCTTTTCCACCTTTTGCATTGTCTCCTTTGGCAGCTTTTCCCTGAGCTTTACAGCCATCTCGGCCACGCCGCACGCGTGGTCGGCGACGCGCTCGATGCTCTTTACCGTCACCCTGTAGCTGAGGCAGTCAGAGGGGTTCTTGAGCCCCATCTCGCGCAGCACGCGGCCGTTCTGCGTCGCCATCACCAGGTTGCGCAGGACGTACAGTGAAAAGCGGTCGACCTCGTCGTCCGACTTTATCACTTCTCTTGCCAGCTCGTGGTTGAGCTCGGCAAGCGCGGTCATCGAGTCCCTATGCATCGACGAAGCTATCAGGTACATGCGCCTTATCGCCGTGTTCACGGAAAGCTCCGGCAGCGACAGCAGCACCTGCAGGGTGATGATGTCAGACGCGTCGGCAATCATCTCCGTCCCCACCAGGTTGCGCCTGGCGACCTCCCTGACAGCATCGCGGAGCGTCGGGTTTATCCTGCCGGCCTTTAGCTTCAAATGAATGACGTTGTAGCCTGCAAGGTACATCGACACGACCTTGCGCTTGAGCGAGCTTGCGCCGTCGCCGGCCGCAATTATTGCAGTCGCTTCGGCAAGCGAGTCTGCCGGGCCGGCGCTTATGGGTACAATGGACAGCGAGTTGTCGGCCTCCCTGACAAGGGTGACTTGGTCGCCGGCCTTTACGCGCATTTCCTCTATCCACTTTTTTGGCAACGAGAGAACATAGGTGGACCTGCCGGTGAACTGGACCTTGCGGACCTCCCGGTGGTCGCCTGAAACCGCCTCCTGCCTGGTGGCCGTCTTCAACGCATGAGACAGGCCGCTAACGGATAAACGGTTTGCGAGAATGGACTATGGCGCGCTATGTGTTCTATATACTACCGGCGGGGGCTCGACGAGCCCGTGACGATGTAGTTGACCGAGTCTCCCACGTAGCACGCGTGGTCGGCCATCCTCTCCAGGTAGCGCAGGATCAAAAGTGTCGACACGTAGCAGCGCGGGTCGCTTATCATCTCGTTGGTGCCCTTTTTCGTGCTCGGCGTTATGGCCTCGCGCAGGTGCTTCCTGTACAGAGCGTCAACCGTGTCGTCCATCCTGTACAGCTTTTCTGCCGCGGTCTTGTCGCGTGCGCGCAGGGCCTGTACGCTCTGGTGGATCATGTCGGTAGCCGTCTTGGCCATCTCCATCACCGCGGTCTTGTCGCAATGCGATATAGAGCCCATCGCCCCTATGACGTCGACGATGTCGTACGCGTACCGGCCAAAGCGTGAAAAGCCGTATGATATCTCGATGCACGACCTGATGAAGCGCAGGTCCGTAGCGACTGGCTGGTATCTTGCAATCAGCTCTACTGCAAGCTCGGTCACCTCGTCCTGCAGCACGCGCAGCTCCTCGGACCACTCGAACAACTGCGTCTTGTCGCCGCTACCCTTTTCATAAAGCTCAATGGCGGTGTCAACTGAGCGCACCGAAAGGTCGGCCATCTTCATGATGAGGTTGCTGAGACTTCCAAGGCCGTAGTCGAGCAGGCGGGTCATCAAGGAGACCTACAAAAAGGCGCTCTATTGTGCTTTTCTAACCGAACTTGCCGGATATGTAGCGCTCTGTGAGTTCCTTTTCAGGGTTTTCGAATATCTGCTTGGTCGGCCCGTACTCGACGAGCTCGCCCAGGTACATAAACGCGGTAAAGTCAGAGACGCGGGCGGCCTGCTGCATATTGTGCGTGACTATGATGACTGTCAGGTCTCTCTGCAGATCGTGTATGAGCTCCTCTATCTTTGCAGACGCAATCGGGTCGAGCGCCGACGTGGGCTCGTCCATCAAAAGAACTTCCGGCTGCATGGCAAGCGCGCGTGCGATGCAGAGGCGCTGCTGCTGGCCGCCGGACAGGCTGATTCCCGGCTTGTCGAGCTCGTCTTTCACCTCGTCCCACAGGACTGCTCCCTTGAGGCTCTCCTCGACTATCTCATTTATCAGGCCCTTGTCGCGGATGCCGTTCAGCTTCAAGCCTGCGGCAACGTTATCGTAAATCGACATCGTCGGGAACGGGTTTGGCTTCTGGAAGACCATCCCTATCCTGCGCTTTATCAGGACCGGATCGGTGCCCCTGCCGTAAATGTCGACATCGTCTAGAAACACGCTGCCCTCCACGCGGGCGCCAAGCGTCATCTCGTTCATGCGGTTCAGCGAGCGGATGAGCGTGGTCTTGCCGCAGCCGGACGGCCCGATGAGCGCTGTGACCGAGTTCTCCTTGACGTCCAAGTTGATGTCCTTGAGCGCCTGCTTGTCAAAGAACCAAGAATTGACGTGCTGGACTGAAACCTTGTAACCCGGCTTTGCCACGGCCCTGGTAAGCTGGTAATCCTGACTGCTTAAATACTCCTCGCTTGCCATCCGCCTCTCACTTGGCGCCATGCTAGATAATAATTCCCTAAATGAACTATGTAGGCCCATATAGACAGCCGCCGATTAGAGTCTCGGCGAGGGGACGCTCCCCCTCGTGCGCCTGAGCACCACAAACCTGAGTACCATCGAAAGCGACAGCACTATCAGTATGAGTATGAGCGCCGCGCCCCAGCCAAAGCTCTCGGCGTGCGCGTACGGGAGAGACGCCAGGCGCCATATCCTCAGCGGCAGCGCGTCGACAGGCGAGGTAAAGCCCTGGAAGAACAGGCTCGTGCCCAGAATAGTCATGATGAGGGGCGCGGTCTCGCCGGCTATCCTCGACATCGCAAGCACTATGCCCGTCAGTACGCCGCTCTTTGCGGCCATGAGCGTGATGAATATCGTGACCTTCCACTTTGGTATCCCAAGAGAGTGGCCCGCTTCGCGGACGGAGTTCGGGACGAGCTTGAGCGTTTCCTCCGTGACGCCGATGACAATCGGTATCATGATGATAGAGAGCGCGACCGCGCCGGCAATGATGTTGAACGAGCCGATTGTGACTACAAGTATGATAAAGCCGACGATGCCTATCACTATGGACGGCAGTCCGGTCATCACGTTGTTGAAGAACCTGACTGCGCGTGCAAACTTGGTGTCGCTTGCGTACTCTGATAGGTAGATTCCCGCAAGCACGCCCACGGGCACACCTATGAGCGACGCAAACCCCACGACTAGGAGCGTGCCCTGTATAGCCGGCCCGATACCACCGCCGCCGGTGATTATCGAGCCCTGTGGCTGCGTCAGGAACTCGGCGCTGATCGCGCCGGCGCCGTTCTTGACCACCTCGATGAGTATGCTTCCAAGAGGTATCATGGCAAGCGCCACGCAGCCGATGGTGGCGTAGGTGAAGATCATGTTCATCAGCTTGCGCCGGGCGTTGGTCCGCTCGACGGCGTTCTGGAGTATCTTCATGCGCTCCTGGCGCTTGGACATTACTCCCTTCCTCCCGGCGCGACTTTGACCATCCTGGACACGAGGAACTGGGCGGCCACGTTGATGCCCATGGTGAGTATGAACAGCGTCAGGCCCAGGCCTATGAGCGCCGACACATGGAACGGCGTCGCAGCCTCGTTGAACTCGTTTGCGATGATGCTGGAGAGAGTCTGGCTCGAGCTGAAAAGCGTGGTCGGTATGGCGGCTATGCCCACCGCGTTGCCTATGACCATCGTGACAAGTATGGTCTCGCCGACAGCGCGCCCAAGTCCTAGGATGGCCGCGCCCAGTATTCCGGCCTTGGCGTACGGGAACACAAAGTGCCACACGGCCTCAAGGCGCGTCGCGCCAAGGCTGTAGGCTGCCTCGCGCTGCGTGTGCGGGACGGCCTTGAGCACCTCCCTTGATATCGACGAGATTATGGGGATTATCATAATGGCAAGCACTATGCCGGCAGTCAGTATGTCAAGGCCAAAAGGCGCCCGGCCGAATATGGACAGCGACTGGCCCAGGCTGTCGTAGAGCGGCTGCTCTATCAGGTCAAGCACCCAGAACCTGAACACAAAGAGCGCCCACAGGCCGTAGACTATGCTCGGCACTGCAGCAAGGATCTCGACGATAAAGCCGACAGGCGTGCCTATCCTTGCCGGCGCTATTTCGGAGATGAACACCGCGATGCCGAGGCTTATGGGGACGCCTATGGCCATAGCTATGACAGCGCTTGCAAGCGTGCCCGTGATGTATGGAAGGGCGCCGTACGACTCGCGGCCTTCCACAGGGTTCCAGTCGGTGCCGTAAAAGAACTCGAGCCCCTCAAGCGAAAGCGCGAGCAGCGACCCCTCGCCCACGGAAAACGCGACGAGCGCAAGCATCAGAAGCGAGTAGCCGGCTGCAGCTATCACTATGAACCTGAACGCCCTGTCCCCGCCCGGCCTTCTGAGCAGCAGGTCGGAGGAGACCTTCTCCCTGTTGTTCCGGCCCTCTGTGCGCGTTTCTTTCGCGCGACCTGCCCTGCGGCGCCAGTACAGCCAGTAGAAAACAGCTCCCGCGCCGGCCGCCACCACAACAGCTGCTATCTCGGCCCCGATGGCTGATTGGTCGGCGACGGCGTCCTGCCCCGGCGCAAGCAGCGGCTCGCCCTGGTACGTGAGCGAGCCGAGCGTCTCCTCGTTGAGCCGGACCACAGGTTCTGGCAGCGGGATGTAGCCGAGCGCGGGTGCAAACCTCTGTCCGTCCGTCACCGCCCACCGCACGAACTCGGCTATCTCGACCGCCTTCTCCTTAGTGACGGTTGGGTTGGTGCCCATCTCCTTGTACAGCAACAAGTACGAGAAACTGGAAATAGGATACGAGTTTTCGCCGGGAGCGTCGGTCGTTGACACATGCTCCCAGGACTGGTCGCCTGCAGGGAGCGACCCTGTGGAGGCGGCGATGGCCGCGCTTATGGAATCAAATGACGGCTCGATAAAGTTACCCGCCCTGTTCTGCAGGTGCGCATATGTCATGCCAGTGGTCAGCGCGTACGACAGCTCGACATAGCCTATGGAGTACGACGTAGCCTTGATGGAGCTCGAGACTCCCTCGTTGCCGGGAGAGCCCACGCCGGCGGGCCACTGCACCGCCTTGCCCGTACCGACCTTGTCGTACCACTCCTGACTCACCTTCGAGAGGTAGTCCGTCCACACAAACGTGGTGCCTGAGCCGTCAGACCTGTGGACGACGACTATCTCCCTTGGCGGCAGGCGGATGCCATCATTCATTTCCTGTATGCGCGGGTCGTTCCACCTTGTTATCTTGCCAAGGAAAATGTCTGCAAGGACCGGCCCGGAAAGCTTCAGCCCGCTGTCCGGTACTTCGGGCATGTTGTACGAAACCACAATCGAGCCGATGGTCTCAGGGATGTGCACCGCGCCGGGGGCAGCCTCCCTTTCCGAGGCTGAAAGCGGCGCGTCGCTCGCCCCAAAGTCGACGGTCTTTTCTGTAAACTGCCTTATTCCTCCGCCGCTTCCTATCGACTGGTAGTTGAGGTTGACGTCCGGCCGGACATTCTGGTACTCGACCCGCCAGGTGTCTATCAGGGGAAACGGAAAAGTCGCGCCGGCGCCCGTGAGCTGGACCTGCGCCGATGCAGCATCCTGCACGGCGTATTCAAGCAACAGCGCGATCAGGGCCATTGCAAGTAATGGCGTAAGCCAACGCGTGCGCCTTGCCGGCCCAAAAGACTCCACGAGGCAAGTCGTGGCGCTATTGCTATTATAACTAACCCACATAATCCCCGTATTCTATATAGAACGCCGCAGGTGTGTGCCTGAGCGGCGGTCTTGCTGCGGCTCATGAAAATTGTTTCACAAAAAAGCACAGACTTTCGTTGACGGTTGTAACCCCGGGAGCCGTTTTGGGATGAGCGGGGGAACTGCGGGCCGGGGCTGCCAACCTCAACTTTGCTCTCATGTTGTCCCGCAGGAGCAAAAAGGCTATCCAATATAGAATAACTGAAAGCTGGTGGACCGGCGCGCTCTACGTGTTAGCTGTTGGCAATGGTTATCAGCAGATTTGCCGAAACAAGTGACGATGCAGGCAAACGTAGTAATTGTAAACCAAAAGCTTGCCAGCAAGAAATTCGCGCTGTGCGAGTCGTGCTTCTGGAGCGCGACCCTGCTTGCCGAGCGCGACATTTCGTGCCCGTCGTGTCCTCGCTCTAACGTTTCGCTCATCCCTCTTGCAAAGGACGAAGAGTACAGGCTGAAGGTCTCCCCTTCCGCGGGGCTCGAGCTGTCGTTTTCAAGGCCGAAGAGATAGAATCTGCTTTTATTTTCATACCGGGTTCATATAGACAAGTTTGATATACGTGCCTCATGTACCGGCGCACGTGGATCTGTACGTCCTGCGCCACGGCGAGGCTGGCAAGAGGCTTGCCGCCGGCAGCAAGGATTCCGAGCGGGCGCTTACTGTAGCCGGCGCAAAGGAGGTAGAGGAGATCGCCGGCGCGCTGGCAAAACTCGGCGTCAAGCCAGGTATTGTAGCGACAAGCCCGCTTGCAAGGGCGCGCCAGACAGCTCTTATCGTTGCCAAGAAGTTGAGGATAAAAAACAGGCTAGAAGATTGGGACGAGCTCAAGCCTGAAGGCAGCAGGGCGAAATTATACGAACGACTTGCGCGGTTCAAGCCCGACGCGTCGGTCATGGTAGTCGGGCACGAGCCGTACCTGAGCACGCTTGTGAGCGAGCTTGCGTTTGACGGCATTAGAGGCAGGGTAGCGATGAAGAAGGCAGGCCTTGCGCGAGTGGACGTCGTCTCGCTCAGGCCGAGGCCCAAAGGCGAGCTCCGTTGGCTCCTGACTCCCAAGGTGATGAAGAGGTTGGGATCATGAAGGTATCGGTCATAGACCTTGGCTTCAACTCGGTCAAGATGGTCAACTACGACATCAGAAAGGACGGCAGCTATCTCGCATACCAGCAGGAAGGGGTCAAGGTCAAGCTGGGCGAGGGATTGACGAAAGCCGGTTACCTGGCAGGCGAGCCTGTCGAGCGAACGATTGAAGCGCTAAAGCTGTTCCGCGACGTCATCGGCTTTGACTCCATCAGGCACGTCCTGCCGGTTGCGACAAGCGCTGTGCGCGACGCCGCAAACAGGGCCGACTTTTTGAAGCTTGTCCGGGACCAGACGGGTTTCCAGTTCAAGGTCCTGACGGGGCAGGAAGAGGCGTTCTATTCCTACGTGGGCGCGCTCCAGTCTACTTGCGTGCCGACGTCCCTCTTTTTCGACTTGGGTGGCGGATCGCTTGAGATGGTATACACGGAGAACTACTCGATAAAGAAGGTGAGGTCGTACCCGCTGGGCTCTCTCAGGCTCTCGCAAAGGTACGGCGACGGCGGCGTGTTTTCCAAGAAAGCCTACGGCAAGATGGAGGACCACATACAGGACGTGCTCCCCGAGCGCAAGGAGCTTGGCATGAGCGTGGACACGACGCTTGTAGGCGTCGGCGGGACCCTGCGCGCAATCGCCCGCTACGAGCAGGAGCTGTCCGACTATGAGCTTGACAAGATACACAACTACAGGCTCGACTATTCGTCTGTATCTGAAATAGCAAAGAGTCTGTACCGCATGGACGCCGACGAGCTTGCGGAGGCAAAGGCCATCGGAAGCAACAGGGTCGACACCATCGTCGCAGGTTCTACAGTAATTTCGTTGCTGATGCAAAAGCTTGGCTTTGACAAGGTGGTGGTGAGCGCCCGGGGACTTCGCGAGGGTATTCTGTCGGCTTTTCTGCGCGACGCCAAGATGTTTTACAGCGGCACAATCGCTGCCGAGCGCGCAAAGGCGTACGTCACGTTTGCGTGCCAGGTGGAGCCCCTGCCGCAGTTTGCGTTCTCGCTTGTAAGGCCGCTGGTGGCATCAGGCCTCATGCGCGAAAAAGAGCGCGTCATTCTCAGCCACGCGCTCAAGCAGATGTCAGACCTGCCTGCGGTCACGAACCTGAGCAACCTGTTTCATTTGATAATAGACGAGGACAACGCGTTTTTGACGCACCGCGAGCAGCTGATACTTGCGCTAGCCATAGTCCACACGAAGAAGGAAAAGACGGTTGACTGGCTGTTCTCGCGGTATCGCTCGATCTTGGAGCCGCAGAACATGCGCTCCATAGAAAAGATATCGGCTTGCATCGCGCTTTCCACGATACTAGAGCGAGCAAAGGCCATGGCCCGGCTTTCGATATCGGGCAAGAAGGTGGCAATCAAGATACTGCAGGGCAGGCAGCCGGTGCCAGCGATGCTGGTCGCCGACGCGCTCAGGAACTTCGAGCGCGCGTTCAACGTGGATGTAAGCTGCCAAGTCAACAACGCGCCCAAGGGGCAGGCTGCGTCTGTGAGGGTGATAGCATGAAAAAGATAGAGGGCAAACTGATAATCGTCGAAGGCGTTGACGGCTCGGGCAAGTCGACGCAGATACGGCTTCTTGAAAAGTGGCTAAAGTACGCCGGCGTTCCGGTGTATTTCACCGAGTGGAACTCGTCAGAGACCGTCAAGGAGATAACGTCAAAGGGCAAGAAGAAGGGGCTGCTGACGCCCATAACGTTCAGCCTGCTGCATGCAACCGACTTTGCCGACCGCTATGAAAGACACATACTGCCACTCTTGCGCGCCGGTTATGTTGTCCTTGCAGACAGATACATCTACACGGCGTTTGCCCGCGACGTGGTTCGCGGCTGCCACCCGCGGTGGGTGCGCCAGATGTACGATTTTGCAGTCAAGCCGGACATCGCCTTCTATTTCCGCGTCCCGGTGGACATTGCGTTTGACAGGATAGTCAAGAACAGGCCGAAGCTGAAGTATTACGAGGCGGGCATGGACCTGAACCTGAGCAACGACCCGTACGAAAGTTACCGTATATTCCAGGGCAGGATAGTCGAACAGTACGAGTCGATGATAGGCCCGGAGAATTTCGCGGTCATCGACGGCACGACAGACATCGAGGAGCAGCAGCGCCAGGTGAGGCAGAAGGTGCTTGAGACCCTGCCGAAATCGATGTTCAAGAACCTGCAGAAGGAGGTCGCGGCAAAGTGAGGCGCAAGGCGGCTCCCCAGGTCAGGACGCTTGCGTTCTACGGCCACGGCATACCCTACGTCGACGACAGCGAGATAAAGGGCCGGCTGATAGTCATTGAAGGTCCAGACGCGTCTGGAAGGAGCACGCAGATAGCCATGATAACAGCGCACCTGGAAGCCGCGGGCCACGCGGTCCTGAACGTCGGGTTGAAGAGGTCGGAGCTTATAAGCCAGGGCATCTTGGAGGCCAAGCGCAACTTTGCCGGCCGCAAGACGCTCAGCCTCTTTTACGCGGCAGACTTTGCAGACCAGCTCGAAAACAAGATAATCCCGGCGCTGCGCGCCGGCTATGTTGTCCTTGCCGACAGGTACATCTACACGCTGATGGCAAGGGAGGCTGTCAGGGGAATAAGCAGGCGCTGGTCGCACAACCTGTTCAGCTTTGCGCTGGTGCCGGACCTAGTCTTCTACCTTGATGTCGAGCCGGAAGAGCTGGTGCACAGGGTGTTCCAGAAAAACGCGTATCTCGACTACTACGAGTCGGGCGCCGACATGGGGCTCTCCGGCGACATGTTCGAGTCGTTTCTGATATACCAGAGGATGATGGCAAGAGAGTTCCGCAGGATGAAGAAGCGCTACAGCCTCGTGATAATCGACGGCAACAGGCCCGTCCCGGAGATAAACGCCGACCTGCAGAAGCGCATAGACTCGTTCCTTGCGTCGGTCCGGGGTTGAAGATGGGCGCAGGCGCGCTTTTTGCCAGAAGCTTTGGAAAAAGCGCCCAGCGGGTAAAAGCGCGCCTAGCAGCGTATGTGGCAGAACCGGAAAACGAGGAAAACGTGCACGACGTCAGGACCTCGCTCAGGCGCCTCGAGGCGTCGTTTTTGTTGATGCCCAAGAAGCTTCGCAAGCGCAACCGCCGGCAGATAGACGCGCACAAGCAGTTCTTCAGGGCAAACAGCCGGGTGCGCGACTACGACATCATACGCGGCAGGATTGCAGCACGAGCGCAGGGCGACCTCCTGGCGCAGCTTGCCGCAGACCTTGACAAAAAGAGAAAAACAGAAGCCGAAAGAGCGGCAGGCGACGCGCGGCTTGTCTCCGGCCTGCCGCCTGCAACCCTGAAGGGGCTCGAAGACGGCGAGCTTGAAAGCCGCATGGGCAAGGTGGCAGGCAGGCTGCTTGGCAAGGTGGAGGAGGGGCTCCCGGTCGTGGTCAAAGACAGGCGCAACGTCGAGGAGCTGCACCAGTTGCGCAAGGACCTGAAAAAGCTGCGATACGTCCTAGAAGTGATGCCTGCCGGCGTCAAAAAGCAGTACGAGAAAAAGGCGTTAAAGATGTTGAGGGGCAAAAAGGCGGAGGACAGGCTCAAGGAGCTGCAGGACGCGCTTGGGGCCATACACGACATCGACGTAACCGTGCAGTACCTGGAGTCACTCCGGATAAAGGCCGCGGCGCCTCTGATAAGGGCTGAAAAGGCTGAGAGGGACGGGCTTTTCACGAAATTTGCAAAAGATTTCACGACCTGACGTGGCACCTGTGCGACGAGTCAGAAACAGTAGAGCACCTAGCGCATCCGCGAAAAAGCAGGCCGCCGCAGACCCTGCACATCGACGCGACGGGGAGCTCGGCGCCGCAGCTTCGGCACATGCTGTCGGGCACGGAAAGACTCGCCGGTTTTGATATTTCATGCTTGCCTACGCCGGCTACATAGATCTACCGCCGCTACGCTGGTTCCTGTATTTTACATAGGATAGGCTTTTTTCCTGCGGGCGCAGAGTCAGGCTGCCTGTTGTCTAGGTTGACTGGAAACTCCGACAGCCGAACATGCACACAATCCGTGACGCTTCGGAGCCACACCATCAACCTCCTTTGAACCAATATTTTCTATAGCCACACGTGTTCTCGGTTGAATATGCACATATACTGACGGCCGCATACAGTAACTACGTGACGCGGCAGCACGCCTTGGTCATAGACGCTGACGCCTCGCCTTCCGGCTATATTGCTTGGTACAACCACCACACCGAGAGCAGCAGGATATTGTCCGTCCGGCCCGCATCCAAAAACGAGCGCTTTGGGGTGCAGAGGATGGAGATGCTTGCAATCTACTTTGCCCTGAGGGACAACCTTGCGCAGATATGCAGGACGCTAAAGCACGCAAAGCGCCTCGTGATTGAGATTCGCAGCGACTCAAAATCGACAGTCGAGCAGCTGCGCGGGGCAGCAGAAATCCGCGATGCCGTCATGAAGCGCATAGTGTCTGTCATAGGCAAGCTTTTGGCAAAGATCGGCTGCACGACCATAGTGTTCGACCACCTTGAAAGGTCGCGCAACATCGCCGGCCTGATGCTCGAACAGCGCAGGAGAAAAGAGCGTGAAAGAGAAATGGAAATGTCGGGCTTGTACGCGTTTGCGCCGCTACCGCTTGCCTGACCACTTGCGCATCCACTCAAGCAGGTTAAGGACCGACTCGACAAGCTCCTGGCCCTTTGGAGTAAGCCGGTATTCCACGCGGGGCGGAATCTCGTTGTACGCTTGCCTGTTCAGTATGCCCAGCTTTTCAAGCTCCTTTAGCCGGCTTGCAAGCGTCTTGCTCGATACGCCTTTTATCGTGCCCCGAAACTGTTTATAGCGAACAGGCTCGATCGTGCAGCAGAGCGGTATGAGTATCTCAAGTGTCCCGCGCTTTGTGATTATCTTCCTCAGTTTGGCGGTCTCGGCCATGAGCGACGACGCGTCGTAGCCGGAAAATCCACAACCCGGCGCCATCGGGAGCTTGGTTTCCACCATTACACCAACTGCAACAGTTTATCCTTGACAGCTTAAATAGTTTCCTCAGTAAACCATAGGCATGCAGATCAAGGAGAAAATAAAGGAAAAATATGGTCGCGTCGCGGTCCTCAACGAGTCGTGCTGTGCACCCGGCGACTGTGGCTGCGGGACGCCTGCTCAGGCGGCAGAGATGGTCGGGTACGACAAGAATGACCTTGCAAGCGTGCCTGAGGGCTCGGTGCTTGGGGCGGGCTGCGGCGCCCCGCTCAACTTTGCAGGGCTGAAGGAAGGTGAGACCGTCGTCGACTTGGGTTCCGGTGCCGGCATTGACGTGTTCTTGTCGTCAAAGAGAGTGGGCAAGGCTGGAAGGGCGATAGGCATAGACATGACCGATGAGATGCTTGAAAAGGCAAGAAAGAACGCGGCCGGCTATAACAACGTCGAGTTCAGGAAAGGCGACATAGAAGAGCGCATACCGGTTGACGACGGTGTTGTGGATGTTGTAATCAGCAACTGCGTCATCAATCTGACTACAGACAAGGCGCGCGCGTTTTCACAAGTTTACAGGATATTGAAGCCCGGCGGCAGGATGGTCATATCCGACCTTGTGACAGACAGGGAAACGCAGCGCATCGACGCGGACAAGTGGTGCGGTTGTATAGACGGCGCGCAGACGCTTGAAAATTATATTGCTAGCATCAAGAAGGCTGGCTTTGCCGACGTGAGTGTGCTTCAGGAGCAGCCGTACATGGAAGAAGGCGACGGAAGAAAGATAACAAGCGTGGTTGTGAGAGCCGTGAAATGAAGACGATACTTTTCGTGTGTGTGGAAAACGCCGGCAGGAGCCAGATGGCCGAGGGCTTTTTCAACAAGTACGCACCAGAGGGGTTTCGCGCGGTTAGCGCCGGCACCAAGCCGGCGTCGCAGATAAACCCTCTTGCCGCGCAAGTCATGAAGGAGGCAGGAATCGACATCAGCACGCAGAAATCAAAGATAATCACCGAAGAAATGATACGTGACTCTTCAAAAGCCGTGAACATGGGCTGTATGGACAGGTCCGAGTGCCCACTCCTGTTTCTGAACAACCCGATTGACTGGGGCATAGAGGACCCGAAAGACCAGCCGATTGAGAAGGTCCGGGAAATACGCGACGAGATAGAGAGAAGAGTAAAAGAGCTTGTCAACAACCTCGAGCATAGCCGCTAGCCTTTCTGTGAACAGGAAAAGGTTTGCAGCAGAGCTTGTCGGCACGTTTTTTGTAGTGGTGTTTGCTACAGGATCAGTCGTCATCGACGCGCAGGCAGGTGGCGCGTATGGGACGCCGTTTGCGGCAGTAGCGCCAGCGATTGCAGTCGCGGCATCTGTCTACGCGTTCGGCAAGATTTCCATGGCGCACTTTAACCCTGCAGTGACAATCGCGTTCTTTATCACGGGCCACATTTCAAGGGCGCAGCTGCCTGTATACCTTGGCGCCGAGATGATAGGCGCAGTTCTTGGGAGCCTGTTCGTGATGACAGTTGTCGGTACTGATGCGAACCTCGGCGCTAACGCGCCTGACTACTCGTTCCCCCTGCCGCTGATAATCGCGGTCGAGGTGCTTGCCACCGGTCTTCTCATGGCAGTCATCTACGCCGTCGTCTACACGAAAGGGTTGAAGGGATTTAGCGGGATAGCGATAGGGGGCATAATCGGGCTTGACATTCTGTTCCTTTCGTTCATATCCGGCGCGTCGATGAACCCCGCGCGGTCGTTTGCGCCCGCGATCTTTTCTGGTGCTATCGGCGATCTGTGGTTGTACTGGACCACGACTTTTGCCGGCACATCGATAGTAGCCTTTATCGCAAAGAAAAAGTTCTAGCCGTACGGCTGGTCTTTCTTGCTCGACCTGTCTTCTGAAAGACGCAGCTTGTGTCCGAACCTGATGACGTAGGGCGCCATGAACGTGGTGACTATGGTTATGACACCAAGCAGCGGGAGTATCGACGAGCTGAGCACGCCGGCGTCTTGCCCTCCCTTTACCACGACCAGCGACAGCTCGCCTTTTGCTGCAGACATGCCAAAGCCTGTCCTGAGCGCGGTGACAGTGTCGTACTTTGTCTTGGCAAGTATACCTGTCACTATCAGGAACTTGGCTCCAAACGAGGTGAGTATCAGTATCGCGGCAGGTGCCATGAACGCCGGCACCAGCGAGATGTCCATGAGTGCGCCAATTGAGATGAAGAATATGGCTGCGAACATGTCGCGCAGAGGAAGCGTGAGTATCCTTGCTACCGCCGCGCTGTTTGATTCTGCAACTAGCACCCCTGCCAAGAACGCGCCAGTGGCGACCGAAAGCCCGATGCTGCTTGCAAAAAACGACAGACCGAAGGCAAAGCCGAGGATCACGACAAGCAAGAGAGCATAGTCGTTGGTCTTGCCCGCCCTGTCGATGACTCTGGGCAGGTACCTCGACCCGAGTAACAGCACACCACCCACGAACGCGCCCACTATGCCTATCGATATCAGAATGCTTGTTACTGACAAGTCGCCGCCCGCGCCCGCTATGGACTGCAGCACCGCCAAGATGCTGATGGCAAGTATGTCTTCCACGATGGAGATGCCCAGTATCAGGGTGGAAGACTTGTCCTTTATCATGCCAAGCTCCTCTAGCACCTTTATTGTGACGACGGTGCTGGTGATAGAAAGCGCGAGTCCTAGGAACAGCGAGTCAAAGAACGTGAACCCGAGGTACTGCGCAGTAAAGAACACGATGAACAGCGTCCCGAGCGACTCTGCGAGCGCGACTACAATGGAGATCCTCCCCACGGACCGGAGCCTTGCCATCGGGAACTCGGTGCCGACGACGAAGAGCAGCATGATGATGCCTATTTCTGCCAGCGCGTTGATGGTCTCGAGGCTGGTGACAAGCGTGAACGGCGGGGTGAAAGGTCCTATTATTATCCCCGCAAGGATGTAGCCTATCACCGACGGCTGCTTCAGCTTGTACGTGATGGCAATCATCACGGCTGCGATTATCATGATTATGGCGAAATCCTGCACGATAAAGTCGGTCGGCGCGTCCCCCGGCGAGAAAAACTGCGGCAGAAAAGACGTTATGCCGGGACCTTCGTGGTTCACCTCATAGGTAAAGCTTGTCGGCAATAAAAACAAGTTGTTGCGCCACCTCATGTGGTTGTTGTGCGCCAGAACTACGTGCAAAAAACTAATTATAGAATCAATGACAATCAACTGCATTGCGTTTTGAGATCCGCCGGCGCGCCCTGTACCTGTTGATGGGCGCTGCGGTGTTTTTTGGCGCCTATTCTGCCGGCGCGGCTGTGCAGATGTCGCCGGATGAGGCAAGGGAGGTGCGCGAGCAGTTTTCCGAGCAGATAGAAGGTATAGACCAGAACGGCATATTCCTCAACAACATACGCATCGCGCTCGGCATGTTCGTGCCGGGTCTCGGCGTCGGTCTGGGTGCGCTTTCCGGCTATGTCACCGGCAACGTCTTTTCCGCCATAGCGGAGGGCGAGCCGGCGCTTGCAGGCGTGCCGCCGCAGGTGATACTTATCACCCCCTTTGGCATAATGGAAGTATTCACGTACGGCCTTGCGATGTCGAGGAGCGGGATGCTGGTATACCAGTTCGTAAAGAAAAAGCCTTGGCGCGAGTACGCGATGCCTACTTTGATAGAGCTTGGCATTGCGGCTGCAGTGCTGTTTGCAGGTGCGGTCGTAGAGTGGTGGATGATAGAGGAGTTCGGCGGCCTGAACCTGGACCTTGCGTCCTAGTCTTCTGCAGGCCCCGACTGGCCGATGCCATATTTTGAGATAAATTCCTGCGCCTTTGCCGCTACCTCGGCCCATTTCCACCTCTTGACGCTCATCCTGCACAGGTCAACCTTCCACTGGTCGCCGCGCTTTATCCACCTGTAAAGCCTGAGGTCTTTTCCATAGTTGCTCTCCACTACAACGAGTGCCACTATCAGGTTCTCGCTCCTGTAAAGGTCGTGGCCGTCAAGCACCTTGAAGGTCGGGGAAACAGGATATTCGTTCATGCCAGACTGGATACTGCCACACGAGTTTTAAGCTTTGAGACAAAAAGGAAAAGGGGAAAGGCCCTTACTGGGTCTCGCCGCAAGCCGGGCAGGTCTTTTGCGACTTGGGCATCCTGGCTCCGCATTCTGCGCAATACCTTGTCGAGGTCTTGTCCTGCCCCATGCCAACAGGCTTTTCCATTGACATTTCAGGATCTGAAAGCAATCCAGAATATATAAAGACGATTCAGAACTGGGGCAGACGACTTCCTAATAAGCGATAATTCTACGCATCAAATTCCAGATAAGTCTGCCTTTTTGTCTGGTCTATGACCATCGCAGACAGGTCCGAGAACTCTTTTCCCTCCAAGTCGCTGACAAATCCCTGAAACGTGGTCTCTTTGTCGGTCGTGAGGTGCTCGAACACCCACACCTTGAGCTTGGCCGTGTCGATGCCGTTTGCCTTCAGGAATTTCGCAATGTCAGACTGCATGAAGTGCTTTGAAAGGTCGCGGGGCCAGGGCCTTGGGAGCAGGATGACGCTTTTTCCGTCCTTTACTGCCTGCAGCAGGTCCTTCTTTTTCTGCTCGATGTCGCCGGTTACATGAAATGTAATGACAAGCGCCTTGTCGATGGGAACGCGCGACTTTGCTGCTGCTATCTGTATCGAGCTTATGCCCGGGATTATCTGGACGTTATCGTCGCCAAATATCTCCAACAGTCTATCAACGACTTCGGACTCGGAAAAGTTGGCGTCGCCGGTGAAAGGCACGGTGCAGTACTCGCCGTCTTTCATTTTCCCGTAGACGTCCTGGTAGACGTCTTCCTGCGACTTCATCGTGACTTCAAGCACCTGCTGCTTTTGCCGGTCGATAACTCCCTCTATCGTCGAAAGAGTGTACTTGTAGCCCACAATATACTGCGATCTGCGCACGGCGTCTTTAGCCGCGTCCGTGAGGTAGGCAGGCGAACCGGGTCCCACGCCCACTATGAACAGCTTTTTGGGCAACTTGACTGTGTTAAACGGGACTCAATAATTACCTTGCCACTATCATCGTGTTGGTCCCGCGGATTCCCTTTATCTTGCGGAGCTCCCACGAGACGGTCTTCTGCACGTCCCTGTCGCTGTTTCCCTCGACGACTGCCAGGATGTCGTACTCCCCAAAAAGCTGGTAGACTTCCTTCACGCCTTCTAGCTGTTTTATCTCCTCTTGCAGGAGCGGCTCAACACCGGTTTCGGTGCTGATAAGAACGAATGCCTTGGTCATTAATCGGTCGTTACTGAAGGTAGCCAGCTCCAAATGCTAATATAAATTCTGGCAAGCAGGAAAATCTTACGGCTTTTCAGCCTAAGATGAGAGCGGGTCTGTAAGCCTACTCACGACTACTCCCTCTCCCTAAGGTGCTTCAGCCATTAAATAGTAACCCTTGCAAACAGACACTCACGCTCAACTACAAATTCCGTCTCCGTCCAACCAGAGAACAGGAATTCATATTGGAGCAGACGCTGGACGGGTGCAGGTGGGTGTACAACTACTTTCTGGACAAGAACATGTCAGAGTATGACATGAACTATGCTCTCACTGAATTGAAAGAGCAGCATCCCTGGCTCAGAAACTACTATGGCAAGATGCTCCAGATGGTAGGAAAACAAGTTGCAGCGGCAAGAAAAGCACTATCTCGCATGAAAAGGAATGGTTGTAAGACGGGTAGGCTGTCATACAAGTACCGTGATGATTTCAATGCTTTTACCTACAATCAGACAGGTTTTAGAATCGAGGGAAACGTACTGGTACTTTCCAAAATAGGTCGCATAAAGGCAGTAATGCACAGGTGGCCTGTCCACGTCAAACAAGTGATAATATGCAGAAAGAATGGAAGGTGGTATGCCGTTATGGCGTGCGAAATATTTCGCAAGCAGCACTCGACCATTGTCTATCACAGGCCAGTCGGCATAGATGTCGGTATCACCAAGTTTGCCCATGACTCCGACAATCATGTTGTAGAAAACCCACAGTTTCTTACAAAGATGTTCAAACCAATTAAAAAAGCTCATCGCAGATTGTCAAAGAGAGAGGTGAGGAGTAGTAACCACATTAAAGCCAAGCATATGCTTGCCCGGCTGTACGAAAGAATCAGCAACAAGCGTCGCGACTTTTTGCACAAGACATCAACGTACTACTGTAGCCGCTACGACCTGATATTCTTGGAGCGGCTGAGGATATTGAACATGGCAAGGAACCACAATCTTGCACGCAAGATGTTGGACGCAAGCTGGTCCACGTTCAGCATGATGTGTAACTACAAGGCCAACAGGATGGTGGAAGTAGAGCCGGCGTACTCTTCAATCAATTGTTCAAGGTGCGGCAACCGCATCTCCAAGTCGCTTGCAATACGTACTCACTCTTGTCCAAGATGTGGCGTGGTCATTGACAGGGACTACAACTCTGCCATCAATCACTTGCAGAAGGGTTTGGAGCTTTTGCAACTACCGGTGGAGCGCCGGGAAGTCACGCCTGTAGAGACTCCAATGGAGTCATTGAAGCAGGAAGTCTATACAGCAATGTACAGATTACCGGAGAAACGGGGCAACCCTGTCCGGGAAGCCAACGCCTTTCAAAGCTTGGTAGTTCACAACGGTTTACCCCTAGCTTGAGGCCGTCTTCACGAGCGATATGAGGGGCGACCAGTCCATGTTTTTCTGGAACGCGATCGGATCCTTTGCGGGGTATTTCACCCACCCCTTGACTATGGAGAACTTCATCGTCTTTGTCCTGTCGCCCAGGTTTATCTTGACCTTCAGGAGCGTGCCCCACCTCTTTTCCTCCGACGATATGTCCATTATCTGCCTGTACGGAACCTCAAGATTATCCGGGCTCTTGTCAAGATCGGCCTCCAGATCTTTAACTCCGTAGCCTTCGGCGGGCCTAAAGACGTTCTCGCTGGCCTCAAACCGGTTGAGCTGGCGCCTTGAATTGGCGTCGTGAGCGGGGTATTTCATCTCTGTCTTTGAAATGAAAGCCAGTCGCCTGTCGGTGATGACTAGCATGCCCTCCTTGCCGCGCTTCATGAAGCCGTCCTCTTCGCCCCAGATCCAGAACATATGAGCCTTGATCTGCTCGTCCCAGTCGACCACGATAATGCGGGTAGAAAATGCGATATTAAAGCGTTAAATGAAGGTTCTGCCGAGTCTTCGGATGACGCAGACCCAACTTGCTTGCATCGACTCTGAGGATTAGTGGTTCCTTCTCCACGTTCCCCCTCATCGCTTCACCTGCAAGTCCTTTTGAACTGGCGAACCGGGCCAGCCCTTTGATGGACAGGTTCATGGCCGCAACCACATCCCTGTCCATCCACCTCTTGCACTCGGCACAGTACAGCTGACGCCTGTCCACTTGGGTTATCTTCTTCCCGCATCGTGGACAGAGCTGTGATGTGCCTCTAGTTTCCTTGACTGATAACTGGATAGTCGGCACTCCTTCCCACATTGCTTTGTATTCTATCTGCCGTTTTATCTCGGCAAAAGACCATCCGTTGAGCTTGAATCGATGGTTCCTGCCCTGACCATTGCCCCTTCTGTACAACCTACGTATATGGGTGATATCTTCGAATACTACCGCCGATTTATCCTGCTTAGCTTTTTGAACAACTGTTTTTGAAACATGATGTAATAGCTGGCTTATCCTGTTTCTGCGGCGTTGGCCGTACTTGGATGCAAGTCTCTTTCGTATTCTCACGTCATTGCGCTTAAACGATCTTATTATTGACCGATTATTCTCTGCAATGCTAGCTGCCTTTGCCAAGTCGTATTGAACTACCTTCTCTGTGGTTCCCACGGTCAGATTTCTTAAATTCCTATCTATCCCTTCGATATTGGTATATTCTATTTCCGGAGCCTCCTTAGAAATGCAGATACCGACTGAGTCGATAGTTAACGTGATAGAGCGGACTTTTAGTGAGGAGTTTGACAAGATTGTTTTTACATGACTGTCGAGTGGGATGTCGAAGTATTGTCTGTCACCAAGAGGCACTTTTAACATTCCATTCGTTATCTTGAAACCTATGTATGCTTGCAGCAATGGTTTCCTAGCATATGGTTGTCTTGGCTGCAGTCCTCGTTGGAGGGATTTTTTTCTGTTAGCAAGTATGCACGCCGCATGAGAGATCGCGCATATCTTGTAAATTGAATAGACTTTGTATCTTTCAAGGTGGCGATAACACAGTTTGGTCAGAGCTATTCTGGTAGAAACGTCATTCTGTAGCCCAATTCTGATGCAATCGTTCGCCATTTGCCTGAATACCTCTGTTAGTTGAAGTAGTTCTGGTGCTGGTTGGTAAAGTTGCTTTACAGCCTTGATCGCGATATTGGTTTCAGGCAATGGGATTCAGAACTAACCGCTCCATATAAAATAGCAATCACCTTGGGGAGAGGGAGTATGCTACCTTGTAGAAACTAGGCAGAATGAAATGAAAAAAGAAAGGAAAAAGAGGCGTTTAGCCTTCTTCCCAACCCTTCACGAAGAGGCCGTGCTTCTTCAGTGGGATTGGCTGTCCTGGGGTGTAGTCCATCGGCCTCATCCAGAATATGGCCTTTGTCGGGCACACACCGATGCATGCTCCGTCGGAGATGCATCTTTCTGGATAGAACACGAATGCCTTACCCCTCTTCCATCCTTCCACCGGCTTGACCCTGAGTACGTCTGGACCGAGTGCGGTGCAGATCTCTACGCAGAGTGCGCAACCGATGCAGTGCTGTTCAGAAACGTCAGGAAGTATTGCTACTGGCATCTAGTTCACCGAAGTTGAAAACTGCTCGAATCTATTTAAACTGTATGCTATTTTTATAACACCGTTTTTTCCCAAAAAACGATTTCTCAGCCATGATCCGTCTCTTGCGCCGTATTTCACGTCGGTTGACACGCCTTTGGTGGCATCTCCATCAAGTTCAGTGCGGCGGGGAGTTGATGTAATTGTACACATCGTCATACCCCCTCCCCTCGAGGTGCTCCAGACGCTAAATAGCAATGTACAGATTACCGGAGAAAGGGGGCAACCCTGTCCGGGAAGCCAATCGCTTTAGTCGTTGGTAGTTCACAACAGCGATATAATCGAGAAAAGACTGAACGATTGCAGGCCTGCGGTACGTGAGGGATACGGCCAATGGTCTTGGCGTGTACAACGCTGGAACCTGCATCTTTTCAGCCAGTCTAATCTGGGCAGATAGACTGGATGTGTATCGACATTTGCTTAATATTAATACTGCTAATAAATGGCCGGTATTTTTTCACGTCCGGCCATACACTATTAAGCCAATTTCCGGCTCTATCAGGCATGGCGGGCGTGAGGCTCCACATCGCATTTGACGACACCGACTCCCGGGCTGGCCGGTGCACCACCCACCTAGCATTCCGGGTTGCCGGAGGCCTGAAGGAGATGGGCGCAAAGCTTGTCGACTATCCGCTCCTCGTCAGGCTGAACCCGAACATCCCTTGGAAGACGCGGGGCAACGGGGCGGTCTGCCTGCGGGCAGTAGTGGAGGACCCGGGCAGGGTCGTCGACTATGTGAGGCAGGCAGTCGAGGAGGGCTCGGCCATCGGCTCGGGAGCAAACCCGGGCGTAGCGTTCTTGCAGTCAGAGGAAGTGCCAGAACAACTGCGAAAATTCAGCGCGTATGCGATGTGCGATGTGTCTAGCCGGCAGATGGCAAAAAAAGTCGCGCAGGCATGCGGCGTTTCGTATCATATGTTTGGCAACGGGCAGGGGCTCGTCGGCGCGCTGGGCGCTATGGGCTGCCTGCTCGACGGTGACCACACGTTTGAATTGATTGCGTACAGAAAGCAGGAAAACTGCGGGACTGCGCGCGTCGTTGACGAAGATAAGGTTGTCAAGTTCAGCAAGGAGACGTACCCGTTCACGTTCAACAACTATGACCCGAACCACAAGCGCGTCTTGATTGCGCCGCACGGGCCCGATCCTGTTTTCATCGGCGTGCGCGGCGAGAGCCCGGAGGTCGTCTCGTTGGCGCTTGCAGTCCTGCGGCCGGAAGAAGAGCTTGAGGGCTCTATCGTGTTCCGCTCAAACCAGGGCACCAACATGCATTTGCAGACAGAGCTCGACCTGCACGCGGTAAAGGCGTACACTGCAGGGTTTGTCCGCTGTTCCGTAAAGACAAAGCCTGTTGCGATGGAAGGTGGCCACGTGTTTTTTGAAGTCGAGCAGAACGGCGCATCCATGCTCGCAGCAGTGTACGAGCCAACAGGCCTTGCAAACGTCGCGATAAAATTGGAGCCGGGCGACAGTATAGAGATCGGGGTCGGAGTGCGCAAAGGCACTACAAAACACCCCAAGGTTCTAAACGTCGAGTATCTTTCTGTTATTTCACTTGCTGTTGTTTACTATGCCCAGAACCCGCTGTGCAAGACGTGCGGCGCGCGCATGAAGTCTGAAGGAAAGAACAAAGGTTACCAGTGCGACAAGTGCAAGTTCCGAGACTCGCACGCGCAGAAAATCATGCTGGAAAAAGAAAGGACGATCAAAACCGGACTCTACATCCCTACACCAAAAGCGCACCGCCACCTCACAAAGCCGGTGCAGAGGTATGGAATTGAGAAGATAGCGGGGGGTGGATTTTCCGGATTTGGATCCTATTGAACCACCGATCTGCGGGTTATGAGCCCGCCGGGATGACCTGGCTTCCCCACCCCGCTGCCAGCTTTTCTTATACCGGGGAATATATCTCTGCCGAAAAATTGTTGCGACGCAAGATGTCAAGGCAACAGTTTATTTCCGCCTTTGTCCCAAAAGAGCGCATGAACGTCAAGTCGGTAGACGACGTGGACTTTGCCAAGCGCGGCGGGGTGATACCGGTGGTCGTGCAGGACAAAAAGACCAAGGACGTCCTGACGCTAGTCTACGCCAACAAAGAGGCCCTTGCCAAGACCATCGAGACCGGCAATGCCTGGTTCTTCAGCACGTCGAGGAACAAGCTCTGGATGAAGGGCGAGGAATCGGGGAACGTCCAGCCCGTCTCCGAGATACGGGTCGACTGCGACTCTGACGCGCTGCTGTACATCGTCGATTCGGACAAGCCGATGTGCCACACTGGAGAGCGGACGTGCTTCCACAATATGGTGGAAAAGGTGTGATATCACACAATTTCTCTAGCTTTTCTAGGCAAGAGAATAGAAATTTGAGCGTAAACAACAGTTAAGTATTACAATATACAAGAGCTTGAAAGTTAAGCAATACTAAAATGTGACCAGTGAAGTTCTAATAATAAACTTCCCGAGAAAGTGCGTTAATCATGGGCGATATCAAGTTCTTAAAGTGCCGAGAGTGCGGCAAAGAGTACGAGCCGCAGTTCCGGTATGTTTGTGAAGAGTGTTTTGGTCCGCTCGACGTCCACTACTCCGAGCCAAAGGTGGACAGGCACACATTTGAGTCGAGGGAAAAGACCTACTGGCGCTATTTCGAGCTCCTGCCTGTCAAGGATAAGAGCAACATTGTCAGCCTGCACGCAGGCCTGACGCCTCTGCAGTATGCAGACAAGCTTGGCGCGCGCCTTGGGCTGAAAAACGTCTTCATCAAGAACGATTCTGTCAACCCCACATTTTCGTTTAAAGACAGGCCTGCCGGCGTGGCGGTGTCAAGGGCAAAAGAAACCGGACTGAAAGCAGTCGGCTGCGCGTCGACCGGCAACCTTGCGTCTGCGACAGCCGCGCATGCTGCAAAGGCGGGATTGCCATGTTACATTTTTGCGCCATCTGACATAGAGCACGCGAAAATCGCACAGGCGCTCTCGTACGGCGCCGAGTTTGTCGCTGTTGAGGGCACCTACGACGACGCCAACAGGATAGCGTCCATCATAGGCGACTCGAAGGGCTACGGCATCGTCAACATCAACATGAGGCCCTACTACGTGGAAGGATCAAAGACGCTGGCGTACGAGGTCGCAGAACAATTAGGGTGGCAGGTGCCTGACAGGCTGATAATTCCTGTGGGCTCTGGCGCGATGCTCAACGCGATCTGTAAGGGATTTGAAGAATTACATCAACTCGGCCTGATAGACAGCGTCAAGAACCTGAAAATAGTCGCGGCGCAGCCGCACGGGTGCGCGCCCATAGTCGACGCGTTCAAGAAAGGATCGGACGAAGTGATACCAGTAGAGCGTCCGGAGACTATTGCAAAGAGCCTTGCAATAGGCGACCCCGGCGACGGGCTTTACGTTCTCAAGCGCCTGAAGCAGTATAGCGGCATCGCTGAAGAGGTGAACGATGAAGAGATAACAGACGGAATAATGCTGCTGTCGCAGACAGAAGGGATATTCACAGAGCCTGCAGGCGGTGTTTCAGTCGGCGTCCTGAAAAAGCTCGTCGACGAGGGCAAGATAGAGAAAGACGAAAGAGTCGTCTGCTACGTGACAGGCAACGGGTTGAAGGCCACAGAAGCGATTATAGGCCTGCTGCCAAAACTCAATGCCGTCAAGCCTGACGCGGCGGTCGTGTCAGCGATGATAAAGTGATAGAGATGGCAAAAGTTGAATTCACTGTACCTTCGGTATTGAACAAGGGACAGGGCGAGAAAAAGCTCCCGGTGGAGGCCTCCGACCTGCAGGAAGCGTTCAACAAGGTGTCGGAGCAGATGGGCGACGACTTTAAGCGGCGCGTCTTTGACCACAACGGCAAGCCTAGGTCGCTTATCAACATCTACGTCAACGGCAAGAACATGAGGTTTTCCGGCGGCATGACGACCGCGCTCAAGGACGGCGATGCTGTCTACATACTGCCGGCAGTGGCGGGCGGCGCAGATCTCACAAGCGACGAGATCCAGCGGTATTCCAGGCAGCTCATGTTAGAAGAGATCGGCTTTGAAGGAATGGAAAAGCTTAGAGCAGCTAAAGTGTGCGTCGTCGGCGCAGGCGGGATAGGCAACCCTGTTTTGAACCAGCTCGTCGGAATGGGCGTCGGCAAGATCCGCGTGGTCGACAGGGACGTGATTGAGATTACAAACCTGCACAGGCAGCACCTCTACACCGACGAGGACATCGGCAAGGTCAAGGTCGAAGCGGCCGTCGAGCGCCTGCGCAAGATGAATCCGGGAGTAGAGATAGAGCCTGTCCCCACATCGGTGACAAAGTACACGGCAGAAAACATCGTCAAGGGATTTGATGTTGTCATCGACGCCCTTGACAGCATAGACGCTCGCTATGCTCTCAACGACGCCTGCATCAAGCACAACATTCCACTGATTTACGCAGGGGCAATAGGCGTGACCGGCACCGTGTGCACCATTCTGCCAAACAAGTCGGCTTGCGTGAAATGCAGGTTTCCCGAACTGAAAGAAGACGAGATGCCGGCGTGCAGCACTGAAGGCGTGCACCCGTCGATCCTGTACCTGGTTGCAGGCGTCGAGGTGTCGGAAGCCGTCAAGCTGATTATCGGAAAGGAACCCAGCCTGGTGAACACCATATTCCTGATGGATCTGGAGCACCTGACGTTTGAAAAAATCCAGATTGCACGGGCGCCAGAATGTCCTGCGTGCGGGGCTGCGCGCAAAGACTACAACCTTGTAGCGCAGGAGCTGATAATCGAGGAGCTGTGCGGCAGGGACCGTGGCAAGAGGACGTGGACCATAACACCGACAAACCCCGTGCCTGTCAACCTTTCTGGCATAAGCAAGAGGGCCGAGACTCTGGGCTACCAGGTGAGGACGCGTGGCAACTTGGGCATCACGGCTACAAACGATAACAGGATGTCTGTCAGCTTCCTTTCAAGCGGCGCGGCAACCATAGTCGGCGCCAAAGACGAGAAGGACGCAATCGAGGTCTACAACACGTTTGTCAGCAGCGCCTAGCCCATGAACTCTGTCAGGCTAGACTGCATCTTCTTTTCTTCCCTGAAAATTAATTTCAGTTCTGTGGCAAGCGAGTCCACGCGGCTTTTCAAATAGTCGTTAATTTTGTACTCTTGGCAGAAGCCGGTCGCTATGCCTAGGTACTTTTCGACCGCGCCCCTCGTCACGGTCTGCGTTAATTCATTACCACATTCCGTGCACTTGCCCACAAGCGGCATGCGTCGGAACTTCTCGCCGCAGTTTGTGCACCTGAACGTCTGCGACGAGTACGAGCGCATGTTCCCCATTATGTCCGGCAAAATGTGCGTCGTAAGCACCATGGCCGCTACCTCGTCGGCGTCAACCGCGTTTATCAATTTCGCGGTGTCAAACTGCATCTTTAGCTTCTCGTCCATCGTGTTCAATGTCGAATACGCGCTCCTCTGTTCCTTCGTGGTCAGGCCGCTTGTCGTGTGGGTAAAGTTGTAGCCGAAAAACTGCGACTCGCTGCCGATGCGGTTTTTCACTATCTCTATCATGCCGGCTACCTCAGCGGCCTTGGCCTGCTTCCACGTCGCCTCGTAGAACTCTAATGGATACGAGCCTGCGATGTCGACGTTGTGCGCCTGGCGCTGGACTTCATGTGGGAGCACGGTCGGCTGTATGAGAAGCGGTGCGTCCATGAGCCCGCCTATCTTGTCTGGGAGAAAGTCAAACGAGAAGTTCAAGAACGCGTCCATGAGGAGCATCACCGAGTCGGCGTCGCCGTCGCAGTCCCGGCGCTTTGCAGAGTGCCATATGGGAGACGCCAGGCACACCTGCGAATCTGAAAAGCCGATTATTCTGCCCATCACGCCGACAGACGTGTGCGGCGCAAGGCCGACTACCATGTGGCCTATCAGGTCGTCTATCCTGTCGACGTTGTAAAACGGCTCGCACTCGTACAGCCTTGTCAGCTCGTCGTCGATGAATTTCGCGGTGTTGACAAGGTGTCTTGCAGAATCGCGCGGTATGACCACGTCCTGCATCATCAACTCGATCAGCTGGTCAGGAGAAACAAACTCGCGGCCCTGAAAGTCGCGGGTGTAGCCCAGCTCCCTCAATTTGTCGACGCTTGCGCCTATCCAGGCCGGCCTAAAGTGCGTTAGTGGTTCATTGGTGGCGTCAAAGCGTATAGTGCCGTCTTTGAACGCATATAGGCTGTGCTTCTGCCGCAATATCCCTTTTTCCAGAGGCTCGACGGCCCTGTTGCGGCTCATCATCGATTTCACTCCTTTGAGCGGCTCCTGTGCCTTTGCGCCGACTTTTTTCTGCGCGGCCTCTAGCGCGTCTTTGAGTGGGAAGTTTGTCGTGCTAAACGTCTTGCCCTCCTTGCCGCAGCGCTGGCAGCGCTCGCCCTCTTCGACCTCGCCCCTGCAGACCGGGCAGAGGTTGCGAAGCATGGTAGGCGCGCCGCATGATCGGCATTGAGTGCCAAGCGACGGCAGGTTGCACGCATCGCAGTAGCGGTTTGCTATCTCAGCGTAGACCGAACCCTCTGCTGCCGCCTTGATGATGTCCCTCGTCGCCCCGCCCTTGGTGCCTATCGGAAACAGCACGTGCACGGGAGGCTTCATCTTGCGCTCGGCTGCTTTTTCCGGCCTGCCAACCCTGACTGCGACCGATGACGCGAACTTGGGCAGGACGGTTATCCCGGACATTTTGGTGACCAGCTCTATTGCGGTCTCGGCCTGCACCGGCTCGCCTGCAAGCAGAATGGAAAGCGATGTTGCTTGGTCTGTGTCAAGCATTATGTTGTCGCCTGAAACAGAGTGGGTTGCGCCCAGCTTTTCCAGGACCTCCTTTACGGCCGGGTCGTTTGGCAGCCTGCCGCCTTTCATGCGCTCTTTTAGGAGCAACAGCTCTTGCGGCGTGACAAGGTCGAAATAAAACGAATACCTTGGATGCAGCGGGATGTCCAGCTTTTTGCTTGTCTCAAACGCCTCGGCGACGGTCGGGATTGCAAACGGGTTTTCTGCCAGCTTGACAAGACGTTCTCCGTCCACCTCGATGTCGGATGCTAGTTTCTGTTTCAGCTGGAGCGCCCATATCTCTTCGACATAGCTTGCGGGCGGCAGCTGCGCGTTGTTTTCCAGAAAGTCGCCGTAGCTGATGAGCATGTCGCCCAGGTACAGGATCTTGGCCACGCGCTGTCGGAGCTTTTCTGCTTGGTCAACGCTTGTCACTGCAAGAACGCCGCCGTCGTCCATTTTCACTATCGGCGGCTCGATGGTGTCGACGAGCGCTATCGTCGACGCCTTGCCAGGTATGTCCATCTTGATCTGCGTGCCGGCCACAATAGCATAGTTGAGAAGCGCCGGGACTGCGGGGTGGATGCCGACTGTCGCAAAGCCGGTGTTGCACGCCCGGCCGTACCGCAGCCTAAAGCCGCCGGCCTTTTTCACCATGGAAAGCACCGGGCGGCCTGTAATAACTTCCGACATCCTGTGGTGCGCCGCGTCATCGTCGCCGGTCTGAATCGCGCCTTTCAGCTCTTTGAGCCAGTGCCAGCCGTCCAGCTTCAACGTTTCAACCAATTTCAAGAGTTTCCTGCTCCTGCCTATCAACCCGTCGTTCATGACACGCAACGCGCCTCCGCGCACCCTGTCGGTTGCGATCCTCTTCATGCCCTTGTGTCCCACCACATCGACGGGATCGGTATCCACGCCGTCAAGTTCTACAGGGAGGCTGGATATGCACTTCACGACATCCTCGTCAAGGACCTTGAACTGGAAGCCCATGACTTCCCTTTCATAAATGCGCAGTTCCTCGACGAACCGGCCCGTCTCGTCGTCAAACGAATTTGCGATATATGGTGAAAGGCCGGCCACCTTCCTTGCGTGGTCGGCTATGAGCATCGTGAGCGCCGCCTCGGTGCCGCCTGCGGACCTTATCGGGCCGGCGAATGAGACAGAGAGGTATTGAGAGCCGTCGGCATTGTTCTTTATCGTGACGTCGGATATGCCCTGCAATGGAGCGACTGTCACGCCCTCGGTCACCACTGCAAGCGAGACGCGGACCGCGTTGTCAAGGCGCGTCTTTAGGTCGTCAGAACCGTACTCTCCCCGGGCGATTTCCTCTGCAATTTTTAATGCTGCTTTTTCCTTTGTCGTCTGGCCGAGCAGTGCGCGCAGCCGGTCGGCTATGTCGATGTTGTGCATCTTGGCAACCCTGTCTGACAGATCGAACGCTATCTTTGGTTCGACAACGCCGGCGATGTCTATGCCCTTGCGCCGGGCTACGAGCGCGTGCTCATAGTTTTTTTGCACATTTTCCAAGATGTCATGCTGGTACCGGCGATAATATGCCGGCATGCTGATGTCCGCAAGGCGCGCCTGTCCCTCTGCAAGCATTTACTTCCGGGCCTGCCGCATTGCCTTTATCATTGCAGATAACTTTTGCTGCCAATGCCCGTCCTTCTCTATCATGGTGCCTACGACAATCGCGTCGGCGCCAGCCTTGGCTATCTGTCCTGCCGTCTCGGGGCTCCTTATGCCGCCTCCGACGATAAGCGTGCCCTCGTAGTACTTTCTCACGGCCGACACCATCTCCGGTGAAATGCTTTGAGAGGCGCCCGAGCCTGCCTCGAGGTAGACGAACCTCATGCCCATATACTGGGCGGCCAATGAATACATCACTGCCAGGTTGGGTTTGGAAAACGGTATGGCCCTAGCCCTGCCGACAAACCACGCCGCGGTCCCCTCGCCCACAATGATATAAGCGGTCGGCAAAGGCTCGATGTTGTGTTTCTTGACCGCAAGTGCGCCGAGTGCCTGGGCTCCTGTGATAAAGTAGGGGTCCTCCGAGTTGAGAAGCGAGCTGAACAGTATCGCGTCGGCCTTTGGTGATACGCCTGTGACGTTGCCCGGGAACAATATCACGGGGATCGTGACGTTTTTCTTGATTTCAGTCACGACGTTGGCGAGTTCAAACTGGTCGGTCGCCGACGAGCCTCCCACTAGGATGCCCGACGCGCCGGCCTCCTCCACCTTTTTTGCGACGGAAGCCGCATCCTTGGAGTTTTCAGAGTCGATGAGCGGGAGGCATATGGTGCCGTGCTTTTCGATCTCCTTTTTCAGCTGCTGCTCTACCTTTCCAGTCACGCCTCATTGAGAAGGGGTCCGGGGCATTTTAAAGTGTATGGGTTCTGCCAAGTCGTCAGCTGACACCTGACTTCTGCCCATCGACTCGGAGGATTAGCGTCAGTCTCACGTTCCCCTTCATCGCTTCACTTGGGCAGCCTTTTGAACCGTGGAACACATCACGGCCCTTCGGAGCAATTCACTCCTCGAGTTCCGCACAGACACAGAGCTATACGGGATGCGATACCCGACCGGTTGCTCGCCCACATCAGACTACTTGGCATCCAGTTACTCCTTCACCTGCCTTGCGCAGTCCTCATCGACTGATGGTTTGTAGCACATTGTATCAATGGTTGATATTTAATGAGAGGAGCGCCTCGGGGAGAGGGAGCGTACTCGAATCAATCGGAAACTTGCCTCAATCGAGAACCTGTGCAAGGTTTAATTACGCCGCTGTATACAGATTTGTATAGCTGCCATGGCCGGCTCCGGATCGAATTCTAGCGCACTTTTGAACCAGCTTGTTGCAAATTCTCTATTTACACCCCGCCAGCTGGCCATAATTTCGAGCCACCTGAACAGGCGCGGCCGGTCGCAGAACATCAGTTCCGGAGCATATTACAGGCAGGTAAAGCAGTGCCGGGACAAGGTGGCAGGCGTGCTTTACAGCGTGCTCCTTCTGCAATCGACGGGCGCGCTCCAGCCCGAAGCCCTAGCGACCCTGGCCCGGCTTGCAGACCAGATGGGTGTGATATTGAGCGCAGAAGGCAGTGACGTCCTTGACAAAGCACGCTTGAGCGACGTGATGTCCGTGATGGACACGCTTGTAAAAAGAATGTCCAAGTTGTAAACAAAGTTTGGTCTGTAACATTAAATCACGGTTTTCGGTTGCGAAATCGTGATATGATAATAGAGATCCCCTACGTCGGCATCACGGTCGACCTTGACTACGTGATATACGGTGTGCTGTCGTACGGCGCAGGCCTTGTCACAGTGATGTCGGCCTACAAGCTCCACAGCAGCAGAAAGCGTGGTTACCGCGCCGACGACGCCGTGGTGGAGGCAGTCGTCATGGAATATACACGAAGACTGAAGGACTATGACCGTGTAATAGCGGAGGTGCGCGCAAGGATGGACATCGTCGAGTCAAAGACGCAGTCACTCACACAACCTCACGCCACCGTGACGCCGTCACAACTGGCCCAGCCTCACGCGCAGCCCGTGAGTGAGCCTGTAGCACTCACGCAGCATCTGCAGGTCACAGAGAACGAGGCACAGAACGGCACGACCGACTACATCCTGAAGCTGTTGATGGAAAGGCCGCGCACTTCACGCGACGTGCAAAACGCGATCGGCAGGACCCGCGAACATACAGCACGCCTCATGAAAAAGCTGCACGACGCAGGCCTTGTAAGCAGAGACTTGAACAGCAAGCCCTTCCGCTACGCAATCACCGAAGCTGGTCAAGCGAGGTTGAGGGAGAGACCTGCTCAGGCGGCCGGACTGCAGCGGGCGGCCTAGCCGTTTTATACACCCATTCTTTTCCCTGGCGGGTTCGCACTAGCCTGCCACGCTCGGCATACCTCGAGAGGTAGGTCGAGATTATGCTCAGCTTTATCGGCTCGTTGTACGAGTCCTCGTATAGTTCCAGAATGTCAGACGAGGTGAAGCTGCCGTATGGGAACTTTGCGTCGACAAGGGCCCATATCCTGTCGCCGACTGACGCCGGCTTGGACATCTCGGTGTCGCGGGGCGCCTCGCCTTCCATGTTGAGGAGGTCCATGAACTCCATTATCTTGACTATCTTGTCCTTGGAGATGTTACCTTCTAGTGAGAGGTTGTACTTGCTCCCCTCGGCGTCTTCCAACTCTATTCGGAACTTTTTGCGACCCGGCATCGAAAGTAGTTCACCAGCTGACACCTTAACACTTAACACAGCTTGTGTCAAACATGATAACAACTTAGCTAGCTGTTGTTAGCTGTGCATGAGACGCGTGCTCATTTCGTTAACAACATTGCCCGGTTAACCATTTTTGGCGTGGCAAACTCGGCCGTTCGGGTTCCAGTGGAAATGGAGGGGTCTGCCTGCCCCCTGTTAACAGCGTTAAGCGCCACCTTAACGTTCCAGTGGAAACAAAGGGGTCGTTTTCAGGCTCTTTTGGCAATTGATACTTGCAGCGTTAACCGGCCTGTTACCGGCGCTGTATTTCGGCTGCACAGCCACCCCTTGCTTTCCTGTCCACTGCGCGTCTCATCATATCATTTCTCTAGCTCGTACCAGCTAGTACATTTAGTAGCTAGGGTTGATTCGTCGGTTTAAAAGCGCCCTGTTAACATGACTGTTAAGGCAACCTTAACAAATACGATACTTGGAGAAGAAAGACAGGGGTGCGGGTGCACGAGCGATATCGACAACATCTTTGACAGGGCGGCGAGCGGCAAGTCGCTTGTCAAGAACAGGCAGACTTTGACCATCGACTACGTGCCCGACAAACTTCCGTTCAGGGACGAAGAAGCAAGGGGGCTTGCAGAAACGTTGTCGACTGTTCTGAAAAAAGAGCCGGGGCGGCCGTCCAACCTGCTGTTGTTTGGAAAACCAGGAACGGGCAAGACCGCGGTAGTAAAATCAGTCGTCGACAGGCTGACAAAAAAAGCGGCCGAGCTTGGCATCGAAATAACAGTCCCGGTGATAAACGCGAAACTTGCCAACAGCGCCTACAAGATCCTGTACGAAATAGCCGAGTACATGGGCATCAACAGACAGGAGAAAAAGGTGCACTTTACCGGGCTTTCCATGGGCGAGGCCACCGACAGGATACTGCAGTTCATACAGAAAAACAGGATGCACGTCATATTGGTGATAGACGAGATAGACTCGCTTGTTGACAGGAACGGCGACGACGTGCTCTACTCATTTACCAGAGCAAACGAGAGGATGGCCAAGGGCGGTTTCATCACCCTCATCGGCATATCCAACAGTCTCACCTTCAAGGACAAGCTGGACCCGCGCGTCAGGAGCAGCCTGTCCGAAGAAGAGATGGTGTTCAACCCGTACGGCGTCGAGCAGCTGCGGAAAATTCTGTCGGAGCGGGCCAAGATAGCGTTCAATGACGGCGCGATAACAGACGCCGCCATCAACCTATGCGCGGCTATAGCCGGCAGGGAGCACGGAGATGCAAGAAAGGCCATCGATCTTTTGCGCGTCGCCGCAGAGCTTGCCGAGCGGGCGCACGCCGGCAAGGTGGAAGAAAAGCACGTACGCGCGGCGCAGGAAAAAATAGAGAAGGACACCAACCTAGAGGTGATAAAAAACGCGACGCTACATGAAAAGCTGGTCATAGTCGCGATAACAAAGTCAAAGAACGGAAACACCGGTGAGGTGTACGAGATCTACTCGTCGCTGTGCAAGCAGACCGACCACGACCCCCTCACACAGAGGAGGATGACGCAGATAATCAGCAGGATGGACCAGCTGGGGCTGATATCGACCGACATCATCAACCAGGGGCGCTACGGCCGGTCGCAAAAGATCAAGGCGACGGTCCCGCTTGCGACGATAAAGGCAGCCCTCAAGGACGACTCTGTTATGTCGGAATTCATTGATTAAAATCCTTGGTGAACGGCTGCATCGTCGCCAAGTTGACGACTATTGCGATTCCCGGCGACGGCGTTATCCCCATTGTCTGCTGGAACTTTGTCTGCGCCTGCCACGCCCCCGAGTTTACAACAAGCGTCCCGCGGTAGCTGTCAACGTCTGTCACATGCACGTGGCCGGAGTGCAGTATGTCCGGGACCTCGGTCATCACCATCATGTCCTCCGACTCGGGCGCAATCGGCGTGCGCTCGCCATAGGTGGGTGAGAGATGACGCGCCCTCAACAACACTTTCATGGCCTCTGCCGGCCGCTGGTAGCTGAGGCCCGGCGTCGTCGCTATCACATCGTCGAGGCTCTGCCCGTGGAACATCAACACCTTGACCCCGTTGAGGCTTACCATCGCCGGGTTGCCGAGCACCTCACAGTTTTCAAGATCGTAAAGGCCGCCCGACGTGCTCTTTGGGAAGCCTGGCTGCGGTAGTGCGCGCCTGCCCGGGTCGTGGTTGCCCGGTATGATGTACGTCTTGATCCGTTTTGGTATTTTCGATAACAGTTTTGTGGCGTGGGCCATCTGGCTTGCCGCGTCCATCATCAAGAGCTCCTTGTCCTGGTTGGGGAATATCCCTATTCCGTCTATGACGTCACCCCCTATGCAAAGGAAACTGATCCTGTGCGCCACGTCATCGTCAGACGACAGCCAGTCGAGAAAGCGCAGAAACTCTTGCTCCATGAAATACTTGCTGCCGACGTGCAGGTCGGATATGAGCACGGCGTACGCCTGGGACTTGCTCCTGTTCGGCAGATGATCCGGCACGTCCGGCGAAAAGACGCTCTTGACAGACAGCCCCGGCACGCCCTTGGCGTTTTCAAGCTCGAGCATGACCACCTGGTCGAGCGCAAGCATCGACGCGGCTTTTCGCGCTTCTTCCGTGGCGGCTATCACCGACATTTTGCCCGTGTAGTCGTCTATCTCTAGCTCGACGCCGTTTTTCCTCTGCCGCCTCGACATAAGTAATCCTGCGACGACGTGTGTGCCCGCGCTGCCAAGGCTCCTCTCACCCTTGGAGCTGCCGGCGCGCGCATTCTGCTTTACTGCAGATACCTTGGCTATCCTCCTGCTGTCCGGCCTCTGCGCCAGGATGCGCATCGTCTTTTCAAACCTGCTCTTGAACAGTAGGGAGTAGCCGTCTACGCCCTCGCCTGTGTTGACGGCAGGCGACGAGTCCATCAACACCTCCGCCTCTTGCTCTACAGGCGCCTCCTCGGCCGGGCCCGCAGGCGCGATCAACCCCTTGACATCATCGATGACAATGACGGAACTTCCAGACTTTTTCTGCCTGATTATCTCCTGCACGGCCTTGAGCAGGTCGCCCTGTAGGCCCTTGAGCATCGCAAAAGCGTCCGGGTGGATCTGGTACCCCTTGCTCGAAGCGTATGAAAGCGCGTTCTTTATCTCACTTTGCAGTACCAAGAAACCGCATACCCTTGCGGGCCGGTCCTTAATTGCTTTTCTGTGAACCACCAATCCCTAAAAGGGCACTGGCTTCCCGGACAAGCTTGCGCCCGTTTCTCCGGTAAGCTGCATGTCGCCACGCAGCATTCCTGCTTCCTCGACTGCTGCACAATCTCTGCAGGCGTAACTTCCCGGCGTTCCACCGGTAAACGTAATTGCTTCAATCCATTGTGCAAATGGTTTATGGCAGAATTGTAGTCCCTGTCAATGACCAAGCCACATCTTGGACATACATGCGTTCTCACAGCGAGTGACTTTGGCACTTTATGGCCGCACCTAGAGCAGTTAATTGATGAATATGCCGGCTCTACTTCCATTACTCTATTTGCTTTATAATAGCACATCATCTTAAAAGTAGACCAGCTCGCATCAAGTATCATGCGTGCCAGCCTGTGGTTCCTAGTCAGGTTTGCAACCCTAAGTCTCTCTAGAAATATCAGGTCATATCTGTTAGCATAGTATGTCGATGTCTTGTGCAAAAAGTCGCGACGTTTGTTGTTTATACGCTCATACAGGCGGGGGCAAGCATGTGCCGGGCTTTTCTGCGGTTGCTACTGCCCACCTTCTTTCTTGACAGCCTGCGATGTGCTCTCTTGACTGGTTTTAACATCTTGCTCAGAAACTGCGGATTCTCAACTGTATGGTCGTCAGAGTCATGTGCAAACTTGCCAATGCCGACGTCTATTCCAACTGGCCTTCTGTAGATTATAGTAGAGCACAGACTTAATAGTTCGCATGCTACAATGGCATACCATTTTCCGTTCTTCTGGCATACTGTTACTTGCTTGATGTTGACAGGCTGTCTGTGTAGCACTACCTTTATGCTGCCAATCTTTGACAGGTACAGCTTGCCATTTGCAAGACGAAAGCCCGTCTGGTTGTTGTAGGTAAAGATTGTAAAATTGTATCTGTATGACAGCTTACCCTTGGCTGTCTTTCTAGCAACTGCTATTTGCTTTGCTACCATCTGCAACATCTTGCTATGGTAGTTTCGTAGCTATGGATGCTGTTCCTTCAGCTCTGTTAGAGCGTAGTTCATGTCATATTCTGACATTTTAGGAATTGAGAGAAAGTAATTGTATATCCATCTACAGCCATCTAATGTTTGCTCTAGTGCAAGTTCCTGTTCTCTTGTTGGATAGAGCCGGAACTTGAAGTTGAGCATGTAGGGTCTGATTTGCTGGTATGCTATTTAACACCTGGAGCACTTCGAGGGGAGGGGGTAGTAGGCTCATTTCTATCCCAAGGTTGAAAACCGTTAGGTTTTCTCGTTCGCCAATCCATACTGTTTTATTTTGCTCATGCGAATCTAGGGCGTGAAAAAGTTCTGCGGAAAGTGCAAGAAGGAGCTGCCGCAGGACACCAAGTACTTGCTGTGCGACGAGTGCCACAAGAAGGTGGCGCTTGCCGAAGACGACAGGGAGTTCACCGAAAACTCGCGCGTCCACTGGCGCTAGCGCTTCTTCCAGATTCCGGCCCACCAGAACGTGAGGAGCCCAAACGCAAACAGCGTGACCCCCGTCGAGAGGTGCGCCGCTACAAGAAGCGGCTCCAGCCTCGTCAGCACTGTGAGCAGGCCTATTACCAGCTGAAAGGAAACTAGCCCTGCGGCTATGAGAGAGGCTTTTTTTGCGCGCCTTGCAGAAGACGGCACGACCGCTGCGGTGGCGTAAACGACCGCTGCAGTTATGGCGGCGACCAGCCTATGCACGTACTCTATCATGTAGCGATCCTCCGGAGGTCCAAAGCCGTTGGGGCACAGCGGCCAGTCGATGCACACAAGACCCTGTTCGGTCAGAGGCCCTGAGCTCAGGAAAACGCCTATGAGCATCGTCGAGTAGACCAGCCCTATTGATACAAAAGCAAGGACTATGACCGGTTTTCTTAGTTCCGGCCCGGCTCTCTCTTGCGCCACCGCAATGCATCTCCTCTGCTCCAATTATTAACCTTGCCAGAAGTGCTGTAGACAAGTTGACCACCAGCCTTAAAGCCGAAAAATGGGAAAGTACAGTGTGCGTGCAGTCCTGCTGGTGGACCAGAAGCGCCACACGGCCGAGCTGGTAAAGACGTACCTGCGCATAGACGGCTATTCCGTGGATCACACGCCCGACCCCGAGGAGGCGCTTGAGCTTGCCGACCAGGTCCAGTACGGCGTGGTCCTGACGGATCTTGTGATGCCGGGAATCTCGGGTTTCGACCTCTACCGCGAAATAACCCTGCACGACGTGCACGTGCGATTTGTGTTCATGATAACGCCGTCCGGCGAGACATTGCGGCTGCTGGGCTCGCTTGACAGGAACGACGTGGTAAAGAAGGAACCCCTGTCCATCAACGAGGTCATAGCCAAGGTGCGCGCCGCGTTCACGAGTAGTCGCTGAATATGCTGTTGAGCTGCGACACGAGCTCGTCGCGCAGCTTTATCACCCTGGCGCGCTTTTCGCCGTCAAGGTCCATCATCAAGAGCGCGTCCAGCCCCTCAACTAGGTACCTGATGTTTGTAAGAGTCAGGAGAACCTTTTCCTCTTCTACTTTACCCGCCATCCCGCCTTTACCTACGCAGCGCTCATTATTAATTATCTCTGTTTTAATATCAGTCGCGCTACTCTGATGTGGCATGACCGACGGCGACCCGGGCTTCCAGCGCCAGACGATAATCAACTTGCACGTCTCCGGCATAGACGCCGACATCATCGCGCTGCAGCTGGACATAAGCAAGGAGCAGGTAGACGCCGTCATCTCTGACTACCAGAAGGAGGAGGAAAAGAAGGCAAGGTCCACCACTGCCATCGTGGGCGCCCCGTCACTCTCGTCGTTTCCCCTCGATGGCATGGTCGACAAGGTAGAAGCTGTCAAGCAGGCGCAGGAGCGCGTCTGGAAGGCGCTCAAGTTCGAGCCCAAGTTCGACCTGTCAAGCGAGGAGACGCAGGCAATTCTGGAAAAGTTCGCAAAATCAAAGGTCGAGTTTGTCATACTGCACATCGACTTGGTGGGGTCGACAAAGCTGTCGATGACGCTCCCGGCAGACAGGCTAGCCAACATAGTGCAGGCGTTCACGCAGGAGATGTCAATAGTGATAAAGGCTTACGGCGGCTTCATCCTGAAGTACGTCGGTGATGCTATCCTGGCGTTCTTTCTCGCAGACTGGGACAACATCAACGTGCCGTGCCAGAACGCAGTCGCATGCGCGCACGCCATGATAAGGGTGATGCAGCAAGGGATAAACCCGATACTCAATCAATATGATTACCCCGAGTTGAACGTGCGCGTCGGAATCGACGTCGGCGACAACGTTGTCGTCCAGTATGGCTGGGACACGACTACACTGGACGACGGCAGGGTAATGCGCAAGCCCCACCTCGACATACTGGGCTACACGATAAGCATCACCGCCAAGATGACATCGCTGGCGGCGCCCAACCAGGTGGTAGTCGGCGAGTTTGTATACGAGGCACTTGCCGACGAGCAGAAGGGGCTCTTCAAGCCGCTGGTAGTTAGCACCGAGGTGTGGGAGTACATGAGCGACTACACGGGCAAGGTCTACCAGCTTTACGGGTCGGTCTAATCTCAACAAACTTCAATAACTATATATCAGAATTTGACCCCAGTTACTGCATTGCACGCGATGGAATACGAGGACTCTTTTGTCAAGATAGCCGGCCTTATTGGCGGCGAGGAGTACGTCAAGGTCGCCAGGGCGCTCCTCAACACCGAGGACGTCACCGACGAGGAGATTGCAAGCGCGACCGGGCTTAAGATAAACATCGTGCGCAAGGTTCTCTACGACATGTTCGGCAAGGCGCTAATATCCGGAATCAGGGTAAAGGACGAGAAGAAGGGCTGGTTCGTCTACAGGTGGCGCGCCAAGCAGGATCACGTCGACAACTTTATCGAGAACCAGAAGAAAAAGATCCTCGACCGGCTCTACAAGAGGCTCGAACATGAAGATTCGACAGAGTTCTACCACTGCGGAAACCACGACTGCCCGCGGGTAAAGTTCGACGCCGCGGTTGAATTGTTTTTCAAGTGCCCCAACTGCAAGGGGCCGCTGAACATGGTCGACAACACCAAGGTCAAAGAGGCGTTGCGCTACAAGATAGACCAGATAACGACTGACATTGCAAACGCCAAGGCAGCGGCGGCTGCTGCGACCGCCGCGGCAGAAGCGGCCGAGGAGGCAAAGAAAGAGGCTTCCAAGAAGGAGAAGAAAAAGGCTGCAAAGCCAAAGCTCAAGCCAAAACCAAAACCGAAGAAACAAGCCCCCAAGAAAGAAAAGAAGAAGCAACACAAAAAGGCCGAGAAAAAGCACAAGAAGAAGAAAAAGTGATCAGCGCAGAATCGATCTCGCTGTTTTGAACATCTCCGACCACATCTCCCAAGTCAGCCTGCCGGTGTTGGTGTTCTGCCTGCTTGGGTGATACGAGGCGAGCAAAACTCTTCCCGCAGCCTCAAAGCGGGCGCCGTGTGAAAATACCAATCCCTTTGCGCCGGCGACCCTGCAATAGGCGTCAAAGGCTATCTTGCCCAGCGCAAGCACCACCTGCACGTTCTTCAGGGTCTCAATTTCAGCTTCGAGGTATTTCGAGCAGCTTGCGAGCTCTGACGGCAGCGGCTTGTTGTCGGGCGGCGCGCACCTGACTGCAGCCGTTATGTAGGCGTCGCGGAGCACCAGCCCGTCGTCCCTTGCGACGCTTGAAGGCTTGTTCGCAAAGCCGTTTTCGTGCATCGCCCTTGCTAGCCAGTCGCCCGAGCTGTCGCCGGTGAACATCCTGCCGGTCCTGTTGCCTCCATGCGCGGCAGGCGCAAGCCCTACTATGAGAAGTCGCGCTTTTGGGTCGCCCCAGCTTGGAAGCGGCTTGGCCCAGTATTTTTCGCTGGCAAAGCGCTTCACCTTTTCCCTGCCCACGTTGCGGATGTACGCCGCAAGCCGCGGGCATTTTTTGCACTTAACGACCAGCGCGTTGAGCCGGTCAAGCTCGTCTGGCACAGGACAAGAGTGTGGACAGGGCAAGAATACACTGTTCAAAAATCGGGCTATTTTCAACCCCTGTTCAATTAGGGCCATGACGGGCGGCGGGTTGTTCAGTTGGGCGCATGAACCTGCGTCAATTGGCAACAGTTAATATTGTAAATATTCCAACTAATGACGATTTGAATAGCAATCCGTCTACGGGCGGAGAGAGTCAATTAGAGCTAATATCTACCCATCTCTCCAAAGCAAGTCCAGATTTGCGAAAAGTGTACGACAAGCTGGAATCTGACATCCTTGCTCTAGGTCCAGATGTAAAGAAGGTTGGAAGAAAGCATTATGTAGGTTTTTCTCGCAAAAAGAACTTTGTCGATATCGTAGTGTATCCACTTCAACTTAACCTGTATCTGAATATGAAAAAAGGATCGCTTAAGGACTCCAAAAAACTGGCATTGGATGTCTCCCAGAAAGCTCATTGGGGAGGAGGAGATTACGTCGTGCTTGTTCGAGATTCACAATATCTGGAATACGTCATGAATCTAATAAAGCAGTCCTACAGGCGTAACTAGAATCCATATATCATCGGTCTGTAGAATAATCCCTGTCCAAGCAGCCCCAAATTGCTGGACACGGTATGGGTTAGGGTTTTAGGCTCTAACTCCATACTGATTTTGTATTTTTAACTTACTCAGAATTTTCTTGAATGGTTCGCTTCTCATTGATGAGTCTGTCAAGTCCTTGCACGGAAGGAAAGTATGCCACTAGGTGTTTGCTTCTCTTTTTGGGATCGGCCAATATAGCTTTCACATAGTCATATTTCTCCGCACAATGTAGATGGTAATGAAACTCTAGACCTCCTTTCTCGATTCTTCCCAAATATACCACTTCATTACAGCTGTCACATTGTATCTTATTTTTCGCTATTGGATAGTCAATGTCGGCATATTTTAGAATGATATTGTCGCAAAAGAGGATCCACTTGTGACAGTCGGGACACCTAAGGGGGAATGTCGTGGGAACACTTGCTGTAAGTACAGGGATTCCTGTCTCTGCCATAAACTCATTAGATTGTCTTATCTTTCCCGTCCTTGCAGACTGTTCTACTTCTACACCAAAGACTTTTCCCTTGGTAACAACCAGAAAGTCAGGAGCAATCAGATGGCTGTCCAGACCGAGCAATCTTTGATGTAAGAGTAAAGGGATCACGTATCCAATCCTGTGTCGCAGTAGATACAAGTAAATAACGAGCTCAACAGCGGTGCCTAGTGATTTGGGAAGAAGACGATCTATAGCTTTGTAGACCTTCTTGTCATTTTTATGATTCAGAGGGTCTTCTGACTCTTTTGCTTTCTTGTAGTTTTCGCGATATTCGTCACCTTCGATATAATAATCCAATTTCTTCTTTTCTAAACTATTTAGGAACTTTCGTCTAAGTTCAGGAAAGAATGTGATATGTTCTTCCAAAAGGAGGTTCTGTCAAGTTGACGGTTGATCACGCTAGTTCGCTCCGTTGTCAACTTTCGGTTGATGGACTGTAGCATTCTGGATAAGAGTGATCCACTTGTTAGAGCCTTCGACCTTGATGCCCGCTGCATCGGCAGGAGTCTTTCCCTTCAAGGCTTGGTGCGGTCGTACAAAGTTATGGAATATCTGGCAACCAGTGAGGATCGGAGTATCAGGAACCTTAAGCCCTCTCATTACCTTCTCTCTGTCTCGTACCTCTCCGTTCATGCGCTCCATTTTGTTGTTGTTCTTCTCGCTGTCAAACTTGATGCCGTAAACGTGCTTGGAGCGTGGAGCCTTCATGGTGAAAAACTCTTTGTTGAAAGCGTCTTGGTACGCTGGCAGACCGTCAGTTATCATGGTGCTAGGCTTGCTGCCTGCGAGCTCTTTTGCCTTATGAAAGATGTTCCTAGCATCATGCGTGAACTTGGTGTCAGCTACCTCTTGGGCAATCCAAAAGCGTGTCTCGTCATCCATCAGGGCAAAGACGTACTTCATATCACCAGAGATTTTTACCCAAAGTTCGTCAGCTCTCCAAGTATCGGACATCTGCGGCTTCAACTGCTCGACATACCTTTGCATCAATCCCACGTACTTGGCTATCCAGTTGTACACAGTTTGATGCGAGACTATCACACCCATCAACTTCAAAGAGTTCTTTGTGTTCCTAAGAGATTCGCCAGAGAAGTACAACTGCATGGCAGTCGTTATCGCTTGCGGGTTGTGCTTCATCCTCTCAAATCCTATGTTGATGCTGAAAGTGCGCTTGCAGTCGCCACACAAAAAGCGTTGAAGATCGCCGCTCTTGTTCTTGCGTACGCCAAACTTTTTGAGATTGACAGAGTGGCAGAACATGCAGTCATTGACGGTCACGGGCTGGATATGCAGAGTATTCCAAACGGCAGCTCTGAGAGTAAGCGAAAATTCGACAGCCCAAATGTGCTTGCACTTGAACGCTCGGTACATGTGGTCAGGGCAGTTGCAGATAAAGCCTAATGATGTTTGCAAAATGTCGTACCATTCGTTTTCGACTGACTGCGACTTTACTTTGTACTGCTTTGGATCGATGCGCCTTACCTGACCGTCAATTTCAGCGATGGCGTGACCTTTCAATTCCCTCATGCACAGGACATCAACAGGCTGTTTTGCGCTCATATCTAACGGTAGTTAATACTACTATGGGATTATTATATCTAACGGTAGTGCTAACGGTAGTTTTATATATACGGTAGTTGTAACTGTAGGTATGCAAATGACACCGAAAATTCACGAATACAAGATTGGTGAGGAATACACGAAGGCAGAGCTCGCAGAGTTGGACTGTTTGGAGTGGCGTGTATGTACCAGATGTGGTGCAGACTGCGTAACTCATTTTCTAGGTCAGGATGTTTGGGATAAACTAAAGGCTCTGAACATCAACAGCTCTAGCGTTCCATCTGGCGTAGTTCTCAGTAAGAGAACGGTGGTCTGCATGAAATGCCGACGTGTTGAAGCCGCAGCCAAGGAGGAAAGGCAGAAACCAAAAGCAGTGCGGAGAGTGCTGCGATCGATAAAGCCTGTATTCGTCTGTCCAGTCTGTGCAAATCATTTCAATAGCGCAATAGTCTGCTTCTCAAGCAAGCAAAAACTGGCTGAACACTTGGAAAAGCAGCATGACTCTGGACAACTAAATGAAGTAGCCAATGAGAAGTGCGTCTTTGGCGTTTACATCTCACGGGTGGACAGAGAATAGATATGTGGCTTATTGCGTGGCTACTTGCACATTATCCCGCAGACTTTGTTGGAGAGTTCCCGACTCTAAAGAGAGCCATACATGAAATAAAATCCAACCGCAACATGGAAGGAGTGGCAATGTTTCGTGCTAATTATGGCTACAGATATGGAACTTTCTTTATTTTCGAGGAGAAGGCAAATCGTGAATACGCCGAAATTTTACGCAAGCACAGGAACAAGGTGTCAATAAATGGCAGCTAATTTATCTAGCTCCAATAAACCAGAAAGAGCGATGGAAGTAACTACCGTTAGCAAGGCTCATTCAAAATACACTGGTCTGAAAACTCCAATCCCTGCCACATATGCCCGTGATCTTGGTCTTGAAGCTGGACAAAAGATAACTTGGGAGCTCGACAAGGACAGTAAGGGCAAATTTTTGAAGATACGAAAGATATGAGTACCAAAGTCTTTGTCGTTATCTGCCAGAAGTGTTCTGTAGATTGCACTTCTGTCATTGGGAATTGTAAGACACCACAAGGCGTAATGAGCCGACATAAGCGTTTGACAGGTCATGACGTATTCACGGTGATAATATGAGCCTGAGACACATCAAGAAAGACGTTTCCTATAGTTGCAGGTTATGCGGAGTGGGCTTGTTCTTGACTATTGATGAGGTAAAGCAGCATATGAAAGAACATGAGAAGCCTAACGAATGCATCAAATGCGGCAAGGATAAAGGCAGAAACAAACTCTTTTGTTCTAAGAAATGTGCTGACGAATTTGAGAGTGATTGAAATGGTCAGAAATGCCATCATACACAGAAATGCGATTTGCTTCGATTGTAAGTGGACTGATACAGACATGGTTTATGCATTAGAAAGAGCCAGACGACACTATAAGAAGACAGGGCATCATATCAGCGTAGAAATCGCTTATACAGTATCGTTTGGTGAATAGCTATCAACCGACTTTTGACAGCCAGCAAGTCAAGCCCGATCAACCGTCAACTTGACAGAACCGGCAAGAATAATCTTTTTATCACCCGTTGAATCGTTCGTTCTACGTTTGTCAAGCCCTGATAACGGCATTCCAAGGGACGAGCTGACCTGGATAGCAGGCTCAGTCGTCCTGAGCGACAACCCGCCGCTGCAACTGAAACACTGGCGCAAAAAGTTCGGCGTCAAGCAGGCAGACTTGGCAAAGAGGATGGCGATAACCCCGTCCGTGCTGAGCGACTACGAAAAGGGCCGCAGGCCGTCTCCGGGCGCCAACTTCATCAAGCGCTACCTGCAGTCACTGTATGACCTTGCGCAGGCAAACGGGCATGCTGAACAGCAGCCCGACACAGAGCTGCCGCCCATAGCGCCCGATGCCGTAAGTATAAATCAGTCGTAGGCGCCCGTTTTTCCATGCCTCTCATATCTGTGTCGATGTACCCCGGCAGGACGCAGCAGCAGAAGGACGACTTTGCAAAAGCGATTACAGACGCCGCAGTGAGCATACTGAAGACCAGGCCGGAGCACGTCATAGTGGTTTTCGACGAGAACCCGAAGGAAAACTGGTTCCAGGCCGGCAAGCAGCTTTAATATCTCTGGCAGCGCGACAGTGCTCCAGTTGACATCGGTAGCGGTCGTGCAGCTAAAGTCGTCGGAGGACAAACAGGAGAACCTGAGAAGGTCCGTTGACTACGTTGCCGAGGCCTCGGCAAAGAAGGCAAGCCTCGTATGCTTTCCCGAGTTCCAGATGGCCTTTTCGCCCGGCAGCCAGTCACCGGCCGAGCTCTCAAAAATTGCCGAGACCATCAACGGCAACTTTGTTGCGACATTGCGCGCCGCTGCGCGGAAAAACAGAATAGGCGTCGTCTGCACCATTTACGAAAAAAGCAAGAGCGACCGCGTGTTTGACACTGCAGTCGTCATCTCTTCTGCGGGCGCGGTGACTTCTGTCTACCGCAAGCTGCACCTGTACGACGCGCTCGGGTTCAAAGAGTCGAAAAAGCTGGTGGCAGGAAAAAAGATAGAGAAGCCGACAAAGACTGCCGCCGGCAAGGTGGGAGTCATGATCTGCTACGACCTGCGCTTTCCAGAACTATCAAGACTCCTCACAGTAAGCGGCGCAGACATTCTCGTCGCGCCATCGGCGTGGGTCGCCGGCCCTATGAAGGAGGAGCACTGGCAGACGATGGTAAAGGCCCGGGCGATTGAGAACGGTTCGTACGTCGTTGCGCCCGACCAGGCGGGCAACATCTACGCTGGCAGGAGCATGGTAGTCGACCCGTTTGGTACGGTCTTGCTGGACATGGGGCAGCGCGAAGGGATGGAGGTGGTCGAGCTTGACATGGGAAAAGTAAAGCAGGTCAGGCAGTCATTGCCGTTGCTTAAGAACCGCAGGACGGACATCTACCGCCTCTCTGCGCGTTAGCACGTGAGCGCAAGGTAGTGGTCGTTGTGGCTGGTGCGCCAGCCCATCTTGCACTCGTGCTTTTCCAAAGGGCAGGAGAACCGCTCGCTGCAGTATTCGCACATGTGCGAGTGGTCGCTCTCGTATATCATCGATGAAAATCCCGCTGCTTTTCTTATCAAGCTAATGCAGTAGAATTAGAGAGGATTTCTCTACTTGTAGGGGCAATGCGCGTTGACGCAGATCTGCCACGGCTTGGCCCTGCGCGCAAACATTACCTTCACGATGGGCCAGCCGCATCTGCACGTTCTGGCGACTTTGATGATCCCTTTCTGCGGGAGCGGCGCAGACGCCCTGCAGCCGTTTGAATAGTTCGAGCAGCCGACAAACCTCTTTTTCGTCTTTTTCGACCTGATCATTCGCAGGCTGCCGGACTTGCATACCGGGCACGAGCCAAGGACGTTGTCCGGCTTTGAAGCCGCGCCAATCTCGCGGCCGATCTCCTGCGCTCCATTCCGGAACGCCTCAAGCGACTCGACCAGCCTGTCAACCGCGTACTCTATTACAGCGACCGGTTCTTCACTGCCCTGCTCCACCTTCTCGAGCTGCTCCTCCATCGATCTCGTCAGCTCGGTCGAGACGATGTCCGGCACGTGCTCCCTCATTGACTCGACCACCGCAAAGCCCAGATCCGTGACCTCTATCCCGCCACGCTTTTGCTCCAGATAGTTTCTCTTGAAAAGAGTCGCGATGATGTCGGCTCTTGTTGCCTTGGTGCCTATCTTTTCCTGCTCCATCTTGGCAAGCAGGCTTGACTGGCTGTAGCGCGGGGGCGGCTGCGTGAACTTTTCTTCCATCGCCACCTGTCTGTTTTGCAGCACGTCGCCGGCGGCAAGCGGCGGCAATTCCGTTTGCTCTATTCTTGCATATGGCTTGTAAAACGCGGTCCAGCCCTCATACACCATTGCGTTGCCCTCGGTGACAAACCGGTGCCCGTTCACATCGATTGCGACATCGGTTCTTTCAGTCACCGCCGCGTCGCCAAACGTCGCAAGGAACCTCTTGACTATCAGGTCATATATTTTGAATTCGAGTCCCGACAGCTTGCCGAAAACTCCTGTCGGGTAGATTGCAGGATGCGCAGGATCCGTCATCGGGCCCTCATGCGGTACAAGCCTGCTTTTTGAGAGCAGAATAGACGCAGAGCTGTACAGGGACGAGCGCACAAGCCCGGACAAAATCTTGCGGTAGTTTATCGACGCCGGCAGCTTTTGACTTGAAGTCCTCGGGTACGAGATGAGCGCCCGCAGGTACAGCTTTTCCGCTATTGCAAGAGTATAGCCGGGCGCGACGTGAAATAGCCTGTAGGCCTCTCGCTGCAGGTCGCCGGTGTTAAACGGTGCCGGCGGCCGCAGCGGGATCTTTTTCCTGTCTACTGATGAAACGGTGCCCGGCTTTCCGGTGCAGCTGTTTGTTACTGCGCGCGCTTCTGCAAGCGTCTCTATCTTTGGCTTTTCATAGCGCGCGTGTATTACCTGCACATCTTTTTCAAAATCTGCAGTCACCACCCAGTAGGGGTCGGGGACAAAAAGCCTGATTTCCTGTTCCCTGTCTGCCGCAAACGCAAGCGTCGGGCCCTGCACTCTCCCTATCGACAGGTTGCGGTAGCCCTTGTTGCCAGTCTTGAACGACTGCGCAAGGGCCCGGGAGAGGTTCACGCCGTAGATGAAATCAAGCAGGTGGCGCGACCTGCCTGCCTCCGCAAGGCCGGCGCCCGGCTTTTGTAGGCTTGAAAACGACTCTCTTATCTCGTCGTCTGTCAGCGTCGAGAACTTGGCCCTCTTCGACTTTTCGTAGGCGCCGTTGCAGGCGTACTGCAGTATGCTGTGGCCTATCACCTCGCCTTCCTGGTCGTAGTCGCATGCGTGCACAAAGCCGCCGGCGTCTCTGGACAGCTTTGAAATGACGTTTATCACCCTCGATTTTCCTTCGACCGGCGCCCACTCCAGATCGAGCACTGGGTAGACGCTCCTGCTCTTTGTCCTGTCGACCAGGCCGTAGAGGTGGCCGACTGCAGAGCAGATCTTGTAATTCCTGTCCTGAAAACGAACGTCAAAAACAGGCACGCCGGAGATTCTGGTCTCCTTTGCGCCGCCGAGCGCCTGCGCTATCCTGCGCGCGGCGTCAGGCTTTTCGCACACAACCAGTGTGTACACGAAAAATCCTGACAGCCCGGCGTATTAAACATCAGCGGTGATTAATCCTCACCGGGAATGCCTTAGCTATTTATACTGAGTATTGCGTAGTTCCCTCCACATGACAAACAAAGTCTGCGTCCTTGGTGCCGGCAGCACGAAATACGGCAAGCTCGAAGAGAGCATAATCGAGATCGCGCTGAGCGCGGCAAAGGACGCCATCGAGTCGGCAGGCATAACCCCAAAGGAGATCCAGGCAGGATACATTTCAAACGTCTTCGGCGTGGCCGACAAGCAGGTGCACATGGCTCCGGTCATCATGAGCAACCTGGGCATCTCGCACGTCCCGGGGCTCACCATCGAGTCTGCATGCGGCTCGGGCTCGGTCATGTTCAGGGAAGCCTACGCCAACGTGGCTGCGGGCTTTTACGACTGCGTTCTTGCGCTCGGCGTCGAGAAGGTGACGCACACGGGCACCGCACGCAGCACCACCCTGTTCTCATATTGTTCTGACTTTTTCTACGAGGGCGGAAACGGCGCCTCGTTCCCCGGCCTATTTGCGTCGATGGCACGCGCGTACATGACGACGCACAAGGCAACAGAGGAGGACCTTGCGCACGTCGCAGTCAAGAACCACGACAACGGCATACTGAACCCGAAAGCCCATGTCAAGAAAAAGATCACGGTTGATGACGTGCTAAAGTCGCCGGTTGTCGCATCACCATTGAAACTCTTGGACTGCTGCCCGTTCTCTGACGGCGCGTCTGCAGTGATACTATGCTCAGAGGACTTTGCGAAAAAGTCTGGCAAGCCCTACATGGAGATACTAGGCTCGGGCCGCGGCGCGTCGCCAGCAGCCGTTCAGGGGCGCGAGGACATCACCACCATCCCAAGCACAGTGGCGGCAGCAAGGCAGGCCTACAAGATGGCCGGCGTGACTGCAAAGGACATCGACTTTGCAGAGGTGCACGACTGCTTTACGATTGCAGAGATAATCGACATCGAGGACCTGGGATTCTTCCCCAAGGGCAAGGCAGCGCACGCGGTGAGAGACGGGGCGACGAGGCTGACAGGCGAGATCCCGGTAAACCCGTCCGGCGGGCTAAAGTCAAAGGGCCACCCAATAGGCGCAACGGGCGTCGGCCAGGTGGTCGAGGTGTTCGATCAGTTCACCGGCAAGGCCGGCGAGCGCACAGTAAAAGACGCCGAGATAGCGCTTACGCACAACTTTGGCGCGACCGGCGCAAGCGCGGCTGTGCACATATTCAAGAAGGTAGACAGGAGGTGACCGTCGTGGAGTTCAAGCACGGGACACACGAAAGGTTCATCGAGGCTGCAAACAGGAAAAAGATACTCGCGCACAAATGCAGCAAGTGCGGGCATCTTATGCTTGAGACGGTGCTGTTCTGCGAAAAGTGCTCGGCTTCAAAGTTCGAGGACATCGAGCTTGAAGGTGCAGGCACGGTCGTCACATACACAATCCAGGCGGTAGCGCCGGAGGGATTCGAGGACGCCGGCTCGTACGCGTGGGTCGTGTTCAAGGTAAACAACACCAACGTGCGCGCGTCGGGTTTCTTGCCGGGCATAAAGACTCCTGCAGAGCTTCCCGTAGGAGCAGCTGTTCGCGTCAAGGGCTTTGACGCAAAGCACGGGCTGCTGCTGGAAAAAGCCTAACAGAAACTGCGCAGTTTGTAAAAAAACATCAAGGAGACTTTTCTTATTTCAGCTCCTTTACATAAGTTTCATACATGATGACAGCCGACGTCGTCTGCAGCAAGTGCGGTTCCGTGATACACACCATGCGAATGCTCAAATCAGTGAAAGATGCCCTGCGGGCGACCAACAACCGCTGCCCGGTCTGCGGCGCGGCCCTCAACCCTTCCGAGTTCACGATCACCGCGACAAAAAGGTAAACCATCCTCCTTGTAAATCAGCTTTTGGCTAGCTGTTTGTTGACAAGCTTCAACACCGACCCTTAACCAAATACGCGGCACCACATGCCAGAGCACATGGCCGAGCGACAACGCCTAGTGAGCCAGATAAACAACGCCACCTCGATAGTGTACAACCAGCTCTCGAGGCTGAAGGCTCTTGACAGCAGGTTCGCCTCGATGGAGGCCTACTACCTCGACCAGGTGGCAGCCAGCATCAAGACCGGCAACAACGGCCGGGCAAGGATTCTGGCAAACGAGCTTGCAAACCTCAAGAAGGTGCGCAGGACCACGCAGCACACAGGCATGGCGCTTGAAGCGCTTGTCATAAGGTTCAGCACCCTCAACGAGTTTGCCATGATACTTGACACCATCGACCCGACAGTCGACATGATAAAGGGAATCCAGGATGACCTGAGGCGCGCAGTCCCGCAGGCCGGCCAGGCGCTGTCCGAGGTCTCGTCGGTGACTGCAGACATACTCACAAGCGCCAACATGCGTTCGGATCTGGGCAGGATATCGACGCCGATGGACCAGGCCGCCTACGACATCCTCAGCGAGATAGAGGGCGCGCTCGAGACCGAAACAAAAGCCAAACTGCCAGAGATACCGGCGGACATGCCTGTCCACAAGCAGCAAGAGGAACAGCCCGTGATGGTCGAAGGCTGAAAAGCTTGACCTTTCGGTCAAACTTGCCCACGTAGGGCCGGCATCACTGTTTAGTAAAAAACTTTTTACAAAGTAGTTTTAATCATTTGCACTGATAGCGGGGGCAATGGAAACGGAGAGCCTAGACTATTCTCAAAGCACCAGAAAGGGCGGGGTTCTGGAATCGGCGTCAAAGCGCGTGAGGATGATATTTTCCGTCATGGCGAGCCCGAACAGGATAGATATATTGCGGATTCTGAACACAAAAGGGCCTTTAACATACTCGGAACTGAAGGCCCTCGCCGGCTTTAAGTCAAAGAAAGAGTCGGGCAAGTTCGCCTACCACCTTAGAAAGTTGCTGAGGCAGCTTCTGGTGGCGCTGAACAAGGCCGAAAGGCGTTACACGATTACCAACCTTGGCAAGCTTGTGCTGAGCCTTGCCCGCCAGATAGAGGAGCGCTCGATAATAGAGAGCGGCAAGATGTACGTCAGGACCAGCAACCACACGATAGAAGAGTTCAACTCGCACAAGATCATCCAGTCGCTTGTCAGGGAAGCAAGTCTGCCATTGGAGCAGGCGCAAAAGATAACCGAGGAGGTCGAGAACAAGATCTACAAGTTCCAGACGGCGTACCTCACGTCGTCGCTGATTCGCGAGACTGTTAATTCCGTCCTGATAGAGCACGGCCACGAGGAATACAGGAACAAGCTTGCGCGCGTCGGGCTTCCGGTGTCCGACATTGCCGGCATGCTTGCAAACGAGGACGCAACGAGGGACGGCGCGCAGGGAGTCATGAACAAGACAGCGGATGCTGTGTTTTCAGAATATTTTGTCTTTAACACGCTGCCAAAGGACATCGCCGACATGCACCTTGCAGGCGAGATAAACATCGCGTCGTCCGGCACGTGGGGCCTTCTCCCTGACACGATATTTCTGGAGCTGTCAGAGCTTGACGGCTTTGACCTGCAGGGCAGGTTCCCCGCAGTCGCACGGCTTGCATCGCTCAAGAGCGCCGAAGACATGCTCGCGGCGCTGCCGGTGCTCATTCCGCTACTTACATGCGAGGCATCGGCAGAGGTGGTGCTTGAAGGCGTAGCGCCGGCACTTGCAAAGTCAAAGGACGCCGAAGATCTTGCATCCAGGTTTGCCCGTGCGCTCGTCGCGTCGTCTGCTACCGGGCCCGGACCGGCTGTCACTATAACCGTACCGCAGGACACTGAAGCAAAGCAGACAAACGCACTGCTCGACGGATACAAAAAGTACGTTGATGTCACGCCGCTGCCGCGCATTGGACTTGCTCTTGCCGGCGTAAAGAAGGAAAGCGCCGATCACGTGGCTGCTGCTGTTCGTGCCGGCGGCATAGTCGCGATTGGCGCGGGCCGCGCTGCAAGCGGATTGCGAAAAGCTGCAGGAAACAAAAACCCGCCGGCTGCAATGACGCTGCACTCGCTTTCGATAAACCTCCCGCGGCTCGCATACGAGTCAAACAAGGACGAGACCTACTTCAGAGCAAAGCTTGCGTTGGCGATAAAGCCCTCGCTCGCAGCATCGGCGATGCGCAAAAAGCTTGTGCTTGAAAACGCCAAGCGCGGACTTTTGCCCGCGTTTTCCGCGGCCACGCAGTCACTCCAGCGCGCGACCACCGGCATTGTAGTGAACCTGACAGGGGCGCACGAGGCCGTGTACAGCATCTTGGGCCACGACGCGGCCCACGGCGGCTCTGAAGTTATGCAGAAGGTGCTGAAGACAGCGGTGGAAGTTGCGCAGTCGCAGGCAAAGCAGCTTGGCGACGAGGCCGCAATTGCGATGGTGGCCGACGGCTCGGGCGCGCGCTTTGCCTCGATAGACTCGGACAAGTACGGCAGGGTGTCGCTCTCCCAGGCGCAGAATATCACCAGCTATTCCCAGGGAATGACATTAAGTGGCAAAGAACTCCTTTCAAAGGGCTCAGGCCTGGTCAAAGAGTGCGCCAGCATCGACAAGCTTCTCAACGGCGGCCTCGCCGCAAGCGTCGATGTCACGGACCTACCTGCGGCCGAAATGAAGGGCGCCATAGAGGCAGCTTCAGAGCTTGCGTTTTCACGCCCGCGCTTTGCGCTTGCCGTCTGCGCCATGTGCGGCAAAAAATACAAGGCGTCGTCGGACAGGTGCGAGTCGTGCAAGTCGCCGCACAGGCTGGCGTAGCAGCAGCGCAGCTGCTCCCCCCGCCGTATCTTTTTTCTGTAAAATTATGTTAATCAGCTACAAACGCTTACATTGCGCGTCGCCGCATTAGCTTGTTGCAGAACGGGTGAAAACTTTGTTTTATTTCGCTGAATTCTTACACGACTTGAGCTTGAATTCGGCATTGTCTGCCAATAAAAGGGATAAGTGTACTTTTCGTTATGCATCACATGCATTTTTTTCACATGGAAAGTTAAAGTACGAGTGGTATTGGTGTATAGGACGGGATGGCGGGAGTTACTGAGTTTAACAACTCGAAAGAGACTTCTTTAATCACGAAGATCAGAAAACGCGACGGCCGCATAGTTACTTTTGAACAATCAAAGATTGCCAATGCAATCTACAAGGCGCTCGTGGCAACAGGCAGGCCGGACTATCCGCTTGCGGAAAGGCTCGGGGCAAGGGTGGTGCAAAAGATGGCACAACAGGGCTTTGGCTCTGAAAAGGCAGTCGCCACAGTCGAAGACGTGCAGGACATGGTAGAATCGATACTGATAGAGGAAGGGCTTGCCGACACGGCCAAGTCGTACATACTCTACAGGCACGAGAGGCGCAAGATACGGGAAGAGAAGATGAAGATCCTCAACAAGAAGGATCTCGACGAGGTGGACAAGGCGTTCGATGTCAATTCATTGCGCGTGCTTGCAGCCCGCTACCTGCTGAGGGACGACCAGAACGAGATAATCGAGGGCCCCAAGCAGATGTTCGAGCGCGTCGCCACGCTCGTAGGCATCGCCGATGTCATACACGACCAGCAGATGTTCACTCTGGCAGGCGGGCAGAGGCAGGATGCCGAGGAGGCAGAAAAATACTACTCCAAGCTTGCAGACTTTGAGAGCAAATTCAAGATAGGCGAATACTGGCTCAACCGCTACCACTTTGAGGCGCTCGTGCGTGCCTACGTGCATGCCGCCAGGCAGGGGCAGATGAAGGTCTCCTTCAAGGAGCTTTTAAAGATGCTTGCAGAGGGCAAGCTTGCCTCTCACGCAGAGCGCATAAGGGAATACTACAACCTCATGGTCTCGAGGGATTTCCTGCCCAACACGCCCACGCTCATGAACGCCGGCGCCAGGCTGGGGCAGCTTTCCGCCTGCTTTGTGCTCGACATGCCCGACGACATGGCCGGCATCATGAAGTCGTCCACGGACGCGGCCATGATATTCAAGTCTGGAGGGGGCGTAGGCATCAACTACTCAGACCTGCGCCACGAAGGCGACATCGTTGCCTCGACGTCGGGCGTCGCGTCGGGCCCCGTGTCGTTCATGAACATCATCGACACGATAACCAACGTCGTCAAGCAGGGAGGCAAGCGCCGGGGAGCCAACATGGGCATCCTAGAGGCCTGGCACCCGGACATCGAAAAGTTCGTGACTGCCAAGACAAAGCCGGGAGTGTTTGAAAATTTTAACGTGTCAGTCGGCATCTGGGAAGACTTTTGGCAGGCGCTCGTGAACAAGGAAGGCAACCACAAGTACACGCTGCGCAACCCGCGCTCAAAAGAACCGATGCGGCAGATAGACGCGCAGCAGCTGATCGACCTCATCGCGCTCTCCGCGTGGAAGAGCGCCGAGCCGGGAGTGATATTCTTTGACAACATCAACAAGTACAACCCGTGCATCGACGCAAAGGGCGGCCCGCTGCGCGCGACAAACCCGTGCGTTACGTCTGACACGTGGGTAGCGACAGATGAAGGCCCAAGAAAGGTACGCGACTTGATTGGCCGTTACTTCAAAATCCATCTCAACGGAAAGGCGTGGGATACCAAGGGCTTCTTCTCTACCGGCGTGAAGAAGGTCTTCAAACTGAAAACAAGAGAGGGCCTTGAACTACGTCTGACACAGGATCACAGAATCTTGTCGGTCAAGCGTATGACCAGGTACACAGCTGAGAGTGAATGGAAGCAGGCAAAAGATCTCGCGCTTGGCGAAAAGGTTGTCCTTGACGACTGCAGATACTATGAATGGGATGGTAAGTTTGGCGAAGAAGAGGGTTATCTGACAGGGCAGCTGATAGGCGACGGACACATAAAGAAAGAAAGCGCCGTGCTTTCCTCGTGGGGTGAGGGAGCAGGAGAAGCATCGATCAAAGGCCTTGTGCTACAGTACGCACAGCAGATGCCGCACCGCTCTGACTTTAAAGGCTGGACGAGGATTGAAGGCAGAAAGGAATACAGACTTTCGCTCGCATCTATACAGCAGCTGGCCAGTTCGCTCGGACTGTCTCATGGAAACAAGACAATAACTGAAGAGATAGAACAAACCTCGTCAGCGTTCTATAAGGGCTTCATGAGAGGATTGTTTGATGCAGACGGTACCGTAATAGGAAGCCAGCTAAAGGGCATCTCGATCCGCCTCTCGCAAAGCGACCTTCCCATACTCAGAGGAGTCCAGCGCATGCTACTCAGGCTTGGAATAGTATCCAGAATATACACAAACAGAAGAAAGGAACAAGACAGGTTGATGCCTGATGGCAAGGGTGGCGTAAAGCTTTACCATATCAAGACACAACACGAACTTGTCATCTCTGGAGAAAACACCCTTCGCTTCCACAAAGTTATAGGCTTTGGCGACAGCGCAAAGATGGAACGTCTTGAAATGTTGCTTGCAAAGTATAGAAGAAAACTTAACAGAGAGAGGTTTGTTGCCACAATAACAGAGCTTGTCGAAGATGGTGTCGAAGAAGTCTATGATGTGCAGGTTCCGGGACTAAATGCATTTGACGCCAATGGTATTGTTGCCCACAACTGCGGCGAGCAGTCGTTATATCCATATGAGTCGTGCAACCTCGGTTCGATAAACCTTGCAAACTTTGTCAAGCGCAAGGCCGACGGCATGTACGAGTTTGACTGGCAGCGCTACGAGCAGGCAGTCAGGCTGTCGACAAGGTTCTTGGACAACATCATCGACATGAACAAGTACCCTGTCGAAGAGATAGAGACAAACACGCGCGCGACGCGCAGGATAGGCCTTGGCATAATGGGCATCGCGGACCTACTGTTCATGCTCAAGATACCGTACAACTCCAAGGGCGGCTATGAGTTCATGAACAAGCTTGCCGAGGCGGTATCATATCTGAGCATGGACGAGTCAGTCGCAATAGCAAAGACGCGTGGCCCGTTCTCCATGTTCAAGGACACCGACTACGTCAAGGGCAGGATACCGGTTGCCGGCTACTATGAACTTCCGCAGGAGACCCACACATACGACTGGTCGACGCTCATAGAGAAGATAAAGAAGTCAGGCATCCGCAACTCGTGGACGTCCACTATTGCGCCGACAGGCACGCTGTCGATGATAGCCGACACCGCAAACGGCGTCGAGCCGGTCTTTGCGCTGGTGTATGAAAAGCGCGTGACTGTAGGCCGGTTCTTCTACACCGACAAGGTGTTCGAGAACGCGCTCAAGGAAAACGGCCTGTACAACGACGAGATACTGACCAAGGTTGCCAACAACTACGGTTCCGTCCGCGGCATTGCGGAAATTCCAGAGTGGATGCAAAAGACGTTCGTGACTGCGATTGACATACACTGGATGGACCACATCATGGCACAGGGCATCTGGCAAAAGTGGATCTCAAACGCCATCGCCAAGACGATAAACATGCCCGGCGACGTGACCGCAGAGGATGTCAAGTGTTCATATCTATTGTCGCACGAGCTTGGATTGAAGGGCGTGACGGTGTTCCGCGACGGCTCGAGGCAGGAACAGGTGTTGCACATCACCGGCAAGAACACCGGCGAGAAGGGCTTTGCAGTCAAGCCGAGCAAGTACGTCGCAGAGTACATCCAGAACAGCATCAGCGAGCCGTATGTTCTTGAGCAGATGCAAAAGATACTGAAAGAGTCGGGCATCGACGACGGGACCATACCAAAGGCCGAGGTTGCGCCGGCGGAGGTTCCGCGCAGGTCGACACAGCAGGCGGCAATGCAGGTGCTGACCTCAAACGAGGACGTGATCTGCCCGTCATGCAAGGCGAGGCTCATCATCACGGAAGGCTGCAACATCTGCATCGAGTGCGGCTTTAGCAGCTGCGCGTCGGGGTAAACCCTCTCTACTTTTTCAACTCTTTTCTTTCTTTTTTGCTTACTACGGATTCGTAAAACAGCGCGCCTGCGAAGAGGATGTATCCCAAGTTGAATATCACGTCCCAAATGGCCTCGTCCGCCAGCAACTCCACGTCCTTCAGTGCGGTGTAGCCGAAACCCGTGTCAGCTATGCCAAAGCTTATCATGGCAAGTGAAACTAGTATCCAAGAAAAGAACTGGCCCTGCTGGTGACGAGATTCGTATAGTATGATCAGTGAGGGGATTATCAAAAACGAGTCGAGAATGGGATATGCAACGCTGAACGCAAGCAGAGTGATATCATCTACAGAAAGCGAGGTAACGGTAAACGACGCCCTGACCAAGTCGAGGATAAAGAAATTCATGAGGAATGCGACTAGTGAAATGGAAATCGTGCTTATGACCAGGATGTTCCTCTGATTGATTTGCATCAGCATCCTGACGATCTTTAGCAGAAATATTCCGACAAACACATACCCGGCAAAGTAGAAAACGTCTGCAAATGACGGAAACGGCACTTCCACGCCAAGTACCTGTACATAGTACGTCCACACCACTTCTGCCACAAACCACAACCCCAGGCCGGCCGCGAACATGGAGAAAATCCTCCTGTACTTCGTGTAGGACGAAGCCAGCGTTACAAGGGATAACGCGAACGCCGCGCCGGACGTGCAAATGATGGTCACGTTCTGCACAAGCACCCTCGAGTCCCCACTGACCGCAGCTATGGAAAGGATTACTCCAAGCAATGCAGCCGCGACGCCTGCGGCTATACCGAGTCTGTAGCGTCGCAGGCTGATGAGACTCTCTATAGAGTGCACTATCTACCGCATAGAGAATCTGCCTGGGCCTATTTATCAAATACTTTTTTTATAGGAGTTGCTCCTCATGCAGGTATAGATGCAAAGTCCTTCCCTGACTAAAAGCACGGGGCTTGCGTCAGAAAAGAAAGAGAAACTCGGCAACATCCTGGTAATCTCTATAATCCTTATCTCGTACGGCCTCTTTTTCTATTTCCAGATCACGACTGAATTCTCCACCTTGGAGGGCATTTTCGAGTCCAACCGCGACCAGCAGACACTGCTTACAGAGAGCATCGCAGGCATGACGGGAATAAAGCTCGAGAACATATTGAACAACCTTGCGGTATTTTCGCAGGCCGAGGCTCTGCAGGTACTTGAAAATCAACCAGCCGACGACTTTCTGTCCGAGGCAAGACAGCAGTTTCTTGCCCGGGGCATTGACGCAGACCTGGCAATAGTTGACACACAGGGCAACGTTCTGGGGCAGAGCAACGGGCTTGCAGGCAATCTCTCCGAATACGAGTGGTTCCATCAGGCCCTTGTCTCGCAAAGAACCGCGTTCTCTGGGGTCTATTCCGTTGACGACCGGCAGGTCGTCTCACTTGTCTACCCTGTCCGCGACGAATCCGGAATCTACAAGGGGCTTGTCGTTGCCACCACCGGGGCAGAATACGTCACAGACGACTATTCCCTCCTTGCGCCCTTCTCGGAAGAGTACGTGATTTTAGACGGCGAGTTCCGGGTTCTGGCAAGCTCCAATCCGGAATTTGGAGACCTCTTCTCAAACGCCCTGCAGGAAAGCGATGACGGAATGCAGGCCATGATAGGGGACCTTTCAGCCGGCAACCTTGGCGAGACCGTATACAAAACCGAGGTGGACGAAATACTGATGACCGGCCATCCCATGCGTGCCCACAATCTAGAATTCTTCGTCATAATAGCATCTCCTACGTCAACATTCTATTCGCAGGTGGAAGAAGTACTGTTCAACCACAGGATCCAGATGTTTTCGATACTCACGGCCACGTCGGTCCTGACCGTGATAATCGCCTCGTTCATCAGCCGCAACATCAAGCTCGACAAGGAGGTCAGGGAAAAGACCAGAGACCTCGAAGCGTCGAACATGATGATACGGGCGCAAAAGGATCGCGTAGAAATGGCAAACAGGGAGCTCAGACGCCTTGACGAGATGAAAAGCCAGTTCATCAGCATCGCATCGCACGAACTCAAGAACCCCATACAGCCCATCCTGCTCCACGCGGAAATGGCCGCGGCAGGCGACATCGACAAAGACAAGGCGATCGAAGTGATAATCCGGCAGGCCAACCGGCTTAGGCAGCTTGCCAGCGATATACTTGACGCAAGCAGGATAGACACCAACGATTTGGTGCTCAACAAGAAAAAAGTCAGAATAGGCGACCTGATATCAGACATTGCCAACACAAACAAGGTTGGAGCAAAACCTGACGTATCGCTGGCAATAGATGTGGACGAAAACACGGAAATGCTGGCAGACACCGTAAGGCTGGGTCAGCTGCTTTCAAACATACTTCAGAACTCGTTCAAGTTCACCGAAAAAGGCAAAGTCACGATACGCAAGAAGAACATCAGCGTCACAGGCAGACCGTTTGTAGAGATAATCGTGAGCGACACCGGCGTAGGCATACCCAAAGAGATCCTTCCCAATCTTTTCAACAAGTTCGTCACGATGGACGCCGGCGGCAAGAACAAGCACGGCACAGGGCTGGGCCTGTACATATGCAAGGGCATAGTGGCCACGCACGGGGGAGAGATCTCGGCCTACAATAATCCGGAAGGAGGCGCATCGGTGAGAATCATCCTTCCGACAAACGGCGAAGGCGACAATCCTGTCAAAATATCACGGGATTGAAATTTTTTCCATAATCCGTTGATATACCTGCGCGCCGCGTTTTCTGCATGCTAGCGTGCCCTCGATGCGGCAGCGAACTTGACAAGAAATATTTTGACGGCGGGTACTGGATGGCAAGCAGGAACCCGGTGTGGACCTGCGGTCCGTGCAACGTATTTTACCGGGCAAAGGAGCTGAAAAAGGCCCTGTGCCACGCATAGCTAACATTCATTAAATATCGCTGCGTAGGTGTCTCCGTGAATCCTGGCGCGCAGGAAGGCAACACACCCATGTTCAAGGCCCTTGAGGCCTATACCCGCGATGTTGGCCGTGCCATCGCAAGAATAGACTACGCCACGATGGACTCGATACACGCAAGCACGGGCGACGTCATCGAGATAAAGGGCAGGCGAAGGACTGTCGCAAAGTGTTTACCGCTTTACCCGTCAGACGAGGGCAAAGGCATAATCAGGATAGACGGCATAACGCGCAACAACGCCGGCGTTGGAATAGACGACAAGGTCGCAATCAGGAAGATAAAGGCAAGCCCGGCTGAAAAGATACTGGTGGCGCCCGTAGAGGCTATACCGCCAATCGACGAGCGCTACCTTGCAGACGCGCTCGAGACAGTGCCGGTTGTAAAGGGCGACAACGTGCTCGTGCCGTACTTTGGAGGCAGGCTCACGTTCCAGGTGGTGAGCACCGTGCCCCCCACGACTGCAGACAGCGCGGTCATGGTCAGCCAGAAGACAGTATTTGTCATTGGCGAAAAGGGTGAGGCCGCTCACGGCGTGCCGCGCGTCTCATACGAGGAAATCGGTGGCCTAAAGGAGGAGATCCAGAAAGTCCGCGAGATGATAGAGCTCCCGTTGCGCCACCCGGAAATATTTGAAAAGCTGGGCATAGAGGCACCAAAAGGCGTGCTGCTGTACGGCCCACCTGGAACCGGAAAAACAATGCTTGCAAAGGCGGTAGCCAACGAGAGCAACGCCCACTTTATCTCCATCTCGGGCCCTGAAATAATGAGCAAGTTCTACGGCGAGTCCGAGGCCAGGCTCAGGGAGATATTCAAGGAGGCAAAGGAGAAGGCGCCCACCATAGTGTTCGTAGACGAGATAGACTCTATTGCGCCGAAGAGAGAAGAAGTGACGGGCGAAGTCGAGCGCCGCGTCGTGTCGCAGATGCTTTCGCTGATGGACGGGCTGGAAGGCAGGGGCAGGGTGATAATAATCGCGGCAACAAACAGACCGAACGCGCTGGACCCTGCGCTCAGGCGCCCCGGCAGGTTTGACCGTGAAATTGAAATCAAGGTGCCGGACAAGCACGGCAGATTAGAGATATTGCAGATACACACGCGCAACATGCCGCTTGAATCCGGCATCGACCTGACAAGGATATCTTCAGTAACCCATGGCTTTGTGGGCGCGGATTTGGAATATTTGTGCAAGGAAGCTGCGATGCGCTGCCTCAGGCGGTTGCTTCCGGAAATCAACCTGCACGAGGAAAAGGTGCCGCAGGAGAGCCTGGAAAAACTCATCGTGACGCAGGCAGACTTTGACCAAGCTATAATGGACGTGATGCCATCTGCCATGCGCGAAGTGTTCCTAGAGTCGCCGGACGTCAAGTGGCAGGACATCGGCGGACTCGACGACGTCAAGCGCCAGCTGCAGGAGGCAGTCGAGTGGCCGCTAAAATATCCCGAGCTGTTTTCAAAGCTCGGCCACACTGTGCCAAAGGGGATACTGATGCACGGGCCGTCGGGCACCGGAAAAACAATGCTTGCAAAGGCAGTTGCGTCAGAGTCGGAAGCCAACTTTATCAGCATAAACGGGCCGGAGCTTCTCAGCAAGTGGATAGGCGAGTCTGAAAAGGGCATCCGCGAAGTGTTCAGGCGCGCAAGGCAGGCCTCACCGTGTGTGATATTCTTTGACGAGATCGACGCCATAGCAAGCGCAAGGGGCGAGGGGGGCGGGAGCACCGAGCGCATCGTTTCGCAGATCCTGACGGAGATGGACGGAATCAGCGAGCTCCACGGCGTAGTCGTCATTGCAGCGACAAACAGGCCTGACATGATAGACCCCGCGCTCATGAGACCGGGGAGGTTTGACAGGATAGTTCTTGTGCCAAACCCGGACGCAAAGACGCGGAAAAAGATCCTGGAGATACATGCAAAGAAGGTGCCGCTTGGGCGCGATGCGGATTTCGACAGGCTGGCAGACATGACCGACGGGCTGAGCGGCGCGGACACGGCAGCAGTCATCAACACGGCCGTCTCGCTTGTGCTGCAAAAGCACCTTGCGCGCTATCCGACGCCGGAAGAGGCAGGCAAGCACGCGTCGGAGGCGCACATCAGCATGGCAGACCTTGAAGAGGCGATAAGGAAGATAAGGACGCAGAAGGAGATGCGGCCGGAGGAACGCCGCGCGCTGTCGCACTACAGGTAAAGTCGAACAGCGATGCAGGGAAAGGTGTGCCTTGTCACCGGCGCCACGTCGGGGATTGGAAAAGAAATAGCGCGTGGATTATCAAAGCTTGGAGCGACTGTCGCCATAGCCGGCAGGAGCAAGGAGAAATGCGAGCGCGCTCTACAGGAAACAAACAGCTCATCATATTTTGTGGCCGACCTCTCGTCGCAGGCCGAAGTGCGCAAGCTGGCACAGGAGTTCCTGTCAAGGTACGACAGGCTCGACGTGCTTGTGAACAACGCAGGCGTGTTCCTCGGAGAAAGAAAAGTAACTATAGACGGCATAGAGCAGACGTTTGCCGCGAACCACTTGGCACCGTTTCTTCTGACAAACCTTTTGCTCGACAGACTGAAGGCAAGCGCGCCATCAAGGATAATCACCACAAGCTCTTCCACTCACAGGGCCGGAAGCATACACTTTGACGACATACACTTAAAGAATCACTACAGCGGGATTTCGGCATACAGCCAGTCCAAGCTTGCAAACGTCCTTTTTACGTACGAGCTTGCCCGGCGGCTTGCGGGAACCCGAGTGACTACAAACTGCTTCCACCCAGGCGCTGTCAGGACAAACCTCGTGCAGGGGGGCTCCTACGGCATGGTGTGGAAGGCTGCAGGTCCTTTCTTTCTCAGCCCCGAAAAGGGGGCGGACACGGGAATCTATCTTGCGTCGTCAAACGATGTCGCAAGTGTCTCGGGGGCGTACTTTGTCAAGAGAAAGCAGGAAAGGTCGTCTGAGATGTCGTACGGCGAGGAGACCGCAAAAAAGCTCTGGAATCTGAGCGAAGAGCTTACCGGCCTTAAGGCCGGCTAGTTCGGGTTTACGTCGTAACCCAAACTTGCGTCAATCGCCCTGCAAGTATCCCTATGTGACGTACAAAGCTTTTCGTTCCCTCTGACCGCTATTATACGCATGAAGCTCGAGTTTTTTGCGCTCGGGTTTGCCCTGATAGCCGTGGGTGTTGGAGGGTTCTACTACCTGGACGGCCAGATTGCCGCCCAGATGGCAAGCTACGAGGCAGGAGGCGAGTTTCTGTTCAGAGCAGAGATGACTGACCTGATGGAAAAAGTCCGCATAGGGCTCTTTCTTACCGCGCTTGCCGGCGTCGGCATCGCCGGGTTCGGGGCTACAGGAAGGCTCAGAGCAAGTCGTGCCAGGGAGCCGGACCTTGAGGTAACGGACAGGACTTTTTGCAGGCACTGCGGTACGCCCGGTAACGTGGCAGGATACTGCGCAAGCTGCGGCAGCGGTCGCCAGGTCTCTTCGACCGTGTTCAGGCGCTGTACCCGCTGCGGCAGGAACGCAAGCGACGACAGCCTGTTTTGTACAAGCTGCGGGTGGAAGTTCTGAAAATAGTGGGAATAAGCTTTGCTGCAGGAAAGGAAATAGCCAAGCTCTGCCATAATACTGTATGAGCAATGTCTGTGCATGCAGGCATGACAGGGATGCTCACAGGTGGAACACCGACGCAGACGACCCGGAGCCGTGCACGATGTGCGGCTGCCCGACGTTTCGGGACGAGGACGAGGAAAGAAAGTGGTAGTAGAGTCTCATGTCGTATGCAGGGAATATCATACGAGATGTTTTTATTGGCGCAAAACAAACTATGCGCTAAGTTTGACAAGACGGACATCTATTGAAGAGGCTTGGGAAGACGTGAAGAAAGAAAGATGCAGGAAGATGTCAGTGGACGATTTTCTAAAAGTATTGAAAGATTGGTAAAAACATCGCCGTTGCGTTTATTTGTTCAAAACGCCGTATAGTTTCATGCCTTGCCCAAGTTCGAGTACAGCACCGGCCTTACCATCAGGATAATCACGAGCTTTCTTGTCCTTACGTTACTGTACCTTGCGTTCGCGACTGTGCTATTCTATCTCGGGGTGAGCATCATCCCTATAGCGGTGATGGTGTCGCTCATGATGCTTGCCCAGTTTTACTTTTCTGACAAAATAGTCCTGTGGACCTCAAGGGCCAAGATTGTAACGAGGGAGCAGGAGCCCAAGCTGTACGGCATGGTGGAGCGGATCGCAAGGTCAAACGGCCTTCCGATGCCCAAGGTGGCCATAATGAACACATCTGTGCCAAACGCGTTTGCTACGGGCAAGAGCAAGAAGAGCTCTGTTGTCGCCGTCACCACCGGCCTGATGAACGTCCTTGACGATGAAGAGCTGGAAGGCGTCATTGCCCACGAGCTTGCGCACATCAAGCACAGGGACGTACTCGTGCTGACGCTTGCCAGCCTGTTTTCCACGGTCGCGTATTTCCTGATGCACTATGCGCTGTTTGGAAGCGTCTACGGGAGGAGCAGGGACGGGGGCATGCTCATTGTGCTCGTGGTCGCCGGGATAACCTGGTTTGTGAGCTTTTTGATAATAAGGGCTATTTCGAGGTACAGGGAGTTTGCCGCAGACAGGGGAGGCGCGCAGATGACAGGCAAGCCCGACAGGCTTGCAAGCGCCCTTTTAAAGATAAGCGGGAACATGAGGCGCGTGCCGCAGAAGCAGTTGCGCGACGTAGAGAGCCTGAACGCGTTTTTCATCATGCCGGCGCTGTCCGGCGATACGCTGTCCCGGCTGTTTTCGACGCACCCTCCGGTGGAAGAGCGCGTGAAAAGGCTGCGGGAAATGGCGTCGGCGCTGGAATAAAGCTTAATTGTAAGAAACTTCTTACATTAGGCATGACATCTACGATAGAGATCAAGACCACAAAGGTTTCCGACAAGGGACAGGTGGCGATCCCCGTGGAATTTCAGAGAAAAATGAAGCTCAAAAAAGGCGACAAAATCGTGCTGATGTTAAAAGACGGAAGCCTCGTGCTCCAAAAATCTGAAGTGGTTACCAAGAAATTGGAAAAGGAGTTCGAACACATACAGGCATTATCAGAGCGTTCTTTCAAGAAAATCTGGGATAACGACAAGGACGAAATCTGGAATGAGTACCTGAAAGAATAGGCGACGAGCATTGGTATCTCAGCGAGACATCGTTCTGGTGCCGTGGCCATTCAGAAACAACAAAGGCACCAAGGTGCGGCCGGTGATCGTCATGTCAAACGAAAAATATAACAATAGTTTTGCGGATTTTATCGGAGTTGCGGTCACGTCCAATCTTGACATTCGAGACCATACGATTCTACTAACAGACAAATAACTTGAAAGCGGCAAGCTGAAAGTCACCAGTGTGATAAAAGTTGATTACGTTTCAAGCATGGAACAATCACTCGTACAAAGGAAAATCGGGCGGATTACTAGACGCACTTTCGATGACGTCTTGAAGGAATTGATGCAGATACTGAGTATCTAGGACACAAGTCAGCCTGCTAGTTCTTTAGAAATAAAATAAAGAGAAAAGAAGGGGGTGGACCTTAGACGCTTAAGACAGCGTTATGGTCCAAGTGATGGTCAGCTGGTCGTTGTTTGCAAGGGACACTGCGGTGAAGGTGTTCTCGGCCATCATCCTTCCGTCGTCACCGCCTGCACAGGTGTCTCCTGTTGCCGCTGCGGTAAAGAGGCCTGCCTTCTGGACAGCGGTGTGAGTTGTTGTTGCAGTGAAGGTTCTGGCTATCTGGAACTGGTTGGTGCTAACCTCAGTATAGGTTCCCTGCGCTCTTGCGAGACCGCCTGCGGTAATCTCGGCTGAAGTGCTTCCGCCGTCTGTGGTTGAAAGACACACGTCGCTGGCGGCAGGCGCCTTGGTGTTAGAGCTCAGTCCGATGAAATTGGCACCGTTTGCACCTGGAGCAGGGGTTCCTCCTGAAAGTGCGCCAATCTGTTCCCTTATGAAGTCAAGACCCGCTGTTGTGATCAGGTTGTGGTCCTCGTGCTTGTAGATCTCCTGGCCGTCTCTTGTCACCGTGACGGTGACGTAGCCGTGGGGACCGACACTGTCCGTCGTCATTTGACTGCCGACAAGAGCCGAACCTGGAACAGCTGCGACCAGTAATACGGCCAGCGCTATGCCTGGAATGGCGCCCATCAGCAGACTCTTCGTGTCTGTCATGGCTCTCCTTAGAACCGTGTATTATTTAAATTTATGTTTAAATCAGAAGTACTAATTCAGAAAATACCTACATAGTTATATAGAAAGGCCTATACATAGGCCTATGGGTGTGATATCCAGGGTCACGCGGTCGACAAAAAGCTCAAAATCGGTGAAAGCAACGATTCCAGAAGCTATTGCCGAGTTTTTACAGCTTTCCAACGGCGACGGCGTGGAATGGGTGATGGAGACAAAAGGCGACGAGCGGTATGCAGTTGTAAGGAAGTTCAAGGCTTGACGCGCACATATTATTGGGCACTGGTGGGTGACACCTAGATGGTCAGCAGAAAAGCCCTGACTGCAGTTCTAGCAGTCGACGCGCTTGTCGCGGTCTGGATTTTCGACCTTAATGATGAGCTATTTGTATGGTGGCTTGTCGCAAATGCTGTAGCCGCTTCGGCAGTTATCGTTGCAGTGCTTTCAAGACGTACGCGCAGGACCGGCCGGGCCTCGTTTTCAGAGCATCAAAAGATGCATGGAGCAGAGCACAAGACGATGAAAGGCGAGGTCGTGAAGAGCGGCGGGGAGAGGATGATTGCCGACTATTTGTTCAAAGAAAAGATCCGATACGAGTACGAAAAGCCGGCAAAGGGAAAGTCGAATAGAACGATAAGCAGGCCCGACTTTTACCTTCCAGATTATGACGTGTATATCGAGTACTGGGGCATGGTGGACACGGCGGACGGAAAGGACAGGAAAGAGTACGTCAAGGGCATGGAGTGGAAGACTGCCAAGTACCGCAAGAACGGCATAAGGTTCATCTCAATATACCCTGACGAGATTGAAAAGCTTGATTCCGTGTTTGCAAGGAAACTGAAAGAAGCGACCCGGTAAAGCCACCCGCCGCTTAAGGTTCGTTCTTTGTCGGCCTTGCCGAGATTCTGGCATAGTCTGCCACCAGCTCGTCTATGACCCTGTTGACAATCGTCATGGCGTCGTCCGGCCTGACGATTTCGAGCATCTTTACGGTCCACGGCGCCGTCTTTTCGTTAGTTACCATGTCCCTCCAAAGCGCAGGCAGGGTGGAAGAGTCGAATTTGGTCCTGAGGCGCGCGTTCAGGATACCAAGCGAGCTGGCAATTATCAGCATCCTTCGCGCCGCCTGGCTCGCATCGTCGTAATTTTGCTCATAAGGTGCAAGCAGCATCCGGATGGAATGTTGCGCCTGGTGGAGCGCCTCTATTGACGCGATCTCGATAGCCTTCTTCTTGTTTCTTGCGTTGACATCGGTGCCATGACCATGCGTGCGGTTACCTCTCTGCGTGGACGTTATCATCATCTTCAGCGTGGCCAGTTCTGCTGCCGCGTGCATTCTGTTTGCGGTAAGGATGGTCTCTGCGGCTTCAATCCACTCCCGGACTGACTGGGCGAACATGCTGCTTTTTCTTTCGTACATCTCTGCAATGTGGGGCACCTGATTGAGCATCAGCACGAGCTGGTCGTACGTGGCAAGGTTCATCCTCATGGCGATGTCATTCCGGCACCAGCTGCTCCCTGACCTCACCCGTGCTGCTCTGGTACTCTGCCCACTCCATGGAATCCTCAGTTATCGTGAACTTGACATAAGTGACAAGCTCTTTGGCCGCGGTTTCTTTTATTTGCGCAGTGTTTACCATGACTTCAAGCCTGGGAGGGAGCGGGCGGAGGTTTGCTATCCTGACGCGAAGATCAGCCTTTACCTCTGCAGAGACCTTGTCCACGTCAATGTTCTTGTAGGCAGGCTGCGTTTCTTTCAGCCGCCTTAACGTCGAGTCAACGTCTCCGGCATACTCGTCGGCGATGCTCTTCGTGTCGGTAAGGCTTATCGTGTCTTCGGCAGGCTGGGCCGTCCTGCCTGCAAGCTGCGCTCGTGCCACGGTAAACCTCCTGGCGACTACTCCCGACCTTTCGTCAATCAGTTTTTTGACCGCGGATGCATCAGATGCAGAGAGCTTGATGTTGTTCTTTTCGAGGTTTGCGGAAATGGCATTGTCGACTGCTGCTCTGACCTCTGAAATCTTGATGGGCCTGCTGTACGCCTCAAGCGCCGACTCGTCCTGCTTGTCTATCACCACGGGGGTGGTTATCTCGACGTTCTGGAGCCTGACGCGAGGAACTGCAAAGTTGCGCAGCGTCTTGTTGGTGGCGTAAAGCTCGGCCAGCTTTAGCGTCTCGACGTCTGCCTGCGCCCTAGCCCTTGTCATTTCAGAGAGGATCATGCCGACATAGTCGCCGAGTTTTACCATTTCCCACACCAAAAAAAGAGGGGAGGTTACGTGCGGTTTACCGTAGGCGTCACCGGCGCAGAGCTGATGCCGTCTTCCAGTATACCGAGCACCTTTTCCATCCCAGCAGGCATCTCGTCCTGCACGGCCTTGATGTGGACTGCCATAGAATAAGTCCTGTTTACGTTGGAGCCCTGCGTGGTGGTTTTCTGGTACGACGTGGATACCTTTAGCTTGGCCGAACCCCACAACCATCCTGCCTTTGCCTCTAGGTCTGCGCTTATCTTGAAGTTGGTGTCTGTCTTTTGGTATTCTACCGTGTTTATCTTGGCGTTAAAGTCGACGGTAGTCTCTTCCATGCGCAGGTACGGGATAGGGAGCATGGTGAGGATCGGCACTTCAAGGTACTGCAGCTCGTACTTGGCCGGCACTGCAGCAGTTGCAGGAACCGGCGGGGTAGCGCTTGGGTTGCCGGGGTTTGCCGGCTGGAACGGCTGCGTCTCCTTCCAGTACTTGAATTTGACGTATATCGGCTCCATGGTTTCAGAGTCGCTTGTCGGGTCCTGCTCTGCTGACGGCTTTTTGAACCCCACCTCCTTGATGAAGTTCACAGTCGATATCGCGGACTGAGCCTGTGCCTTGACGACCGCAATAAGCGGGCCGCCCAGCATGGACTCAAAGTCGATACTTGATAGTTCTTGCCCTGGACTTGGCATGGCTCTCTTTCATTGATGTTTTATATAAGGATGTTCCAGAAAAAGGGTAGAACTAGAGAATTGTTACAGAATCTAGTAACAGAAGAATAGGCAGATCGGACAGCCGTTTTCGTCTAGCTCTTGTAGATAACCAAAGGGTATACGATTTGACGTCTCGTACCCCCTCTCCCCTCAGTGCTCCAGACGCTAAATAGTACACATATGTGTTTCCAGTGGAACATGGAAAAGAAAGACCTTGAAAGCATGCTTGCAGAGGTAGAAAAGCAAGAGTCGCTTTTTTCAAGAAAGGACCTGCTTGACGCCCTAGCGTTCCCGGCCTCCATAGTAGGGCGCGAAGAGAAGGCAAAAGAGCTTGTAAAGTTGCTTGCAGGCTATAGAAAAGGCCATACAGTCCCGTTCATTTCCGTGTACGGGCGCAGCGGATCTGGCAAGTCAACAGTGACCAAGTTTGTCTGCGAGAACCTGGACGATGCGGTATGCTGTTTTGTGAACCTGCGCAAGGCCAAGACGGTTTTTGGGTGCGCCAACCTCGTGCTGGCGGAGCTGGGGCAGCCCAACCTAAAGAGCGCACAGGGTATCAATTTGGCAATAGAAAGGACACAAAAAGGGATAGAATCGGAGGTAAAAGGCAGGAAGCTCTTCCTGCTCGTTTTAGACGAGTTTGATGTCCTTTTTAATGATAGGCGTGGCAGGCCATCAGATTTTATCTACAAGCTTTTGGTGATGGAGGAGAAACTGCGCGAGAAAAACGTGCTTTCATGCATCGTGGCTGTGTCAAACAACGTGATGGCAGACTATGAAGTGGACGACAGGGTTCGGTCAAGGATGGGCTCGTCGGAGGTCTTCTTTCCGGCCTACACTAAAAAGGACGTATTGGAGATACTGAAGGACAGGGCAGAGCTGGCGTTTTCAGGGCCTGTGGATGAGGGGGTGCTTGAGTACTGCGCCCAGATGAGCTCGGCAGAGCACGGGGACGCAAGGAGGGCAATCGAGCTATTGAGGGTGGCAGCAGAGATTGCAGGCTCGAAAGGGGAAAAGCTGGCTAGAGGTCACGTTGACGAGGCTTCGGTGCATCTGCAAAAAGACAGGGTCAATCTGGTATTGTCGACAGCGTCATTTCACCTAAAGCTGGCATGCGCGGCCCTTGCCAGGATAACATTTCTGACGGGGCAAGACTGGCATTCAACGTCGACGATATACGGCCAGTATTCGCTTATCATTTCCAAGGATGAAAGAAAGCTGACATACAGGCGCGTTTCGGAGCTTTTGACAGAGCTTGAAAACACCGGGCTTGTTGTGTCGCACACTTCATCAAAAGGAAGGCATGGTTACGGCACGCAGTACAAACTCGCCGTTGCGCCTGCGGTAGTTGGAAAAACGTGCTTTCCTGACTGGTGGAAAGGCACAGAGGAGAAAAAGAAGCTGCACGAAAGCGAGCTGGAAGAAAGGAAGATGTTTAAACAGAAGAGGAAGAATTCGCTATTTCCCAACATGCATAACATGCTGGATTCGATGAAAGATGGCGAGTGGAATGATTTTCTGGGCAGAGACTAGCAGGAAGGCCATTAGATTGAAGCCTGACAAGCCGTACGATGACATACTGCTTCAGATGATCATGATGAAAGAGACGATGCAGCAAGAGTACCGGGACCTTGCCGATGTTGTCAACGACCCGAAAGCCGATAGCCGGGCGCAGTTAAGGGCGCTAAGGAAGCAGCTCCGTCTTGCAGTCAAGATGTTCGAGTTGAGCATGGAGATAGCATACGCTGCTAAAAAGCTTGGATACGGTGAAGAGAATGCCGGTTATAGACAGAACCTTGACGACGTCAAGATAAAGTAGCTTTTGGTGTGACCGAAATAAAATGGCAGGCCGGTTCTGCCACAGGCGAAACAAGGGTTATATGTTCCTACATAACAGGAACATATATGCAGCTGGAACCCGGCATGTTGAGAACGATAGTAAATGACAGGCCAATGGTACGGTTGCTCATGGTAGTTGACAAAGTTGACGGGTATCCGACCAGAAAGCTTCTCAAGAAACTTGGGTCAAATGACCTGCACCGTCTACTAGCTAGGGCCGAGAGCGAGGGTTATATCCGAAGGGAAAAGCAAAAACCGGAAGGAAGGGGCAACCACTTGATCTGCAACCGCCTTACAGAGAAGGGCCGGGTCATCGTAGGCGCCGTCAGGCAAGCTTGATTAGTAGTGGAAGAGGTTAACGGGAGGAGTGTGACTGCCTATAACGCGCTGCTGAAGGCTTTTCAGCATACTTGAGAGGCTGTCCATCGAGTTGTAGGTTCCAACTTGGGGTCGATCCGATTCCATGGACTTTCCGGCGCGTCATCAAGAATTTCGCTAGCAAATCTGCAGTGCAAACACTTTTCTATGTAGAACCTCGAAGCCATCATATTGCATAACGTGCTGGTAACCGGCGGTGCCGGCTTTATTGGCAGACACCTGATCAAAAGTCTGTCAAGAATGGGGATTAACGTCACCGTCTTGGACGTTGTCAGGCTTGACACGGGAGTCACTCCAACCAGCGCGGCCTACGTGGAAGATATCAGAAACAACGAAGCAGTCAACGCAATCATGAAGAAGGAAAAGATAGACACATGTATACACCTTGCTGCTAAAGTAAGCGTCTCAGATTCTATCTCCAATCCAGACGATACTCTTGATACAAATGTCAAAGGAACAATGTCAGTTCTTGAGGCGTGCGCAAGCAATGGGGTGAACAACTTTGTTTTTTCGTCTTCGGCATCTGTTTACGGAAATCCTGTATCGCTTCCAATACATGAGACTCATACCCTAAAACCTCTGTCTCCTTACGGCATGAGCAAGGTCCAGGGGGAGCAGCTGGTGGCAGACTACAACAACAGTGGCAGGATCAAGAAAGCCATTTCCCTACGGTTCTTCAATATCTATGGAGAGGATCAAAATCAAGAACATATCGGCGTAATCGCCAAGTTTGCAGAAAGGTTGTCGAAAGGATTGCCTCTGATAATTTATGGAGATGGGAACCAGACAAGAGACTTTATTTCTGTTCACGACATCGTGCGAGCAATCATCCTTGCCGGCGAATCAGAGACCTCCGGCACCTTTAATGTTGGAACAGGCAAGGCCGTCTCTCTGAACGAATTAGCGCAGCTGATGACAAGCATATTCGGCGTGAATCTAAAGCCGATCTATCGCGAAGCTAGGAGAGGTGACATCTTGCATAGCTGCGCAGATATGACCAACACAAAGGAGCACTTGCATTTTGAGGCAAAGGAAGATCTCGATTCTGGAATAACCACAATATTCAAAGAAGTCCTCCACAACAAGGTGAATACGCGCTGATCCGCCTTTATTGATAAGGTTTCCGATGCGCGAAGAAATACGAGATGTGCAAACTATAAACATATTATAGAGCAACACTGCTGAAAGTAGCAATGAATGGACTATTACGAGGCAAGAAGGTCCTCGTAACCGGAGGCACGGGCTCTCTGGGAAGGGCGTTGACTCGCAAGCTTTTGCAGTATGACATAGATGCCCTAAGGATCTTCAGCCGGGACGAGGCCAAGCAGGTAGAGATGTCGTCAGAGTTTACTGACGACCGTATCAGGTTTTTCATAGGCGATGTCCGGGATAAAGACAGACTCAGGCTTGCCATGGAAGACGTTAACATAGTCTTCCACGTCGCCGCGTTAAAGCAGGTGCCTGTTGCAGAATACAACCCGTTTGAAGCGGTCAAGACCAACGTCTTGGGCTCGCAGAACGTAATCGATACGTGCATAGAAGAAGAGGTGGACGTTGCCATGGCAATAAGCTCAGACAAAGCGGTATCTCCACTGAACGCCTACGGCGCGACCAAGCTGGTCATGGAAAAGATATTCATGGCGGCCAATTACTACAAGGGGAAGCGAAAGTCTGTCTTTACGGCCGTAAGGTACGGAAACGTCATGGGAAGCAGGGGCTCTGTAATACCGCAATTCATCAAATCAATCCAGACTAACGGCCGCATAACTATCACAAACCCGGAAATGACCCGGTTCAACATAACCCTCTCCGAGGCGCTCACATTGATCATGAACGGCCTGCACATGGCAAAGGGCGCGGAGATATTCATTCCAAAGCTCCAAGCCTACAGGCTGAGCGACTTGGCCGAAGTCATAGTTGAGATGATGGGCAAGAAAGTGGACATAGCCTATTCGTCGATAAGACCGGGCGAAAAGATGCATGAATCTCTGATTAACGAAGACGAAGCACCGTACACAATAGAGTCCAACGGCACGTACGTCCTGCTATCGCCAGAAGTGTACCAGCAGCATGTTGACCTTTACCCAACCGCAAAGACAAACGTCATTGAGGGTATCTACAGCTCTGACAAGGTTCCAGTAATAGCCAAGTCGACGCTCAGGCAGATAATCGAACGTGAGATATTTGACAAGACCAACCAGTTCAGGCCGATACAGATCGAGCGACCCTGATTACGGTTGAAGATACTCTATTACATAACAGATCACGGGCTCGGACATGCCAGCCGCTCTGTGGCACTAATACGGGAACTGAAAAGCCGGGCCGAAGTCGTGATCAGGAACGACGACCAATACCGTTTCTTAGCTAGGTCCCTGCCGGACGTAACGATCCTTTCCGGCCGGACTGATTTTGCGCCTGTCATGGGCAAGGACAACAATATGCTGATAGACGACGCAAAGACCCGGACCAGCATCTCTGAATGGATAGAATCCATGCCACACACTGTCGAAAAAGAATTCGAGATTGTGCAAAAGCAAAGACCCGATCTCATAGTCTCTGACATTTCTATCATGCCCCTCTTGGTGGGAAGAAAGGCGGGTGTCAGGTCCGCTGCGGTCTCTAACTTTACTTGGAACGAAACGCTCACACTGGACGAACAATCCCGCGAGCTATTTTCCTCCGCTTACTCTCAAGCTGACCTCGTCGTTAGGCTGCCTCTGGGTACCGAAATGAGGTACCCGAACAGGCTGAATGTCGGGTTGGTCGCGAGAAAAACCACAACTGGAAAAGAGGAAATAAAAAGACAGCTGGGTCTTGCCAATAACAAGAAACTGGTAGTAGTGGCCGTGAGCGGCGCAGGCAAGATTGCTTTCAGCAAAGAGGCCGACGTGGAAGTGCTTGACATCTCAGACTATGAAACGGCCATGAAGCTCAAGGAACTGACAAATTTTGTCGAGGGCCAGAACCTGATAGCCGCCGCAGACCTTGTCATCTGCAAGTGTGGCTACGGCTTTGTATCAGAGTGCCTATCCGCTAACACCAAGTTCTGTTACGTGGTAGAGACAGCGCACCGTGAGGCAAACGAAATACATCGCTTCTTGGAGCGGAAAGGGTTGAAAAACAGGATTGAAGTCAGAGAGCTAAAGGAGACGAATCTTGACACGCCATTCATCGAAAATGCGCCCGCTTTGAAAATGGATCTCGATAACGAAAACGTCGCAGACAGGCTGCTTGAACTCGCATCAAGGAGTTAACTATATAGCGTAATTGCTGTTTGCTGTATTGCATTGAAGCTGGACAAGTCCAACGAATACCTTGCCCGCGCAGAGAAAGTGATCCCTGCGCTTTCTCAAACTTTCAGCAAGGCGCCCTATAGTTTTGTGAAGGGTGTTTATCCTGTTTACCTCAAGAGTGGCAAGGGCTCACACATCACTGACGTGGATGGCAACGAGTTCATAGACTACGTGCTCGGCCTTGGGCCCGTCGGACTGGGCTACTGCTACGAGCCAGTGGACCGCGCGATCGTCAAGCAGTTGGCAAACGGCATAACGTTTTCGCTCCCACATTACCTTGAAGTCGAGTTCTCTGAAAAACTTCAGCAGGTAATTCCACATGCTGAAATGGTCAGGTTTGCAAAGACAGGCTCGGACGCGGTGACTGCCTGCGTGAGAGCCGCCAGGGCATACACCGGGCGAGACCACATCCTGTATACGGGCCACGGCGGCGTCTGGCACGACTGGTTTTGCGGAATAACTAGCAGGAACGAAGGCGTGCCGGCCTTCAACAACGACCTGCTTCATCTTTTCAAATACAACGACATCGACGACCTCAAAAAAGCGTTCCAGCGCTACGATGGCAAAGTCGGAGCCGTAGTCATGGAGCCCATGTGGCTCGATTACCCGAATGAAGGCTACTTGGAAGAATTGAAGGAGGTGGTACACAAGAACGGCGCGCTCGTTGTTTTTGACGAGGTCCTCACAGGATTCAGGCTTGCAAACGGCGGCGCACAGGAACTGTTCAAATTCGAGGCCGACATGGCGGCATTTGGCAAGGCCATCGGAAACGGCGCGCCTCTAGGCGCCATAACCGGCAAGGAGGAGTACATGAAAAAATTCTACGAGATTTTCTATTCTACAACTTACGGTGGCGAGACACTCTCACTTGCTGCAGGCATCGCAGTAGCCGACGAATACCTGACAAAGGACGTGATATCGCATTCTTGGAAGATGGGCCAGATGCTGAAAGACGGCATCAATAATCTGGGCAAGGAAATAGGGGTAGGTGTCGAATGGCTCGGCACTCCAGTCAGAGGCGCGATAACGTTTTCAGAAGCCAAGGGCTACAAGCACAAGATACTCCGTAGCCTCTTCATGCAAGAGTGCGTCAAGCGCGGGGTGCTTTTCGGCCCGGGCGAGACCCTCATAAGCTACTCGCATTCTGAAGGCGACCTGAAAAAGACGCTTGATGCAAGCAGGGCGGCGCTAGAAGTGGTCAAAAAGGCGCTTGACTCAAGCTCCGTGGAAAAGGCGCTCGAAGGCGAGGAAATGAAGACCGTGCTTACCTTCTAGAGGCCTACCGTTGCCTCTAGCTTTTGTATCGGCGTGGGCTTGTTAGCGTCGCCGTTGACGGCCATCTCGCAGTTGGCGCACACAGGGATGGTGTAGAACTTGCCGTCCTTCAGGACCTCCCTGATCTTGGCAAGCTTGTACGACTCCCACACCTCCTTCAGGCTCTGCTTGCTCAGGTCGCCTACTATGATCTGCTGGTCATGATCGTTGCAACACGGTGAAACCCTTCCATCCTCGATTATCGAAAGCCGCGTAAAAGGCTGCTGGCATACCCAGTGCGACTGGTATCCTTCCGGATACTTTTTGTCCTTACCTGCCTCCCAGTGCGGGTCAACGTATTCCTGGAAGCCTATCGCGTCGGCAAACTGCAGGAACAGGTCCTTGGCGTCTTTCAGCTCCTGCGACGAAACATCGGGGAACTGGATAAAGTTGACCCTTATCATCGGGTTAAGCTGCCCCCTCTGGTCGCGCATTTGCTTGAACCTCTTCAGGTTGTTGAGCACCGTGTTGAATTCGGAGCCTATCCTTATCTTGTCGTACTTGTCCTTGTACGGCGAATCTATCGAAACCAGCAGCTTGTCAAGTCCCGAGTCGAGCAGCTGCTGCGCCTTTTCCTCGTTGAGCAACCCGCCGTGGGAATGGAAGTGGACGTCTATGATGCCCGCCTTCTTGGCGTACTTGATCATGTCGATTATCTTTGGGTGGGTGAGCGGCTCGTTCAGCAGGTTCATGTTTATGGAGTAGGTGCCCAGCGCTACCGCCTCGTCGATTATCTTTTTGAAGAGCTCAAAGTCCATGTGCTTTGCCTTGCGGAACCTACCTTCCTCTACCCTGACGGTCCTTGCGCAGAACGAGCATTCTAGGTTGCAGACGTTGGTTATGCCCACATCCAGATGCAGCGGGTATTTTTCGACGACAAGATTCTCTGCGTTTTCGACCCATTTCTTGCGATATTCGAAATAACGCATCGACTGGGAGTGTTCCCACTTGTAATAGTGATCAGTGTGAATCTCGGTATAGCCCTGAAATATGTTGGCCTTTCTTTGCATTGCCATTTACTGGCAATGGTGCCACATATAAAAATAAAAGGCTATCTATTTGGAATCTAGGGTGCTCTCATTGTGCCGAATTTGCCTGAATTCAGGGAGAAAGGCGATTTCACTGCATTGGACCTGTGCAAAACGAATATCTAGCGATGAAGGAGAAGACCCGACATGTTTATTGTCATGAGGTGCACTCAATGCAACGAGCACTGGGCTGCTCCAACTCAAGCCGATATCTCGGACGAAAAAAAGGCCTTCGACGAGCTGGCCAGTTCGGGAAAGGCAAAGTGCCCCAAATGCGGCTCGACGCAGGTCGCGCCGATCCATTTCTAGCGTTTCCCTCTTGCTTTTATTGGCATCAGTCATATGGTGTGATGTCCTGCAAGCATGAAAATCGCCCTGCTGGTGCAGCGCTTTCCGCATGGTGGAGCCGAAAGCTACACAGAAGAGATAGCAGAGAAGCTCCACGCTGCCGGCGAAGACGTCACGGTCATCACCTCCCAGAACGGCTCTGCAGACTATGTCTTTCCTGTCGTCCGCCTCCCGTCAGGGTTCTCGCTTGGAGAATATTCTTTCTGGAGGGGCTTGGGGGCCGCGCTCCGGGACGGAAAATTCGACTTGGTGCACACCAACAGCTACGGGTATTTCCACTCTGACTACGCGGCCTACTGCAAGCGCAAGTACGGGTACAGGCTTGTCATGACGGGCCATGGCTTTGCAGGTGTTGACCTGCACGAGCTGAACAAACAAGGGATTGCCGCAGAACCTTCAAGGTTCGGTTCCATCAGGCCGATTTACGATGCGCTCGTGGGCAGAAAAACGATCCTTGCGTGTGATCATCTAATAGCGCACTCGAAAAAAGACGTGCAGTACTACGAGAACTGCGGCGTAGCGCAGCAGCGGGTTACGATAATCCCACCCGGAATAAACGAACCGTTCTTTCTTCCGCCGACGGTGGACCCGACGGCAATCCGCTCTGACATCGGCGCGGACCCGCTCATCCTGTCTGTGGGCGAGCTGAGCAGGATAAAGTCGCACGAGACCGCAATCAGGGCCATGCCTTCTATTGTCAAAAAGTACCAAGGCGCAAAGCTTGTCATCCTTGGCAGGGACCGGACGGAGCTCCGGAACCTGTCTGGCCTCTGCCGCCGGCTAGGAGTGGAAAAAAGCGTGGTCTTTGCCGGCCACAAGACCGAGGAAGAGGTCCGCAATTACATGCACGCCGCCGACCTGCTGGTGCAAGCTTCCCTTGCAGAGGGCCTCAGCACCGCGCTCTTGGAGGCCATGGCGTGCGGGCTTGCATTTGTCACAACGCCGGCAGGTGGAAACGGCTACCTCGCAGAAGAAAGTGGGGCAGGCAAGACGGTCCCGTTCTTGGATGAAAAAGCGCTTGCCGAAACGGTGACGGACATGCTCAATGATGAAAAAAAACTGGAGGCAATGAAGCAAAAGGCGCGCACGTTTGCCGCTGGCCTGTCGTGGGAAAAGCTTTTCCCGCGCATAATGGACGTGTACAAAAGCTGCGTGGCAGGCGGAGACAGATGAAGTCAGTAGTTTTCGTTCCGAGCAACGAGAACCATGTGGAGATCTTCTGGTCCATAAGCAGGCACTTGGAAGGCTATAGGCCGGTATTCGTCTCGCAGGGTTCCCTGAAGGACGAGGGCGCCGAGGGCGCCATGCGGCGACTCGGGATCGGGTTTGTGGACTTGGCCGACTACGGCAACGATCCTGCAGCCGTCCTTCGGAAAGAGGAGGCCGGCGCGGTAGTGGTGGCAAACGACACTGACGTGGTGCCGCAGTGGTTTGTAAACTGCGCCAAGGAGATGGGGATACCGACAGTACTGGTGCAGGACGGCATACTGTTTGACTTCAAGACAAGTGCCGGCCCGCGCGCAGCGATGCGCTCTTCAAACCTTAAGCTGCTCCTCACCTCGTTGCGCCTGCGCGCCCGCGGCAGGTACAGGAAGGTGCAGTACGGCGACGCCGGCTGCACAAAGATCCTTGTCTGGGGCCGGTCGTCTGCGTCGTATCTTGCCAGCAAGGGCATAGACGAAAAAAAGATGACGATAACGGGATCGCCTGCCGTGCATGCGGCAAGGAATTCAAAACTGGAAGCCGACAAGCGGGCCATCCTTTACATCCCGACCGACCTGGTGCACAGCAACATAGTCGGCGAAAATCAGGCCCGCAAGATGATCGAAGAGGCCTGCTCGGCCATGCTCTCCTCCGGAAACACAAAGCTGACAGTAAAGCCGCACCCTAGGGAGGACAGGGCGTTCTACGAACATCTGGGCGAAAAGTATGGCAATTCGCTGACGGTTTCATACGACGATGTCTACGGGCTGATGGCAAAGTCGGGCATAGTCGTGACAGACATCTCAACCGCCGCGGCGGAGGCGCTTGCGGCAAGCAAGGACGTGGTGATATTCATGCCCGGGCTCGAGGAGATAGTCCCACCCTCTTCGTTCCCGCGCGACCTCATATCCGCAAAGGCCGTCCTGTACGCCGGCGACGAGGAGACACTGCGACAGCGGATAACGGGTCTGCTGGATGGCACCGGCCTTCCTTCAAAGCAGGCTGCAGAAGAGATGACAGAAAGCTATTTCGGGCCTGCAGGCGCGGACCCGTCGGCCTCCGCAGCGCAAGCTATCCGGTCGCTTCTTTCCTGACATTGCCACCGGGCCTGCAATATTGTTATGTAGTGAAGCAACAGCGCGCTTTTTAGCCATGAAATCGAATATAGTTCATGCCACGTGATCGTTTTGATTCCGCAGCAGAACCGGAAAAGACGCTGTACATGGGATATTGCCGCGTATGCGATGAGGACGTGGTATTTGCGGCCAACTCAGCTAACGTATTTGTCTGCCCGAAATGCAGAAACGAAATGCAGCTAAGACCCGGCCGCTCTATTGCCCAGGCCTAAGGTCCAAACTCGGTGTCGAAGATAAGTCTATAACCCTTCTACCAAGTATCATCTGAACATGAAGTTTCTCGTGATCGGGCTTGGCTCAATGGGCAAGAGAAGAGTAAGAAACCTGCTAAAACACGGCGAGGTCGATGTCATTGGGTTTGACGTGAGAGAAGACCGGGCAAGGGAGGCGAGGAGGCTTTACGGAATTGCCGCTTTCACCGATTTCAAGAAGGCTCTGAAAGAGGAACCTGACGTGTTTATCATTTCGTGCCCGCCGGACAAGCACCTTCAGTACGCCCACTACGCGCTTGACCGGAGCATCCCGTTCTTTTCGGAGGTAAATACCGACAGCGTAGAAAAGATGCGAGAGATGGCCAGAAAGGCGCAGAAGGTGTCGTCGCTTGCGGCTCCAAGCTGCACGATGCGCTACCACCCATGCGCCCTTGCAATCAAAAAGCTGGTGCAGAGCAAAAAGCTCGGCAGGCCGATGCTCATGACTTATCATTCAGGCGAGAACCTTGATGACTGGCACCCCTGGGAAAAGGTCACGGACTATTACGTTGGCAAAAAGGAGACCGGCGGCGGACGCGACCAGATCGCGTTCGAGCTTGAGTGGATAAGGTGGCTCCTTGGTGATGTCAAGTCGGTGAGGGCGCTCACCACAAAGCTGTCAAAGACCGCGGCCGACATCTATGATGTCTACGACCTCGTGCTGGAATTTGACAGCGGCGCGGTTTCCAACGTGCTGGTCGACGTCATACAGCGGCCTGCGGACAGGATATTCAGGCTGGTCTGCGAAAAGGGAGTCATCCATTGGGACTGGATGGACCATACCGTCCGCGCCTATAGCACGGAAGACGGCAAGTGGGAGGAGATACCCGAAAGGCCCGGATACAAGGGCTACATGGTCGAAGAGATGTACGAAGACGAGATGAAGGGCTTCCTCGACGCGCTGAAGGGCAAATCAAGGTATCCGTTGACGTTCCAGGACGAGCTGGACATGGTAGAGGTGGTCTACGCCTCTGAAAGGAGCTCGGAGACCGGAAAGAAGATAGTGCTAAAGCGTTAGCCGGCGGCCTTCAGCGCCGGACCTGTGGACGGCGTCTGAAAGCTCGAGGGTGGAGATGCCGTTTTCAAGGTCTATTATGCCCGATCTTTTTCTATCCTTTATGCAGCCAAGCACGTGTCTTATTTCCGAAATATACATCTCGTTTACGTCCTCGTCAAGCTTTTGGCTGCTCCACGATTTTGATGCAGGGTCGAAGGTCCTGACCGCGTCGTCGGAAAGCGACCACTGGATGATGGAATTTTCGCACAAAAGCTCGAGCGAGCGCCTGTACTCGCGCCTGACAAAGTCTAGGTGGATGCTGCCGGCTGTGCCGTCAAACTGTAGCGTGATGTCTGCCATTGCTTCCGTGTCAGCGGCAAGCGTGTCGGTGTAGGCAAACTGTGACTGGATGGTTTTCGGCCTGCCGAACAGCCATACGAGGTAGTCTATCTCGTGCGAGCCGTCATGTATTATCCCCCCTCCTAGGTCCTTTCTTGCAGTATAGCTCTTCGCATAGTCCTGCCACGGCCTCCAGTCGGGCAGGTACTGGCCAAAGTAAGCCGAGGCATGGAGCACCTTACCGAACTTCTTGCTCGCCACCATCTCCTTTACCATGTTAATCCCGCGGTTGAACCGAAAGTTGTAGGCCACAAAAGCAAGCACCCCGCTTTCTTTGACGGTGTCGCGCAGCGCTTGTACGCCCTGCAGGCCCGACGAAAGCGGCTTTTCGACAAACACGTTAGAACCGACTCTGGCCGCGCGCGCTGCAAGATCGAGGTGGGAATTCGGTGGCGTGCACACAAGCACGCAGTCGTACTTCGAGTCGATGGCGTCTTCCTTTACGGGCGTTATGCGGTGCTTTTCGGCCACCGCCCTGAGCCTCTCATCTTGCGGGTCAAAGGCGTCTATCGTGCTCCCCGGGGCCTCTGCTGCAAGGTTGCGTATATGGCGCTCACCTATGGATCCGCAGCCCATCACGAGGAACCTCATGCCTTCTGGCAGACGACAAATGAATATAAAACTTGTACCGTATCAAGCATTGATGCGGGTTCTGGTCGTCGGCGCGACGGGTTTTCTGGGCTCGTACGTCCTTGACAGATGCACGTTGACGGCCGGCGTTACCGCCGCAGGCACATCAACGAATAACCCGGGGATGCTACTACTTGACATGATGCGTCCTGATACCATCGCAAAGGCAGTTTCATCATTCAAACCAGACTGCGTCATCAACTGCGCGGCCATGACCAACGTCGACGAGTGCGAGAAAAAGCCTGCGCTTGCTATGCAGATAAACGCGGAAGGCCCAAAGAAGCTCGCCCAAGCCTGCAGGGGAGCGCGGCTCGTCCATGTCTCCACCGACGCGGTGTTTGACGGGCAGGCCGGCGGCTACTCTGAAGAGTCTGAGCCAAACCCCATAAACACATATGCACGTTCAAAGCTTGAAGGCGACAAGCTCATTTCGTCAGTTGTCAATGACTATGTCATAGTAAGGACGAACCTCTACGGGCTAAACCCGTCAGGGAAGGGGCTATTGAACTGGGTACTGTCAAACCTTGCCGGCGGAAAGGAAATCACCGGTTTTACTGATGTTGTCTTTAACCCGCTCTGGGCGCGTGACTTGGCTGGGATGCTGGTGGAGCTTGCAGCAACACCGTACAACGGCATACTGAACTGCGCCGGCGACGAGGTGTTCAGCAAGTATGAGTTTTGCAGCAAAATAGCAAGCACGCTAGGATACGCGGACGCCAAAATCAGGGAAGGAGTGTCAAACCAATCTGGCTTTGCGGCACAAAGGCCAAGGAAAACGTATCTGAAAAACGAAAAAATGCACAGCCTTCTAAAAACTAAAATACACTCGCTCTTCGAGGTACTACATGACCCCTCCTTCGATATCTATCGGCAGAAAGGCTCTCAAAAAATATGAAAGCGTCTACGTGATTGCCGAGGTAGGATCAAACCACGACAACAGCCTGAAGAGGGCCAAGGACCTCATCCAGCTTGCCAAAGAGTGCGGCGCTGACGCGGCCAAGTTCCAGAGCTTTACCGCCAAGGGTCTGATATCAAGAAAGGGATTCGAGTCAAAATCCTCGTTCCAGTCAAAGTGGAAGAAAAGCGTCTGGGACACATACGTTGCTGCAGAGATGCCCCGGCAGTGGCACGGCGAGCTTGCCGACTATTCAAAATCGCAGGGGATAGACTTTTTCACGTCGCCTTGGGACGACGAGGCGCTTGATTTTCTTGTGAAAATAAGGGCGCCGGCGGTAAAGATAGGTTCCGGAGACATCGACAACTATGACCTGCTGAGAAAGGCAGGCGCAACCAAAAAGCCGATTTTGCTGGGAACCGGCGCAAGCACGATGGCGGAGGTTGAAAGCGCGGTGGACTCGATAAAGTCTGCAGGCAACGACAAGATAGTCCTGATGCACTGCGTGGTCAACTACCCGTCTGACATCAACCAGGCAAACATAAGGGCGCTTCCTACGATGGAACTGGCCTTTGGCCTACCGGTGGGTTACTCGGATCATGCGCCGGGCGACTTGGTGGCAACAAGCTCTGTAGCTCTGGGGGCAGTCGCCATAGAGAAGCACTTTACCGATAACAAGAAGAGAGAGGGGCCGGACCATCCGCATTCCATGAATCCGAAAGAGTTTACAGAAATGGTTTCGAAGATTAGGACGCTTGAGAGGGCGCTCGGCGACGGCGTCAAGGTCCCGGTGAAAGACGAGAAGGAGACAAAGATACTGCAGCGCCGGTCGATATTTGCGGTCAAACCCATAAAGAAGGGCGAAAAGCTGACGAAAAACAACACGCGCCTTCTCAGGCCGGCAACGGGGATTGCGCCGAAGTACCTAGAAGTTGTAATTGGTAGAACTGCAACACATGATATATCGCCGTTTGAGGCCATTCGATGGTCATCAATATAAACAACTGCGATTTGGCGTCATATCATTGCCGAGCATAATTAATATAACAACCTATCAGTGAACCTGATACATGACGCAATTTCGGCTTCCCATTAATCAGGTTTTTATTATTGCCGAAATTGCCAATGCTCATGAAGGATCTCCGCATAATCTCTTGAAATTAGTCAAGAAGACTATACAAGCAAAACCTGATGCCATAAAGTTTCAGCTTTTCAAGGCGAGCGAACTCCTAGTCTCGAGCCATCCTGATCTAGACATTTACGAAAAACTCGAGATACCTGACTCGGAATGGATCAAGATCGTCAAACTAGTAAGAAGTAAAAACATCAAGCTCTTCGTAGATGTCTTCAGTCTCGAGCGTGCAATGTTTGCTAACAAACTAGGTGTAGATGCTTTCAAGATTCATTCTTCCGATATTAACAATAGTGAGCTAATATCTTATCTTGCGCGTACAGGCAAACCACTCTTACTTTCTTGCTCCGGGTGCACGGTGAACGAAATAGATAATGCGGTTAACACCATCAGAAAAACCAGCAAGTCACAGATAATCCTCATGCACGGCTTTCAAGGATTTCCGACGGATATTTCACAGATAAATCTTGGCAGAATAGTTAGTTTTAGACAAAGATACAACCTGCCTGTAGGATACTCTGATCATATTGATGGTGCATCTGACCTTGCACTGTATTTACCTCTTGTAGCTTTAGGTACTGGCGCGAACATAATAGAAAAACACATCACACTAAACAGGGCGCTCAAACGAGAAGATTATCAGTCGTCTCTTAATCCCACAGAATTCTGGATGATGGCTAAGCTGCTACGGAGTGCACATCAAAGTCTTGGAACTGATTCTTTTGAGGTAAAGGAAGATGAGCTTGCGTATAGAAAGAATATGAAAAAGAGAGTGGTGGCTAGCAGAGATTTACCACCTTTCCATAAAATCACAAAATCGGATATTACATTAAGAAGAGTGCATTTCGACACACCTGAAGTTTCAGAAAAAGAAATCATCGGGAGACAGACAAAAAACACGGTAGCCGCCGAAATGCCTCTTTACGAACGTTATGTTGATCTTAAGAAATTCAAGGTCGTAGCCGCTATAGCTTGTAGAGTTGATTCTACAAGGCTGTTTGCTAAACCTCTCCAACGAATAGGCGAGGGGACAATCTTGGATTATCTAATCTCTCAGCTAAGGCGAACATTACTTGTCGATGAAATTGTCTTGGCAATAAGCGAAAATCAAGGAAACGAGATTTTTGTGGAGTTTGCAAGGCAAAACTACCTGAAGTTCATAAGAGGTAACGATGAAGATGTTTTACAAAGGGTCATTAAAGCCGCAGAACTTGTTAACGCAAATGTTGTACTCAGAGTAACCTCAGAGGATCCTTACAAGTATTGGCAGGCAATTGATAACGCGATCCAACAGCATATCGTAAGCAAAGTTGATTTTACACCATGCACCGACAATCTGCCAGAAGGAGCAGGCTTCGAAGTCGTATCTCTGAAGGCACTAAAAGAATCGCATAAGAAAGGAGAAAGAAAGAACAGGAGTGAGCTCGTAACATCTTACATTCGCGAGCATCTTGCCGATTTCTCAGTTCGTCCGTTTAATGTCGACAAGGATCTAGACAGACCAGACATAAGACTAACAGTGGATTATCCAGAGGACCTGATATTGGCGAGAGAGATTGCATCAAGACTACTAGGAGACAACAAACTTCCCGACTTGAAAAAGATAATAACTCTAATTGATAACGATCCTTTCGTACACAAATTGCATGAAGTTGCAGTAAGTAAAGCAAGGAAAACCAAGCTGTGATTAGCTTGAACGATAAAAGAAGCGTTACCAAGCTGTTCAACATGAAAAGCAAAACAGTAATAATTACTGGAGCGACCGGGCTTTTGGGAGAAGAGTTTGCTCATATCCTCAGTAGTGCGGGAGCAGATGTCATTTTGGTAGGATTATGGAGTGTCGACAAGAACAGAGAACTGGAGTTGGAACTAAGGAGAAAATATCACACTCGGCCTTCTTCTTATAGTACTGATATCAGCAAACAGGAAGAGGTACAGGCTCTGTTTGGAAAGGTGATGAAGGAGTATGGTAAGGTTGACGGGTTGGTCAATAATGCACAATTCGTGCCCCGCAAGCATCCAAAACGTGCAGCACCATTCGAATCTTATCCTCCAGAATTATGGCATCAAACACTGGAGACTAATCTTACTGGAGTTTTTCTATGCTGTCAAGAAGCTGGCAAGATAATGTCTAAACAAAATAACGGAGTAATAGTAAATGTATCATCAATTTACGGAATGGTCGGCGCGGATCATAGGATTTATGGCAAAAGTCGCCTTAACTCGCCACCATCATATGCTGCGACAAAAGGAGCCATAATCAACTTAACTAGATATCTGGCCGCATATTGGCATGGAAAGTCAATACGCGTTAACACCCTCACACTTGGGGGAGTAATTAACAATCAAGATCCCAAATTTGTAAAACGGTATTCCGACAAGACAATTGTTGGTCGAATGGCAAATAAGGACGAGTACAACGGAGCGATCTTGTTTTTGCTATCCGATGCTTCATCCTACATGACTGGCGCCAATCTGGTAGTTGACGGCGGCTGGACTGCTTGGTGATTTGCAGTCATAGAATATTAACACTAATTCCCAGTTAATATCTTATAAATACGCTCAGAGGCTTTCCCATCATTCAAGTAGTTCAGATCTTTATTGAAAATCTTCCTTTTCTCCCCGAGCTGTAAAGCAATAGCATTATCCTTAAGAACTGTCTCAACGCCCTGAAACAGTTGCTGTTTATTATGTGCAAGCAAAGCAATACCCTCTTTCTCAAAGGAGAGAAAATGATCTTCCTTGGTTTCTTCGCTACGTGAATAGATTATCACTGGTAAATTCCTGAGGGAAGCTTCAAGAGCGACAGAAGAATAATCGGTTACCAGTACGTTTGCTTTCTTCAACAAATCAGCAATTTCGCCTTCAAACAATACCATGTAGTCTAACCCTTGGCATTGCTGGTTTATGTAGGATATTTTTTCGTCAGCAATCTGCTTGAGATCTTCTTTGAACTTGTAAAGTGGATGAATCTTGATAACAACCTTAAGGTTCCTCTGCGCGCAGGACCTCACCAATTCGCTCATCCACACCTCATCATTTTCGTATATCCTTGATGTAGCTACCAATACCGTCATTTGAGAATCTACAGGCTTATCGTGTCCTTTGTGACCTGATAGGTTTTTTCCAAGGTAGTCGTACCTTGGACTGCCAATTATTATTATTCTACTGGTGTCGATTCCAACCTTCTTTAGCTCCTGTTCAAGTCTTGGACCTGAAACGAACAGCTTTGATGCAGAATACAAGACCCTGAACATGGGGCTGAATTGTTTGACGAATGGAACCACACTGTAGGTAGGAATATGATGTTTATTCGCTATTGAACAGACTATGTCATTATCGGGATCTCCATCAGTAGCTACTACCAAAGAACGAAAGTGTAGCTTCTTACAAATCTCATCTACGACAAGAATTACTGCCAACATTCTGGCAAAACTCCTAACTATGTAATCATTGAAGAGTAGTTTAAAGTAACTATCTAGTATAATATCTCCCCAACGCGTAGTGGCCATCCTTGTAAAAACATCATATACAAATTGTCTTTCCTTTGCCAAAACAACCAATTCCATATCATCTGTATATTTACTTAGATTATGAACCTTGTATCCTCTTGCCATTACTTGGTCAGCCGTACGGGTAGTGAAGGAGAACAAAACCAAGTTCTCTTTCTTTTCAATGAATTTGTCAATAACAGGATATACAGGTTTAAGATAATATTCCTCTTCATTTTCTACCAAGAAGAAACCATACATCCCATTCTCACTCGGATTAACTTGAATGTCTCTGGCAAATTCTTCAACCTTGTCGGGTTCAGTATTGGCAGGGTTTTCTTTGCTTTCTAGTATGGATTTATAATCATCTGACAGGAGCTGATCATAACCCACTTCCCGCAATCTCCCATCCACAACTTTTTGCGGAGCATCAACAGCTAAACTATAGCCCATGCTGCTTGAAAGCTGGTTTATTGCAAAGTACCTATAGTTGAAATCATCAAATACAAACACGTAGCTTTGAACATTTCTCAAAATCGACCTTATCTTTTCAATAAACATCAAGTCTTCAAGAATCATTAGCTTCAAGCCCTCTATGATTGGGACATCGAGAAAACGAATATCCTTCATTAACTTTTTAGCAAGAGTAACCTTCCTGACTGCTTCTTCTTGTACCGCAAAGAGTTCGGCTGATCCATCTTCAAAATAATCACCAAAATGTTTCGCATTAAATCCCAGCTTTCCAAGTGCAATCTGAATTTGCTTGTTATTAGTAATCAGCATCACGTCTGTCTTTTCAATCTGTTTGCTCACAACCTCGATATCTCCAACATTAACGTTTGCGAGAACTGCACAGTGAGGTTTCTGGCCGGACACTTAGACGAGTCGCGTAATCATCAGTTTTAAACTTATTTGGTTGTAAAAGGCAAGTATTAGTTCGGCAGATATCGAAGTCGTTCAAGTTCTTTTATTATCATAGTTACACACCTATCTGGATTCAGTTGTTCCGTATCTAGAATGATATCTGGATTTTGTGGTATTTCAAAAGGATCCTGAACTCCTGTAAAGTTAAGAATTTCGTTGGCAAATGCTTTCTTGTACAGCCCTTTTGGGTCTCTCCTCATACATTCTTCAACAGATGCCTTTACCCAAACCTCGAAATAATTTGTTAAAGTCTCTCTTGCCAAGTTTCGTGATGATTGGTATGGCGTTATGAGACTAACTATAACAACTGGCTTTTCCATAGATAATTTTGCTGCGAGGTCAATCACACGTTTAGCATGAGTCTCTCTGTCTTGTTTCGTGAAACCCAAATCGGAGCTAACCGTCTTCCTGAGCTCGTCGCCATCCAGCATCTGTACAGCGATATGCTTTTCCTCCAACCTATTCCTAAGAGTATTGCCAATCGTTGTCTTTCCGGAGGCTGGAAGCCCTAGTAGCCATATGACAACCATCTTCGTGTTAGAAGATAAGGCGTCATATATAACACAATGATTGGCAGGCGCAGTAGAATCAAGTGGTTCGCCTAAAATAAATCAGGTAAGTAAAAGCAGATTGCAACGTCTCTCACAGTCTTTCAATATATTCTGAAGTAAACCGATCATCTTCGTCACCGTCAATCAAGAAATAGTCATCGTGTGATGGCCCTAGGTTGCTAAGATTAAAGATTCTCCCATTGACGTTCAACATCGTGGTCTCTGATTCGCCAACAATTCTGACATCATGATATCTAAAGTTGTTAAGTAGTAACATGCGTGCTATCTTAGCACAAACCGCATTACCCTTTATCTCTATCACTGGTTGCTGATCGTACCCTGTTTTTTCATAAAATGGCTGCAGTTGTGTTGCGTACCATTTTGTTAGTGAACGATAATCTCCCGCTGCATACAAATCCTTCTTGTTATCAGTCTTGCCGATATGATAGTCATCCCATTTCTGGTCTAACCTAGGTGCAACCCTGATAGCAAAGTATCCATATTTTGTTATCTTGCATCCAACATCTAGCTTTTGAAAAAAATCGGCGATATATTGCGCTGAAACGTTCGCGAAAAAAGGGTATTCAACATCTTTTCTACCGGTACCGCCACTCATCTGAATCCAGTACACCAAACCTTGCGGTGACAGCAAGCTTAAGACTGATTGCCACAAACCGACGAAGTCTATATCATACCAATCTACAATTTGTTGTGCCGGAGACAGCGCGCGACAAAAAACTATGTCTGCATCTGAAAGTATTTCTTTATGGTTTTCAATATTTCTGACATCATCCTGTATGTATAATAGTTTTGATTGCAGGTCAGGAATCGCCAGAGGCGTAAAGTCGAATGCTATGACCTTTGCTGTAGGATTGGCCTCTGCGCAAAGGTATGCAAACCAAGGTTGATTAGAGCTGGCCAAATCAATTATCTTTGGAGTATGTCCTAACATACCACAAAGTGCATTAACAAAGTTGCGAGATCTATTTAGCACATTCATACTATACGGCGTAAATGCAGTTGAGTGTTCTTTCTTGATGGCAGCATTTGTTTCGAGTCTATCAAAGTAAATTTTGAGTTCCCGGTCACATATCTGCTGCCAGGAATCATACTTGGAATCTGTCATTAAAACACCTAAGTTTCTCCACCTTTAAATTGTCATCCATGGTCGTCATAGCTGTAGGAGATCGACACTTGATGCAGACCCAACCCACGATAATCATTATAAAATTTAATACATAGCACTTAGCACAACCTCTTATACTAATGGAAAAGAAAATCGACCGTATTATTCTTGACAAATCTAATAAGGAAATCAACGATCTATTCCAATATCTCTTCCCTATTTGTAGAAGCATTACTGGAAATGGAGTGCGTGCCACTCTAAAGAAACTAAATGAAGTAACCTACTTTGAAATCAAGGAAATACCGTCTGGCACCCGCTGTTATGATTGGACAATACCTGATGAATGGAACATTAACGATGCATACATTGAAGATTCAAAAGGGAACAGAATCATTGACTTTAGACAAAATAACCTTCATATCGTTAATTACAGCATACCGGTTGATACTACGCTCTCATTCGAAGATCTTAAGAGACACATCCATACACTCCCTGCCTTGCCCAATGCAATACCCTATAGAACCTCTTATTATACTAGAGACTGGGGGTTCTGTATGTCCGAGAACCAACTACAGCAATTCAAGAACAACGAGGATTATCATGTTGTGATTGATACGACGTTGAAACCCGGTCACCTGACATACGGTGAGTATGTAAAGAAAGGAACCTCCGGCAAGGAATTCCTATTCTGGACGTACTGCTGCCATCCATCACTTGCGAACGATAACCTGTCAGGAATAGTTCTTTGGGCATTGTTGCTTAGAGAGATAAAGTCAATGGAATCGAAACACACATACCGGTTCGTAATAGCTCCTGAAACGATAGGGGCAATTTCTTATCTCTCGCAACACGAGCAGGAGATGAAAGATGTCTATGGTGGTTTCGTGTTGACATGCGTTGCGGGACCAGGCGACTTCTCATACAAGCAGACATTCCTCCAAGATCATGAGATTGATAGGTCTGTTAGCAGGGTCTTTAAAGTTAACAATTTGAAAAGTATAATATACCCATTTGATGCAAACGGAAGCGACGAACGACAGTTTTCCTCACCATTTTTCAGAATCCCGATGGGTACTATATGCAGGAACAAGTATTATGAATACGACTATTATCACACTTCTTTAGATAACCTAGATTATGTTAGACCGCAGAATCTGATTGAAACGCTTGAGATATACCTCCAGATAATCAATATCTTGGAAGTTAGCCAGAGATTTAAGTCTCTGAATCCTTGGTGCGAACCGATGCTTGGCAAGAGAGGACTCTATCCAAGAAGTGGAGGATTGATAAAACAAAGCGTAACAGACAAGAATAGTCATTACGAAAGAAAGTATGATTTTCCGTCGGAATTGATAAGCAAGGGAATAGAACTTGATGCTATAAGGTGGCTTCTTTTCTATGGTGACGGAAACCACTCGTTATTTGATATTTCTGAAAAAACACAGATTCCCATAGATATTCTTGACCGCGTCGCCCTCCTTTTGTGCCAAGAGGGTCTGTTGACCAAGATGTAAGCGCTTGATCAAGTAGGCTTGGTAGATAGATACGAAAATGCTTGGGCGTAATTATGCCACTTGTATTGTTCCTTAGCAGCAGATACTCTCTCTTTAAGAGTATATTCACATCTATATCCGAAATGATCCATTATATCTGCAAAATAGTATTCAATTAGCTTGGCCTCGTTCTCCTCGATTCTTTCGTTCCATCTCCCAGCATTTACATCTGAAACTGAATCAAATTTAAGACCGTCAAAATTATTGCCTTCCCAAGGGACTCCTAGAAAAGTAGGCTTTAACAACTTTTCATTAAAGCTTATGCCAATAAACTGGCAGAGATCCTTCATTATTCCTTCCGGAGTGTTAGTTAATTCTTCAAACTTGATAATCTTGTATCTCTGGTCACCAAGGATTTTCTGATTGTGTTTTGCAAATTCCATGCCCAGCTTTCCCCTCTCTATCAAACTCTGAAGTAAACGTTGTGGAGAGTCGTTGTATCGTCTATACTTTACGTCCCAGCCGGATTTCAACGAGGCCCAATTGTCTCTAGGGTCTCTTATGAGATGGATAAACTTCGCATCAGGAAACCAATCAGCTATATCCAGCGCGTAGATCTCTGACGAAGTGGTTTTCTCTACCCACCTCTTTCTTCCTGCATGCTTGTAATTGTCATGAAATGCTATCATAAGACATGCTAGCATATCCTCGGGAGTAGACTTCGACTCTGCCAGCGATACGAAATCGCTCGTAAACTTCTTTATGTCAAAATTAACTTTCTTTCTGTCAGCATCTGTAAGCTTGTTGTACTCTTGTTCGAAATTTCCGATTATCTCGTTAGTGATCACCTCTAGACTGTCTTTCAGCGAAAAATGATTGGATTCACACAAGGGATAGTACTTGTAAAAGAAACCGCTATCTGCAGGGAATACCGACAGTTCAGGATGGTCATCGAAAAGGCTGAGCAGCAACGTGGTTCCGGATTTTCTATGTCCGCATATGAAAACGGGGCTTTCCAAGAATGTCTTGTCATTCAAGTATTCCGGTTAACCTCCTTGATACGAACCGTCCCTGGCAGTCTCTCTGTGCCAAGAATTAGGTTCACAACTCTCTCCGCAGCATTCCCATCATTGAAATAGTTATACATGTCATTCATATGCTTCCTTCCCTTCCTAAGATCCTCAACATGTTTACCTTCCATCAAGATTTCAAATGCCGTCTTTTCAAATTCATTATAATCTTCGAAGTAGATCGCGGCACCCGTTTCATGATATCTCTGTTCATTATCCAAGCTTTCCTTAACAAAGTTTACCGTCAACAGCGGCTTTTCCAGAATAACTGACTCTGCACCCACGTTCGAGTAATCAGTAATTGTCAAGTCGGCTGCTGAAAGCAGGGTATAGAGATCGATATCATATGTTATACGATACTTGAAGCCTCGACACACTTCTTCAATTTTACCAATTTTATACTGGCTCTCTTCGTGTAGATCTGCCTTGTACATGGGATGAATTTTGATGACAATCTCAAGATTATTCCTATTACAAAATCTGATAAAATCAGACATCCACAGCTCGTCATCATGATGCCATCTTGCCATGCCTATAACGACGAGCTTCTTCTTACTGTCTATCTGATACAGGCGCTCAAGCTCTTCTTTTGATTTCTGTTGATCAAACTTCTTCAAATAGTCATATTTCGGACTACCCGTCAGTATGATATTTTCCTTCTTGTATCCTAGATCGGTAAGTACATCTAAACCCTGCAGGCCGTAGATACAGATCTTATCAGATCTAATCCACTCTGCATGTAATGGATTAGCATTGATAATAGTTGAGGGGACAAAGAAAGATGGGATACCATATTTCCTACATGCCGCTATGACCGCATTTCCGAACATCTGCCCATCAGCAGCTATAACAACAGATTTCAGCCGAGTTTGTTTTATTATGTGTTCTGCGATTAAACTAATAGCAACCGATCTGCATGCTTCTGAAAAAAAGTATCCCGATAGCTGCTTCAAATACAGTAATGATAGATTATTTTTGATAGCAGACTGTTCGATTTTGTTCCCGAGTTCCTTCCCGTCGAAGCTCCGCTTTATTTCTTCAGCAAGAATGTTCACGTCATCAAATAAGTTAATGAATTGAATCTTTTTGCTAGACAGAACCCCCGCCGTTCTTATGTCGATTGCAAAAACCTGAAATCCGACCCCTCTCTCTTTCAACTTGTCCATGACTGGATACAATGACTTAAGGTAAAGGTCATTCTCATTTGTAGTGAAAAAGAAAGCACACTCTGCATACTCTGAACCTTCTTCCTGCATCTTCTTGTCGATATTTCGGAATATCAGCTTGGTAGTCTGTAAGTTTACGACCGATAATGACTTAGTAAAGTATAATTTCACAAGGTAAGTGAAAATCCCTGCAGTAACTATTGTTGCCGTTCTTGTCCAATAAGCAAGTGTAGAGATTTCCCTATTCATTTGTATGATATTTAACTTCGCGTTTCTTGAGGCAGAATCAAACGATCTTTCTATACTCGGTATTAGTCTTTGAAGCATCATCCCGGTCTGCCTGCCGGACCATATCCCGAACCTAGCTACCAAAGAACCCGTCCATCTAAGCATCATCCCGGTCTGCCTGCCGGACCATATCCCGAACCTAGCTACCAAAGAA
>CAYXFY010000001.1:200687-200979 GCA_964464395.1 uncultured Nitrososphaera sp.
CCCGTCCATCTAAGCATCATCCCGGTCTGCCTGCCGGACCACCTCATTCCCCATACCAGTTGACCTAAGGTTGTTTTCACTCTGTCAGTGGCTGTAGATTCTATATGCGATATAGACGACAAGGCATTCCTTGTCTGTTTGTTCTGCCTCTTCTTGAAAATGCGAGAAAAGTCAATTTCTTCTAGTTCTGGTGGACGAACGAGTTGCGACAATGCAGAGAAATTAATCGGTTCAAACGGTGGACGAACGAGTTGCGACAATGCAGAGAAATTAATCGGTTCAAACGGTGGAC
>CAYXFY010000001.1:201079-260370 GCA_964464395.1 uncultured Nitrososphaera sp.
GAACAAGGAAACTAGCCGGTTCAAATGAAGGGCGATAGTCTAAGGATAATTTAGGAAAGTGTATGCGGAATTTCCGTTTTGACTTACGACGAGAAACTCTTTGAGCTTGTTTTCTAGATCTAAGAGATCTCACCTTTTCTACAAGAGTATATCTAAAACCTTTCGGAAAGTATAGAGATTCTAGATATTGAAGTTTGTTCTTATAGTTCAAAAACGTAAGACTAGCATCCGGCTCAACGAGCTCGAGTTTATCACCTTGGAGTCGTTCTATGACAAGTTTGCATTTGTACCCCATTTCAATAGCAGTTTTCATTATCGCAAAATAGGTGAAGGAAAAACCCTCGAAAACAAAAATTGTATTCAGATTTTCTTCTAATACCCTCTTTGCTTTTTCATGCAGAATTATCTGAACGAGAAGTTGATTCTCCATGCCTCTTGCAATGTTGAAGCCATGAAATGTTACGTCTTTCAGACATTCTCTATACTCTGCCTGAGTTCTCTTCGCCGCTCTATGGATCTCATAAGTAATCTCACTTTCTTCTGGGAAGGTCTCTCTGAGTGTTTTTGAATTGATACCTCGCGTGCGAAGGAATTCATTCAGTGAATAGCTATTCGTGACAATCTGGTAAGGATTAGGAATGGTTCTAAGATGGTTCTCTATCCCTTTCCAATGGTCATTCATGAAGAAAAAGAATAGCCTGCACTCCATTAGTTTGCCGAAATGACTTATGTCATAGTAATATTAAATGTATACTCCAATAGTCTCATCTAGAGATTAGTATGAGAAATCTACCCTAACTTGTTGTCTTTCTTATACATCTCTACAGCTACTTCAGGAAGGCCATAATACCTGACCTCACCTTTGTTAAGATAGACCACCCTCGTGCAGTTTTTAACATAATCCATATCGTGCGTTGCAATGATGGCGCCCTTTGATTTCTGAACCACTTCCCTCATTCTCTTGGCGGCCTTTGCCCTGAAATTAATATCTCCAGCTGACAGTAATTCATCCATCAGCAAAAAGGTAGGCTTGATGGAAGTAGCGATGCTGAATGTCAGTCTTGAGATCATGCCGTCGGAATAGTAGCGAACCGGTCGTTCAATATGGTCTCCAAGTTCCGAAAACTCGACTATCTCATCATACTTCTCTCGTATCTCTTTCATGGTGTATCCAAGAAAAAGACAACCAAGAATGATATTCTCTCTGCCAGTAAGCTGGTCTCTCTGACCCAATCCTGGCGAAAGCAGGGTGCATTCTGTGTTGATCTTTACATTTCCAGCGTCCGGGTTGAGAACGCCTGCGACAATGCGCAATAATGTAGTCTTACCAGCACCGTTGTTGCCGATTAACCCGAGGAGCTCGCCCTTTTTGACGGAAAAGGAAACATCCTTGAGCGCCCAGAAATGCTTGGGCTTTTCCTTCTTTTTCGTAAATACAGAATCCCAAAGATCTGCTACCGTGGGCACAGGGTTTCCGGTTGAGAATCGAACTCCTACATTTTTACAAATGATAAGGTCGTCTGTCCCATCATCTGATGCCTTGGAAAGGCCATTTTCTTTCCTCTTCAACAACATATTCATAACCTCTTGAAGTAGGCACCTCTGCTGCTGCTAATAGTCTTTAACCCCAATAAGGCGAACGGTATGAATATTGCAAACAATATGCCAAGTCTTATCAAATCTGGCTGAACACCTTCTATTAAAATGGCGCGCCAAGCTGGAAATAATGTTGCAAATGGATTGAGATCATAAAGCCAGCGGTAGTCGTCTGGAATAAGACGTTCAGGATAAATCCCAGGTGAAAGATAAAACCAAATACCTACGAATACCCACACTATCTGTGAAATGTCTCGGAAAAATACTCCTGCCTTTGCCAAGGAAGTAACAAATCCAACAATCAATGTCAGATGTATCAGAACCAGTAGCGGCAAGTATAACGCGTAGATGGTCAAGGTTATGCCTGAGATAATTACTCCAGCTATGATGACTATTATTGCAAATCCAAAGAACATCAACTCTACAAGTATGTTAGTGAAGATCAAAGGCAATATAGGCAGATTGGTCTTTTTCAGCTCATGCTGAAATCCTAACAGCAAAATAGGTGCGCCATCAAGGGATCTAGAGAACCAACGCCATACCAGCACCGACATGATAATGGTGATCTGATAATGTTCAGTAAATGTTTGACGAAAAAGAAAAGTAGTGAGAAATATGAAGATGGTTGCCATAAAGATGGGTTCACCAAACCACCAGAGCGGTCCGAGGGCCTTCTGGAAGTGCTTCTGCTTGAATTCAGCTTTTATCTGGTAAGCTATGAGTTCCCTGTACTTGTAGAACTCCCTGAAAGGTGCAATAACAAAATTCTCCATCTTGCTTCTATATGCACTCCAACGCGTCTAGGTGACTATTTTACCTTTGTATGACCGGGTCTCAACGCCTGCCACTAAGTAGAAATAAGTACAAGCACGACCATCCTCGATTGCGGATACTCTACTTCTCGCAGCTCTTCTACCCCGCGCTTTTCGGGGGAGGCGAATACATCTTTTACCACTGGGCTCGAGAGCTATCAAAGCAGGGGCATGAAGTATTTGTAGTAGCCCAGAAACTCAGGGGCTCGCCGTCGTCAGAGACGCTTGACAGGATTAAGGTCTGGCGGGTCGGAGCGGAGTTAGATCTTTCGAAATCTCTGCCGATAGGGATCGGCTCCTCAATCTCCTTCATACTATCTTCTTTCTCAAAGGGACTGGAGGTTTGCAGAAAATACAAGATTGACGTGATACATTCCAACACCTACATCCCGGTACTTTCTGCACAGATGTGCGCAAGCATGTCAGGCGTGCCTCACGTAGCAACAGTTCATGACGTATACTACACATCGAAAAAAGATTTCTGGAAGGAATGGTCGAATCAGAGCGGCGCCACGGGCAGCATGAAAACCCTCGGCCCACTGATGGAAAAAATAGTCTGCAGGATGCCTGTCACAAAATTTCACACAGTGAGCCAGATCAGCAAGTCGGACATGCAAGCTCTGGGCATCCCGGAAAAAAAGATAGAGGTCATACCAAACGGCATAGACCCGCATTCATATGAAACCCAAGCTCCACTAAAACCCCACCAGGCCGTATTTGTTGGCCGGCTTGTGTTCTACAAGAACATCGCTACGATCATCGACGCGTTTGAAAAAGTGACAAGAACCATACCCGACGCTACACTAGTTATCGCAGGCGACGGGCCCGAGAAGACCGACCTTGAGAAAAGGGCTGAGAAGCTGGGCAGCAACGTGACTTTCGCTGGCAACGTGTCAGAAAAAGAAAAAATCAAACTCTTGTCCGAGTCTGCAGTGCTTCTGAACCCAAGCACGATAGAGGGCTTTGGCATAGTGGTGCTGGAAGGATTTGCGTGCCGCAAACCTGCCATCGTATCAAACGTGAAGCCGCTGTCAGATCTGGTCAAGGATTCGGTCGATGGTTTTGTCGTAGAAGCGCACGACAGCGATGCGTGGGCGAAGAAGATAATCGACCTAATGCTGGACCCTGCAAAAGCTGAGGAGATGGGCATGAAAGGAAGACAAAAGGTTGAGGTAGACTACTCGCTTTCAAGCATCTCAAGCCGGCTCGTCGAGATGTATTCTACATTACGTAGAGTCGTTTCTTAACGTGATTTTAGGAAAACGACGCTGATTCTGCAGATACGGCTCCTGCATGTGCCGGTTGATGGCCAGAAGGCTAGGGTTCTTGTTCAGGAATTCTATCACCTCTCCAAGAGATATGACGTTTCCAGGTCTGTAAAGGCTGGCAAAGATTTTTTCAAGGAGGGCAAAATCTTCTTTGTAGTCAAGAGTAAGCCTGATGTCGGGCCTGCGCAGTTTCTCAGGCGCGTCTACAAGCAGAGCCTTGAACATGCCCGTGTCCGTAAAGCAGCCTGTCCATATCTCCGTGTTCGTCTCGTTTTTCAGCCTGCAAGCTTTTTCCAGCGCTTCCTTCTTGACGCAAAAGGGAACCGTTCCAACGGGGGCATCCCTGACCGAGACATAATCAGCACCTGTTCGTTTGAAAGCGTCGACGCAAGAGTCTATAAACGACGTGTCGCAAAACACGTCGTCGCCGTCAGCAACTACGATAAAGTCGGTGCCAAATTTTCTTGCAGCCTGGAGGTACCTGTCAAGCTTGTCTTCTTCACTCCCCCTAAAATATTCGATATTGTTTTCTTGGGCTATCCTGACCAGCGACTCGTCCGTCGAACTTGTAGTAGTGCAGAGCACCACTTGACGAACGTTCCTTGCAAGTTTCAGCCTGTCTATCAGGTGCTCTGTTACGGTTTTTCCCTGCAGCTTCATCAGGGCCTTGCCGGGAAGCCTTGAAGATCTGCTCCTAGTAGAAAGAAAGACATCGGCCTCCACATCTACAGTCCGGGTGACCTCTGCTAAGAGATTTGCGGCCAAATCTTGCATTGAGAACTATCATAGAAAGGATTATCTACAAAAACCCCTTTTCCCACACCGTGGGACGCCCGTTCATAGTCGCCTGCATCCCTGCATACAACGAAGAGAAGAGCATAGCAGGCGTCATAGTCCAGACCATGAAACACGTTGATCAGGTCATTGTGTGCAACGACGGCTCGACGGACATGACAGGCGACATCGCCGAAAAGATGGGTGCAGTCGTGCTCACCCACAGGCAGAACCGCGGTTACGGCGCGTCCATTGCCACCTTGCTTGAAAAGGCGCGCGAGATGCAGGCCGACATAATAGTCACGATCGACTCGGACGGGCAGCACGACCCCGCATACATACAGTCGCTTGTCCAGCCCATAATAGACGGACAGGCCGACATCGTAATCGGCTCTAGGTTCCTGTCGTCGCCCCACACAGTCGAGGACCAGACGTCATCGTACCGGAAGTTCGGGATAAAGACGATAACAAAGATCTCAAACGCCGTGTCGCAGACAAACCTGACCGACTCGCAGAGCGGTCTGCGGGCCTACGGCAAGCGCGCAATAAACGCGCTGTTCATCACAGAACAGGGGATGGGCGCGTCTACTGAAATCATAATGAAGGCGATGGCACTTGGACTTTCAGTGATGGAAGTGCCCGTTTCCATAAAGTATGGGCAGGACACTTCAACCCACAACTCGATGTACCATGGCATCGATGTGGTCATGAGCACGCTAAAATTCGTTTCAATAAAGCACCCGCTTCGTTTCTATGGAATTCCAGCCATAGCCAGTCTAGTCCTGGCGATATTTTTTGGCGGATGGGCATTACAGATATATTCCGTGGAGGGAAGGCTGGTCACAAATGTGGCATTGTTGTCCCTTGGATTTCTAATGGCCGGGCTCTTGCTGTTATCCACATCGGTCATATTGTATGTAGTAATAAACGTGGTCAGAGAAACGCGCCGAATCTAATGCAAATCGGTCGTAATTAGCAATGAAATTGGAAAGCCAGCATCTCAAACTCCGTCATGCGACCCTCTCGATACCGTTTTCGGTTCTAGGCATACTCACAGCCATCAGGGCACTCGAGCTTCTCAATGTAACTATTTTTCCAACAATCTATAGACTTACAAGCCCCCAGTCATTCTTCGTATTCCTTACAGGCTCGTTTCTTACTGACGATATTTTTATCGTTGCAACGGCTATAGTAGCGTGCGTCGCGCTATTTGGAATAAGGAACCCTCTGCTCTATGTTATTGCCCTGCCGCTGGCAAGCTTGGTTATCTTCTCTGCGCTGTCGGAAAACTATGGTTTAGCCGACGCATCAGCCCTGGCAGCCTTGCCGTCGGTAATAGCCGCATTCTTTTTTTCAAGAAGGCGTGGCTTACATTATTCTAGAATCATAGCAAGAAATTCGCTAATACTTTCGACCATTCTCGTTCTCCTTTCAATCGAAGTTGTGTCTATTTTGACTTGGTTTTTTTATCCTATTTTCTCTTCAAGAATCTATTCAGAATGGCAGTGGTATGGAGCGGACCTGGAATCAAAGCTGTTCTATGCATTCGGTCTGCTATCAACAGGTTTCATGGCGATCCTGATCTTCTCCTTCGGACTCCGGCCTGCAATGGGTTCCTTGCAACAATGGAAGAATTCCATGGACAAGCAAATGCGGACCAGGGTTATCGAACGTGTCTCAGAGGTTGCCGTTACGCGTCGAACAACTATGGTAATCCTGATAGCTTCGTGCGTTACGGTCACAGTGCTGTCAGTATATCCTTATCTGCCGACCATTAATAGCGACTTCCAAGTCGTTTCAGTAGACGCCCCCTTTTACGTCAACCAGATAAACCTGATTAAAGAAAGTGGCATTTTCGCTGAAAACGGTCCTTTTGATCGAAACGTTGACAGGGCGTTTTCACTCTTGATTTTCTACGGCATAGTCACGGTTGTAAACCAACCTGCAGAATATGTTGTTCCTTTACTCCCCATCCCCCTTGGGATATCGCTGGTGCTATCCGTATTCTTTCTTACTCGCTACGCTGTAAAGAACATACCACTTGCAGCTCCTATTGCAGCAGCTATAACTGCTCTATCTACACAGTTTGTCGTCGGCGTGTACGCGGGATTTTTTTCTAACATGCTGGCGCTCTCCTTGCTTTTTCTGACCGCCCTTTTCTTTCTGAAATACCACAACGGAGACAGAAAGTGGCTCAACCTCGGACTATTCTCACTAACGCTTTTCTTGACACTTTTGATTCACGTCTACACCTGGGTCTTTCTAACATCGACGCTTCTTCTCGGCACCGCACTCTTCGTCATGTCGACCAAAGATGCAGCGAGATGGCAGGAGTTAAAGTCTAGCATTCCTACGGTCATCATCATCGTATCTACGATCGTCGCGGTTCTTGTTATCGCATCAGCAACAGACATCTCTGGAGTCAGCCATCTCTCTGGTCTACTCTCTTCAAGCGTTAGCTCTGATTTTTTCGCAGAAAGGTGGTTTAACATGAATTATACCTTCCGTCTATATCTGGGAGGTTTTCTCACAAATTCAGCGCTCATCATCCTAGCGCTAGTATGGGCACTGAGGGAAAAACCCAGTAGCCGATTTAATGCTATATTACTATCATCGATGTTCATTACGTCTTTCTTCTTTTTCTTTGGCGACAGCGTGGTTCAGTCGAGGATGTTTTACAACATTCCTTTACAGGTTCCAGCAGGCATAGTACTAGCTAACATCATCTCTGGCTCCTTACTGGGATCGCTCAGGAGTCCTGCTCGGTTCCTTCTTGTGTCGTTGATAATACTTCACTTTGCAAATTACGCATTTCGCTCCATCTCCAACCTTTACCTCCTGTAATAGCCCGGAAGGCATTAAGGACTTAAAAGAAGCAATTTTGTCCCAGAATCTTTTTATATACCCAAACGTATGAATCGATAACAATGTCATCGAAGATCGGGGTTAGTAATTACAAGAACTTTATTGCAATTGGCACTGCAGCCATATTACTGGCCGCGATATTCGTGCCATTTCAGAAAGTTGACGCGTTCACGCTAACCACTGATCTTCCAAACACGTCGTTGAGCAGTGTTCCGACTTCGGCTGTCGGTAGTACGTTCCGTGTAACTATCGCTGTCGCGCCAGGCGAACTGGTGTCAATAAATCAAGTAGAAGTAATTGTGGATAATGGAAAAGAAACTGTCAAGCAAGCATTCTTTAATGCCCATGGCAATTTTGTAGGAGGAGAACAAACTCTAATCCGGGGCAAGTTACAGATAACAATCCCCACTCCGACGTATTACGGCTATGCATATGGATACGGACCTGTATCAGCAGGCTCCACGTACGCAGCGCAATACACGTACGCATTTCCATACACCTATACCCACATAAGCGGCAACACAGTCGGATATACCAACCAAGTTGGTAACGTTGTTAGTAGTTTCATAGGTAACGGCCAAGATGTCATTATCATCGAAGGCAAGCTGAATACAGCACGAATGTCTGTTGGGCAACACACACTGGACGTACTTATTGATACTGGAAGTGGAGTTGGTCCTGATGTACTAGTAGCACCCCAAATCTCCTTTACGACAATTGGCAACAGCAGCATCCAGAACACCGCATTCGGTCCTGGTAACGCCAATGTCCCCACACAGGCGACGAGTTCTTCGGGCAGAATCGTCACACTGACAATCCCTGGCATTGCCAATGCAGGTAACGTCGTAGTCGAAGAAATTACATCAGCAAACCTCAACGCGTTCTTCAACAATAATCTGTTTACGAGTGTAGTTGGAGGGAAAGGAATATTCACTTTTGGTGGCACTAATTTCAATACCATAGGTCCTGTACTTGTAATAGATGTATCCGCACTTGGAGCTACGGGTCCTATCACAGTCACAGCACCCTTTGACATTATAAACTTTGAGACTGGAACCACTCCGACTTTGTATAGGGTGACCGAAACCGGCGCACTTGAGCAGGCAACCGGCGTAACTGTGGACTTCATAAACGGCACGGTAACAGGAACATTCGCTAACGGCCTCTCGCCAGTCTTTGTAGCTGCTTCTACGACAACCGCTGCACCTGCCCCAGCACCTGCCCCAGCAGGCGGTGGAGGCGGAGGCGGCGGAACAGGAACAGACACTGGCGTCACATACCCGCCAAGCTATTTTGTGAACAACCCGCTGGCAAAGGTCCAGGTTAGCGAGAGCGGAGTCAAGTCCCCGCAGACAGGCGTCAACATTGCGTCAGCCATGGTGGGCCAGCAGGTGCAGATACACGCAAGCTTCAAGAACTTCCAGGACGTGCCACAGCAGTACGCCATAATCATGCAGGTAATCGACGCTGACGGCTTTACAGCTGACTTTGGCTACTCGGCAGGCGTCCTCGATCCAGGGCAGTCCGTCCCGACTCTGAGGTCGTGGATACCCGACAAGCCCGGGCAGCACACCATCAAGGTAATGGTGTGGGACGCTGTAAGCGGCTCCCCGACTGCACTGTCCACAGTCTACGACTCGCCCTTCTCCGTTAACTGAGGGGCCCCTCCCTTTTCATTTTCACAACAGCGGATGCTATTTAATAGGCCCCGCCAATTATCGACCCGATGAAGCCTGCGAGAATTGCCATAATAGCAGGAATAGCTGCAGTGGCAGCCATCGCCATTTTGTTAACTGTCCAGTCGGCAAACCCCCTGCTGTTCAAAACGTATTCGTCAGGCGACTTTAGGGTCGAAATATTGCAGGACAACCCGAGCAGGTTCGTGGCCCGGCTTTACAACGACGGCCCGACCCAGAGCTACGCAGTCGCCTTTGCGGTAAAGAAAAGCTATACGGACAGCTGCGAGCCGCAGGGCATGGTGGTGAGCAACTTTACAGTCGCCGAGTACGGAGGCGACCTTTACCCTGAGCCCAACGTCCTAGAGTCGGGCTCTTTTGTCGAAATCGACTCGCGCCAGGCCAACCAGGCAAACCTGGTGGCACAAGACGTCCAGACCGCGGTCTATGTCATGAGGATGGCGCCGGCCTCAATCGAAGTGCTGGGCCCGATAGAAAAGATTCCTGTACAGGAATTCAGCACAAGCGAACTTGAACTTTTCGAGCAGTGCGTCCAGGCAAACGACAAGGGCTACCCGCTCCTCTTTATGATATCAAACCCAACGATAGGCACCCAGACTTTTATCACCATCACAGACTCGTCAGGCAAGGTATACGAAACGAGGCTCTATGTCGACGAGACTGCATACAGCCTCAAAGAAACCTACTGGCCAAACTCGTCAGAAAGCTGGTTTAGCAACAACTTTGTGCGCACCATGGGCCCGTCGCCCTGGTTCAAAGAGCCCGGCGAAGAGCTCACAATCCACGTCAGGACCGAGATAGAGAGCGAGAGCAAGGAATTCACTGCAACGGTGGTGCTCACGCCAGAGCACCTGAAGGAAATAGAGCCGGACTTTGCCACGGCCGCGGCAGGATACGCATCTCCCGTCTATCCGAAATTCTGGGAGATCCCAATCGACATGCAGGCCCTGGTCAGGCTGGGCCAGTCCCAGTAAAACAGCGCAAGGATTATTTGCCAAGCAGGCCTAAAGCAGCAGGAGGTATCTGGCACACGCCCCTTGGCCCTGTCAAAATAGCACTGGTTGCGGCGCTAGCGGTATCTCTTGCCGCGTCGTCGCTTCTCTACGGCCAGCAGGCAGGCACTATAAACGCCCTATCTTCAGACCTGACCGAAAAATCGACGCAGGCAGACAGGCTTGCAGAGGAGCTTGCAGGCAAGGACGCCGAGCTTGAAAAGCTCCAGGGCGACCTGTCGTCGCTTGCAAAAGATATCGGGTCCCAGGAGCAGCTCTTGGCAGAGCAGTCAGAGCAGATTGCAGTCCTGGAAGCCGACCTTGCGGCAAGAAACACCGAGCTCCACCACCTGGGCCTTCGCGCCGCAAGCCTCGAGCAAGAAATAGCCGGCCTCTATTCAGTCGTGAGCCTGAAAGACGCAGACATTGCCGCCCTTGAAAGCGCTGCAAAGCGGGTCCACCTTTCATACTACGGGCTTGGAATCGACCCAAGGGGTCAAGGCCTCATCTTTCCAATAGAGCTGGAGATAATCGGAGCCGGTTCGGGCAGGATATCCGTCGACGTGAGCGACGTCGACTTTGAGGACAGCTTTCAAGAGTCGGTGAGGACCGCGGCGGCTGTGGCATCTGAATACACGGGCGTGTCACTTGCGGACAAGGACATCATCTTTAGGTTTGTAAACACGTACGGCAGCGTGATAGCAGTCGACGGGCCTTCCGCAGGGGCCGCCATCACTGCGATGATAATAATGGGCCTGACAGACACACAACCCGACCCGCAGGTCCTTGTAACCGGTGCCATAAACCCAGACGGCACGCTGGGCACCATAGGGGGCCTGCCGGGAAAGACCAGCGCCGCGGTGGATTTTGGAGCGAAAAAGCTTGTCGTGCCAAAGTGGCAGAGGTTCTCAGACGACAGGATCGAGGTCGTGGGCGCATCAAACATCGAGGAGCTTGTAAAGCACGTTGCAGCTAGCGGGTAGGATGTCATGGCTGAATCTTGTCGGATGCATCCCATATTCTCCATAAAATCCGTGTACATGACACACAAGTATGTAATATTGCTGTTCTATATCTATCTTTCATGTAATTTCTACAGCATATCGTTAGAGAATCTCACTAAAGTGAACATATTGTTCATAATGCTTAAATAGCAAGCGTAGTGCATCGACTGTAACGATCAAGTATGGAGAAAAGTAATCCCTACTACAAGTCAGTAGGAGCGTTTGCATTGATGGCCGTGCTTATTGCCGGCGTCGTCGCGATGCTTCCTTTGACAGGTAATGCGTTCGCCCAGACAGGTGGCGTGACCATTACAACAAGCGCAGATCCACACGGCGGAAGATTCTTCGGACCGCAATTGGTCGAAATCCAGATTTTCGATCCGGTCCTTCGCGATGACAATACACAGTCAACAAACGTACTCGTGGACGTTACCGCATTTGGAACACAGAGACAGGTTCCATTTGATGAAACTTCTACTACCAGCGGCAGGCTTCTTGGCTACATTATAGTAGACCAGAACAATGCACTAGGTACCACAGAAGGCTATGGGACTCCTGGCGCACCGTTTTCAACGGTATATACCAACATCGTAATAGCTGAAGGTATTGCAAGCGGCAACCCAGGCCCAGCAGGCGGTACCGGCTACACCATAGGCGCTGGCGGGCACGGAGCCATAGCTGGCGGCATGCCTGACGTGGCATTTGCCTTTGGCGTCGGAGTTGGCAGCGTAGCGGAAGGTGGCCAGATCACCATTTCATACCCCCGTGCCACTGACAAGGTCCTAGTATATGACGACACCGCAGCTTCTGTATCACTTGACAGGAGTACCTATGGTCCTCGCGCAGGCACTGTTGCCTTTGCAACCTACTATGAGCCAAACGCGAACCTTGACCCGACAGCGACAGAAGTCCTTACAGAAACCGTCGCAGGTGAAATCCTGATTCCAACTCCAGCCGGAACATTTGCGGCACCATTGCCGCCATTTGCTCTCTCTGAGAGGAGTCCAAACGGAGCCAACTTTAGAACCACATTCGGTGTTGCACCACTTGGCGCAGGAATCGAATCGACCAGCAGGTCGGTAACTGCCAACGATTACCAAGCCTTTACTGGTGTACTACCCGGACGTACGCCTACTGTTGGAGGCGCAGCTATCGCAGACACTGCAACAACATCATACACAGTGGTAAACACTAGAGGCACGCTATCACCGCTGTCTGGCCCAATTACCTACAGCACCGAATACACCGGTAGCGTTATGGACCAGGACGCAAACACCAACTCTGAAACAAGGCAGACTTACCTCCCAGCAAGCGGCACATTCCTCACACTCGCTGAAGCAGCAACTCCACAGGCAGTAACGTTCTCACTCTTTGAGAAAGGCACAACAGTCGACACAAACAGCAGCAGGTTCGTACCTAACGCATCTGGTGCTGGCACAATCTCACTCACATGGAAGACAGGAAGCGCAGGCACAACATTCTTTGCACCAATAGACACAGACATCACTGCATCATACACTGACGGCTCATGGGGCGCAGTCACTGCAACCCAGATCTTCAGGATACCAGACAATGACATCACAATCTCTTCACCAAGGGACAGCCTTACAAGAGGCACAATAACCGACCTGGTCATCACCGCACCGCAGCTGAACGATGACAGCGGCGTCAGAGAGTCCTACAACCTTGTCTTCGGCATAGGCGCTCCTGCCGCAGGTGTTACTGCGATTGAAGGCGGAGCTCCAGTTGCACCGCTGACAGCGACAACAGGTACGGCAAGGAACGCCATCGTAGCAGATGCAGGCCAAGGCGGCTCGGGCGTAAGAGCACTTGACCTTGAAATACTGTACAATGGTATGACCGTACCGCTCGCAGCTATATACACACTGACCTTCACAGAAGAGAACAACGACAGCGATAGATTCATTGCCACACTCAACGTCAACACACTCCTGACTGCGGCCGGAATAACTCCAGCTGACGGCGACAGAATGGAATTCAAAGTCAGAAACATGTTTGCCGGAAACGCAGTCCCACAATCATCTACCAAGGGCTTTACCATGGGACTTACCAAGCCAACAGTCGAAATTGACAGGAACCAGTATCCTGTACCAAGGCCAACAACAGCCAACGCAGCACTTGACGGCATTCCTGCGCCAGCCGCTAACGGCATCGGCGGAGCCTCGCAGAACTTGGGCCCAGTCAGGATGCACGTCACAATCGTAGACCCATCAGCGAACACTAACGACAGCGTTCAGGACGTACTCGTCCCAGCGTCTGCCACCGCATTCGTAACCGGTGGAGCAGGCTGTGCGCCTGGCGTAATAGGTGGTGCAGTAAACGCAGGTGCTGGTGCACCCGCAGGTGCATTTAACGCACCAATCGGTGCAGGACGCGCTGCTGATGCAACATTTGCTGCAGGCGCATACGGCACAGGCACAGTGATCCTGACCAGCGATGGTGCTGGCCCTGTGAACCAGACTCCAGGCACATTGCTGACAAGCGCTGCCAACATGGTCGACAGGCTGATGTTGAGGTTCACCACTTCAACAGCTGGCAACCCTGCATTTGCAGCATGCGCTGCAGCTGTTCAGGTAACAACTGCCATTGTTGAAGAAGGAGCCTCAAGCGGCGTCTTCAGGGGTACCGTAACCGTATGGCCCGTTGCAGACAGCCCAGCCACATGGGTTGGCGCAGCCGTTAGGGTTGACTACCTTGGCACAGACGGTGTCCTGACAACCACAGACGATGCAAACGCTGCAAGCGCAACATTCACTGCACAGAACGGTAGCATTGAAATGTTCAAGCAGACAAGTGCATCCGTATCTGCACAGGAACTGCAGTCCACAACCGTGATCAGAAACGGCGACACCGTTCTCATACGAGTGGTTGACCCCAACGCAAACAGGGACAGCACCGTCAGAGAAAGAGTCGGCGTATCGGTACAGTGGACAACAGGCGTTGCACAAGGCGCAATCACAGCAGGAACACAGCTGAACCAGAGAGTTGACTTGGACGAAGTAGGTCTCAACGGCGACACATTCGAAAAGAGGCTCGTAGTCGGAGTTGACACCATCCAGGGCCTGATCTTCAACGTCCAGCCAGACACGCAGGGCAGGCTGAGGTACAACGACCCCACACCCAGCGGTCAGGCAGGAGTTGCAGCATGGCCAGCACTTGGAACAGCAGCAACTCAGAACGACCTGAGCTTCACAACCGCCTCAACAACCGGCAGACTCGTCATACGTGGAGCTGCGGACGGAGTAATCTCTCCGTCAACTAGACTTCAAGTATGTGTAGTTGACCCAGACCTAGAACTGAACCCGAACACAGTCGAGCAGGTACCAGGACTCCTGCAGGTATCCACCAACAGGGGCGCTGCTAGCTCTGCAACAGCAACCGTGGAGCAGACTACATCAAGCTCTATGGAGTTCTGTGCAATAGTTAGACTGGCACCAGGCGGACCAGGTAGCGCTGGCGGCGGCACCGACGTGACCGTCATGGGCTTACCAGGCGACGTGTTCGGCGTGAGGTACAACGACCAGAGCGACGACAATGGTGCACGGGCGATCGTCTCGACCGACCTGCTCATCGTCTCGCAAGACCCACTGATGTCAGTCACCAGCACAACAGTACAAGCAGGAGCTGCAATCGAAGGTGTAATCACTGACATCGATGCAGTCAACAACCCGGACATCAGGAACACAATCAACCTGATGGTGACTTCAACATCTGACAGGGTAGGTCTGACCAACGTGCTGGCAACGGAGAATGAGCCTGGAAGCGGTGAATTCCACTTCAGAATCCCGACTTCGACAACAGCAGGTTCTGGCTCACTCTTCGTCAGACAGGGCGACCAGGTAACCATCGAATACCCCGATGCATTCGCTACCGACTTTAGGGACAAGTTCCTCGTCTTGGGCTTTGCGCCAGGACCTAAGAGCTTCTTCCTGAGCCTGAACGTCGGCGTGGCGGCGTCGGTTGGTAGCACGACAGGACAGCCTCCGAACCTGACAGACAGCAGCGGAAACCCAGTGACCGAAGTGACGACACAGAGGACTGTGACCATCAACCTCTCGTACAAGAACAACGAGGACACACAAAGGACGATGTTCCTCTACATGGAAGTAAGAGCGTCTGATAGAACCACGGCCTTTGCTGGCTACGTGCAAGCAACAGCACCGCCGAACGGAAACGCGGCTGGTGGACTGGCATGGACGCCGGCACAACCTGGTGACTACACGATCAGGACGTTCTCTGTAACGAGCCTGACGAACCCCGCAGCGCTGTCACCAATCGCCACAACGAACGTCACTGTGAGTTAAGTAGGTTGAAATAAACCTACTAACTCCCCCCCTTTTCCTTTTTATGTCAAAAGCACTGTTTCTGATAATCTTTGTTTCAATTCTCATATTCGTTCCGGTTCCCGGATTTTCCCAACAACAAACATTAACGGTCAGACTTAATCAGCAGGTGTTTGTTCCTGGCGACACACTCGTCATTTACGGTAACACCCTGCCTGAGGATGCGCTGGTTGTAAGAATAGTCGATCCTTCCGGCAGCGCCTTCAGAACCGACGTAATAACGCCCAACAACGATGGGACGTTTGCGCAGCAGCTGATGCAATGGGACGAACCCTCAAAGAACCTCGTCTTTGGCCGGTATACAATCGAAATCAACTCTAGGTTTGCTGTTACTAGCACCATAATCGTCGAATTCATAGACCGCCTGCGGGGAGTCGAAGACGTACCTCTGCAATCAACCCTGATACTAAAGCTAGACTCGCCAACGGACGTCTCTATTGGAAAAAGCTTTAGGATCTTTGTACAGGTGACGTTCCAGGGCGCGCTGGTAAATGCCGACCCGTCAGAGTTCCTCAGCTCGTCGCACATCCATACCGGCAACCAGACAATCAACCTGGCCGGGCATTTCAACAAGCTTCACGAGGGGATCTACTACGCCGACGTCATTCTTGAAGACGAGGGAACCAACATCATCCATGCAATTGCCTTTTACCGAGGATTTCTTGCCCACGACTCAAAGGTCGTAATCAGCGGCACCAGCATAGGCGACATACAGCAGCAGGTCACTGCTCTTCGCCAAGAGCTCGACCGGACCAGCCAAGAACTAAGGGATACGCGGCAGGCGGTAGAGGATGCAAGAGAAGCCATAAAGCAGGACATCGATACGGCTGCAGAGGCTGTCGACGAACTTGAGCGGGCATCAGGCCAGATAAACTCGATAATAATCCCAATCCTTGCACTCATCGCGATTGTGATTGCCCTTCAGATCTCCCTATTTGCTAGGATTAGAGCTTCATACAAATAACTGGTAATTCGGCCTCTGAAAAATGCATTTGAGCTATACAGGCGTTGCTCACAAGGAACAGGAAGCACTATGAAAAAGTGCCGGCTCTCAGGGTGGAAATGTGGTAAACGCAGATGCCACCCTCAAAGACCTTTCTGAGACGGGAGATTTGTTAAATAAAGGCTCTTTTGCTTGTCCTTGTGGCATCAGGTCCCAAAACCTTGCGGGAAATACTTGACAGGGTTTTGGACAGGGTCGGCCCGTCACTGAAGCAACTGGTCTACGAGGATCTAGAAAGAGCAGGCCTGTGTTTGGACTGTGAACAATTTTCCATAGAAGAACTAAAAGAGAACCTGAATAGGATGTTTGGTCCTGAAGCGATGCAGTTGCTCATGAATTTGGTGCGAAAACACCTGAAAAGCAACAGAGAACACGCATAATTTTTCATAAACATGTTCCCATTAGTGGATACTATTGTCTTTAGGTTAAATAGTATTGTTAAATATTTCCGTTTGGTCCGGTTATACATGAAGGGGTGGGCGATAGGCCTAGCCGTCTTGCTTGTCGTAGCATCACTGCCGCTAATGGCGCCCGAGCCTGCCCACGCCGCATTTGGGGCTCCTAAAAACATCAGTAACAACGCTGCCGACTCGTTCCTGTCTCCTAACAAAGGCAGCCAAATAGCCTTCTCTAGCAGCCATGTCTATGCCGTGTGGGAAGAATCTGACGCAAACCACGACGTATTCTTTGTACGCAGCACGGACGGCGGGGTGACTTTCGACACTCCACTTAACTTGAGCAACGACACAAATCCGTCCACAAATCCGCAGGTTGCGGCGCTAGGGTCTAACGTATATGTCGTCTGGCTGTCAGACCTGGGCGAGAGCGGCGAGGTATGGTTTACTCGGAGCACTGACAATGGCGCCAACTTTGATACTCCGGTCAAGCTGAGTGGAAGCTCTGTCCTGGCGGACAATCCCCGCATAGCGGCAGAAAGCACCTATGTATACGTCACTTGGGACGATCCAACCGGCGGCAACCACGACGTCTTTGTTATAGTTGGCTCGGGCAACGGTTCAACCTTCGGCACACCGGTGAACGTGAGCAGCGACTTAAACGAGTCTACCCAGCCTTCGATAGCGACAGTGGGATTCAACGTGTACGTAGCCTGGAGGTCGCTCAACGGCACTGACACGCTAGTCTTCTTTAACAAGAGCACTGACAGAGGCGTAAACTATGATGGGACGATGAATCTGGGTTTTAACAATGGCACAACTGAAGGACCAGAGGTCGCTGCTACTGGCAGCAACGTCCACGTCACGTGGCTTGACAACGGACCTGGCAATGTCGATACTTTCCACAGGTTCAGCGATGACAGCGGCGTCTCTTTTGGTTCTGTGACAAACGTGTCAGACGATTCAGGAGACGCGAGCGGACTGACAATTGCCCTCTCCGGGGGCAACGCGTTTGTTGCTTGGGCCGACGACTCGTCGGGAAACGGCGACGCTAGGATCGCATTAAGCAACAATGGTTTTGTCTCCTCATGGAGCTCCAACTGGGATATTACTGATGAAACCGCTTCCCTTCCAAGAATCGCCGCCTTTGGAAGCACGGTATATCTTTTCTGGCAGGAATGTGTTGGGTCCGTTTGCGACATCCTCTACATGAAAGGCACCCATGATGGCGAACTCATGTTCTTTGATGAAACCGTAAACCTATCGAATGACGGTGCAGCTTCTTTCCATCCGCACGCCACTGCATCGACAGAAACGGCGTTTGTAATATGGACATCAACTACTTCCCCAGGCGAAATCATGTTTGCAATGGATCCGGACCTGGTAGCCGACGCTGGATTTGACGTCCACGCAATCGAGGGAGGAGAGGTATTTCTGGACGGCTCGAACAGCTCGGTGCCTGCTGGAGAAGCCCCAATATTTTCGTGGGTCCAGACAGCCGGCCCTGCAGTAACCCTCTCAAACGCTGACACTGCAACACCATCATTTACAGCGCCGCAGGTAGACGTCACCACGACCCTTACGTTTGAGCTGACGCTGACCAGCACCAGTGGCGAAAGCGTGGACACCGTCGACGTGTTCGTAAACGACATGACAGGCATACTGAACCTTAGCAATAATTCGTCCGGCTCTCTCCTTCCAAGTATGGTCACAACTGGCAGCAACGTCTACGCAGTATGGTATGATAACGCTTCAGAAAATTTTGAGATCATGTTCTCAAGGAGCACCGACAGCGGCACGACATTCAGCACACCCGTGAATCTCAGCAATGATGGCACGGATTCCACCATTCCTTTCGTCGCGGCGGTGGGCAGCGACGTATACGTGGTGTGGGAAGACGTTACGTCTTTCTTTACCGACCGTGAAATACTGATGCGAAAAAGCACCGACAACGGCGCAACCTTTGGCTCTGTAGTGAATATCAGCAATGATTCAGCCCTTTCTACCGTCCCGCACATGGTTGCTTCGGGCACCAATGTGTACGTTACTTGGCAATCGGGGCCATTTGGGGAGGCTGACGTATTCTTCTCGCGTAGCACCGACAACGGCGCCACCTTCAGTGCACCCGTCAACATCAGCGGCAACCTGGGAACTTCAGAACTGCCAGTCGTTTCGGCTTCAGGAACAGACGTCTTTCTTGCCTGGTCAGACAACACTTCCGGCAACTTTGAAATACTGTTCTCGCGTAGCACCGACAACGGCGCCAATTTCAGCTCACCAGTAAACCTGAGCAACAATTCCGGTGCTTCTGACTGGCCCTGGGTATCTTCAACAGGCTCAGACGTCTACGTCGCATGGATGGACAACACTTCCGGCAACTTTGAAATCCTGTTCTCGCGTAGCACCGACAACGGCGCCAATTTCAGCTCACCAGTAAACCTGAGCAACAACTCGGGCAATTCAATAGAGCCGTTCGTTGTCTCGACCAGCGACCGCGTGGTTGTCACCTGGGATGACGAGTCTTCACCTCCCGACATCTTTTTCCGGGAGAGCACAGATAACGGGGCCACGTTTGGCGATTCCTCTAACATCAGCAACAATAGCGGCGGCTCTTTCGTCCCGCAGGCTGCCATAACAGAAAACTCGATACTGTTTATCTGGGAAGACACGTCTGCAGGCAATCACGAGATCTTTTTTACAAAGAAGACCAGCGCTCTCCGTGCAATAGCAGATGAGCTTACTATCGCTTCAAGCATTGCAGCTCAAAAGAATAATCCGCCCATTGCCGACGCCGGCCCCGACCAGACGGTCGATGAAGGCAATCTTGTGACTCTCAACGGTTCTGCCAGCTCTGACCCGGACGATGATCCACTGACTTTTTCATGGACTCAGACGGCTGGCCCGTCAGTAGTGCTATCGAACGCAAACATTGCTTCGCCGACGTTTACCGCTCCCACCATAACCTCTACAGCCAATCTTACCTTCCAGCTTATCGTAAATGATGGAAAAACCAACAGTGCAGCTGATACCGTCAACGTACTGGTCAACGACAGAAAGGGTACGCTGACGATAAGAAAGGTGGAGCAGGGCACATCCCAGCTCCTTGAAGGCGCGCAATTCACGATCACTCCCAACCCGTATACGCTGACCGGCTCTCTTCTCGTGTTCGACAACATTTCGGACGGTGGAGTTCAGGACGCGGATCCTGCCAACGGCGTAATCCTGCTAAACAACGTCGAGTTTGGCACCTTCACAATAGAGGAAACCCAGGTGCCGTCAGGTTTTGTCAGAATAGTCAGGACGCTTACAGCGACAGTCCACTCTACGCAGACGTCGCCTATAGCGACATTTGAAAATATTGCAGTAGCGCAACCCGTGCAGCAGCAGATCCCAATACCCCCGCCGGATCTCACCAGCACGCAATTCAACAACTTTGTGTTAAAGGGAGCGTCGGTCAACAACGTGGCGGTCCAGACTGTTAACGACCTTCCTCAGGGCCTGCTCGTCCCCCCTACGCAGCTTGCCACCCTGCCTGCAGTGTCCTTCACAGAGACAGCGCCGCCGAATTCTACCCTGCAGAACCTCCTCTCAGGATTCACCATCCCGACGTATGGCACTCCCGAGCCGGATCTTGCTGCAGGCAACGTCTACATCATCCCGCCACTTGTCATCAACCAGCAGGATTCTACCAACAAGTTTGTCGTAACGCCGGTGCTTGAAAAGACCCAACCCGGCATGACCCTTCTTGTTGAGAACCTGACTCCTACCGCCTCAGGCTCGGCCCAATTAAAGAACGTAGAGATGACCTTCACCAACGAAGGCTCTGTCAACAACGCGGCGTTTAGCTTTAGCATAACTGACACGGTCCCGCCAGACACGCCCGAGCCTCCCGATGCGCTTCTGGAAACAGCCGCGCTTTTCCTGACAGTTGACTTTGCCGGCGACTTCTCAGGAACAGACTTTTCCAGTACGACTGCGTTCCAAGCGTCGCCCAAGGTGCGCGTCCTGGTAGACAGGGACATGGACGTCGACAAGCTCCCGGACGGATGTCCAGACGTATCGCTGTTCCTGTTCAGCGAGGCTACAAACCAGTGGATTACCGTCAAAAAGCCTGCAAGACTGGCAGTTATTGACACCGCAGAGTCATGCGGCTACGAGGCAGAGACCGACCACTGGTCCAAATTCGCGATAGGCGGCGTCAAGATAACCGCAAACGTCATCCAGAGCATCATTCCCGGCTCTGGGCGTTCAGCTATCGGCCAGAGTTCAGCTTCAACGTCTGTTGGTTCGGGCAGCAACATAAACACATCCATGTCAGTCGGCGGCAAGACAATCGGCATTACATTTACCAGCGTTGAAGGCAGTGGAAATGTTAGCGTTAGAGCAGTCTCCCCCACACAGATGTCTGGCATCTTCTCAACAGTCTCTGGCAACATCGGCAGGTTTGCCATAGCCAGCGGCCAGGGGTCGACGCCTTATGCCACCTTTGGAGCTATGTATGACATCGACGTTTCATCGGTAACCTTCACAGGTCCGATCGAGATCACCATCCCGTATGATCCGTCTCTTCTCCCTACTACGGCAACAGCCAGCGACCTCCGCCTGGTTCATTACACTGCCAATGGCTGGCAGGACGTGACACTCAGCGTCGACACCAACGCACGAGTAATCAGGGCAACGCTCAACAGCCTTTCACCCGTCGCAACGGCGGTAATCGATGATGGTACTTTTCCAGACTCGTACTTTGACTCAAATCCTCTGAAGAAGATGTCAATACTGTCCACCGACATTGATGTCAGTCAGGCTGCGGCTGACGGATCGGTGACCCTTTCAGCTACAATAAAGAACGCGCAGAAAGTATCACAGGACTATGTGGTCATAATCCAGGTGCTGGACAGTGACGGCATAACCCGGTACGTCCAGACATCCGCAGGCAGCCTTGCAAGAGGCGCAGAAAACGCGGTCTCGGATTCTGTGATCCTAGATGGTGGCGAGTACACGTTCATGGTAATGGTATGGAATTCCACGGATGCCAGCCCTTGGCCAATGACAGAAAAGCTTGAAAGCGAAATGAGGATATAACCTCAATAATCTTCGAGTTTGGAATAGACTCACTACGTTATCCCGACTATCATGCTAGCGGTTGTATGAAAGTTTAGACAACCCGATCTGAACGTCCAGCAGTAACAATAACACTTGTTCCGAATAACTTTATCTTAAACCACCAAGTAGTACTGATGCTCACACTTGAGCCTCATATCCAACCTGAATCTCATCCATGCCAATTTCTTCTTCGTTGACATAGTAGGGCTTTCCGACCCTGCCATGTCCACCAAGACCCAGATCAAAAAAATCGAGACTCTAAACAGGTCGATAATGGAGTGCACAGCATTCAAAAACGCGCCCAAGGAGACTATACTGGTCCTTCCAACCGGCGACGGCATGGCTATTGGTTTTCTGCAGGGCCCCGAGTTTCCACTCCAGCTTTCAATAGAGCTTCACAAGAGGCTAGCCCAGTACAACAAGGACAAGATACCGTCAGAAACCGTGCGGGTCAGAATCGGCATGCATGCTGGCAACGTCTTTGTTGTCAATGATGTATTGGGCAACAAGAACGTATGGGGCCCCGGAATCATTATCGCTAGGCGCGTCATGGACCTTGGCGACGACGGCCACATCCTTGTCAGCACCAGGATGGCCGAAGATCTGCGTGAACTTTCTGACGAGTATAAGAGAATAATCAAGCCCGTCCACGACTACTCGATAAAGCACGGGCAGGCCCTCTTGCTCTACTCTGCCTACGGAAGCGGTTTTGGCAACCCCAAGCCCCCAGTAAAAGGCTCGTTCCAGAGAAGCAAGATGGGCAGAGAAGTTCCGCGCTTTATCAAGACCGCGCTCTATCCGTTTGTTCAAGTCGACATGACCATGAAAAACACCAAGACGCAGCTTGTACACTACAAGAGGACCTATGAAATCCAAAACATCTCCGACGATCCGATATACCACGTCCTTCACGGGATAACCTCAGACGTCGACAAGACCTTTGACGAGCTGAATATCAGAGTATATGATGAGCACGGCAGAGACTTGAAGATATCTAGCATCAGCATCGACAAGCCCCGCCAAAAAGAGTTCACCACGCTGTTCAACACGCCTGTCGAGAAAGGAGACAAGGTCCGCTATGTCCTTGAATATGACGTAGAGGAGCCAGACAAGTACTTTGAAAACGCCTTCCTTGTCCCATGTGGCAAGTTCGTAGTCACCCTAGACTATCCGACTACCATAAAGACTCCGGCCGTTTACGAGGTAAGCCTTGAAACCGAAAAAAAGACCAAGTCCAAAATACAACCCACAATTACAAGAGGCAAGGGCCGCTACCTTGCGAAATGGGCCCGAAAAGAGATGCCTCCCGGTCTGTCGTACAGGTTCGAGTGGTAGCTATCTGACTGTCAGCAGAATCTCTTCAGCGCGCGAGTGTACCTTTGCTTTTTCATAGAGCTCGTCTGCCTCCCGGTCGTACGCCTCGACGCTGTATCCCGCGCCGTCAGAAAACAGGACCTGGACACTGCAGCGCCTAATTCCGTTTGCAAGATAGTTCATATCTGCTTGTATGCTGGTCACGCTGTGCTTCTGCGCATGCTCGCCCTGTTCCCTGCCATCAACGAGGTAGAGGAAGGCGTCTACGCTGCTACGAAACATTCTCCACTCCTCCCATGCTCAGGAACATCGCCAGCCTCTTCCTCATCTTGCCATACTTGCCTGCGCTTGTGAACGACACTATGTGTCCGCATTTTCCGCATCTGACTTTCTTGCTGTGCGTCATGTCTATGTAGTCCAGCGGGACAAGCTTGCAGATCGCACACTTGTAGTGGGTTAGGAACAGCCTCTGCACGGGGGTCATCTCGTTGTAGTCAAGCCCCACGTCTTTGCAGACAACCCTTGCATTCCTTTCAAGTCTTTGGTCCTGCGCCGACGCCGGCCTGCCCGGAAACATACCATCTTCGTCCCGCACATAGCGGGACTCGAGCTTTTCCCTGACCTGGAATGACGACATATCCTATACTACGGCAACGCAGATGATATTGGTTGGTAAAACGCAGTGACGCAACGTATTGCAGGCTTTACCCTTGTAACAAGCTTGTGCTAGGAGTAATAAAGCCGTGATACTTTTCATAACCGATATTGCGCCAATTGCTCACTTGACTGAGGCAAAAAGCCAACCAGCCGATGACGATATCTGCCGCCGTTGAAAACGACCTGGACGACACGGCGCAGCAGTTCGTGTTCGTGGCCCAGGTTCTCGACGAGGACGGCATCCTCGTCTACGTGTCGTTTGTCACCGGCAGCGTGGGTGCGGGCCAGACTGCAAGCCCCTCGGTTCACTGGACCCCGAAGGCAGGCGGTTCGTACACGGTTGAGGTCTTTGTCTGGAACTCGCTTGCGTCGCCGGTTGCGCTGGTCGACAAACAGGTAGGCGCGTTTGAAATCCTTGCGTAAGGTACGGTTCCAGATCCAAGTTTAAATGCATGTATATGCATTATATCAGATATGGGGACTACTACGATCTCCCTCAGCGACGAGGCTTACAGAGTACTCAAAGCTCAGAAGAGAGAGGGTGAATCATTTTCAGACCTTGTGTTGCGCAAGTTTGGCAAGGGCAACCCTGCGGCTATTCTTGCCTATCTGAAAGAAAAAGAGCCAAACTTGGAATTAGCCAAAGCTGCAGAAAAAGCAAGTGAGGACCTGCGAAAGAATCTGAAACTCCAAAGAGTCGAGCTGTAGGGCATGGTCTGCGCAGATACAACCTTTGTTGTCGCACTCGAACGCCGCGAGCCGGCTGCGCTGCAAAAGATGCAAGACTTGGTGGATAACGGTGAAGTCATATATACAACATCCGTAACTGTTGCCGAACTCTATCGAGGTGCATACAGCTCGAAGGACAGGCGAAAAGCACTGAAAGACGCAGAACGACTGTTAGACCTTTTCGCGACTCTGAACCTAGACTACGAGTCTGGCAGGATATGGGGCGACTTGGCGCATGCTCTGAAGTCAGACACGATAGGTGACAGAGACCTCTTTATCGCTAGCATCACCCTTGCTAACAAGCAGACATTGATAACAAGAAACAAAAAACACTTTGAACGCGTACCAGGTTTGCAGATTGAAGAGTGGTAGCAATGACTAGGTCTAGTACCAGCTCAAGAAAATCCGACGATGTCAAGGAGCTGTTCGGCAAGTACCCGATGGGCAACATCCAAAAGATAAAGGACGAGCTCCACAGAGAATGGGCATCCCCTTGACATGGGCACTAGGATCTACTTGAGCGATGAAGGGTATCACATAATGCAGGCTGCCAAAAGAAAGGGTAGCTACGGCTGGAAAGTTGCCAGAGTTGGTCTAGAAGGCAAAATAACATATCATCAAAAATAACTAGAGGAGATTGGTTGTCGTCACCACGAAGCTTATTGTATCTGGTACAGAACGCATCATGTAAAGTATCTCGTCTAAGTATCCATCTTTTGTACGAAATCTCTATTTAAAGATCGAAATAGTGACCATATGGTCCAAATATTATACCATACCAAATACACGCATAGAATTTCATTTATATATATGCAGGTCAAAATAGTGACCATATGGTCCAAAAATTGGACTTCATCACACCTACGCTCTCAAAAGTGCTGGATCTCTTTGCATCCGACCCGCTTCAGGAGCACCACGAGAGAGAGGTGATGAGAATGGCAGGCGTCAGCAAAGGCTCGGTTAACAGAATGCTTCATGAGCTATCAGATCGTGGATTTCTGACATCTAGAAAGAGAGGCAGAATGGTATTCTACAAGCTTGACTTGGAGAGCCCATCCGCGCGTCAGTTCAAGATACTGGCTAACGTGTATTCGTTGAGTGAGCTGGTCGAAAAGATTAAGAAAACTGCACGCAGGATGGTGCTCTTTGGCAGCTGCGCGCAGGGCATGGATGTGAAGGAAAGCGACATAGACCTGCTTGTCGTCACGGACAACAAGGAGGCCGCCAGAAAGGAGATAGGCAGGTTCAATGCGAAGGAGAAGAGAAGGGTGGTGCCCATCATAGTCGATGCCAACGGATTTGCCACGCTCAAGCGTGAAGACAGGCCACTTTACGATAACATCGAGAGGGGAATAGTGCTCTGGCAGAAAGAATAAGCGCGAGGCTAAGCAAACTCATATTCGAAAGGAAGATAATGAAAGCCAGAATCGGTAGGGACATGGTTATCAAGGAGATAGAGGCCGCCAAGTCAGACCTCGCCGAGGCGCACGATTCGCTAGCCGGCAAGAAGCTCAAGTGGGCCACGATACAGGGCTACTACTCGATGTTCCACGGTGCCCGAGCCCTACTCTACAGCAAGGGCTACAGGGAGAAGAGCCACTATGCGCTCTCGATAGCCATAGAGGAGATGTTCTCAAGAGAGTTGGGCCTGACTATGGTGAACGCGTTCCGCGACGCTATGGACCTGAGGCAGGAGGCGGACTACGGCCTAAAGTTTTCCGAGGCTGGAGCCACTGAAACAACAGAGGCTGCAGAGAAGCTCTTGACGAAGGTCAAGGAGATCCTGAAGGTAAAGTAGTTGTGGTCGGATGGTGATACTATGAGCTCAGGTTCCAAAGTTGTGTACATCTCTGTAGACATCGAAGCTTCTGGTCCCATACCTGGAGAGTACAGCATGCTCAGCGTCGGCGCGTGCAAGGTGGGAGACATGGACAAGAATTTTTACGTCGAGCTCAAGCCGATATCTGAAAAATTCACCGAGGAAGCAATCCGGGTCTGTGGCCTGGATATGCAAGTATTGAAGGAAAAAGGGGTAGAGCCGCGAGAAGCCATGAGCAGTTTTGCACAATGGGTCGGGACTGTTGCCGACGGAAAGAAACCGGTCCTCGTTGGATTTAACGCCGGCTTTGACTGGTCGTTTGTCAACTACTACTTTGTAAGATTCCTAGGTAAGAACCCCTTCGGCATTTCATGCATAGACATCAAGTCTGTCTGGTTCGGAAAGAAGAATTGCGAATGGACGCAGACATACAAGAAGCATATAAAACGTGCACTGGCGCTAGATATTCCTCACACTCACAATGCGCTGGACGACGCAAAGGAGCAGGCGATCATATTCGAGAAGATTGTCGCAGGTGTGTAGAATTCTGCAATATGGAATCTTGAATTGTTGTATATACTATTACTCACGATCTTACTGCATTTCCTTACGCAGCAAAATCGAAAGATAATGAGGGCAAAGGCGAAAAAGTAGGGCAACTCGCTCGGACTGATAATCCCTAATGACTTATCTTCCAAGGAGGACTAAAGGTGACAAGGCCCACTAACAACTCAAGGAGCGACGACATCAAGGAACTGATTGGCAAGTATCCAATGGGCAACATCCAAAAGATAAAGGACGAGCTTCGCAGGGAATGGGCCGACGTTGAGTAGGGTATCTGAGTTACGAGGCACCAGCAAACATCAGCTACAGGATTGCAGCGTATCTTGAACTAGATCAGCTTGCCTTCGTACCTTATGTCAAACGTCGTCGCAGATTCGGGTCCAAACATCTCTGACATCAGCTGGCTCTGCAGCTTGTAAAAGTAGGCCCTGGCAGTCCCCTGCACGATTTCCGCCTGCTTTTGCGTTGCAAACAGCAGGTGCGGCGCCATCCTGTCTGACACCGCTATGTAAAAACACGTCTTTATCCTGCCGTCCTGGGTTATCCTCAGCTCGCTTCTGGCCTCCTGCGGAGCCAGCTCCCTTGCCCTGGCATAGATGTCAGAATACATGTCAAATACTGCCTGCGGCCTTAACTCGAGCTTCTCGTCGTCCATGACGATGTGGTAGGTAGAGACCTTTCGGTGCGACATGAAAAGACAGGTCCGTTTTGAGTTAAAAGCCGGTGAAAGAGCTTCATCAAACAATCCGGTCATGATGTCCTAATGACATCTGCCTCTAGTGAAAACTTCCAAGCCGTGTAAAAGTCTCCCCATCAAAACAATCACCGCAAGGCAAGGGCCCGGTTCGTCGCCAGATTCGACTACTAGAGCGCCCGGCCGGCACTGTGGGCATGCACATGGTCCATGACGCTTCCGCACTCTGCGCACCTCCACACGACTGGTTCGGCGCAAAACAGGCAGAACTTGCTTGAGATCATGCCCTCCCCACAACTCCTGCAAAGCCTCTCGTGGCAAAGTCTGCTGAGCCCTACCGCTGCCATGGGAATTTGCACTGCGTCCGCCTGCGATAATAGTGGTGCGAAGCAAGAAATCCAAGCTGGATGTGAAATAGCTTTTACCCTATCTCATGAATCTAGAGGCAGACACACCCGTCACGTCGCTGGGCGTTAAATAGCCCTTATCAATAAATAGGCCTGCGCCGAGCTTGCCTCGTGAAGCGAGCAGGGACCGCCCCGACGAAGTTGTCCTCTATTTCTGCAAAGGTCGAACGCTTTGTCACAACCTATTTGAAGACAAGCAGTGCCAAGGGTCTGGTTATAGGGTTAAGCGGCGGCCTCGACTCTGCAACGGCCCTGCAACTGTGCGTCAAGGCGGTAGGGGCAAAGAAAGTGCTTGGCCTAGTCCTCCCAACCAAGTCGACTCCTGAAAGCGACGTCCATGATGCCACCGAGCACGCGTCAGTCCTCGGGGTAGAATGCAAGCTGATTCCAATTGACGCGTTGGTGGAAGGCTACGCCAAGCTTTTGCCGGACGCGGACGAAAAGGCCAAAGGCAACCTGACGGCCCGCATACGCATGGGCATCATGTACTATTTTGCGGCGTCTCGGAATTCGCTGGTGGTGGGCACAAGCGACAAGAGCGAGATCTGGGTTGGTTATTTCAGCAAGTATGGTGATGGAGCTTCCGATCTTGCGCCCCTTGCAGGGCTATACAAGACGCAGGTCCGAGAGCTTGCCAAGCATCTTGGTGTCCCTCAGAAAATAATAGACAAGAAGAGCAGCCCGCGCCTGTGGCGCGGACAGCTTGCAGAGGAGGAGCTTGGCATGAGCTACGAAACAATAGACGCCGTCCTCACGTGCATTGTGGACAAGAAGATGACGCCGCGGCAGGCCGCAAAGAAACTCTCACTCCCTCTGAACACGATAAGTAAAGTCCAGTCTATGGTGGAAAAAAGCGCCCACAAGAGGAGCATGCCTCCTTCTGCTCGCGTCAACTAGCTGGCTGGCCTGAACGCATACCGCCAGATTAGTTCCTTTATAGTCCGCATGCACAGATCAAGGCATGACACAGCAATACCAGACGCTCCCAGCAGCCGTGGATACTCCGGGCCGGAGGTTCACACTTGTGCACCTCAAATTAGTACCACTTATCAAAAAGATAGAGGTTGTACAAGTACAACCTCAAATTAGTTCCACTTTTGAAAACGATAGGGGGTATGAAAACTAACCCTCAAATTAGTTCCCATCGCGCATCGTCGTGTCTTGAAGGGATTGCGAGGCTGGAAAAGGACGACGGATCTATGGCCGCATAAGAATAATTACCAGGCTGTCTCTCTGATGCAGAGTTGAAGACCCTGCACTATGCCGTCGCTGCCGGGATTGCGATTGCGGCAATAGGCATCGCGATAGCATTTTACGCCGGCCCTCCTGCAGCCGAGCAGTCATACGCGGCAGGAGACTTTACAGTCCACGTGGTCGAGGACACTGGCAGCAAGTTCCTTGCAAGGCTTGAAAACAACGGCCCGGCACTGAACAACGCGGCGGCGTTTGCGGTGAGAAAAGGCCTCAACGACAATTGCGAGCCGCAGGGCATAGTGGTGGCCAACTTTCAGGTAAGAAACGAAGGTGGCAGGCTAGTGCCAAACCCGAACTCCCTCCCCGGAAATGCTAGCGTCACGCTTGACTCGAGACAGTCAAACCTGAGCATCATCCCCAGAGGCCCGGATTTTGAGACCGCCGTCTACGTCCTGGGCCTCGAGCCCGGTTCTATAAGGGCAAACGAGCTTGTCCAGAAGATCCCGATACAGCAGCCGGAATCAACCGAGCTTGAGCAGTTTGAAAGCTGCCAGCAGGCCTTTGGCGGCTATCCGCTGCAGCTAAGGCTCTCAAACCCGCAGCCCGGCATGCAGGTGTACGCGACTGTTTCAGACCAGTCAGCAAGCTACGAGACGGCGCTTGACATAAGCCCGGACGCTCCGGCCCTTCCGGCGCTTTACTGGCCTGCTTCGAGAAACGACTGGCTGACTGCCAACTTTACAGAGCCGGCAGGCCCGGTCCCTGCTTGGCAGGACATAGAAACCGTGCATGTATCTGTCAGAGTCGTCTATCAGGGCCAAACTTTTTCATTTGAGGACAGCGTGACCCCGAGGCTTGTCACCACGTCGCTTGACTTTTTTGAAGTCGCCAAGGGCAGCCCGCTCCCAAGCTACCCCAGATACTGGGAGGTCGAAGTCGACCTTGCGAAAAGAACAATGGGCTAGAGTAGCCTGAATTATATTGCAAGTTATAGTGAGCTATAAATAGTTATAATGTACTACTAATGCCATGGGGACGACTATACAGCTTGACAAGAAAGTGAAGGACAAGCTAAAGAACCTAAAACTACACCCAGCAGAATCTTACAACAAAGTTGTCGAAAGACTTATCGAAATGAGAACAGATGAGGGAGAGCTAAGCGACGAGACAATAAGAAACATAGAACAAAGTCTGGAAGATGTGAAAGCTGGTAGAACCCTATCAATGAAAGAAGTCAAGCAACGACTGGGGCTCAAATGACCTTTCAAATAAGCTGGACAGAATCTTCGTACAAAAGACTCCAGAAACTTGATTCTCTGGCTAGAAAGAGAATAGTCGAAAAACTGGATGAAGTAGCTGATAATCCATTTGCCTTTGCAAAAAAACTTACAGGGATAAACCTCTACTCAATACGAGTTGGCGACTATCGAGTGATAGTAAGCATAGAAAAGAACAAGCTGTTGATTCTTGTAATAGACATAGGCCACAGAAGCACCATTTACAAACAAATGCGATAGTGAAGTTATAATACTGTCAATGCGCAGTAATCAGGTGAAAGGTGTTCTTGCAGGAGCACTGGTCATGCTGCTGGTGTTATCATTTATCCCAGCATATGCCCAGACAGACTTTGAGCTTCTGGGTTCTCGGACCTACACCGACTCGACGGGCAACTTTCACATAGTAGGCGAGGTGAAAAACATCACCAACCGGACCTGGCGCTTTGTAGAAGTGACAGTCCCTCTGCTTGATGCGGACGACCGCGTCATAGCAGCCCCGTCAGGCCCTCTGTTTGTCGAGTACCTGCGCCCGGGAGAGTCGGGCGCGTTCCACATACTGCGCTCAAACGCCACGCAGTTTGAGGACGCGGTGGCATACGCGGTCCACCTGGGCTACCTCATATCCGACCTGCCTGAAGGCGCGCTTGAAGCGACCGTAATCGATGTCGCTGCAAGCGCCGGCGGAGGCGCGCACATTACAGGCGAAGTGGCCAACCTGGGCAACGTCACGGCGACACAGGTGCAGGTGTCAGCCGCGCTCTACGACGATACCGGCAACCTGATAGACACGACCGTTGGCTTTGTAGAAGACATTCCTGCAGGACAGACCGCGCCCTTTACCCTTATCTCCGGCATAAGAGGCGCAAGCGAGTTTGACCGGATATCTATCAACGTCCACAGCCGCGAGTACGCCATGGTCCCTGAGTTCCCGATTCCCGCGTTGGCACTGCTTGCAGGCCTAGCAGCAGTCTTGATTGCTAAAAGGCGCTATGCAACGGAATAAGGCCTTACCACCTGCGCTTGTCGCCTTCAAGCAGGCCGGATCCTCCGTGAATCCTGTCGATGTGCTTTGACAGGTCCTCCTTGGAATCAAACTCTGACTGGCAGTACGGGCATGATACTTTTTCTTCTGACATAGGAGTGATTGTGGAAATGAGTACTTAAGCGTCTACTTGCCGTACCTTCGCACCCTGCGCTGGTACGTCCTTATTGCTCTCATCAAATCTATCTTGCGGAACTCGGGCCAGAACACGTCCATGAACATCAGCTCGCTGTACGCGCTCTGCCAGATCAAAAATCCACTGAGCCTCTTTTCGCCAGACGTTCTCAGTATCAGGTCCGGCGACGACTGCGGCAAATGAGATGTATAGAGGCACGACTCGATGGTCTTTTCATTGATGTCGTCTACCTGGATCTCGCCCCTCCTTGCCATGCCTGCAATCTTTTTCACCGCGTCGACAAGCTCCCTCTGGCCGCCGTACGCTATCGCAATGTTCAGGAACATCTTGTCGTACTCTGCAGTCGACTCCTCCAGCCTTGTCAGGATCTCCTGGATGTTGCGCGGAAGCTTGTGCCTGTCGCCGATGGCCTTTATGCGCATCTGGCGCCTATGCACGCGCTCGTCGGTGTACAGCTTGTTCAGCTTTATCTCCAACAGCCTGTAGATGTTGTGTAGCTCCTCATCGTCCCTGTCAAGGTTTTCAGTCGACAGTATGTACAGCGTAGTTATCCTGACTCCAAGGTCGTGTATCCAGTTAAGCAGGTCCTCCGCCCTGTCAGCGCCGTACTGGTGGCCCCTCTCGCTGTCAAGGAAGTGATATCTGGCCCACCTCCTGTTGCCGTCAAGTATTATGGCGACGTGGTTTGGCAGCGGGTACTTTAGAATCTCAGATTCCAGCCGGCGCTCATAGTAGGAATAGATACGGCTTGCATGAAGAAAGCCGTCCATGATGGCTGTCTTGCCCTTGTCAAAGTCCTCGCTAAGGCCCATCGCTACTTTATTCATGAATTGCGACATTTATTTTAAGATTGGTGAACGATGTCCTCATGACTTTCAGCTTGGGATCAAGGGGTCCCCCTCTCACCTGGGTGCTCCAGTCAATAAATAGTAGTCCTTGCAAACTGACGTTACCGTGCTTAACTACAAGTTCCGCCTATATCCGACGAGGGAACAGGAGTTTGTATTGGAGCAGACACTTGATGGTTGCCGGTGGGTGTACAATTACTTTGTCTCAATCCCGCCAATGTCAGAGTACGACATGAACTATGCATTAACAGAGTTAAAGGAGCAGCATCCATGGCTTCGAAATTACCACAGCAAGATGCTTCAGATGGTAGGAAAACGAGTGACAGCGGCTAGAAAAACAGCTAGAAGTAGATTGTCATATAGGACTCACGACAAGTTCAATTCCTTTACCTACAATCAGTCTGGTTTTCAACTCGAGAATAACAAGCTGTCCCTTTCCAAGGTTGGTGATATCAAAATCGTCCTACACAGGCAACCTGTCAACATCAAACAAGTCACGGTATGTAGAAAGAACAACAAGTGGTATGCAGTAGTGACGTGTGGGATGCTATATAGACAATACTGCACTGTCAACTTTGAAAAGCCAGTCGGGATAGATGTCGGCATCACAAAATTCGCTCACGACTCTGACAACCACGTAATCGAAAACCCACAGTTCCTGACAAATATGCTAAGGCCGGTCAAGAGAGCTCACCGCAGATTGTCAAGAAGGAAGATCGGAAGCAACAATCATAGAAAGGCTAAACACATACTTGCCCGATTATACGAACGAATCAACAACAAACGTCGCGATTTTCTGCACAAGGCATCCACCTATTATGCCAGACGCTATGACTTGATATTCCTTGAACGTTTGCGAGTCCTAAACATGGTCAGAAATCACAGATTAGGGCGCAAGATAACGGACGCAAGTTGGTCTACATTTGGAATGATGTGTAATTATAAGGCTAACCGCGTTGTGGAGGTAGAGCCGGCGTACTCTTCGATCGACTGCTCACGATGCGGCTACTCTGTACCAAAGTCACTTGCAGTACGTACGCACTTCTGTCCAAAATGCATGCTAGTACTTGACAGGGATTACAACTCTGCCATAAACCACTTGCGTAATGGACTAAAGTATCTGCAACTACCCGTGCAGCGCGGGGAAGTCACGCCTGCAGAGATCGTATTGACGGTCGCTGAAGCAGGAACAAGCCACAACCTTTCGGTGCGTGGTAGTTGACTTTAAGATATTACCAGATCTCCTCGGCGACAACGATATAACCAGTCAATCACAATAGAGGCCGTTGAAGAGGCCGTATACAATCTTGGTCGCAGTGGACCAATCTGATTGCGCAAGACGGGCGCTGAAAACAGCGATATGGCTAGCCAAGTCCACCGACGCGCGGCTACTTGCAATACACGTGGTCCCGCTTGCCCCGGTAGCAGAGGGCATCGCACCTTCTGCCATCGACAGGATGGAAAAGGCCTACGTCAGCGCCGGGAGCAAGATACTTGCAGATATTGCATGGGAGGCAGGCACAAAGCACGGCTTCAAAATAGAAACGCTCTTGGAGACAGGCGACGCGCGGGAAAAGATACTCGACGCGGCGAAAAAGAACAGCGTTGACATCATCGTAATCGGGAGCCGTGGAATGGGCAGGATAGGCAGGCTCTTGCTTGGCAGCGTGTCGCAGTCAGTGGTTCAGAATTCAAAAGTGCCGGTGCTTGTCGTAAAATAGACGCGCAAGGCCCGCCCAATGCACGTCTTGCGGACCAGGGCGTTTTGTGGTTTGATTTTTTCGTCAGTTGTTCAGCCGCTATCAACGGCACGACGTCAAGTCCCTCCCTCGAAGGCGGCGCGGTTGCAACCGGCCTGCGGCTTCACCATTGTGCCGCCACAGGCCCTGCGCCGCCCCTAGCCAGTTCTTTTGCCTCAGCATTTTTCGTCATCACGGCCATCACGTTTTCCAGCTGTTTTCCTTTGCCATCCTCATGCTGACCCGAGGTTCGGGGCTTTCGTTTCGCACCTGCCAATGACGTCGTCGGCTAATCAAGCCCATAGTCAGCTTTTAGGACGCGTCAGGTGGCTTTGGATTAACTTACCAATGAGTTGTTAGAACGTGAGAAAGACTTCCTCAACAGGCTCCCTTATTCCCATGGCCCGCACTGACCTTTCGAACTCACGCTTGCCGTCTGACACCATTATCTGCAGTCTGCCGCTGCCGGTCCTCTTTGTCATCCTGTTGAACTTCAAGAACTTTCTCACATCTTTTGCGACCATCTGCGCGGGGTCGACGAACCTGACAGTAGGCAAGAGCGCGTTGAGGTACCTCTTTACAAAGGGCAGGTGGGTGCTTGAAAGCGTCATCACATCAATCTTTTCGTCGACGCCGTCGCCGAGCACCCTTGAGATCACGTCAAACGTCTTGCGCTCGTCTGTCAGGTGCACGCCCTGCTCGACGAGCTGAACTATCGGCGACGCGTTGAACTTTGTGACCAGGATGTGCTGCGGAACCTCCCGCCTTATCTGGCTTTCAAGCTCTTTGCTGTTCACAGCCCCGGCAGTCGCAAGGATGCCTATGTGCCTTTTTCTGGTCATCCTTGCCGCTTCTCTGAGCGGCGGCCTGACACCCATTATCGGCACGTCTGTAACTGCTCTTTTCACTTCTTCGAACACCTGCACAGTAGGCGTGTTTGACGCCAGCACTATCAGCTTTGGCTTGAACCTTCGCAGGTAGTTTATCGTGTTTACGACTATTTCGTAGAGCTCCCTGTGCGATTTGTTGCCATATGGAAAGTGGGCCCTGTCTGCAAAGTACAGCAGGTCCTCTGCCGGAAGCTCGCGCCTGAGCTCCTTGATTATCGAAAGCGAGCCTATTCCAGAGTCAAACACCGCTATGGGGTTGTTCGTCAACCGTGATGCTATCTACCAAATGTGGTATAAACCTAGCATCAGCGGTCCTTGAGCGCGCCGCGGATTTCGTGCAAGAGCCCGTCAAGCTCGTACGGCTTTTTCACCATGACCATCAGCATGGACTTTTTCCCCGCCGGCGCGTCTATCAGGAGCACGTCAGACTCGTCGTACCTGCTCAGGTTGTAGTGGAACTTGCCCAGAAAACCTTCGTGCATGCCTGCCAAGGACAGTATCATGTGCCTGCGCACCAAGATGTTGTCCATGTGCTCGGGGGACGGCATCTTGACTCCCTTTCTGGCCCTCCACTGGACTATGCTGCCGTCGTTTACAAGAAAGACTGCCTGCACGTTATGAATATCCCCTATCCTCTCACAGAGACCATTTTTGCCGGTCATGGCTGCAGTAAGCAACCTTTGGTTGGAGTGAGAGATAAGAATTTTCCCAGATTGTGCGCACACATGCAGGGTTTTCTTGTACAAGAAAGCTGGGACCATTTAAATATTAGGCTAACCTAATTAGGCATGCCTAATATCCAGGAAGACTGGCGTTGGCATCTACCAGCAAGTCTCAAATCACCCCCCGCCCGGCAAGCGCCGGGCGGGTCCTAACCACTTAAAGATCGTTCTTTCTTATCCTGTCGACAAGCGTACCGGGCTTGATGTCGCCGGGCGCGACAAAATCAACACCGTCGACTGCCGCGAAGGCCGACATCACATCGAATTTTTCCGGCTTTGTCAGGTCATGCCAGCCAAACTTGATGAACATTCGCCTGCCGTGCGATTCTTTGAATCTGTGCAGGCTACCAAGGCTTGAAAACGACCTGTAAAGCACATAGTTTATCCTGCTGTCGTTCATTTCAAGAGGGTAGGCTACAAACTCGTACTTTGACTCGTGCTCCACGAAAACCGCGTGGAACACCATGCCGTCGCTTACAACCCTCGCCCAGCCCTTTTCGGCGCCGTGTCGCGAGTCAAATATCGGGGCTATGACGCTCTGCCTTTCGTCCCCAAAGTAGCCGATTCCAAGAAACTCGGAAAACCTGACCATCGGAGCGGGCATCATCGACAGCTGATGTTTTTCTGTATATTATTGCTTAGGCCACCGTCCGCCACGTTTTCACCTGACGCAAACTTCTTTAGCAAGGGATTTGTCAAGTAAATCCCCCTTGGAGGGTATGGCTTGAGTGCTGGCAAGAAGGAGCTAAAGCGCATTGAATGGAGCATCGTCCGACGAGTCATCGTTCTCCTGCAGCGCAACCCCCGCATGAAAAGGACCCACATTGCCATGAAATCCGGCCTTGGCTACGACAAGTGCGTGCTCTACCTTGCCTGGATGGAAATGCTGGGACTTATAGGGAGGGAAAAAGACGAAGAGGGATTTGAAGTGATAAGCCTGAGCGACAGGGGCATGAACCTTTACCGGACGCAATTTGTAGACGAAGCAACTGCGCTTATTCCAACAAAGTAACATAACATTATTACTGGCAAAATCTACTCACTGGCGCAATAAGCATTCAGACAGTGAGCCAGCTTTATTTCATTTTCACCTACCTAACTCTGTCATGAGGAAATACCTCATGTTCTCAGCCACGATGCTGCTCTCACTCTTTCTGGTGGGGGCAGTCTTTGCGACAGCATTTGTCCCGAGGACCGCGGTGGCGCAGGCAGAACCGAAATTCTGCGGCCCCATGGACATAGCCATTGCACTTGACGACACCGGAAGCATGGGCGGCGCAATAGCCAACATCATCGGCTCGCTGCCGGCCATCATCGACCAGGCGCAGGCCGCATCGGGACCCGACGGCATTCCTGACACTGCAGACGATGATCTCAGGCTCGGCTACATCACCTTCAAGGACGAGGTGATAGTACACCACGCGCTGACAGACGACCTCGCATCAGTCGAGCTGACAATAGCCGGAACGTTTGCAAGCGGCGGCGCAGGACTGCCGGAAGCTTCAGACGAGGCCAAGAACACGGCTATCAACAACCTGTCTGCAAGACCGGGCCAGATAGGCGACTTTGACGAGCCCTGGAGGGCTGCGGCTGTAAAGATACTCATCCTGATAACCGACGCACCACCTGGTGGATTCAATGACATCATGGATCCAGAAGACGTTGCTAGGATGCACGACGTTGCGGTGACCGCGGCCGGCCTTGGCATCAGAGTCTCCGACGTGTTCGTGCCTACCGGTGGCGACTATGCAGGCCAGGCAGCAATTCTTGAAGACGACGCAGTAACAAGCGGAGGCGTGTTCATAACAACCGCAGCTGACGGCACCGGCACAGCTGACGCCATCATGGCCATCATAGAGACCTGCGGCACTGCAAACGACGACCCTGATTGTAGCACGGCAGCACCAAGCGTCGCAACATTATGGCCTCCCAACCACAAGATGAGGAGCGTAACAATCGGCGGCGTGACTGACCCAGACGGCGACGACGTGACAGTCACTATAACTGGCATCTTCCAGGACGAGCCGGTTAACGGTCTTGGCGACGGCGACACGTCTCCTGACGGCGCAGGAGTAGGAACAAGCACTGCAGAAGTCAGGGCTGAAAGGTCCGGGACAGGCGACGGCAGGGTCTACCACATAATGTTCACCGCTGAGGATGGCAAGGGCGGCTCTTGCACCGGCGAGGTGCTGGTGACAGTTCCGCACGACCAGCGCGGAGCAGCTGCTGTAGACCAGGGAGCACTGTTCGACTCGACAGTGGCTTAACTCCCCCCCCTTTCTTTTTTATTTTATTCTTGCAGTATCTCTGAACCAGACATAGACCGGTATGAGCGTGTGCGTGCCAAGCTCACTCTCGTTTTTCTTGTTGTAGCAGACCATAACCATTCTTCCAACTAGCGCCGGCTTGATGTCGGCGGTAAGCTCGGTCTCTTTCAGCGGCCCATACAGCCCGAAAAAGTGATCCTGCTTGTAAAATGCGACATGCTGGGCAAAGCAGTCCGACAGGATGGCAGGGTCGCCTGCAAGCCTGTCGCCTGCAAGTTTTTTCTCGACTGCTAGCTGGAGCCCGCGGTTTACAAACTTGCTTCTTATGTGCTCGGGATCGAGAACTGCCTGCGAGCTGTTCATGTATCTGTCGACGTCGGCTGACATCTGCTCCGCGGTGCGCTTGGCAAGGCCGGCCGCCTCTTCAATTTCGCTGTCCCTGACGCCATCTTTTTTGCCATATAGATACATGATGCACGCAGTCTCCTCGCGCTCTATGAAAGGAAAGCCCCGTCTGCCTGCTACAAAGTCTGCTATGCGCGCAGAAATGTCATCGGGGAGTACCATCGCCATGTGCGAGTCGGCTACTATCAATTATGGAAAAGCATGGCTAACACGTTTATAGTCCTACTCCTACCGGGATCTCGTGTCACAGATAGACGATACGAAAAAGATCTACATCATTGTGCACGGCAGACGTGACTTGATTGACCCGGTAAAGGACAAGTTAGCGCAGGCAGGCTTTAACAAAGACAACATGGTGCCTGCAAGCCTTGACAAGGCCGGAGATGCTGGCGAGTACGTCGCAATGTTGTGGCCACCTATGGCTGCTACTGCAATAGCGGTGAGCCAGATAACAGGTCCCGCAAAGGAAGGCCGGGGCGGGGGCATGGGCGCGTGGGGCTCTGTGGACATGAAAGAGGTAACCAAGATACCACTGAAGTAGTCGGGCCCTCATTAACATTCAGAATCTGCAGATGCGGTCTTGCGCCTGCATGTTTCAAGACGCGTCTCACACTTTGGCCGGGACGATTGTCATAGGTCCGGAACCTAGAAAAATCAAACATGGACCCACGTCTCACCATCACTGTAATTAGCTAAGCTTATGGTTGAGCAGATTATACACCCGGAATTAATAACAAAAATCTTCATGCGAAGCCATGACCGGGTTTGAAAAAAACTGGAGTACTCAGAGCAAGGTTAGCGCAAGCGAGAAACTCAAGGAGTCGCTCAGGCCGCAGGGCCCGCTGAAACCGAGGCTCGAGACCGCGGTTAACAAGCTTCAGCTCCAAACATCAAAGTTAGACACAATGATAGCCAAGCTGAACGAGAGGGATGCCGCGCTCTTTAGGCGCATAGTCGAGGCCACACATAGGCATGACACCGACGCTGCAAAGGCGCTCTCAAACGAGCTTGCGGAGGTCCGCAAGATATCGAGGACGCTCAACCAGTCCAAGATGGCACTTGAGCAGGTGCAGATGAGGCTCAGCACCATCCACGACCTTGGCGACGCGATGGTCACGCTGGGTCCGGCGATGGCGTCCATCAGGGGCTTGAAGTCAGGCCTTTCACAGTTCCTTCCAGGGGCGGACGGCGAGCTTGGAAACATGCACAACATGCTCAACGGCATACTGATGGAGTCGCTGCAGGGAAGCAACACGAACTTTGAAGTGAACACCGACGCGGGCGCGGACATCGACCAGATAATGATGGAGGCGTCAGCCGTCGCGGAGCAGAAGGTGAACGACAAGTTCCCCTCCATTCCGTCGGCAGGCTACGGCCTTTCCGAGGAACACCAGCAGTAGGTGGTCGACGTGGCGTCAAGAGCTGGCGTAATAGCGATATTTGCCGCAATCGGCTTTGCGGTCGGGTTCTTTGCCTATCTGGCGTCGCCGTCAGTGGGACAAGCGCTACTGACTGTCATACCGAACCTGACTGTCGACCCGAGCATCGTGTTTGCTGCAATAGCAGGCGCGGCGGGCGCGCTCGTGAGCACCGTGACCGTGACTGCGTGGGCCAGAAGGGCCTAACCTTCTTTCCTTTTTTCCGCTTTCCTGTAGCCGTGCGTGAACCCTGCGTCGTACACTTTTGAATATTCGTATTTCTTGGGCGCAATGACGTCGCCCACGATTATGAGCGCGGTCTTGATTATCTTCTCCTTTCTCGTCTTTTCGGCAATGTCGCCAAGCGTGCCCTTGATTATTTTCTCGTCTTCCCACGTCGCCCTGTAAACTACTGCAGCCGGCGTGTCCTTTGTGTAGACGCCCCCTTTCAGCAACTCTTTTACGACGTCGCCTATCAGGTGCACGCTCAGGTAGAACGCCATCGTGGCACCGTGCTTGGCAAGCTCTGCAATCGACTCGCGCTCGGGTACCGGTGTGCGCAACTCTGCCCTTGTGATGATAAGCGTCTGCGTGACGCCTGGTAACGTCAATTCGAGCTTTAGGTCTGCGGCCGCGCCGAGGATCGCAGTCACGCCCGGCACCACCTTGCACTTTATTCCGTCTGACTCGAGCTTGTCAATCTGCTCGCGTATAGTGCTAAACAGCGCCGGGTCGCCGTCATGGAACCTGACTGCGAGCTTGCCCTCAAGCGCCGAGTCGCGCAGTATCTGGTAGATCTTCTCGCGGTCGATGACAGCGGCGTCGTAGAGCTTGGCGTCCTTTTTTGCATATTCCAAGTTCTTGGGGTTGAACAGCGAACCTGAATAGATGATGACGTCTGCCTGCTCGACGAGCTTTTTTGCCTTGAGCGTGATGAGCTCAGGATCGCCGGGACCCGAGCCGACGAAATATACGGTCTTACTTTCTTGCATTTTTCTTTGCCACCATTATCGCAAAATATTTCTCAGCCGGCCCTTTCTTCCCGCGCTGCTCTGCAAGCGTGCTCTGCTCAAGTATCTCGCTCTCGGGAACGGATATGTCCTGCGCTATAGATATCGACGCGTCGTCGGGAAACCCCGCCTGCCCTAGCATGTCAATCACGCTGTCAAAGTACCGGCCGTCTTTCAGAAATATCACCGTGTCACACGCGCCTGCTGCCTTTTTGACGCGCTCCATGTCGTAGCACGCCGGCACTATTGCCACCGTCTCGTCGCCTTCTGCCAGGCTTATCCTTGCCTTGTTGGCGATTGCAAAAAGCGAGGTGACGCCGGGCACTATCTCTATCTCGACATCAGGGTGGTCGCTTCTCAGCTGGCGGTGGATGTATATCCAGGTACTGTAGAGCGCCGGGTCGCCGACTGTCAGGTATACGACCTTTTTGCCAGACCTGACCGCTTCTGCAATCTCGGCAGCGTTTCGCTTCCAGTAGTCCTTGAGCGACTCCTTGTCCTTGACCATCGGGAACACAAGGTTGGCGGTCTTGGCGGACTTGTCGATGTACTTTCCAACTACAGAAAGCGCGATGCTGGGCTTGCCCTCCCTTGCGGTCGGCGCAAATATCACCTCCGCGCTCTTGATCAGGTTGGCGGCGCGTATCGTCAAAAGCTCCGGGTCGCCGGGACCGCAGCCGACGCAGTATAGCTTCATGAGGACTGCTCCGGGCCGGAGCAATTTAAGGCTACGGGAACAGCTGCTCGCCCGTGTAGCGGTCGATAATCTTGATGGCCTTGGTCGGGCACGTCTGCGCAGCAGCATATATTGTGTCAAGGTCCGCGCCGGTCTCCGATTCCACACGCGCCTTTGGGTTGACGCGCTTGTTCTTTTCCACAACGAACACCTTGGGTGCCAGAGTCTCACACGAGCCAAACGCCATGCAAAGCGACGGCTCGACTATGACGTGGAACCTGCTCTTTGGAGTCTCCATGAAGGTGGGGCCGTAGTAATAGTCTGTGTCTTTTTTCACGGTCTTTACGCGCTCGGCTCTGTGCTCGTGCTCCTGCACCTGCTCGCTCATGTCGTACGCCGGCTCTGCCTCCTGCTTTGCGTCAGAAAAGCCCGTCTTGTCGTACTGGGCGCGCTTGTGCTCGTCTGACAAAACTTCGTATGCCGCGTTTATCTTTTTGATCATCTCCTCGGCATACACCGTCCGGTTCCTGTCAGGGTGGTATTTCCTAGCTAGCTTCCTGTAGGCTTTTCTTATCTCGTGGTGACTCGCCCTTTCTGTGACGCCGAGCGTGGCATAGTAGCCCTTGCTGTCGGCCAACGCATGGTTATCACCGCCCAGAACTATTATGCGTTGTTCCTAATCGTTATAAAGGCACCATATCCACAAGAGTGCGTGGAAGCTAGATTCGACGATTTTACAAAGGCCGGATTTGCGCGCCTTCTCAAGCATTTCGAGACCAGCACGGACGACGTTGTCAAGCTGACCAAGGCTTTTGCGCTTGCAAACCGGGCCCACAAGGGCAAGTTCCTGGACGAGCCGCACATTGACCACTCGCTCAGGGTTGCGCTCATACTTGCAGAGGAGTTCCAAGTTCGAAACGCCGAGCTCGTCTCGGCCGCGTTTTTGCACGACGTGCTTGAAAGCGTGTCAGAAGGCGACGTGAAAGAAGAGTGCGGCGACAATATCGCCAGCATAGTGCGCGCGGCTGCCGGCAACCCTGATGGCTCGGGACTTGACGAATATTATGCAAGGCTTGCCAAGGAGTCAAAGGAGGCAAGAATAGTGAAACTTGCAGAGCAGCTGGACATCGCCCGGTACATGAAAAGCTATGCCCACCGGGAAAAGGCGCTCAGATTCAAGGACGAGGCGCAAAAGCATGCCGTGCCGCTTGCCCAGAACACAGACGAGCGCTTTGCATTCAAGCTGTCAGTGGCGCTGTACGAGATCAAGTAGGCGCGTATTTTACATTTGTAAAATACAGTCGTTAAATATGACAAGTTCCCGGACGAAAACATGGGATCTGGAGACAATCTGGAAAAACGCTTTTCTTGCCCGGGCCGGCCGAAGTGATAGGAGTTGGGAAACAAAGGCAGACTCATAGCGGTTGGGGTCGGAGTAGCGGTTGCAGCAGCTATTGCTGCAGCCGTGGTGTTTGGAATGCAGGGCCCAGGCACAGGTCTGTCTTCAAACCCGCGCAGTGTGTTCTGGCCACATGTGCACGGACTTGGCATCGATCCTTCGGACAGCAGCATCCTCTACATAGCCACTCATGGCGACTTTTACAGAAGCGTCGCTGGCGGCCCTCCGGTCAAGGTCGACATACAGAGGGCAGATTACATGGCGTTTACAGCTCCACTGAATGAGGGGGCGCCCCTCTATGCAAGCGGTCACCCTTCCACTGGCGGCAACACAGGCCTGATAAAGAGCACAGATGGCGGCCAGACGTGGCAGGTAGTATCGACGGTCCTTGACCCGCCTGTCGACTTTCATTCGATGGCCCTGAGCAGGAGCGACCCGAACATCATCATAGGATTTGACAGCGCCGGGCGCGGCCTGTTCAAGACAACTGACGCCGGGCAGACCTGGGAAAAGCTGGACTATCCCGAGTACATCACTGCGCTTGCCCTGTCCCCGAACACCCCCGAAATAACCTTTGCAGGAACAGGTGCAGGGCTATTTCAGTCGTCTGACGGCGGCGCAAGCTGGAGCCACCTGAACCAGTACAAGGGCCTGATGGTTCACGCGCTTGCGTTTAGCGCAGACGGCGCGCTCTATGCCTCGACTGACACGTTTGGCCTATCCAGATCGCCGGACCTAGCCGCGACGTGGGAGAGGGTCGGACAGCCCGACATCACTGTGACTTCAATAGCAGTTGACTCGCATGGCGGGGCGCTGTACGTCGGCGGCTACTCGCCGGAAGGCTATCAGGAGGTGTACAGGGGCTCGCTTGATGGCTCAGACTGGCAGCTGATCGGGACCAACAGAGAGCTCTGACGGGGTTGGCAGCCAAGTGGATAGCCGTCGCAGGGGCTGCAGTAGCAGTCGCAATAGTAGCTGTAGTATTTGCACAAACGCCTGTCCCTGACATGGACGAGGCGCCGGCTATAGATATCAGAGAAGCTGCAGGCTCCTTTTCCAGCCCGTACATAAGAGAGTTCCAGCTTGCAAACGGGACGTGGCCAAACGGCATACTGGTTGACAGCAGCGGCGCAGTCTGGACTGTCGGCGCAATGTCGCGCTCGCTTGTCTCCTTCGACCCTTCGACTAACAAGGCAACATACCATGACATTCCCGTCGGCTCCGACAGTCCCCAACTTGTCATGGTGTGGGCCATGAGCGAAGGACAAGACGGTTCGATACTCTTCTCCGGAACGGGCGAGAGGCCGCTATTGCGCTTTGACCCTGCAACAGAAAAGTTCCAGTCGGCCGGTTTTCCCAGCGGCGTACCTCTGCAGATGACAGTTGACCAAGACCGCCTCTGGTATACGCTGCCAGGTGGAGCAGTAGGTGTGGTGCAGGGCGGTCAAATAAAAGAGGTCGATGTAGGCAGCGACTCGTTCCCAAGTGGGATATACATCCAGAACCGAACACTCTGGGTGACGAAGGCTCTAGAAGGAAAAATAGCAGAGTTCGGGATATCCTACGAGGGCGCCAGCGTCGTGGGATTCACCGAGGTCGCGCAGTACCCCGCACAGGAAACGCTGGTCACACCCGCGGACATCATCCTAGTTTCTGACGGCTCTGCGTGGGTCACAGAACACAACACGAGCTTTGTCACAAGATATGATAAAGAGACGGACGAAGTGACAAGATACCCGACCTCGCTTCATCCTGTGCACGTTGTCACGCTACCGTACTGGCTCGAGTACGGCGACCGGGGCATATGGTTCAACGAGCACAGGGGCAACAGAATAGGTTTCTTCGATCTTTCGACGTATACTCTAACAGAATACGAGATACCCACGAGAAATCTGGAGGCAGGTGGCATTGCAAACGCGCTGACAATACACGCCGATCCTGCCGACAGGAACAAACTCTGGTTCACAGAATTCACGGAGGACAGGATAGGCTACGTTGACCGGAGCATGCCCATTCCTTTTGACATCCGCGCCGAAGACCGCGTGGTTCTAGAGGAGGGGCGGACCGCAAGTATAAACATAGAGATAACCCGGAAACCCGGCGTCAAGCTATTCAACAATACGCTGTCGTTTGACGTTTCCACCTCTGCCACGGCATCAGGCGTTCTTGCCGATGCCACTGCAGGCTTTGTGCCGGAATCAGTCGATCTTTCAGCCGCAGACTCGCATGGCGTGGTGCTCGAAATGGCCGACTGGAAGCTTCCAAAAGGGTCGCACGTGCTTGCGATAAGTGCCACCGACGGCGCCGTGGTCAGGACGGTCTACGTGGAAATGGTTGTCCGTTAATGCATCACGGCCATTATCTTACCGGTCGGACTTTACATTTGTAAAATACCTCTCTTATATATCGTCGAGACGTACAAACCAGTACGACTGCTCGCACGCGGCATGGGAAAGGAAATTCTAGGGCAATGCTAGACAGAAGCGCGCCTTTGCGCGCCGCAGCTCGCATCTTGAAAACAAGTCCAATGTTTACCTGCGGACCGGCCGTCGGCATAATCCTCCTGATTTTCACAGGAGCTCTTGTATCCGCTCACGCGGAAAATCTAGGTACAAGAGAACTGAAAACAAACTTGGGGCCCATAAACGTGTCAATGGACGTCTCTTTTGGGGATGAAGGAGAGACCACATTCACGATTACATTTCTGAATCCTGAAACCGGGATGATAGAGCAGCATGTCGACTACGATCTGATAATCCTGAAGGACGGAGAGAGAATCTTCAAGGCGTCCGAGCATCTCAAGAGGCCGATAGCGCTTCTGCACAGCTCTTACGGCGTTGAAAAGCACACGTACGAGTTCACAGAAGAAGGGTCGTACACCGTCAGGGTTGCCGTGATCGGCTTCAAGATGTACTGGTTCGAACCGGTGTTTGCCGACTACTCGGTGACTGTGACGCCGGAATTCCAGACACTGTTGCCCTTGGTGACCGCTTCTCTGGTCGTAGGCGCAGCAGTTGTCACGACCAGACTTCGCGCTCGATGACCCGCAGCTGTTTATAGCTAACCCGTCTTGCCTTTCTGTCTGAACCGCCGGTAGACCACAAGTCCCACGAGCCCGATTATTGCGGCTATGGCCAGATACTCGGTGACTCCGACCGAATTCTGCCGGGGTTCAGGCCGCTGCCCCTCCACGACAGGCCCTTGGACATCCAGAGTAAACTTGACTGGATAGAGCCTTGAGACGATCAGGCCATCGCCTTCCGGGACCGACGCTCTTACCATGACAGTGTAGCTTCCCGGCTTGGCATCGTCTGTTGTTCTGATCTCGATTCTCGATTCTGCTGTATCTGCTTGAAGGTCTATTCTGGGCGGTCGTGCCTCGTAAACGATCCCGGCAAGCCCTGTTTCGCTCATGCCCACAAGTCCAATCTCTACCTGTGAGGGCATCGCGCCTTCCGGCCGATTGTCACGTGGAACGTTTGTGTTGAATTCTCGCCAAGGAAAAGGATCTTCTCTTGCACCTGCAGCGCAAAGGGTACAGCCATCGTCGTATCTAGGTGCCCTATCTTGTTTGACGCCCACTCCGCGAACCACACTCCTTCCTGCGATGCAGAAAGGAACACCACCGTGGAAAGAGGTCCGGTTGGAACCTCATATTCTGTCATGATCCGATCCGGAGTTATTTTTGAGATCCGGTTTCCGCCGTGCTGCGCAAAGTACACGTTTCCTCCATCATCGGCGACTATCTGGCTTGGGAGCGTGGTGGGGTATACCGGCGAAGGGGACGTCCAGTACAGTTCGTAATTCTGCAGGTCCGAGTTTTCGTCTGCGACCAAGAGCCTGCTCGAGCCATGGTCCGAAAGGAAAACCCTGCCTCCCGCTACGGCTATCCCAAAGGGCGAGAACTGGTCGGGTTCGGGCAGCGAAAACCTTGAAATGCCGAGCGACGAGCCGGGGACGGCAGCCCATGGCTGGATCAACAGAACGCTGTTTGAAAAAGAGAGTGACACCCACAGCTGCCCTTTCCCGTCAAAAGTCAGCATCGCCGGGCCGCTGCCCTCTCCTGTAAAGTACTCTGTTATCTCTCCGGATTCGATGTCAAGCCTTGCTATTCTGTCGCCTGTTATCTCGGCAAACCACACATCTCTTCCATCTGGCGACAGAGCAATGCCCATAGGTCCGGCCATCTCTGTTGGGACCGGCCACAGTACCGTCTCTTTGCTCCGAACATCAAACATTCCCACAGAGTTGATCCTTGCATCTGTGAACCATACGGCATTTCTCGTGTCGTCAAACACAAGCTGCGCGGACGCTAGGTTTATGACCGCGTCGTCTGCGACAGTCTTGCCGCCTACCTGATACTCTGCAAATTCTGCCTTGCTAGGATCGAACATGACCAGCGAGCTGGTGTCGGTGGTTGAATGGTGGAACCACACATTGCCGCTGTTATCCAAAACAATGCCTCTCAAACCCCTCTCCTCGAAGGGGACCTGATATTCTTTGATGAAGATGCTCTGCCTTTCGTATGTTACAAGCTCGTCGGCTCGCTGCTGGGCAAAAACTGCTCCGTTTATCATAGGAGGAAAAAGCGTCACCAACATAAACGCGACTACAAAAAGCCTGTACATATCTACGTGCCGCGTCGACCCGCATCATACTTTAGTGTTACACATTACAATTGTAAAGCCTCGTCATTCGACTACGCACCGGCCGTCCTGCCCCTGTCTATGTTTGCCCCAGTGCCCGTTGCATCCAACCAGCCTGTGCTCGGTGCACCCGCAGATTGGGCAGCGCTTTATCTTTTCTTCTCCCACAAGCCAGCTACACGATGCCGGTATTTACAGGATGTGCATCATGCCGCCTGAAACCACCGTGACAAACTCCACGCCGCCAAGCTCCTTTGTCCTTGCGATGACCGCGTCCATCCAGAGGCTGTCTATCCCTTGGCTCCATATGGTCACCTTCTTGTAGTTTTTCTGGCTGCCGTGGAAAAAGCCGACGCAGTCCTCGACAGTAATGTTCGGGTATTTCTGGCTCACGTCCTCGACCACTACCGCCGCTTCGGCAGGCACGTAGATGATGGTAAGGGTCGGAAAAGGTATCGGGCCGGCAGCCGCGTCGTCGGACATCACTGCCACATCTTTTCGCGCTTATATCATAGTTTCGGGCGAGAAAAAGTTAATTCATGCGCGTGTGTCACTTCCGCAGATGTCAAACAAGATCAAGTGCTCCCATATCCTGGTGCAGAAGCAGAGCGAGGCCTTGGCGATACTTGAGCGGCTGAAAAATGGCGAGAGCTTCTCAAAGCTTGCACAGGAGCTTTCGATAGACAGGGGCTCGGGCAAGCGCGGAGGCGACCTAGGCTACTTTACCCGCGGCATGATGGTCAAGCCGTTTGAAAACGCGGCGTTCAAGCTGGAAAAGGGTCAGCTGTCAGAGCCGGTGAAAACTGAATTCGGATACCACATTATCAAGAGGGTTGACTGATGGACGCAGGACTAGAAGAGGAATTGTACGACCTGCTTACGCTGTGCATACAGCAGCCCGAATCAGCCGAGCTTGCCGCAAGAAAGAGCCGAGTCGTAGAAATAGGAAAAGAGCTCGCGGCCGACGGCGGAACGGACGCGATGGAAAACATGTTCTTTGCAATAGAGAACAGGATACAGGGCGAGATAGGCGCCGACGCCCGGCAGTACCGTTCGTGGTGGAACGGCATCGCCAGCGAATGGAAGTACTAGACGTCAGCGTACATCGAGAACTCGTGCGGGTGTGGCCTCACCGTGACCTCGACGTGTTCCGAGTGCGCGTGCTCGATTATCTTTTCTATTGTCAGGTCGTCGAACACCGGCTTCAGGAACTCGTGGTCGCTGTCAAGCGCCTCGTACGCGTCCCGGAGCGACGCGGGCAGCTGCTTTATCCCAAGCTCGCGCCTGCGCTTTGGCGTCATCTTGAAGATGTCCTCCTTGACGGGGTCGCCCACGTCGCGCTTTTTCCTTATGCCGTCAAGGCCTGCCGCAAGAATGGCCGAAAACGCGAGGTACGGGTTGCACGACGGGTCGGGCGCGCGAAACTCTATGCGCTTCATGCTTGCAAACTTCTTGCCCTTGTAATGCGCCGGTATCCTGATTATTGCAGACCTGTTGCCGGTGCTCCATGCGACATAGACAGGCGCCTCGTAGCCTGGCACGAGCCGGCGGTACGAGTTTGTCGTCGGAGCTACTATCGCGGCTAACGCCTGCGCATGCTCCATTATGCCGCCGCCGAAATACCTGCCGGTCTGCGACAGCTCTGCGTAGTCGTCGTCCGGGTCGTAAAACAGGTTCTTGCCCTTGTTCCAGAGGCTGACGTTGACGTGCATCCCTGAGCCGTTGTCAAGCGCAATGGGCTTTGGCATCATGGTCGCTATCATGTTCCTCTTTTTCGCAATGTTTTTCACGATGTACTTGTAGCTCTGCACGCCGTCCGCGGCGTTTGTCAATGTGTCAAAGCGTATGTCTATCTCGCACTGGCCGGCTGTCGCGACCTCGTGGTGATGCGCGTCGCAGACTATGCCAAAGTTGTTTGCAAGCGCGTCTACACATTCGTTTCTGTATTCCATGAGCGTGTCGCCCGGCGCGCTTGGCAAATAGCCCTCCTTGAGCCTGAGGGCGTAGCCGACGTTGTCAGTCGACCACGGCGCTTCCCTTGAGGTGATGCGGTAGCTCTGCCCCTGGTACGGCGTCATGGTGTTGACCTCTATCTTGTCAAATACGAAAAACTCGACTTCCGGGCCCCAGTTTGAAGTGTCGTACCCCTGCTCTGCGGCATAACGCTCGGCCTTTCTCGCAAGGCCTCTTGGGTCGCGGGGGAACACGTCGCGCTCGGCGCCGCCGCTCAGGATGTCACAGATGAACCTGGCAGTCCTGTGCTCCTGGTCTATCCAGGGTATGATTGCATAAGTCGAAGGGTCGGGCCTTATTATCAGGTCCGACTCGTGGATTTCGGTAAAGCCCCTGATGGACGAGCCGTCAACCTTGGGCAGGCCGTCTTCAAAGTCCTCTATCTTGAACATCTTGGCGTCCATGGTCGTGTGGTGGAACCTGCCAAAAAGCCCCGTAAACTGGAGGTCGAGGAACTTGATGCCATCGTCTTTGAGCCGGCGCATGGCCTGCTCGGTCGTGAATGTTAAAGGCTCTATTTTCCCGTCAATCAATTTATAAGGCAACTTGGCTGACCTCTCGCAGTAGGACACGAAAACCCACTACTTTAACCTAGCGTGCAGAAAATTCTGCGGAAGTGCGCGGTGGACCTGCTTTTTGCAACAGCGCCCCCTCTCCCTCAAGTGCCCTAGATATTAAATAGCAGGTCACGCAACCTGACGGGTAGTTCACCATAGTCAGTGACAAGAAAATGAGCCAGGAAAACGACAGCATTTCACTAAAAGATGTCTGCGAGCTGTTGCGCCGGGAAGTCGAGTCGCCGGGCCTGCTGCAGGTCGACCCGGACATATACCAAAAGATAGCGTCGTCGCTTGGAAGCCTGAAGGGCCAGGGCTTTGAAGGGATGGAGGCAAAGGTGCGGGACAGGATGGTGGAGCTGATGTCGTCGTCTGCCCGGTTGCTCGTAGAAGTCAGGCAGAGAAAGGCGCAGTCCGGTTCAGAGCAGCTGGACTACTCGCGCCTGACAGACGAGGAAAAATACGTGCTTGACGGCAAGAGCGAGTCTGAGAGCCGGATGGACGAGGTAGTGGCCGCGGCGAGCCGAGGCCGGCCCAAGGTGCTCGAGGCCATATCGGCGAGGGTCCGCGAAAAGAGGATAATTGTCAGGTTCGTCAAGCCTATGGAGCAGTTCATAGGTGTTGACATGACCAAGTACGGGCCCTTCCAGCAGGAGGACGTCGCCACGCTCCCGCTCGAGAACGCAAGGTCGCTCGTCGAGGCCGGCGTGGCAGTCCAGGTGCACGTGCAACTGTAAAATTAAATACCGTTTACGACCAACAGTCCACGCTTGACGCACAACGGCGTTGACATCGTGGACTTTGTGCTCTATACCGTCTACCCCACAGCGGCATTTTTCGCCGTAGGCCTTGCCGCCAAAAAGACGGGCATGAGGCAGATCTACACCTACGTCATCCAGGCAGCCGTCTGCTTTGCGTTCTCGATAGCCTACTTTGCGCTCGTTCCCCTCGGAGGGGCGCAGGGCATCGCGGTAATCCTTGCAATGTTCGGCGCGCTCTTGCTTTTCATGGCCCGCAAGGAGAAGCTCAAGGTCGAGCAGAAAAGCGCGTGAATTTCAATTTTTGCCGAGCTTTTTTGCATTGTATTGAAAAGCAGGAAAGAGTTCTACGCACTCTGCAATTCAGCCCTAGTCAACTCGTAAATATTTGAAATGCGATAATTACCCCATGCAGTCGACGCATGCAGAGGTCATTCCCCTGAGGGACTCGATCAAGTCAGGCATAGTGGCCGGGCAGGCTGCGGCGTGGGCCATATTCGGTGTGTTCCTGGCAATCGACTCGTCGGTCCTGATGATGCCACCTGGTGCACTGTACAAGACGATAGGTATGGCTCTGGGGCAGGGGCCGTCGACGGACGTCTATGTCGGATTTATCATGCACATGATAGCTGCCACGGTGATAGGCATCATCTACATGACAGTCTCAGACCGCATAAGGCCGCTCTACATAAGCTCCGTATTCAAGGGGCTTGCGACGGGGCCTATAACGGGCGTAGTGGTCTGGGCCATACTATTTCTCCCGCTGCACTTTGCTGTCATACAGCCCATGCTGGTTGCAACGGCGCAGGGTGCTGAAGAGTTTGTTACCGCAGGGCAACTGGGCGAGCTTTCCGACGCGCAGATCGCCAGCAGGCTGGTAGAATTCTCCGACAGCGTCCTCATCGCTTCGCTTGCGCTGCACATCCTGTTTGGCGCCGTCCTCGGGTTCCTAGGGAGGCTTGGAACATCCTCAAGAGAGCTGCTCGGCTAGTCCGGGCGGCTATTTTTTCAGCTGTTCGACGCGTTCAGCATACGGTTTGAAAGCTCTATCCTGCTGTCCATGAGGCCGTCTATCCAACGGCGGAACTCACGCTCCGCCACGTCAAAAGAGCAGTTGTTGGCGCTCATGTACTTTTGCACGAACTTGACCTTGGTCCACAGGTAGGCAAGCTCGTCGCCGTCGTCAAAGCTCATCAAAACTGTATCAACGGCTCCGTACTTAAGCTTTAAAAAAAGCATATTATAGTGCAAGCAAGTCCTTACGGCCATGATAAAGGACAAGGTCGCGCTGGTTACGGGCGCTAGCAGCGGCATAGGTTATGCCACGGCTCTTGCGCTTTCTCGCGCCGGCGCCAAGGTGGCGGCAGGCGCAAGGCGCACAGACAAACTGGAATCGCTCAGGCAAGAAATAGAGAAGGCCGGAGGCGAGGTGATTATACAAAGGCTCGACGTCACCAAGAAAACCGAGTGCGATTCCTTTGTGCAAGCCGCGGTTGACAGGTGGGGCACGGTCGACATACTCGTCAACAACGCAGGCCTGATGCCACTCTCCTTTTTCAAAAAACTTAAGGTCTCTGAATGGGATCAGATGATAGACGTAAACCTGAGAGGCGTAATCTACTGCACTGCCGCAGCGATCCCGCATATGGCGGCCAAAAGGTCGGGCCACATAGTCAACATGTCATCGATAGCCGGCAGGGTAGTATTTCCGGCAGGGGCCGTCTACTGCGCGACCAAGCACGCGGTGACAGCGTTCTCCGAAGGGCTGCGGCAGGAATTCAGCGTGCGGTCCGGGATACGCGTCACGTGCATCGAACCCGGCGTGGTAGATACCGAGCTTAACAACACCATCACCGACGAGTCCCTTGCCAAGTTCGTCGAGTCTACAAAGCAGATGGCGGCCCTCAAGGCAGAAGACATCGCAAACGCCATACTTTTTGCAGTCGAGTCACCTCCCCACATGAACGTCAACGAGATAATGTTGAGGCCGACGACGCAGGAGCGCTAGCCGCCAGATTTTTTACTCCGCACATGCTGTCCTGAACCGTGGCAAAACGGATAGTGATACTTGGAGCGGGCTTTGGCGGCCTTGCATGCGCAAATGCATTGTGCAAGGGCCTCGGCCAAGAGCACCGCATAGTCATAGTGGACAGGAAAAAGTCGTTCATGATGGGGCTTGTCAAGCTCTGGATAATGAACGGAACGAGGGACCTGGCAAGCGCGCAGACTCCTCTTTCTAGCCTGAATGCAAAGGGTATCGAATACCTGAACGACGAGGTCACCGCCATTGAAACTGCAAAAAGGCGCGTGCAGGTAAGAGAGCATGGCTGGATAGAGTACGACTACCTTGTAATAGCCCTCGGGACAGAGCTTGCGCCGGAGAGGATAGAGGGCTTCTCTGGCAGGGGGTTCAACCTCTACGACTCAAAGCAGGTGCCGCAGCTGCGCGAAAGCTTGCTGGCGTTAAAACAGGGCAGGATCGTGATCTCCATCATGGGCGCGCCGTACAAGTGCCCGCCGGCTCCCTATGAAGCCGCGATGATGATAAGCGACATGCTTGAAAAGAACGGGACCAGGAATTCCATAAAGATAGACATTTTCGCCCCGTCGCCTATAGCGCTGCCGGTCGCCGGTCCCAGGGTGAGCAGCGACGTAGTGGAGATGATAGGGAAATACGGTATCAGCCTTTCGCCCGACTGCAAGCCTAAAGCCGTGAGGGACGGCGAGATAGAGTTTGAAAACGGCAGGAAAGAAAAGTTCGACGTGCTGGTCGGCGTACCGCCGCACAGGTCGCCTGATGTCATAAAGAGCTCGGGCCTTGCCGCCGGCGAGTGGATTCCTGTGGACAAACATACTATGAGGACGCAGGCTGAAAACGTCTTTGCGATAGGCGACGTGACGGAGATAAAGATAGGCCAGCTTGCGATGCCCAAGGCCGGCATCTTTGCAGAAGGCGAGGCCAAGGTGGTGGCGCAGGAGATTATAGACGAGGTAGCAGGCGTAAAGTCGCAGGCAGCCTACAACGGCCAGGGCTACTGCTATATAGAAGCCGGAAACCGCATGGCCGGCTACATCGACGCCGACTTTTACGGCGAATCCGGACCGGCTTTCAAGGTGGACGCACCGGCGGAAAAGTACTTTGAGAAAAAGCACGAGTTTGAGCGCACGCGCCTGAAAGAGTGGCTACTTTAGGTCGCGCCTGTCAGGCTTGGACATCGTGTAAAAGCCGTGCGCCGATATCAAAAACGCAGCAAGCGACATCTTGGTTGCAAACACTAGGTTCCATGGCGTGTCCGGCTTGGGGTATTCGACATTGTGTTCGTCGAACCTGAGCACGCCCTGTATCACGTCAGCGGTGATAAATGAATTCCAAACGATAAAGTTGTAGACAAACTCGTACAGCGACACGACGGCGATGGCAAGCACTATCAGCTGCAACACTGATTTTGCCCATTTGGGTATGTTGCCCACCTTGTCGCCCCCGAGTTTTACGACGCAGTACCAGCCCACGACTGACACTATCATCAAATACGTTACGAGCTTGGCAAGGCCCGGCAGCGGGAACTCGGTCTCGACCAGGACCTCGCCTATCACGACCCGGCCGGTTCTCTGGTACTCGTCGATGCTGACGTACAGCGCAAAGAACGTGATTGCCGCCATGACAACAGCGCAAAAGTAGAAGACACCGAGGTAGATCCTCCTCGCGCTGCGGTCGTCCTTAAGTTCAGAGCGCACGGGCTAGTGTATCGCGGGAAGGGATATAACGATTTACTTGAGCGCCTTGAGAAGCTCGTCGGCTCCAAGGGTGTTGAGTATGTCCGACGGCTTTGCCCAGCCCCGCCTCGCCTGCCCGATGCCAAACTGCAGGAACGCAAAATGCACGGGGTGATGCGCGTCCGAGTCTATGACAAGCCTGACGCCTGATTCCACTGCAAACCTCACGTGCTCGTCCTTCAGGTCGAGCCGGTTGTAATGCGCGTCTATTTCCAATATGGTATCGGTGTCTAGAGCAGCGTCCACCAGTTTTCCAATGTCGACCGGGTAGCCTTCCCGCCTGTTGATGAGCCTGCCGGTAGGATGGAATATGATGTCGACGCTTGGGTTATTTACAGCACTTACAAGGCGCGCAGTTTGCTCCTCCTGCGGCAGGTTAAAGTTGGAGTGTATCGCCGCGCCCACGATGTCGAGCTTGTCAAGCACGTTGTTTGGTATGTCAAGCGAGCCGTCCCTCATGATGTTCACTTCTGCAGACGCAAGGACGCGAAAGCCCTCAAGCCTGTCGTTCAGCTCTGCAATTTCGTCTGCCTGCTCCAAGAGCTCGTCGCCGTCCAGGCCGCCTGCCATGGCGAGGCTTTTCGTGTGGTCGGTGAGCGCGATGTAGTCTAGGCCGAATTGCTTTGCGGCTCGGGCCATCTCCTCTATGGTAGCCGTGCCGTCAGTATTGTTGCTGTGCACCTGCAGGTCGCCTTTCAGGCTGCCGTACTCCACTAGGTCCGGGATCTGGTTCTCTGCGGCCGCTTGTATCTCGCCGGCGTTCTCGCGCATTTCTGGTGGCATCCACTGCAGGCCAAGCGCCCTGTACACGTTCTGCTCGGTCTTGCCTGCCACCTGCCTCTCGGCACCTGCTTCAAACACCCCCCACTCGTTGAGCCTCAACTTTCTGTCTATGGCTATCTTGCGCAGCTCTACGTTGTGGTCTTTGCTCCCGGTGAAATACAAAAGCGCCGAGCCCCAGCTCTCCTCCGGAACAACCAGCACGTCGGCGTCTATGCCATCGTGCAGCCTGACAAACGCCTTCGCGGGGCCCCTGCCCTTGACCTCCTCTACTTCCGGCATCTTGGTGAAAAAGTCCATAACTTTACCCACGTCGTTGGAGGCAACGATATAGTCGAGGTCGCCGACCGTCTCTTTCACCCTGCGCGCCGAGCGTGCAAGCGCGGCGGAAAGAACGCCGTCCAGCTTTTGGAGCCGCGACTCGATTTCCTTTGCAAGCGGCCACACCTCGCCTATTATTCTCCTTCCGCCGCTCTTTCTGGCAAACTCGATCTTCTTTAAAATGTCCTGTTCTTTTTTTGCAGAGATCCCGGACACGGTCTTTAGCCTGCCTTTCTTTGCTGCAGTCTCAAGGCCTGCAAGGTCGGTCACGCCCAGCTTTTTGTATATGGCCTTGACCGTCTTGGGGCCTATGCCCTCCACGGAATTCATCTGGTCGATGTCTATCGGTATCTGCTTTTTCAGGTCTTCAAGCTGGTGAATGCTGCCGGTCTTGAAAAACTCCTCTATCTTGCCTGCAATCGCCTTGCCTATACCGGGAATATCCAATAGTGCGCCAAGGCCGCCTTTGCCGTAGACGTCGGCAATGTCCGCAGACAGGCTGTCGATGCTGTCTGCAGCCCTGTAGTAGGCCCTAGACTTGAACTGGGCGTTTGCCGCGTCTTCTACCTCGGTGAGAAAGCCGATGTCGCGGAGCGCCTTTGCAAGCCGGTCGTTCCTGTTCAAGCACCATATATGCTGCCCATGCGTTCTTAACGTTTATCTGCCAGCTTGACGATACAAATCGTGCTGTTAACTGCTGACCAGTGGTGATGACAGCTTTCTAGCTCTGAGCTGGTCACAATTCTTGAAACTGCACTGATATTTCTATCAGCTTCCCATCTGACCGAACAGCACTTCTATCACGCCCAGCGCCACGGCAAGCAGCACCAGAACGATGATGTTTACCGTGAGCACCCTCTTTGCCCTCTGCTTTTCATAGTATTTTCTGGGCGAGATGCCCTTTGCAAGGAATATCACCATAAAGCCGATGACCATGCCGATTATGTTGGAAAGGAGCACTAGCGACGCGCCGCCCGCTATTTCGACAGAACCAAGTCCGATGCCTATGCCTGCCGTGGCTGCAGGTGGGACTAGAGCAACGGCTATGGCGACGCCTACGATTATCTCTGGTATGGAGGTCAAAAGCGCCAGGCCGCCGGCCACGCCTAGCATGACAGCAACCACGATGAGTATCGGGCTCACCTCGGTCCTTGACTGTATCTCTGGCGTGATCTCGACTGCATAAAACGCCGACAGCGCAAGCGTCAGGGCCGCCGCGAGGCCTATCGATGAGCCTAGCATGAGGCTGCCGAACAATATCGACTCCTCTATCCGCTTTTGCCTGCCAAGCACCGAGTTGAGCGCAAAAGACGATATCGGCCCGAGCAGGGGCGAGATCAGCATCGCGCCTATTATCACTGCGACGTTGTTTGATACGAGGCCCACGAGCGCGACGACCGTGGCCACGAGTATCATGATGTAGATGTCCTTCTTTCTCGAAAGGAACGCGTCTGTCTTGGCTACTATCCCCTCGATGGGCCCAGTCTTTTTTATCTTGATCATGTCCTTGACGGACTTGAACGCAGAGACCGTGCTGATGTCGGGCTTGTCGTGGGGCTCGACCTCCTCTTTCAGGAATGCCTCAAACTTGTGCAGATAGTCAGATATGGTCGAGTCGGTCTTGTAGTGCGTTATCACATTGATGCGCTGCGTTGTGTCAAATTTCTTGGCAATCAAGTCCACCAGCGCACCGGCAATTTCCTCAGGGCAGGTTATTACATAATGGAAGCACGCCACCTTATACGACTCCGCAGCAGTCTTGACGTAGGGCACCTGGAACTCATCTAGGATCTTCTCTATCTCCTCTGCCTGGTTGGGATAAAGCGTGACTTCTATCTGCTCCAATGCACCGTTATTACAGAAATTGTGTATTTAATGATGATGAGCAAAATCCTGATGGCTGTTCTGTAAACGGCTTTTGCCCGAAAAAATACACGAGATGCTTAATTAATCGCGCGGGATACAAAGGTAGTCATGGACGAGTCTGACGGAGTCACAGTACGCACACTTGATGAGAAGGACATACCCGACATAATCAGGCTCCAGCAGGAGTCATTCCCATACATGGCAAAGGACGGCGTAGTGTGGAAGGAGCATCACCTGAAAAGCCACATCAAGATATTCCCTGAAGGACAGTTTGTCGCCGAGTTTGAAGGAGTCACAGTGGGTTCGGCAAGCAGCCTGATAGTCAGGTTGGAGCCAGAATACGCCGAACACACCTACAACCAAGTAACAGGCGCAGGTATGTTCACCACGCACGACCCAAGAGGCGACAGCCTGTACGGCGCAGACGTGTCCACCCACCCTGAGATGAGGAGAATGGGAATTGCTAGCGCGTTGTACGAGGCAAGGAGGCAACTTGCCGTCAGCCTGAACCTACGCCGTATAATCGCCGGTGGCAGGCTGTTTAACTACTGCGAGCACGCAAAGGAGATGTCAGCCGACGAATACGCCAGAAAGGTGGTCGCCGGCGAGCTCGACGATCCTGTGCTGTCGTTCCAGCTCAAAAACGGGTTTAAGTTCATCAAGATACTGTCAAACTACATGAAGGACAGCCGGTCGCTCAACTACGCCACGTTTATCGAGTGGAAGAACCCGGAGTTCCAACAATGAGGGTAATAGACTGTCACGTCCACCTCAACCACTACGACGGCACGCCCTTCAAGCCGCTCGACGAGCGCGTAAGAGACCTGACAAACGCGATGCATGCAAGCGCTGTTGACCATGCTATTGTGCTGTCGTCGTACGTCGTGAACGAGGACAGGCCGTCGGTGGCGCAGCTGTTGGAAGCTATTAAAAAACACGATAACGTCAGCATAGTGGCCGGATACTCGCTTGACAACCACACTGATGATGACCTGAAGTTCTACAGGGAATGCCTTAAAGACGGCAGGATAAAGGGTATCAAATTTTACTCCGGTTACGAACACTATTACCCCTACGACAAGCGGTACCAGAAAGCATACGACCTTTGCGTAGAGTACGGCTTGCCGGCGATGTTCCACACCGGCGACACGTTCAGCGCTAGAGGCAAGCTCCGCTATTCTCACCCACTCAACATAGACGAGGTGGCAGTCGACAACCCGGAGCTCAAGATAGTGATGTGCCACCTGGGCAACCCATGGATTCTGGACTGCCAGGAGGTGATTTACAAGAACAAGAACGTCTACGGCGACATATCCGGCTTCGTGTTGGGCGACTTTACGCACTACTACGAGGAGTTCATGGCCGACAAGATAGTGGAGCTTCTGAACTACGCCGGCGAGCCGCGGTACCTGCTGTACGGCACCGACTGGCCCATTTCCAACATGGAGTCGTACCTAAAGTTCGTGGCCGGGCTGGACCTGTCAGAATACGCGCGG
>CAYXFY010000001.1:260404-296027 GCA_964464395.1 uncultured Nitrososphaera sp.
TCCGAAAGACTTTTCAAGCTGTAACAAGCCGGCACCAGCCCGACTGTCCAGCCCACGGATAAACCGGGTCTGAACGGCAGACACAGGATCGACTGTAAGGCAAGCTTTCTTAAATAGGTCTAAACTTAATTTTATCTCATGACTTCAGGCAAATACTTTAACAAAGGGGTAAAGGCGCTCGACTCGCCGCACGTCGGCCACGTGGTGAGGGAGACGGAGGACAAGATAGTGGTATTTGGAGGCGGAGACGACCGGTACGACATACCCAAGTCGGAGATCAGGTTTACCAGCGGCAACGTCTTGGTCGATATGACGATGTACGACATTGCAAAAAAATACAAGGTCAGCAGAGAGGAGCCGCTCCCGACCGGCAAGGCCACGAAGGACCCCTGGACCCGGCCCGGGAACGTGGATCTGGCGACGTATGAAAGGGAGTATCCAAAGTCGATGTTCAACAAGGGAGTCCGCACGGCAAACGAAGACCATGTCGGGCACGTCGTCAAGGAGGTAAAGGACAAGATAGTGGTGTTCGGTCACTACGACTACAGGTTTGACATACCCAAATCGGAGATAATAGCCGTCGGAAGGAACATCATAATCGGCAAGGACTTTCCAGAGCTATTCAAGTACAGGGTGGACAAGAACGCGCCGCTTCCAACAGGCAAGCCAATAGATTCGCTGGCCGACGAATAAGCCTGCAAGAAAAGAAACATGGGAAGTGGGACTTGGTTGGAAATGCCGACCACTCCCCATGCTTTGTGTGAAGTCGTCGCCTGCATTATGCAGGCCTGCTGATTTTACCATTGATAAAACGCGTTCTTGATTGGTAGCGCGCGTTTGTGTGATATCACAAACGCCGCTGACATCTGCATCCGGCGATGATTTGTACTGCAAAGGTCTGAAAGCTCGCGCGCCGCTTTGAGCACGGTTAATCTCTGCTCCGCGCATAGTAATGCCGTGATCGACATGATCGAAACAATCGGATACGTGGCAATCGGGTTCGTGGGCACTCTGGCTGCGATGGAAACCGCCTGGAGGATGGCAAGGCGCCAGCCTGCAATCCTTGAAGTGAAGGCAAGGTGACAGAGGCCCTGACAGTCGCCGGCGCTGCCGGCGTCGCCTTTATTGCCAGTCTTCTGGGGTTGCGCATAGCCCGTGACGAGCGCAGGCTCAGGCGCGCAAAGTAAGTGCACCGCATTGCACAGAAGACGGGCAAAAGATATATCGCATAGCCCTGACTTTAAGGCGTGACATTTAAGAAAATACTCGTTCCGTACGACGAGTCCAAGCCATCTGTGGCGGCACTAAAACACGCCATCTCGCTTGCCAAATTGTCCAGGTCTGCCCGGCTCGTCGTCCTCAACATCGTCCAGGAGATACCGATGCCCCCGATGATGTTTGATTCTAGGATGCGCTCGACAAAGACGGGTGAGGAGACCTCGGTGGTAGCAGTCTGGAAGGAGATCCACCAAGACCTGAAATCGGCAGCGCAAAAGATGCTTGCAGAAAAAAAACACGAGCTGGAGGCGTCCGGCGTGGAGGTAAAAACCCGGGTCGAAGTGGGCTACCCTGCCGAGAGGATACTTGCCGCCGCCGAGGAGGAAGGTGCGGACCTCATCGTGATAGGAAACGTGGGACTGTCGGGATTTTCAAAGCTCAAGGCCATAGGCAGTGTCTCAAGAGTCGTGTCGGAAAAGGCCAGGTGCCCCGTGTTGATTGTGAAGGCCTAAGGCGCGCAGGGCCTACAGCTTTTATAGCAACTCTCATAACATAGTGCGGATGCAAAGACCCGATTGGGATACATACTTTATGCTTCAGGCCGAGATAGCAAAACTACGCTCAAACTGCCTCACCCGACACATAGGGGCAGTCATCGTAAAGGACAACCGCCAGATAGCCACCGGCTACAACGGCACGCCGCCCGGCGTAACAAACTGCTTCGAGGGTGGGTGTCCAAGGTGCGCGGCGCGCGTGAGGGGCGAGGTCAAGTCGGGAGAAGGCCTTGACCGGTGTCTATGCACGCATGCTGAGGCAAACGCGATAATGCAGTGCGCGTTGTTTGGCAACGCCGGCAGCACGAAAGGGGCTACGCTCTATTCCACGTTTGCGCCGTGCATCGAGTGCAGCAAGATGGCCATAACCGTCGGCATAAAGCGCATAGTCGTGATTGCGGACTACCCCGAGGATGGCACACAGCTCTTGCGCGATGCCGGCGTGGAACTCGTCAAGATAGACCCGGAAAAGCTGACGCCGTGGCTGACCATAATACCGCAGGACCCCGAGACTTCTGCAAGGGCTGTAAGCAAGTAGCGATGCAGGTCAGGATAACGCAGTTCAACGTCCAGCTGTATTTCAAAGAGCCGGTACTCGCAGACGAGCGGCTGGTCGACGCGTTCTCTGCGGCCGACGGCTTTTCTGCAAGCCCGGTGGTGGAGGACTACAAGACGCACCCTATGCAGGGCACGACTGCTTTTTCGCGAGAGGGCTTTCGCATAGCGCCTGTCCAGTCAAACGTGCTCCCGTTCCGCATCCTGCAGGTGATGAGCTACCCTAATGTGTTGAAAGAGCCGGATTCAGAGACGCTTGTGTGCCTGCGGTTTGTCACGGGGCGCCTGCAGGAGCACCTTGGCATCGATGTCCAGAACGACATGTATGCCGCCAGGGTGGTTTCGCACTGCATAGTGGACGGAAATCCTGACATCCGGCGCGCTCTTTCAAGGCTCAGCACCATAGAGAGCGTCCCGTCGCTTGCCGGCAGGTTTGTGGCCCACAAGAACCCGATGGACGCGCTGCAACTCGTGACAAAGACAGACAACGAAGTCTCGCATGGCAACTGGAGCGACATACGCGTCAGCCAGTTCAACGAAAGCTCGTATGTTGTCACTATCTTTAACGAGACAGACTCGCTTGCTCGTGCCATGGAGTCGATAGCCGGCGTCAAGCAGTTTGTCGCCACCATGATGGAAGAGGTGGAGCAGGCATCAGGATAAGGCAGGCGAAAAACTCCGACAGGGACGAGATCCTGAGTTTTTGCATGGGCACGTTTTCATGGGGAGACTATATCCACCGAGTCTGGGATGCCTGGATCTCTGACAAGAAAGGCAGGCTACTTGTGGGCGAAGCAGACGGAAAGAAGATGGCTCTTGCCCGCGTCAGCATATGCCCCGGCGGCGTGGCGTGGCTTGAGGGCGTGAGGGTGCACCCGGATTTCAGGCGCGCAAAGGTTGCGACGGCGCTTCTGGAAAAGATGATTGCGTGGGCTACAAAAAAAGGCGCAGGGGAGGCCTCTGCGATAGTGTCGCAGGAAAACGCGCCGTCGCAGCGCATGCTGGAAAGAAGCGGATTTTCTCGGATATCAGAGTGGATCTACTACGGCACCGAGAAAAAACAAAAGGTCCGCGCCACGCGCGCAAGGACAGCTACAAAACACGACCTTGCAGGCGCCTGGAAGTATCTGCAGCATTCGAACACGTACAGGCTGTCGGCATGCCGCTACGTCAGCTCGTGGCAGTGGTACCCGCTTGACAGAAAAGCCTTGCAGGATCTTATCGCAGATGGGCGCGTCGCAGTCACGGGCAGGCCGGTGGACGGGCTTGCGGTGCTGAACAGGAAGGGCTACTGGGACAGGCCCGGCATACTGCAGATAGCCTACCTTGACGCTGCAAACGCGAGGTCGCTTCAAGACCTGCTTGCGTTTGCCTCAAACCTCCACACACAAGGCCACACGAGCTTTCACGTTCTCTGCCACAACAGCAAGAAAATGACATCGGCAGTCGAAAGATTGAACATGCAGGAGTCCGAGGTGTTCCTCCTCTACAACAAGAAGCTTTTTACGCAATGAATTGTTCTGCGCAATGTTGGGAAAATTCGTCAAGATAGGTAGGATCCGCGCGCATTATGTCGAGGCAAACAGCAGGGCAAAAAAGGCGATACTTTTGGTACACGGACTTGGGGGATCTGTTGACAGCTGGGAGAACAACATCGGCCCGCTTTCAAAGCAGCTGCACGTAATAGCGCTCGACCTGCCCGGCTTTGGGCTGAGCGACAAGCCCAAGATAGACTATTCGATAAGGTTCTACTACGGCTTTGTCGCAAGATTCATCGAGTCGCTGGGTATAGCGCCGCTTGCAGTCTGCGGCTCTTCACTTGGCGGCCACGTCGCGGCAGAGCTTGCCCTGCACAGGCCCGATCTCGTCTCAAGGATTGTGCTGGTCTGCCCACCAGGCGCGCTGCCCAAGTCGTTCAAGGGGACGCCGGCGCTGTGGCGCTACTCACAGGTCCTGAAAGCTAAAAGCGTGAAGGAGACCAAAGAAGCGTTGTCATCTGTTGACAACAAGCCGGTCGACGACGCGTACGCAAAGGCGGCGTTTGAAAAGATGTCGATGCCCGGCGCCCGCGACGCGTTTCTGTCCGCGCTTGCCGGCAGCGCAAAAGCGCCGCGGCTTGACAGCCGGCTCGACAAGCTAAAGATGCCGGTGCTCGTGCTGTGGGGCAAGGACGACATCATGATACCGGTGCAGTATGCGGAGCCATTCATCAGGATGAAGAAAAGCCGCGTGGTGCTTTTGGAGAACTGCGGCCACCGCGTCCACAGGGACAGACCAGAGCTGTTCAATAGCTTAGTTTCAGGGTTTGTGCTTGAGGGCTAGCGCAGGTCCATCTCGAGCCTGTCCATCCTCTGCATCATCTCAAGCGACCTGACCCTTGCCTTGTCAAGCTCCTCACGGAGCTGCGCTATCTCTCTGGGCTTTCTTGCAGCGTCTTTTATGAGGATGATGCATTCTTCTGCAATGCGCCTGACGCGGTGGTCAAGGTCCGTGTCTGCCACGCGGGTGAGGTCCGGTATGGCCTTGGCATAGCCCGCCTCGGCAAACGCCCTGCATGCGTTTATTCTGACGCGGAACCACCTGTCTGTCAGCAGCATCTTCAGGTGGTCCACGACCGTGTGGTTGCCGTCGACGAACCTGCCAAGCGCAAACGTCGCGGCCTCTCTGACGCGGTAGTGGTTGCCGTACCTGCTTTTTTCTACAAGCAGTGATGCAATCTCTTTGTCGTCGGCAAACTCCTTCAGTCCCGCTATCGCGCCCTGCGCGACCACGTTCTGGAACGACGATGATTCAAGCGCCTTTTTCAAAAGCGGCATAGCATCAGGACTCTTGGTCTTGCCCATCGCCGTCGCGACTTCGGACTCGACAAAGTAGCTCTCCTCGTGCAGGTGAGGCCTTAGCAACGTCACGGTCTCTTCGCGCCTAAATTCTCCCATCGCCCGCGCGACCGCGCGTCTTGACTTTGGGTGTGAGACTTTGAGACCCTTTTTCAGCGCCTCAAACGCCCTGTCAGTCCTCATCGTGCCAAGCGACTTGGCAGCTTCGGTGGCAACCCCCCAAAAGTCAGTCATGACGGCTTTCTGCAGAGCGTTGATGACGGCATCGGAACTGTGGCCCGCAAGGGCGTGCGCCGCCGACGCTCGCTCAGCAACGGTCCTGCCCTTTTGCAATTGTTTTACGAGCATCTCCTTTGGGGCCTTCACAGACACCGTCTTTAGGACCTTAAAGTCGGGGTCGATGGAAAACCACTCTATCTCCCTGCCGACTGGAACCTGAAACACACTCTCCTTTTCCGAAACGTCAAAGGTTATCAACCTGTCGCCCTTGGCAAACCCGAGCCTGATTTCAAGCGGGAATGAAAAAGGCTCGCCTTCCTGCGCCTGCTCCACCCTTATCTTGGCTACCTTGCCTTCTGCTGAAAACTCTATCTTCAGGTCGGGGTGGCCGGCGCGGTAGAGCCACTGGTCGAAGAACTGCTGCAGGCTCCTGCCCGTTTCAAGCTCGAACACCCTGCGCAGGTCGTCCGTCTCGGCGGTCCCGTTTGCAAACCTCTGGAGGTACGTCTTAAGCGCGCGCCTGAAGTGCGCGTCGCCGACAGTGTTGCGCAGCATGTGCAAGACGCAACTTGCTTTTTCATAGGTGTGCCTGTCGAACAGCTCGTCGGGATGCTTGTACACTTTTGTCACGATTGGCCGGACATAGCGGGTGTTCGCTTCTTCAAAATAATCGTCTGCGTTCTGAATAACGTAGTGGAGGAACTCGTCGGCGCCCCTGCTCTTTTCCCAGTACAGCGCCTCGCAGTACGTCGCAAACCCCTCGTTGAGCCACACGTGCTGCCAGTCCCTGCACGTGACAAGGTCGCCGAACCACTGGTGCGCGAGCTCGTGCGACACGAGGTAGTCGCTTGAAAAGTCGGCATGCGCCTTTTTGTCGTGCAGTGTGTCCTGTGTCAGGGTGGTGCAGCTAGAGTTTTCCATGCCGCCGTAGACGAAATCTTGGACGCAGACCTGCGAGTATTTCGCAAACGGGTATTTCGTTCCAAGGTAGTCTTCGAAGAACTCGACCATCTCTGCCGTCCTGTCAAACGTCCTCTTGGCGTCGTGCGCGTGTTCCGCCGGCACGTAGTGGTACAAACTACCCTCGTTTATCTCGACGTACTTGCCGACTACGACAGACGCAAGGTACGAAGGGTGGGGGTTGTCCTCGCGCCAGTAGTACTTCCACTTTTTGCCCTTCTCAACTTTTGTCAGCCTGCCGTTTGAAATCGCGACAAAGCCCGCCGGCGCGACCACGGTTATCTCGCTGGAGAATTTCATCTGCGGGTGGTCTATGCAGGGAAACCAATGTCTGGCCTCAGTGGTCTGGCCCTGCGTCCACATTTCTGGACGCTTGTCAGGGTAATGTTTGTCACGGCCGACAAAGTAGCAACCCTTCCTTGGCTTGGCGCTGTAGGCGATGGCTATCTTGGTCCTCTGGCCCTCTGCCAGCTTTTTGCCAAGCCTTATCGTGAGCCTGTCGCCCACGGCCTTGAACGCAAGTTTCTTGTTATAAGAAGAGACCGATTTGATATCAAGTTCAGCGGCGTCGAGCTCAACTGTGTCGGTGTCACAGACGGCTGTGACCTCCAGTTCCTGCCTGCATGATATGGTCTGCTTCTGGAGGTCCGGCTCTATCTCCAGCCACATGTGGTTTACCGTGACTGCAAGCGACGGGGCGTAGTGGGCCCTGCTTCCAGGGAGCTCGAACTTTTTCCTGGCCTCTTCCTGCATGCCCGGGCTATAGAAGTGACCCCATATTAGGTTAAATGCCCTCGATTGAGGCGGGGTTCTCGACCGTGGAGAGGTCCTGCCTAGAGATGTCCTCGCCTGCCACCTTGGCCCTCACGAGGCGCCTCACGAGCTTGCCGGTCCGAGTCCGGGGTAGGTCCGGCACTATGCGCACTTCGTCGGGCCTTGCGAACCTGCCTATGGCGTCTTCTACCCTCTTGGCAATCTCGGCTTTGAGGGCGCCACGGTCAAAGCCTTCCCTTGCCATGGCGCATACGACGATCACCTCGCCCTTCAGCTCGTCAGGTCTGCCCACGGCGACTGCCTCTGCGACTCCCGGGTGCGCTGACACCGCCGCTTCTATCTCGGCGGTGCCAATCCTGTGGCCGGCCACCTTGATTATGTCGTCGGCCCTGCCACGCATGTACCACAGGCCGTCTGAATCCACTAGCACGATGTCGCCATGGTACCAGACGTTTCTGTACTTTGACCAGTACGTTTCGATGAACCTATCTGGGTCGTTCAGTATTCCCCGGGTCATAGAAGGCCACGGCTTTTTTATGACAAGGTATCCTTCCGACGCGCGTTTGCCGTCTTCGTCAAAGACGTCGGCATCAAAGCCCGGGATCGGCACACCTACCGTGCACTCTTTCAACGGCATCACCGGCAGGGCGCTGAGGATGGCGCCGCCAATCTCCGTGCCGCCAGAGAGGTTTATCACCGGGCACTTTTTTCCGCCGACCTTCTCGTAGAACCATTTCCATGCCTCGCTGTTTATCGGCTCGCCTGTGCACGCAAGGATCCGGAGCGACGAAAGGTCTGCGCCTTCCGGAACACCGGCCTTCATGAACATCCTGACGGCAGTAGGAGCCGCTCCAAAGATGCTTACTTGATGCTGCTCGACAAGCCGCGACCATGCTGTCGCATCTGGGTAGTCCAGCGCGTCCTCGTATACCAGCGCCGTCCCGCCGACAATAGGGTTCCCATAGACGACCCAGACTAGGCCCGTTATCCAGCCGATGTCCGCGTACCAGAAAAGCACGTCGTCAGGCTTCGTGTCGACAAGATACGACGCCTGCTGGGCCGCCACTGCCATAAAGCCGCCGTGCACCTGCAGTGTCCCTTTCGGCCGGCCCGTCGTGCCTGATGTATAGAGAATGAAAAGCGGGTCCTCTGCGTCCATGACCTCGGTATCGCATTTTCCCTTGTCCTTCACGAAATCGTCATAGCTGTTGTCCTGCCCGCCTACTGATACTACATTAGTAACCTTGGTGCCCTCCACTGCCTTTGACCACTGGGCTTTCAGGTCGATGTCCTTGCCGCGCCTTCTTGCGGTGTCTGCTGTTAAGAGCATCTTGGCACCCGAGTCTGCAAGCCTCTCCCTGAGCGCCGGCGCGCTGAACCCCGAAAACACGGTCGCATGGACTGCGCCTATCTTTGAGCAGGCAAAGGCCGCGTAAAAGGCTTCGGGCACCATCGGCATGTAGATGCCCACGACATCGCCTCTGCCCACGCCTGCCTCCTTTAGGGCAGAGGCAAGCCTACCGACCTCAGAGTCGAGCTGGCCGTACGTGACCTTCTTGGAGCCGTTCTCACCGGCAAATATGTACGCGGTCTTGTCTGGATGATTCTTTGCGTGCCTGTCAATTGCGTTTGAAATTATGTTGCACCTGCCGCCTACAAACCATTTTGTCCATGGCAGGCCGGCAGACGAGTCAAAGACGCGGCTGTACCTGTGCTGCCATTCGAGACCTAGGTCATCATTGACTGCGTCCCAGTACCATGCGATGTCGCTGTTTGCGCGCTTTACCAGCTCCCTGTAGTCTGAAATGCCGTGCCTTTTCATGAACCGGGCTATGTTGCTGCCCGACAGGTGGGGCCCGGTAGGCACGTGCACAAAGCCTTGCAACCCAGCTTTGGCACGCCCAAGCCCTATTTTACTTTCCTAACCTGCGGTGTTGAAGGCTCAAGCCTACCCTTTAGTGGCACGAAAAATTAAATGCAGAGGGCCGGCCATACCCCATGACTTGGTCGTAGAAGAGGTCCGGTACGATTTCGAGGCCCACGAGAGGTACGCCGACGACTTTGTCCGCGACCTTGTCAAGCTGATGATAGTATCCAAGTTGAACTCGCCGGCACGCAACAAGACCTCGAAAGAATACTTTGAAAAGCTCGTCTCGCAGGTAGAAGAGTGCGAACCAACCCTTGTCACGTACGGCCAGCCGCTGCTCTACGTCAAGTACAGGGGTGTGGGCTTTACCGACCAGAAGGTGGCATCGCAGTTTGTCAGAAATGATCATGTAATCGATGTGACGATGGAGTCGGTGTTCGGCGAGTTCGTCAAGACGTTTGACAGCCTTGCGTCAGAGTCGCAGAGCAAGGTGCACTGGGGGATTGGCGAAAAGCCGGACCCGATGTTTGCACTCTTGGACCTATTTGTCGACGCAGTATGCAGGCTCTCGGCGATGGACCCTGCAAGCCCAAACAGCCTTGCGGGCAAAAGGTTTGGCATCCGCAATGCAGGCATCATGAGGACGACTCTGCACTTGGAATTCTTGGTTGACGGCCGGCTCAACATAATAGAGCTGAACCCAGCAAAAAGAAAGAAAAAGGCAGAGCTCTTGTTCGGCGACTCGGAGGCGGCAAAGGCAATAGTGGCGCTTTTGATGCAATGACTAAATATTTAAATAATTATTTAACTATCAAAGCGTTATGGGTTCACCTTGGAAAGCCATAGCAGACGACAGCCGGCGCCAGATACTGGTGCTGCTTAAGGAAGGAGAAAAGACACCGACAGAGATTGCGACGCACTTTGACTTTACCCTGCCCGCGCTCTCGACGCACCTGAAGGTTCTGCGCGACGCGGGGCTCGTCAGCGAGCGCAAGGAGGGGCAGAACAGGTTTTACGCGGTCAACAGGGCAGGCATGACGAAGATGACGCGCTTTTTTGACATGTTCTGGGACGACAGGCTGATGGGCCTCAAAGAATACGTCGAGAACAAGGAGAGGAAAAAGAGGAATTGAGCGACATGGAACTCAAAAAGACGATCGAAATCGACGCGCCGGTACATGTGGTCTTTAGCGCACTGACAGATTCAAAAGAACTTACACAGTGGTTCCCCGACATTGGCACCTTTGAGCCGCGAGTAGGAGGCAAGTTTCACTTTACGTTCCTTGCAGAGCGTCACAAAGAGATGCCGGACAATAAGGACCACCACCTAAACGGCGAAGTACTGGAGATAATCCCTAACAAAAGGCTCGTATACACCTTCATACCGGAAGATGATTACAAGCCTGACGGCGTGCGTCCCAAGACCACGGTGGTGACGTGGAGCCTTGAAGAGGTGGGCAAGAACAGGACCAAGGTCACCCTAGTCCACTCAGGGTTCACCGAAGGGATGGAAAAGCACTTTCAAGACATCACGTCAGGGTGGGCCTACTTTACTACAAGGCTCGCAGAATACTGCAAAAAGAAGTGATGTGCACCTATGGGCACACATAGAGTGTGTCAGTCGAGGTGCATTTCCTCATCCCGCTGAATGGGCGGTCGGTGCAGGTTAGTGTCATCACTGGCATCGCTTCAATGACGAGCGATTAAAGGCTTTCCTCAACCTTCTTGCCCTTTTCCGAGGGGACGACGCGAAGCCTGCCGCCCTCAAACTCTTTTTCCAGCTGCCTACCCCTGCCGAGCCTGTCAAGGAAAACAGCAAGCGCCGCTATCTCGGAATGCGGCTGGTTTCCGACAGCTACGTTGTAGTCTGCTATTTCGTAGGCTTCCCTCGGCACCTTTTCTGCGCCTATTATCACGAGCAGCTTTTTCTCCTTCCTTATCTTTGCAACGACATCATTGACGTTTATGCCATACATGGTCAGGTGCGCAACTTTGCCGCCGTCCTTCTTCCAGGCTTTTGCAACCTTTTTCCAGTCGTTGATGATTTCGACCTCGAACCTGCCACCCCAGCTTCGGCCCACTGCATCGACCGTCTCCTTCACCGACTGGTCAATACCGGTCATGTAGATCTTTTCCGCGCCAAACGCCCGGGAGACCAGCGCCGCGTGCGTGGTCACCCTGTCGTCACGGACCAGCCTGTGCCCTATCCTGAGAACCTGCACTCTCATCTTTTGCAACCTCAGTTTCAAACAAAAGCGACCTTACAAGGCTTTTCAATTGGTCTAGGTTAAAGCCTGTCTTTGCAGACACTGGTATCGCCCGCCTCGACGCAAGTATGCCAAACTGTCCCGCCTTTTCAAAGGCGTCCTCGACGCCGGTCTTGTCCACCTTGTTTAAGACATAGATGATCCTTGACTCTGGCACCTGGAACTCCCTTATCACATCAAGCGAGCTTGCAAGTCTGTACCTGACCTCGCGGGCGTCCTCGCTTGCGTCTATCACCAGCAATACCAAGTCTGCGTACGACAGCTCTTCAAGCGTCGACTTGAACGCGTCTATCATGTACGCCGGAAGCTTGCTGATAAACCCGACCGTGTCAGACAGCAGGATCTTGTCGCCCTGCAGGTCGAGCGCGCGCGTAGCAGTAGACAGAGTCGTAAAAACGCTTGCGTTAGTGGTCTTGCTCTCGCCTGTCAGCGCGTTGAAAAGCGTGGTCTTGCCTGCCGACGTGTAGCCTGCAAGCGACACCGACTTTAATCCTTCCCTTGCGCGCTGGTTGCGGTGCAGCTGCCTCTTTGTCACTTCTTTTTCCAGCTTTTTCTTGAGCGCCGCCGCCCTCCTCTTTATGTCAAGCAGGTACGCGTCGGCCTCGTACTTGCCTATGCCGTAAAAGCCGGGCTGCTCGCCGGCCCTCGCCAGCCTGACGCTCTCCCTTGCTCTTGTCATGTCGTAGCGCAGCTGCGCCAGCTTTATCTGCGTCTTTGACTCGGTCGTGCTGGCCCGGCGCTCGAATATCTCCAGTATCAGGCGCTCCCTGTCTATCACCTCGACCTTTACAACGCCTGCAAGGTTGTAGGTCTGGCTGGGCTTGAGGACTTCGTCAAACAGTATGTTGTCCGGCTTTATTTCGTCGGCTATTGCCTTCACTTCTTCGGCCTTGCCCCGGCCGACTCCGTAGCGCGACCGTCTGATGTTTTTCTGGGTGATTATCCGCTCGACCTTGTATCCTGCAGCATCTGCAAGCGATACTGCCTCAGCGATGGCCTGCTCTGCCGGGTATGTTATCAGTATAGCGCGCCTTTGCTGCACCAACCTATTCTCCTTCTGTGCTCACGTACAGCTTTATCCCCAGATAGCGCTCCAGCTTTTTTGCCATAATTTCGTCGGGCTTCAAGGACCCTGTCTCAAAGCGCCTGAGGAGGTTTGATTTTTCGTTCATCTGCATCCCAAGCTGCTCGTGCGTCAGCCCGCGCTTCATTCTAGCTTCCCGAATAATGCGTGCAAAGTCGGGGTCCAATATCAGGTCGTCTGCAAGCGCGATCTTTTTTGTTGCGTGTACAACAACCTTCTTTTTCTTTGGGACCGGCGCCGGCTCGTAGGGCTTGCCGTGCCTTGAGCAGGACATGCACACGTTGAAAACGGTGCCGTCGACAACGACGCGCTTTCTCTCTGGCGCGCTCTTGCCGCAAAGCTCGCAGTATGACACTGACCTTGCACCTGCGAAAGAGCGATTTATCCTTTCCTTACTGTCTGCTGCACCGTCATGTTGAGCACTATCTCGGCGATGTCGCTTGCATACTCTGCGACACGCCTGATGTTCTCCGTTATCAGCTTTATCCTGTACGTCTCGTTGATGTCCTTGGGCTTGGTGATGGAGCGCAGGATGGCCTTTTCCATGTCGTCTATCTTGCGAGCCTTTTCAATCGCCTTGTCTGCGGCCTCGTAGTCGCGCTTGAACATGGAGAGGCACGCGTCGTCCAACACTTCGAGGGCAAAGGTGCACATGTCGTCTATCTTTTCAACTACATCCTTGTTTATCGGCTGCTTCATGTCCACGATGTCTCTGGCGATAATCGCTGCGTGGTCGGCGACTCGCTCGACCGATTTGGCTATCAACCTGTAGCCTAGGCAATTTCTCGCCTCGTCGAGGCCTATCTCCTTGAGCAGGTGCTCGTTCTTGATCGCTATCTTTAGCTGCCTTACTATATAGAAGCTGAACCTGTCCACTTCGTCGTCAGACTTTATCACCTCGTCTGCAAGCTCGTGGTTGTTCTCCCTGAGGGCTATGAGCACGTCGCGGTACATCGACTTTGAGATGAGCAACATCCTCTTGAACGCGGCATCGACTGAAAGGTCGAGCAGGTTGATGAGCACTTGGAGCGTTATGCCCCCGGCAGAGTCGGCGATTATCTCCGTCCCCATAAGCACGCGCCGGGCGATGTTTTTGATGACTTCGCGCTGGTCCACTTGCAGCCTGCCGTCTTTGGGCACTATGTTGATGACGTTGTATCCGAGAAAGTAGAGCGCAATAAGCTTGCGCGCGATAAAGTATGGATTGTTGTCCTTTGAGACCTCGATGGTGGCCTCCTTCTGCTCCTTCGCCATGCGCCTTGAAGCCGGGGCTATCTGGAGGCTCGAATTGCCCTGCCTGAGTATGACGACGTGGTCGCCCTGCTTGAGGCCGAGCTCTTGGATCCACTTCTTTGGCAGCGACACGATGTACGACGAGCCGCCGGTGTACTGCAGCTTTCTTGTTTCCTCTCCGTGGGCGGTCTTGCCGTTCCCGTTCTCGATGCTTTCCATCAAAAACATGTTTTTCCCCGATTCTATATATGTGTAGCTATTACTATATAGATGCTAGAAAGTCGCATGGTTGTACCGTATTTATTGGGGCACAGCCAACATCCCGCGTTTGAACCCGCTGCCGGTGGATCCGTTTACAAAAGTGTCAAGGCACGTCGACGCGATATTCGGAGCAGGCGTGTCAGAGGCGCTGCCCGACAGCATAAGCTTCGAGTTCTCCCGGAGAACCGGCAGGATAAAGAACTTTAGCCTTGATGGCAGGCTGCTTGCGACGCTGCGTACGGACGGTGGACTTGCGCTCACCATAGAAGGCGCGCGCCACTTTGTGGAAAACAGCGCCCAATTCAGGCAGAACTGCGTCATGCCTGCAGAAGAGGCCGTGCCGTTTGTCAGTGAGGGCCGCTCGTTATTTTGCCGTCACGTGCAGTGGTGCGGCCAGAACGTTCGTGCCGGCTCTGATGTCGCGGTTCTAGACGGCGACGGCGTGATAGCAGTCGGAATAGCTGTTCTCGCATCGTCGCTCATGAACAGGTACAGCCGCGGGGTAGCAGTCAAGGTTCGCGAAGGAGTGAACCACCGAGCCTCAGCGGGCGTCGGCTTCCCGGACGCAGTCCGGTAATCCGCATGTTGCCATGTGGAATTCCTGCTTCAACGACCTCATTTTGAGTCTCCACAGGCGTGACTTCCCGGCGCTCCACCGGTAGGCATAACAGCTTCAATCCATTCTGCAAATGGTTGATGGCGGAATTATAGTCCCTGTCAAGCACCGCTCTGCATTTTGGACATTCATGTGTGCGCACAGCAAGCGACTTGGGTACTTTATGGCTACATTGTGAGCAATCAATAGATGAGTAGGCAGGCTCCACCTCCAAGACGCGGTTTGCCTTGTACTTGCACATAGCTTTGAAGGTGGACCAGCTTGCGTCAAGTATCCTGCGTGCTAATTTACGATTCTTCGTCATATTTGCCACCCGTAGTCGTTCCAAGAATATCAGGTCATAGCGGCTTGCATAGTATGTGGATGTTTTGTGCAGAAAGTCTCTCCTCTTGTTGTTTATTCGCTCGTACAATCTAGCAAGCATGTGGCGGGCTTTTCTGCGGTTCTTGCTTCCAACCTGCCTTCTTGACAATCTGCGATTAGCTCTTTTTAGAGGCCTGAGCATCCTTGTCAGAAACTGTGGGTTTTCTACCACATGGTTGTCAGAATCGTGAGCAAACTTGGTAATGCCCACATCTATCCCAACCGACTTGTTGCATATGATGGTAGAGTATGACCTGCGCAATGTCTCGCACCCCACAACCGTGTACCACTTTCCATTCTTCCTGCAGACCGTGACCTGCTTGACATTGATAGGCTGGCGGTGCAAAACAATCTCGATGCCGCCTATCTTGGAAAGTATTAATCTCTCATTTTCTATCCTAAACCCTGTCTGGTTGTAGGTAAAGGCGTTGAAATCGTCATTTTTCCTGTACGACAATCTTCTTCCCTTGGCAGTCTTTCTGGCCGCTGCAACTTGCTTTCCTACCATCTGGAGCATCTTGGAGTGGTAGTTCCGAAGCCAAGGATGCTGTTCTTTTAATTCCGTCAGTGCATAGTTCATGTCGTACTCCGACATTGCTGGAATTGAGAGAAAGTAGTTGTATATCCACCTGCAGCCATCAAGTGTCTGCTCCAATGTAAGCTCCTGCTCTTTAGTAGGATAGAGACGAAACTTGAAGTTGAGCGTAGCGTCTTGATGCAGGGCTTGTTATTTAACGGCGGGAGCACCTTGAGGGGAGGGGGTGACCTCAAGTCTGAATGCCATAAGGGTTTCCAGTCACGAAGGAATAAAAGGTAGAGAGGCCTAGCAAGGGGCATGATGCGCGGCAACCGCGAGATGAGGCGCATGCTGGACAAGATGGGCCTCGACATGAAGGAGATGCCAAACGTTGAAGAGGTCGTCATAAAGACTGACACAAAAGAGTTCTACGTGATAAAGCCGCAGGTCATAGAGATGAAGGGCAAGGACAGCACCATATTCCAGGTGGTCGCAACCGACATCGAGGAAAAGCAGCGCGACGTGCCCACCTTCAAGGAGGAAGATATCGTGCTGGTCATGCAACAGGCAAACGTGTCCAGGGAAAAGGCCATAGTGGCCCTTACAGAGTCAAAGGGCGACATGGCGCAGGCCATACTGAGCCTGACGACCTGAGCCTCACTTTTAAATAACCCTCATTGCGCACTTGTGGTGACTTGGGCCACGAAAAGACCGAGACCGTTTCCGCCACGCATTCTGAAGTCGAGTCGATAGTGAGCGCGCTGGGCGAACTCGAAAAAGAGATAGACGGCATGAACGCGCGCGTCGACGAGATGAAAAAGCGCCTGATGGCACGCTCAAACGAGCAGGTGGAAAAGCTGAAGCAGGAGCTCATCACGATGGCAAATGAGCAGGCCAAGAAAATCGTGGACAGCGCAAGGGCCGAAGCCGAGGCAGAGTCCAAGGTAATCGCCGCCGAGGCTGAAAGGAGCCTGCTTGCGATAAAAAAGAACATCGACTCGTCGTTTGGCAAGGCTGTTGACAGCATAGTCCAGACCGTGCTTGGAGTCGAGCAGGAAGCGCCCAAGGCGAGAAAGCCGAGAAAAAAGGCCGAGAACTAAAAGCTTAATAGCGCTTTTCTGGCAATCCTAGCTGTCGATGAAACGCCCCTGATAAAGGAGCTTTTGCAAACACGGGTGACCGTAGCCACGGTGCGCGGCCGCTCCTATTACGAGATTGTCCGGGCGCTAAAGTCTATTGGCGTAAAATACGACTCGATGTCGCCGGAGCAAGCCCTGCTTTCCGGCGCAAGGGTGGTGATAACCACACCGGAGGAGTCAGACACCTTTGCCGGCAGCAACAAGACGGTCCTGCTTGCCACCGAGCTTGAAAAGTACCCCGCAATAGCCAAGGCCAAGATAATGAAGAGCATAGCAGGTCCTGTAGCAGACGACCAGTTGATAATAGGCATCGACCCGGGGACCAGGATTGGCATTTCAGTCATCTACCTGCACGAGGAGATTGCAAGCATGCTCGAGTCGTCGCCCCGGGGCGCAGTAAGTCAGGTGGCGGCGCTTGTAGCCGGCATAAGCTCGCGCAAAAAGGTTGTCAGGATAGGCGACGGAGACATGGCGATGGCAGGGCAGATGGCTTGGGCGCTGAAAAAGAAGTTTGGCGACAACATCCAGGTCGAGATAGTGGACGAGCACGGCACGTCGCAGACCGCAGGCACCCACAGGCGGGGCGCGCGCGACCGCTCGTCGGCTAGGACCATTGCCTTCAGAGAAGGCAGGCCATACTTGCTGAAATAACAAACGCTTTTATCTTCAGTTCAAAAATTTCAATCCGTGCGAAGTTAGCCCAGCCCGGTTAAGGTACGAGCTTCCCAAGCTCGGGATCGCGGGTTCAAATCCCGCACTTCGCACCATATTACTTCTGGCTCCCGCTAGAGAAATCGACCCAACGGCCTGATGTTCCCGGTTAAAGCTCTATGAGGTCGTCCACCGACGAGACCATTATCACGACGCGGCCAGGCTTTCCGGCAACCTCTCCTTTTATCGCGCTGATCACATCTCCGGCGCGGTTTTCATCAACCACTGTCGCAATGAGCTTCCTCGTGGTATATCCAAGCTCTGTGGTGCCCATACCCCTACCTGAAGTGAGCCTCTCCTTTTCCTTCCCGGCTCCCTTAACGTCGTATATCGTTGCCTCCAGCTTCAAACCCCTGAGCGCCGCGATTATTCCGTCCACCCTCTCAGGCCTGACGTTCATCGCTATTCTTTTCTTCAATTTCTCCGGCCTCCTGCAAGTGCCTTACGTTCTGTTGTCCTTGGTCTGGCGGTCGATTCTTGATTGACCATTCTAGAGAGAGGTGAATGGTAATAGAAAAGGCTTGTTGCCGCGGACGCTACAACATATGTCATATAGGATATTGCTAGGTGAGGCTAAAGTTTACTCTGGCTTTTAAAACCGGAGACCCGTCGTCAGCTACGGTATGTATGGTGGCGCTATAGTTCCCGGTCTCTGCTTCCATGGCATCCTGCCATGCCACCTGCCGTGATTCTCCAGCTTCCATGGGTGTCAGCGCGGCTGTGCCGATAACTCCGTAGGTTGCACCAGTATTCAGGTTCTTTATCTCTATCCCGAGCGCGGAGCCCGGAAATATCAACGTCTCAGAACCTAGGTTGGTCGCGGTAAACGTCACCGTCTCGCCCCTTTCGTATTCAGTCCTGTCAGTTGTCAACTGCAACACTGCAGGCACATCGTATGATGCAGCGTAACCCAACAATAGCCCCAAAGCCGCGAAAGCAACTGCAAAGACCACTATCGCTGAACGCAAACCGTTTCATCAATCCTGAGAATAATCGACTAATAAATAGTTCACAATCGTTCCAGCCTGCCGCAATCACGTATTTTGCGCCATTTCTAAATAGGCGTCCGACTAACTAGGCACAGTTGATCTACCGGTGCGCTGGCGACCACATCAGCTTTGCAAGACAGCTGGTCCGCTGCGGCATGAAAGGCTGCGACAAACCTGTTGACATCGTCAGCGAAATCGATATCGAGTGGTTCTACAGGATAAGCCCGGAAGGACTTGCCATCAACGAGGGCGACCTTAACAAGATACTAGCCGACAGAAACATGCCCATGGAAGTAAAAAACGCCGTAAAAGAGACTTTTCCCCGCCTCAAGAAAAGTGGCTTCAGGTTTTGGTAAGACCTACGACGCCTTTATGATGGCATAGTCGATGATGCCCTTTTGCGACGCGTCTCTCATCTTCACAAGCGACCTGTAAAGCACTCGCTCTACAAACGACGAGTACTCCTCGAGTATCCTTTCTCTCAGCGCCTGCCTGTTTTCGATGTAATAGTCTGCAAGCGGCTCGTACACCTGGTGCCCCACGTGCCTGATGTCGTCTATCGCAAAGCCTCCGCGCTCGACCGCGGACCTGACGTGCCCGAGCCCGTAGTGCTCAGACGACCACGTGAACGAAAGGATGCCGAGCTTGGCAACTGCCGCTAGGTGCCCGTCGCTTTGTTTCATCACCGGCAGCGCTATGACTAGGATGCCGCTATCTTTCAGGACCCTCCTTGACTCTGAAACGAATTTCTCTAGCGGCCTGAAGTGCTGGGCTGATTCAAGCGCTACGACCCTGTCTGCGGACCTGTCGGGAAAGGGCAGCGCCGTGCAGGTCCCGTTCACGAACGAAACGCCGCCGCGGCCGTTGGCCGATTCTGACGCAATGCGCGACTGCCTGTAGTTGATGTTCACGCAGCAGATGTCGGCGCTGTAAGCGTCATTCCACTGCATCGCCGGCGCGCCCAGCCCGCTCCCGACGTCCAGCAGCATTTTGGAGGCGTCAAGCTCGGCCATGTCGCCCACAAGGGCGCAGAGGTTGTGCTGCGCCGCGACAGGATCATGTACGCCGTCCCAGTACCCAAAGTTCAGCATGCTGCCCCCCGTCGCCAATTGCATGACAGGCGAGAGCGAGTTGTAGAGGTTGACGACGTCGCGCTCGCTGCGCCTGAAGGTCCACATAAAGGCCTGGAGCGGGTTTATCGAGATCAAAGGCGTGCAGTTATCTGCTGCCTGACAGCTGTTATAAATGGAGCCTAGTCGCTTGGCATGAGCACGCCTGACACGCTCTCGTCTATTTTGAGCGGGATCGTGATTTTAGAGACCGTGCCGCTCTGCCTGCCCTTTGCACCCACGACCAGTATCTTCAGACCGTCTTTTGACTTTCTGGCGTTGACGATTGCAAGCTCGAGCGTTATCTCGCCGTCGACCGTGTAGCCGGTCCCCTTCGTGCCTTCCTTGACCGCGTCGATGACGCTCCTTATGTACTCTGAAAGCTCCTTGCCCTCGACTGCCTGCATGGGCCTAGTATAGTAGGCAGCATCTTGGTATTAAGGCTGACCGGCAAGGTCGATGACAACGTTGCCCGGCCTGCCACCAGCGCGCAGACCTATGCGCAATTTCCCGTCGCCGTACTCGACATCTCCTATGCTGTCCTTGAAGCCCCGCGACGCAAAATGGATCCTGCTTGACTTTAGGTGTATCGAAAACGCACCATTACTTTCGCTTGCCGACACGAACGTGAGCATCCTTTCGTTCACAAGTTCGAATAGCTCCCGGCAGACGGGCTTGAGGATGTCCCAGGCCTGCTCCTCGGAAATGTCTGTCATCATTCTACCACCACGCTGTAAAACGTCGGCATAGGCGGCCTTGCCATGAACCTTACTGCCTGCGCATGCACTGCTGCATGTTCCTGCGTCTGGTGCATCTTGGAAAAAGAGTCGCGGTCGGAAAATACCACCATTATGCGGTGACGGCCGTCCTGCGACTCTAAAAGCCTCCTTGCGACAAAGCCTTCAAACCTGGACACGACCTTGTTTGACTCGACAAACCACTCTTTGAATTCCTGCATCGACTCTTTTTTCAGCTCGATGTCGGAGATGACGACAAACTTGCCTTTTTCGTTGACGACCGGAAGTTCCATGTCAAAAACTGACAGCGGCCCGTTATTTAAAACAAAAACTTGATTCTCACTTTATCCAGTCGCGTCCTTCAAGCCACACTATCAATTTCAAGAGCTCCTCTATCCTTGCGCTTCCGCCGGCGTCGTTTTTGCACGCCTCGTAGTGCTTCAGTATCCGTTCGTCCTCTTCGCTTGACAGGCTCTTCATTTCCTCTACCATGTCAAAGAACCTGTCTTCTTTTCCTGTGTGGTCGGTCACGTAGATGGCGTATGTCTTCAAGAACCGTGCGACCGGCTCCCTGCCGTCAACTCCGCTCTTCCACTCCTTCAGGTGCCTTTGCATCATGCGCGCAACCCTGCGGCCGAACTCGTGCTCTATCCTGAACTTGCGCACCTCCTCCGCGTATGTGTCGTTCTTACCCTCTGTCGACGGAAAGTACGCCTTCTCCTCTTTGCCGTGGTGGAACGCGTCGATGAACTCTTCGATGACGACAGAGATGACTTCAATGTCTTCAAGCGGGACGTCCCTGCCTGCGTAAAGCATGTCTGAGCAGCGCTGGGCAACGTCTCTCACGCGCCTTACGACGAGGTGGTCCTGCTTGAGCTCCCGCGTGCTCACCTGCGTCAATCCGAGCCGGCCATATAATAGCCGCACGGCGCTTAAAGGCTCAAATACCTTGGAAATCAAGTATGCGCAGATGTCAGCGACAGAACTGGACGGCCAGGAGATTGTCTACCTTGACTGGAACAACGCCCTTGACGTTCTGGACAAGGCCTACGGCTCCGGCCTGTTTGTGCTAATTATCGGGCCCAAGGGGACGGGCAAGACGACTCTTGTGCGCAAGTTTGCCGCAAGGATGAAAAAGCCGCTCCACTCGGTGAACTTTTCACTCCGCACGAGGGAGTCGCACCTTGTGGGCACCCGCACGATAGAGCATGGCCAGATAAACTTTGCAGAGGGGGTGCTGGTAAAGTCGATGAAGGAAGGGAGCATGCTGTACCTAGACGAGCTGAACGCGGCCGAGGCCGACGTGCTTCTCAGGCTGGACGAGGCGCTTGACGACAGGCGCCAGCTCGTCCTGAAGGAGGCCGAGGGTCAGGTGGTAAGGGCCACACCTAGCTGGTTCGTGATAGCAACGATAAACCCACTTTCGCACGTCGGGACAAAGGAGCTCCCCCCGCAGTTGCTGAGCAGGTTCCCGGTGCGCATGAAGCTTGACTACCCGCCTGAGGAGCTCGAGCTCGAAATAGTAAAGCGCCACGTCGCTTTAGACGAGCAAAAGGCCCGCGACGTCAGGCATGCGATACAGCTTGCAAGGAGCCTGCGCGAAGCTGCCGCAGTAGAAGAGCTGTACTACAGCCCGTCGCTTCGCGAGACCATAGCGTTTGCCAAGATGCTGGGTGCCGGGCTGACCGGCAGGCAGGCAGCAGAAGTCGTCTACGCCAACGTCTATGATCAGTGGGGCCAGGTGGAATACCAGAAGGTCATGGACATGATAACCTCGATCTTTGGCGACAGGTAATGTCCAAGATAGCCACTACGATGCGAAACGACGTCCTCCTCGACATCGCCACTTTCCTTTCGCGCCGGTGGTCTGAAAACGACCGTGTGACAGTCGCCCTCGTGCAGGATAGACAGCCTGCTACAAAGCCGGACAGGAGCCAGATAACGCTGCCTGCGCTCACATACTACGTCGGCACCGACTTTCAAAAGTACCGGCAGTGGCGCGTCGCTCTCTGGTACGAGTCGATGCGCATGCGGCATTCGTCAAAGGTGCTCTCAAACGAGCACGCCTTTGGCTTTCTTTTGAACACGCTTGAGACAAAGCGCGTAGAGATACTGGGCTTGCGTGACTGGGAGGGTATGGCCGACGAGCTGATATTCAACGAAGGCATATCGTGGATGTCCCGGCAACTGTTAAACACGATATACGGCCGGTACAAGATAGCCGAGGCTTTCTCGCAGTACTTTCTGACAGGCTACATCAAAGGCGAGCTCTTTGGCGGCGAGCAGGACAAGGTGCAAAGGGCTACCGACTTTGCCAACGAGGTCATCAAGGAGGCCATAGAAAACAACCATGGCACCGACTGGGTAGAGCAGCACATACCCAAGCTGATAAAGATACTGGAGCTCGACCCACTTGTGTCCATACCAGTCCTTGCGCCGCGCACTAGGATGGGCGCGTCGCTGACGCAAAACGACGTCTTGAAGCAGATAGAAAAAATAGTGCGCACCAAGAAAAAGGAGAAGGATGCTGAGGAAAAGGCAAAAGAGATCTACGAAGGAAACGACATCCTGCACGAATTTGAGACGCTTGTAAAGGAGAGCAAAAAGACGGAGAACAAGGGGCTCGACAGCCTGGAGAATTTTGGGCTCTCGATGCCTGACAGGATGGACGTGGACGAGAGCCGGATATATGATCTTGACCTCATACAGAAGGTAAAAGCAGCATTCCGGGACTGGAAGACCGGCTGGATAGAGCGGCATGACGAGACCGGCGAAGAACTGGACGTTGAAACTTTCTCCGAGTCGCTGCCAAAACCGTTTCTTGCCGACATGAAGCTTTCCATAAAAACCAAGATAGTGCTCTTGCTTGACCATTCAAGCAGCATAGCCGATGTGGAGCTTGAATACAAGCAGGCGACAGTCGCGCTGTGCGAGGCGCTTGCGTATCTGGGCGTCAAGTTTGCAGTCTATGCCTTTTCCACGGAGAACCGTCAGGTAAAGTGCTGGGTCATAAAGCCCCCGAACGTCAAATGGTCTATGGCTTCTGCCCGACGCTTGGCGCAGATAAAGGCAGTCGGCGGCACGCCGCTCGCCGAAGTATACGGGCTCTTGCAGCCTGCAATCAAGTCATTTCGGCCGGACATATTTGTGACCCTGACAGACGGCGAACCATCAGACTTTGACGCCGTGAGGGCGATGGTGCTCTCGTACCGCAAGACGGGGGTAAAGATGGTCGCAATAGGCGTCGGCAGGCACCTGAACGACGCCGTCGGCATCGGCCACAACCTAAAGTACCTGAACTACGAAAAGATACTTGCAGTCAGCAGGCTGCAGGACATGCCCAAGAAAGTGATAAAGCTCTTGCGCTACTAGATGGACAGCTTGGGGTTTTCCTTCTTCACTTTTTCCCAGTCTGCCAGAAACGCCGCCAATCCTTTGTCGGTGAGCGGGTGTGACGTCATCTTGCCCAGTATGTCCGGCGGCAGCGTAACAACATGCGCACCTATCTTGCCGGCCTCCACCACGTGCATCGGGTGCCTCACGCTTGCCACCAGCACGTTTGTGTCAAACTTGTAGTTGTTAAAGATAGTGACAATCTCGCGGATAAGCAACATGCCGTCCTGTCCGGCGTCGTCGAGCCTGCCTATGAACGGGCTCACGTATGCGGCCCCGGCTTTTGCCGCAAGTATGGCCTGGTTTGCAGAGAACACGAGCGTCACGTTTGTCTGTATGCCCTCTTCCTTCAGCTTTTTCACGGCTTTCAAGCCGTCCGGTATCATGGGGACTTTGACTACGACGTTCTTGCCGTACTTTTTCAGCCGGTGGGCCTCCTCCATCATGCCGTCATAGTCGGTGGCGACCACTTCCAGGCTGACGGGCCCGCTGACTATCCTCACTATCTCGCGCATTATCTCAGCCGGGTTGCCCTTCTCCTTTGAGAGGAGCGTCGGGTTGGTAGTTACGCCGTCAACCAGTCCCATGTCGTTGTATTTTCGTATCGAGTCCAGGTTTGCGGTGTCCAGAAAGATCTTCATTTGGCCCTACTCCTTGTTTCAACCACTGCCTTTGCTATTTCTGTTGCGGTAAGGCCGTACTGCTCAAGCAGCGTGTCGACTTCCTCGTCCCGTGCCGACTCGCCAAACGTGTCTCGCACGCCGACGCGCTTGATGGGGACAGGATAAGTCTCGCCTGCAGCTTCAGAGACTGCGGAGCCAAGACCTCCGATGATGTTATGTTCTTCGGCAGTTGCAATAGCGCCGGTATCTTTTGCACACTTGGCCACAAGCTCGGCGTCTACCGGCTTTACCGTGAACATGTCAACCACCCGCACGGACAGACCGTTCTCGCGCTTTAGCGCCGACGCGGCCTCAAGCGCCTTTCCCACCATCAGCCCGCATGCTATTATCGTGGCGTCGGAACCGTCGACAAGCACGTTGCCCCTCCCTACGGCAAACTGCTCTGCCGGAGTCGACTCGGAATACACAAGCTCTGTCGTCGGCCTTGCAAGGCGCATGTAGAACGGTCCGGGCGTGTTTGCAATAGTCTTTATCAGGTGCCTGACTGCGACAGCATCGGCAGGCACAATTACTCGCATGTTGGGCATCGCCCGCGTGGTGCTCAGGTCTTCAATCTGCTGGTGCGACGCGCCGTCAGGGCCCACCGTCAGGCCGCCGTGCGATACCACCAGCTTGACGTTCAGTGCAGGGTAGCATATCGTGTTCCGGATCTGGTCGACTGCCCTGCCGGGTATGAACGCCGCGTATGTGCTTGCAAAGGCCACCTTGCCGGCAATCGCAAGGCCGGCTGCAATTGACACAAGATTTGCCTCGGCGATACCGACATTGAACATGCGCTCGGGGTACTTGTCGCCGAACTTTTTGGTCTTGAGAGAGTCAGTGGTGTCCCCACCGACGCATACGATGCGGGGGTCGGACTTGCCCATCTCCACGAGGGCGTCACCGTATGCGCCCCTCATGTCGGCGGTCTTTTTCTCGCTACTTAATAGCATTAAGCTCCCCTTCTATTCCAAGTTCAGATGCGTATGGAATCAATATGTGCTTTCTGGCTTTCATCCAGTCGGCCCTGATGCCAAGCTTTGTCGAGTGCTCCAGCAACCTCTTCTCAAGCGCGACTGCCGCCTTGTGGCGCAGATGTATCACCGCAGAGTGTATGTCGGCGTTGCCGTACACGGCGTTACCTGCCACGAATATGCGGGCGCCGGCGTCGTACACCGACTGCAATGTTGTGGCGTCGATTCCGCCGTCCGCCTCTATGTAGCCTTTAAAGCCGTGCTCACGCAGCTCCTTGTTTACTGCTACCATCTTGGGTAGGGTTTCTGGGATGAATTTCTGCCCTGCAAAGCCGGGGTTCACCGACATCACGATCATTACGTCAAGGTCGGGCAAGTATGGATAAAGCCACTTGGGCACGTCGGTCTTGGGGTTTATCGCAATGCCCGGACTGATGCCAGCTGCTAGACACCTCTCTTGGATGATGGCAAACTCTTTTTCCGTGCAGGCTTCTGAGTGCACGGTGATTATGTCACACCGGGCGTCGATGTATTCGTCTATGTGGTCTATCGGCTTTTCTATCATCAAGTGCGCGTCGAACGGTAGCGTCGTCGAAGGGCGCAGCCTCTTTATCGTGTCTGCAAGGAACGTGCTGTTGGGGACAAACCTGCCGTCCATCACGTCTAGATGTATGAGTTCTACGCCTTCGCGCTCGGCCTTTTTGATCTTTTGCTCATAGTTCTCTTTCTCGCCGGCTATAATCGAAGGCGCGATCAGGAACTCGCTCTCAAGCTCCTCAAGCAAGACCGGTGTCTGCTTTTTCGGGGGCGCCTTGCCGTGCCACTGCGGGTTGTTTGCCATATGGCGCACGCCGTTGCCCTTGACAGTGTTTGCCACTATCATCACCGGCTTGTCTTTTACCTGCGACGCCTTGTTGAGCGCGTCCGTCAGCTGCTCGACGCGGTGGCCGTCCACTTCAAAGACCTGCCAGTTGAAAGCCTCCCACTTGTTCTTTGCCGGGTCCAAGGGCATGATGTCCTCGGTGAATCCGTCCTGCTGGATGCGGTTCCGGTCAAGCACCGCCACAAGGTTGTCGAGCTTGAACTTTGCAGCCGCCATCGAGGCCTCCCATATCTGGCCCTCGTTTGACTCGCCGTCGCCTATCAGGACGTAGACGCGGTTTTTCTTGCCGTCAAGCCTGCTTGCAAGCGCTATGCCGACTCCTACTGAAAGCCCTATCCCTTCAGAGCCGCCCGAGTACTCGATGCCGGGCACGCTGTGGTGCTTCTGGTGTTCCGAATACCTGACGGGGTGTCCCTGCAGGCGGGACCCGAGCTTGCGCAATGTCGTAATCTCTTCGGGCGGGAAATAGCCCGCAACTGCAAGGGTCGAGTAAAATCCCGGCGCCGAGTGCGCCTTTGAGTTGATGAAATAGTCGCGCTCGTCCCACGAGGGGTTCTTGGGGTCGTGCCTCATCCTCCTGAAGTAAAGCGTACCCATTATCTCTGCGGCAGAAAACGACGCCCCGGGGTGGCCCGAGCCGGCCTCGGCGATGCCCTGTATGGCCCACATGCGGACCTCTCTTATCTTCCTCTTCAACTCGAGGTAGCGCATGTTAAAGCCCATGTCTTTCACCGGAGGATAATTCCACTGCAGCTCAAACTGATCTCGAGGAAAATAAAAACATAGCTCCTTTCTGCAAGCTTTAAAAGAGAAACACGAGAAATTACCTCGTGTCGCTGTCGTCGCTGTTTGCAAGGCCTCTTCTCATATACGACGACACGTGCGGCCCCTGCATGGGCTTTGCAAGGAGCGCAAGCGCGCTCTCAAGGGGCTGGATAAGGACTGCCGGCCACGGCTCACAGGAAGCGACAAAGGCCAAGTTAGCCGTCTTTCCTGCAGGCTATGATGCAGAAAAGATGTTCTGGCTCATAAACAGGCACGGCGCGTTCGGCGCAAGGTCCGGGCTTTTCCCGCTTGTGCGCGAAATAATGGCCGGTTGGATAAAAGGCGGTGTAAACGACGACGCGTTTTCCGCGTCGGCCAACCCCGCGTGCAGCGCGCCTGATAACACCATGAAGCGGCTGGCAAAGATGCTGTCGCACGGCGCCGTCTTTCGTTTCTGATCACCTTAAAGTCAACTACCAAGCCGTGAAGGGCTATGGCTTGTAGCTGCCATTCCGTAGTGCGCTACAATCGGCTGGTTGACACGCAGCCTGACAAGCTCAGATCTACCGAGCTCGCCGATGTTCCTTGCCGCATTCAAATCGGCATTGAGTTCAAAACCACACTGTTTGCATTTGAATTGCAGTCCTTTTCTGTTATTTCTGCCGATATGCCCGCACTTGCTACATCTCTGTGACGTATGCTTTGGATCTACGTGTATTACCAACTTGCCTAGATTTTCAGCTTTATATCTCAGCAATGTCAACAGCTGCCCGTAACTCCATCCACCAAGCATCCTGTTGAATCTTCTGCCTTTTTCTTTTTGGTGTCCTAACCTTAGAGCTTCAACAGCAAATGCGTCATATGGTTTTTGAACCAGCTTTTTTGCAATGACATGATTTACTTCCAGAGCGAACCGTCTCTCTGCTCCCGACAGTTTCCTTAGCTTGCGTCTGGCAGAAGCAGTGCCTAAACTCTGCAGCTTTGCTTTCAGGTACTGATACCGGCCCTTTACCGCTCTCAGGTGTCTTGAATTCACAAAGCTGTTGTCACTGCAAGTGACGATGTTCATTATTCCTCTATCGATTCCAAGAACAGATTTGGCCACCCTTTGTGGGACATCAGGCAGTTTGCACTGCACATTCAAGAATACTCCATTCCTGCGGATCAGAAGCTGAGCATTGGTAAACTCTCCGTGTAGGTATCGTTTTGCGTATTCGTAAATCCTGACTGGAAAGTTTAGTCTGCCTGCAATAGTGTTCAATGAGACGTAACCACTTTCAGGATAGAACTTGAATGCGCGTTTGTCGTACCTTATCTGAAGTCTCTTTTTTGTTGATATTGTTCTGCATCTTCCTCTCTTCAGTATTTCAGAGGCTTGATCTCTAACGCACTGGACCAATGCCGATGGCAATTGTGGTAGCTGTTGTCTGACTAGATAGTATGTACCTGCATCGAGCTTCTTTTTGCTATAGGTCTTGTTCTTGAAACCATAAATCAGGGCAAGCTGGCAGGCAGAGTTGTACATAATTGCTGTCTTGATTAAGGGTTCGACATCGCCCACCAACTTGACCCTTATGGTTCTGAACATCATTCGTCGATTCATTATCTGCTTTTTATCTATTGGAATACTGAAGGGAGAGGGGGAGGGATGAAGCCTGCTTCCAAAGACTAGCGTGTCATTTCTCTCGCCAAACTTATAATGAGAGGGAGGCATCCAACTCTTGGCATGGCCCAGATCAAGATTGAGAAGGCAAAGATAGACCAAAAGCAGACTTCACTTCTGATTATCGGCGTTTTTGAAAATGAGCAGAACTTTTCGCAGTCAAAGGAGCTCGACCCAGCCGTCCTTACGTACATCAAGGAGACCCTTGACGACAAGGACTTTCGCGGGACGTTTGGCTCGAGCATGATAGTCTATACTCTGGGCAAGGGGCCCATGAAAAAGATCCTGTTGCTCGGACTTGGCAAGCGCAAGCAGTTTACCGACGAGATGGCGAGGATTGCGGCAGGCAAGGCCGTGCTCCGGGCAAAGGAGCTTGGCACAAAAGAGTTCTCAATCCTGCAATTCTCAAACCTCGATGAGGGGCTGGTGGAGGCCATGACAGAGGGTATAGCGCTTGCTCTCTACTCCTTTGACAAATACAAGGCGCCAGATCCCGAGGCCGTCAAGGTTGAAGAGGTCACGATACTGATAAACTCAGACTCGCCGCGCTTTCAGATGATAGCCGAGCGCGCAGGCCACGTCGCAGAGGCGGTCAACTTTGCCCGGGATCTTGGCAACCTGCCACCAAACGACTGCCCGCCTGCGCACCTTGCGTCAGTCGCCATGTCGCTTGCTTCGGAATATGGTATGAAGGCGCGCGTCATAGAGCGATACGAGATGGAGACGATGGGCATGGGCGGCATAGTGGCCGTCGGACAGGGCAGCAACAACCCGCCAAAGCTGATAATCCTGGAATACAGCGGCGCCGGCGACGCCAAGCCCTACCTGCTCGTTGGAAAGGCAGTCACCTTTGACACCGGCGGCATATCGCTCAAGCCCGGCGACAAGATGGACGAGATGAAGTTCGACAAGTCCGGCGGGTGCAACGTGCTTGCAATCCTGCGCGCCGTTGCGTCCATGAAGCTTGCAGTCAACGTGGTCGGCATCGTGCCGTCTGTAGAGAACATGCCGTCAAGCACCTCTTACCGGCCCGGCGACATTGTAAAGATGTACAACGGCAAGACTGTTGAAGTGTTGAACACGGACGCAGAAGGTAGGATGATACTTGCAGACGCGCTTACCTACGGCATTGCGACATACAGCCCAAAGGCAGTGATTGACATGGCCACCCTGACGGGCGCGGCGATAATAGCGCTCGGCGCCAATGTCGCAGCGCTTGTGGGCAACAACAAGCAACTGACGGACAGGGTGCGCAGGATGGCCGAGAAGGCCGGCGAGCGCGTATGGGATCTTCCATTATACGACGAGTTTCACGAGCAGATAAAGAGCACCTACGCCGACATGAAAAACATTGGAGGCAGGGCGGGCGGCGCGATAACTGCGGCGGCATTTCTCTCAAACTTTGTCGGGGCCGCGCCTTGGGTGCATATGGACATAGCCGGGACCGCTTGGACGCAGGAAGGGACCTACGAGAGGAGCTACAACCCCAAGGGCGCCACGGGCTTTGGCATAAGGACGCTTGTGAAACTGCTGTCTGAGGAAGAAAAGCCCCCGACGTGATGTCGCTTGCCGGTGTTCGACCTTGCAGCACTTGTCCGCCTGCTTTCAGAGCAGGGCCACAAGTGCAGGGAAGGCGGCATGGCAGACATCAGGCCCGAGCGGCGGCCATATTTTGAGCGCTGGCTTGCTAACCGCGACGGGTTTGTGACAATGCAAGGAGGCAACGTCGACTACGTCGGCATAGAAGAAGTGGTCAGGATGGGCCCGTTCTTTGACATCCGGTGCATAGTGGCAAACGACTTCGTGGCAGACAACGACGACAATGCGCACAACCTTCTCGATGCAAGCCCGTACTACGAGCTGAAAAAGGGCAGGGCCGCGAACTTGGGATGGAGCGGCGGCGTGCTCTCGACGTACCTCGCAAAGGACGCAGACCTCACGAAGGCGCTTGAGCAGGGCATAACAAGGGAGGAGGTCAAGCGCCTGCGCGCCAAGGCCCACGACTACTGCTGCATAATAGAGACCGCGGTGTGGGACCCTTCAGGCCTTGCCGCAGTATTCGGGATAATAGACGCGATGGCCATGCACGCCCGCAAGCTGCTAAAGCAGGTGCACTTTGGAGAATATGTTGATAGATGATGCCAGCACTGCTGCTTCCCGACCGCTCACGCAGATCAGTAACACAGCAGCGACGGCAGGTTTGACTTCCGGGTTCGGAATGGGACCGGGTCGCACCCTGCCGCTATGACCGGCTTACCCTCTTTTTCAGAGGAGGGCTAATTTAACCTTGCTCTCGCAAGCCCGAGTATACGTATATAACGCATCTGTGCGCAGTTTTTCTGCAAATGGGAGACGACCCGTCTTCTACCCACAGGGTTGCCGTGATGGACTACGAGCTGTGCCAGCCGCGCAAGTGCGGGCTTGAGTGCATAGTCTACTGCCCAGTGAACAAGACCGGCGGCCAGTGCATCATCCAGAGAGAGGAGGACGGAAAAGCGCTGATATCCGAGGAGCTGTGCACGGGCTGCGGCATATGCGTCAAGAAATGTCCGTTTGATGCGATTGTCATCGTCAACCTTGCAAAGGAGCTGACAGAAGAAAAAATCCACCAGTACGGCGTCAACTCGTTTCGCTTTTACCGGCTCCCTACTCCCAAGAAGGGTGCGGTCGTCGGACTCGTCGGCAGAAACGGCATGGGCAAGTCCACAATTGTGAACATACTGTCAGGCAACATCGTCCCCAACCTCGGTAACTACGATGGTGGGGCCTCGTGGGACGCGGTTTTGAAATACTTCCAGGGAACGGAGCTCAAGTCGCACTTTGAAAAGATAGCCAACAACCAGATGCGCGCGTCGATAAAGCCGCAGCTGGTATACATGATACCAAAGGCGTTCAAGGGCACGCCCAAGGAGTTGCTTAAAAAGTACGACGAGCGCAAGGCCGCCGACAGGCTGGCAGAACAACTGGGCCTGCAGAACATATCGGACCGGGACATTTCGACTTTGAGCGGGGGCGAGCTGCAGAGGCTCGCAGTCGCAGTCGCGGCAGCAAAGGATGCAGAATACTACTTCTTTGACGAGCCTTCATCTTACAACGATGTTTATCAGAGATTGGCAGTCGCAAGGGTAATGAAAGACCTCGCCGACGAGGGCAAGAGCGTGATGGTAGTAGAACACGACATGACGCTCCTCGACTACCTCTCCGACTACGTTCACATCATATATGGAGAGCCAGGGGCCTACGGCATCGTCTCTACACTGCAGGGCACCAAGGTCGGCATCAACAGCTTTCTGGAAGGGTTCCTGCAGGCAGAAAACGTGCGATTCCGCGACAAGGCGTTCAGGTTTGACATAGCGACATCTGAAGACACAGTCGTGCTCGATCTCCCGGTGGCAAGCTACTCCGACATCGTCAAAAAGTTCCCATCGTTTGAGCTGCATGTCTCTGCGGGCAAGATCCGCAAGGGCGAAGTCGTAGGCATAGTCGGCGCAAACGCGCTGGGCAAGACCACGTTCATGCGCATGCTGGCCGGAGTCGACAAGCCGGACTCGGGCAAGATAGAGGTGGGAGCCAAGATCTCGTACAAGCCGCAGTACCTCAACCAGGACTACGAGGGCGACGTGCGCTCGCTCATGTATGCTGCGTACCAGGGACCAATAGAGGGCTCGCCGGCAGAAGAGCAGATAATTGTCCCGCTTGGTGCAAGAAAACTCTATGAAAAAAGCGTCAAAAACCTGAGCGGCGGGGAGCTGCAAAAAGTGGCAGTCGCCGCCTCGCTCTTGCGTCAGGCAGACATCTATGCATTAGACGAGCCGTCGGCGTTTTTGGATGCAGAGGACAGGATAGCAGTTGCGAAATTCTTGCAGCGGTTCGTAAAGGCCCAAGGCAAGTCCGCTATTATCATCGACCACGACATGCAGCTTATCGACCTCGTGTCAGACACGCTCGTCATTTTCGAGGGGGAGCCGGGCACAAAGGGTACGGCTACTGCGCCCATGCGCAAGGAGGACGGCATGAACAGGTTCCTCAAGGCGCTTGCGATAACATACAGGCGGGACGAGACGACCGGCAGGCCACGCGTCAACAAGGAAGGCGGCAGGCTGGACAGGGAGCAGAAAGACTCGGGCAACTACTACTACGTCAAGCAGTGACATGGCCCGCATGCTGAAAAACGTGCTGGCCGGCGTGCTTGACGCCGACGAGGCCGCACAGGTGTATTCCGCCTTTGACCAGATAGGCGACATCGTCATAGTAAAGATACCGGATGGACTTGCAGGCAAGAAAAAGCTGATAGCGCAGGCGATTCTTGACAACGTCACGACCGCCAAGGCCGTCTTTGCACAGGCGTCCGCGGTGAGGGGCGACTTTCGAGTCCGGGACTTGGAGTTTCTTGCCGGCGAGAACCGGACAGTCACGGTGTACAAAGAGCACGGCTGCAGGTTCAAGGTCGACGTGGCAAGGACTTATTTCTCGCCGCGGCTGTCGACAGAGAGGCAGCGCATAGCCGGCCTCGTGAACGATAGCGAGACAATAGTCAACATGTTCGCCGGCGTGGGCACCTATTCAATAGTGATCGCAAAAGCAAACAAGACCTGCAAAGTCTACAGCATCGACTCCAACCCAGTCGCAAGCGAGCTGTGCGCACAAAACGCCAGGCTGAACAAGGTGTCGGACCGCGTTATACCGGTCTGCGCCGACGCGGCCGACGCGATAAAAGGCGAGCTGTCACGAGTGGCTGACAGGGTGTTGATGCCGCTTCCCGAGCGCGCAAAAGAATTCATCGTCCCCGCAGTAGCGGCGCTCAAGGGAAAGGGAGTGGTCCACTATTTTGCGCACGTGAGGGCGGACAGCAAAAAGGACGCAAGAAAACTCGGAACAAACGACGCGCACGAGGCGTTCAAAGACTACGACCACAAAGTCACAGAGACGACCGTCGTGCGGGAAGTCGGCCCACGATTATACCAGATAGTGGCCGACGTGTCAGTCAGCCGGGCGTAGGGTCTTCCTTTGGTGCAGTCAGCATCGTGTAGCCTATCCAGCCAAGCACCGCCAGGAGGATGCCGACTGCCGCGAGCACCGTGAACTGGATTATCACCATGCTATAGTCGCTTGCCAGAAGGAAATACGCGTAGATGAAAAACGCTGCCACAGCAACCACAAGCAGGGCCGCGCCCGCGCCCCTGTTGCCGCGCCTTGCGTTCATGCCGTTCATGGCATCAGGCGCATCTTATCAACTTTTGTCATTCCTTCCGCTTGACCTTGAACGCTACCCGCATGTACGCCTGGTACTCCGCTATCTTGTCGTTGTTGACGATCACGCTCAGCTTCACGACCTCGGCAGTCCTTATGTCCTTGACCGTCTGAGCGGTCTCCTCTATGGCGTTTTTGACAGCGTCGTCAAAGCCCACGGTGGACTGCCCCAAGATGTCTATGTACTTGAAGACCATGCGCGTATAGGATATACAGAGTTTTTAAACCCACCGTTCCGGCCACATAATCCGCTCATGAGAAACGGCACCGAAAATCCTTACATACGGGATACAACCAACATTCCTCTACTTTGGATTATAGGAACAGGATGATCCTGTTTTTCATTCTCATAGCCATCATACCGATAGCGGCGCTTTCGGCAGTTTTCACGACGACCGTCATCAAGTTCAGGGAAGAGATCTCTACTGTATATCAGGGCTTTGTCTCGAACATGGCCATAATCTCAAAGAACAAGTCAGACATCGCAAGCATCAAGGCCGACCTGGTCCAGCTCTCTTCGTCAACAAGCGATTCGCAGAGGAGCGCGCGCATATCCCACATACTGGAGCTGAAAGCCGGAATAGACGGGAGCATGGACGGCTACAAGCGCGTCGAGGACCTTCCAAACGCGTTCAACCAGCCGTTTGGGCCGGTCCTGCCGGTGGACAGGTTCAACATCTCCAAGATAGTCTCCGACGAGACCCTGCTCGTAAACGACATCAACCAGCAGTGGGACGTCTACAGCTCGCGAATCGATGACCTGTCGATACTGGCTTCCAACCCCTCGTTTGCACCCCAGGCAAACGCGGAGGCCAACCAGCTGGCGGTTCTCGCGGACACGCTCATATCGTCGTACGACTCGCTCTCGGCGGTCAACACGCAGATAGGCGACGCTTCAAGGGAGCGCTCGCTCCAGACGATGCAACTGGCGTTTCTCTACGGCGGCATAGCCTCGGCCGTGTCTGCTGCCTCTGCGACGGCCGCCGCGATCCTCGTCTCAAAGAGGGTGGTGCTTGGCGACATCGTCAGGATGACCAAGCTCGAGCTTGTGGAAACTACGCTGCGCGACCTGATAGGCGGGGGAGCCGACGCGCTGCTCGCCATGGTCAAGAGCCAGATGGGCGGCGAGCAGCCGTCCTCACAGGCCGCAGCGGCAAGGGCCGACGTTGAAACGGTGGTCGTCCCGCCGCAGGAAGACGTCGTCATAGGCCGCGCCAAGCCGGAGCAGCCGCAGCAGGCCGGCAAGAAGGCCTTTGTGGAAGATTATGAGCCGCTTGCGCCGGCGGGCCAGGAGCTGAAGGGCAAGCTGGTCATGATAAACTACGGCGACAACTCGAAGGCAAGCTCGCAGGCGGCGTGGACGCTTGGCCAGCTGTTCGAGTCGTCAAACCTGATACTCTTGACTAGGAAGGGGAGTAACTTTTACCGACAGGCCCAGGGCAAGTACACAGTGTATGTTCTTGACGCAGGCAAGAAGGTGAGCAAGACAAACGATCATGTTGTTCCTGCCAGCGACGAGACCCGGCTTGCGCAGGCAGTCGAGGAACTTGTGAGGGCAAGCCCGTCGTCCACCCTGCTTGTCGACAACGCTACGGAGCTCATCTACACGCTCGGCTTTGAGCGGGTCTTTTCGTTCCTGCGCAGGGTTGCGGAGGTAGTCTCGACCTATGAGGACTCGAGCGTGGTGGTACTAATAAACAAGAAGGCACACGAGCCCCGCGTGATAGAAGCCGTGGGCAACATCTCAAACGTTTTCGTCGACTAGACAAGCTCAAGCGCCATAAGGTACGCGTCCTCGCCGTCCCGGTAGTACGAGCGCAGCCTCGATTTTGTCTCAAAACGCAGCCTCTCGTACATCCTGACAGCGCCTGTGTTGCTCACCCTTACTTCCAGGTAGATCTCGTCTGCCTTGCGCTGGAGCACGCCGTTTATGCCTTCCAGCATGAGCGCCTTGCCTACTCCCTTGTCCCTGTGCTCCTCAAGCACCGCTACTGAAACGACGTGGCCCTTTTTCACAAACCCG
>CAYXFY010000001.1:296037-354780 GCA_964464395.1 uncultured Nitrososphaera sp.
AGCTTGCGGAAGTTGGAAAAACCGAACTCTATCTTGCACATGATGTAGCCGACGATCTTGCCGTCAAGCTCGGCCACTATGAACGCCTCCGGAAGCTCGCGGAGGATGGACTCGAAAAAGTAATCGGAGTAATGTTCAGGCAGCGCAGCCATGTTTATGTCGATGACTGCCGGTAGGTCCTGCTCGTCGCACCGGCGGATGACATAGTCTCCTACCTTGCGCAGGGCTGTCTGCAAACCAAAACTTAGAGCAAGAAAGACACTATTTAACCTTAACAGGTTTGCTTCCGGTAAATCACAAGCGCGATGGAACTTTTCAGGACAAGGCTTTAATCCAGTTGCGGCATAGGAACTTTTGGTGGCCACGTTTCTCAACGGCGACTATTCTAGGGTCGCGCCCATAGTCTCGTCCTTCTACGAGGTGGTGGACATGCAGAAGCACCCGCGAGAAGACGCCGTGAGGTTTCTGATCTCAGACGCCGTCATTCAGGAAACATTCCCACGTCTCTTGCGTGAGCTTGCCAAGGTGGGCATGATAGCCACCGCAAAGAGGACCAAGTACGAGTCAAGGCTCATGCCGACGCTCTCATCCTCGTCAATCACCGCGGAAAACGGCATCGTGATAACCGTATCCAGGATGGGCAGCATGAAATCGCGCAACAGGTACCTCGTCTATCTTCCTGCCATGCTCTTTACCGCCACGTTGATCGTGGTCTTCATAGACGGCATGATCAGAGCGCAGGACGTGTTTGCGCGGGCCTTCATTTCCGATCCGCTGCTCATAGCGGCAGTCTATACGATGTCTCTGATGGGGATACTCGGCGTCCACGAGATGGGCCACATGATAGCCAACAGGTGGCACGGCATAAAGACATCATGGCCGCACTTTATCCCGTTCATACCCGGGTTCTTCATACCCACGCTTGGCGCAGTCATAGTGAGCAGGGCCAACATGACAAACAGGAACGTGCTCTTTGATGTCGGCATATCAGGCCCTATAGCTGGTTTGATAGTGACAATCATAGTCTCCATTTATGGCTCGTACACATCGGTCTTGCTAACTCCGGAAGAGGCCGGCAGACTGCTGGAGGATTCACGGCTCGCCCCGTTCCCGTTTGGCATAAGCATACTCATGATGGCCACAAACTACATTGCAGGCAACAGCGCCGCAAATGGCGACGACGCGGTGCTCGTGATGTCGCCAGTGTTCTTCGCGGCTTGGGTGGGGTTCTTCGTCACTTTCCTTAACCTGATGCCGGCGGCGCAGCTCGACGGTGGCCACATAGTTAGGTCTACGCTTGGCGTCAGGTGGCACCGGATACTTACATACAGCAGCATAGGAGTTCTGGTCGGCCTTGGGTTCTGGGTTATGGCCTTCTTCATACTCTTGCTCGCATCAAGGGCGCCGGAAAGCACGCCACTTGACGACGTCTCGCCACTCTCAAAGAAGCGCAGCATGCTCTTCTGGGTCGCCATGGCGCTGGCAGTGGTATGTGCGCCTATCCCATCAGAGCCGCTCAGCCTGCCGTTTTGAGCAGGGTAATGTCCGCGTCTTGGCGGAACGCTCAATTCCTTGTGACTCCTCCCGTGCTTGGCCAGCAGGCTTTCTAGCGCGTCGCGTGCGCCGCCAAATGTCGTAAAGCCAAGCTTGGTCGCGTAATAGTGCGGAAGAGTTGACACGAGCGCGAGCTCTTTTTTCTGCTTCAGTTCTTGTATGTAGAGCAGGTGCTCAAGCCCGTCGCTATATTGCGCGCCTGCAAGTTGCTCCTGTGCAAGCCGGCCTTCGACAAAAGCCTGCAGAGCCCCCCCGCCAAGCCCTTCCCTGCACTCTGCAAGGAGCACCGCGGTCCCGCCCTCTTTTACGACGTGTGCAGAGTTCCACAGGGAATTGAGCGTTCCGCCAAGCGTAGAATGCGAGCCGGCCTCGCCAGACGCGCTGATTATGGCCGACTTGACTGATTCGGCCTGCATCTCTGTTGACGACTTGAACTGCGCAAGCGCCTTTGAGAACGCCTCTTGCACCGTGCCCGTGTGGACGCCTGCTATGCCTGAACCGCTGGCGACAAGCTCTACCGTCGTAGCTTGGAATCCTTCTACAGAGCCGAGCGCGACCTTCAGCGGCGCTCCCTCTACACCGGGCGCAGGGGCGTTTGAATGCCTTGCCAGAAACGCCTCGGCCATCTTTTCTCGGTTCAAGCTCCGCAAAATCGCAGTCGGCGCGCCTGCAAACCCGAAAAGGGGGTCGTAGGCCATCTGCGAAACGATGACTGTGCTCTGGAATTTTGCCATCCGCTCCGCAAGCGAATGGTAGTCTATGCGGTTAACTGATATCGCCTGCGCCTGCGGGTCCGGGTTCAGAGACGCAAGGTTTGGGCGGAGCGCACCCGCAATCTTTGGAGGCACGTCTACTGTAACGTTTGAAAAGCCCTTTGCTTTCGCGCTTTCAAGTATCGCGCTTATCGCTCTTGCCGCCGCCTTTGAGGGCGAGAGCGCAAGCACCAGCATGCTGTCCGTCACAGGCACCGCGCCAAGCTCCGCGTTTACCTGCTCGTCGGGCAGCGCCTGCAAGGTAGAAGAGACCTGACTTGAAAGGTTCTCGAACCTGATGTCGAGCACGACGTCCGTGCTACCATACTTGAGCCAGATCTCTGGCATCCCTGCTTGGTTGTGAACAACAAAGTCTTAAGGCTATTGGCTCGCACAGGTTCGCGCTCGTTTCTCCGGAACAGCCGACCAAACCACAGACCAAACGAAATCCGTGTTTGCTATGATCATCCTGTTGCTAGTGGGAGATCTACAGCATTCTCACGTAAGGTAAAAGCCGGCCTTCTGCTATCTTTATGCCTACCCCCTCCTCCCAAGGTGCGTCAGTAGTTAAATACGAAACCTCGTAAACGGATGCTGTCATGCTCAACTACAAGTTCCGCCTCTATCCAACACCTGAGCAGGAGCTTGTACTACACCAGACTCTGGATGGGTGCCGGTGGCTGTACAACTACTTTGTTTCGATTCCACCGATGTCAGAGTACGACATGAACTATGCGATCACCGAGTTAAAGGAGCAGCACCCTTGGCTTCGGAAATACCACAGCAAGATTCTGCAGATGGTAGGAAAGCAGGTTGCAACAGCAAGAAAAACAGCCATGGTAAACTATCGTATAGGTGGTGTTTCAACGCATTTACCTATAATCAGTCTGGCTTCAGGATAGAAGAGAACCATCTCTGGCTTTCAAAGATAGGAAAGATCAGAATAGTTCTTCACCGCCAACCAATCAACATTAAGCAGGTCACCGTATGCAGGAAAAATGGGCGGTGGTATGCAGTTGTAGCTTGCAAGATAGTGTACAGGCAATACTGTAATATCAATTACGTAAAGCCGGTAGGCATAGACGTGGGTATAACCAAGTTTGCTCATGACTCGGACAATCACGTTATTGAAAACCCACAATTTCTGACAAAGATGCTCAAGCCGCTGCGAAGAGCTCACCGCAAGGTATCAAGAAGGCAGGTAGGAAGCAATAACGGGAAAAAGGCGCGTCATATGCTTGCCAAGCTGTATGAAAGAATCAACAACAAACGTCGCGACTTCTTTCACAAGGTATCAACGTACTATAGCAGCCGCTACGACCTGATATTCCTTGAACGTCTCAGGGTGACAAACATGACAAAGAATCACAAACTCGCGCGTAGGATACTGGATGCAAGTTGGTCTACATTCAATGTCTTATGTCAGTATAAGGCCAACCGCACTGTAGAAGTTGAGCCGGCGTACTCGTCGATCAACTGCTCATGCTGCGGTTACCCTGCTCCAAAGTCGCTTGCAGTGCGTACTCATGTATGTCCAAAGTGTAGGACAGTACTTGACAGGGATTACAACTCTGCCATAAACCACCTTCAAAATGGCTTGAAGCTTTTACGCCTACCGGCGGAGCGCCGGGAAGTCACGCCTGTGGAGCCTCAGAGTGAGGTCGATGAAGCAGCAACAAACCCGCGAATCTATTCGTGGGTAGTTCACAAAAGATAAAATAAATCCTTTTCATAGAGTCAGTGTGACAGACGACTTTACCCTCGAATTCGCGTCGTTTCTGCTCAAGAGCAACGCGCTCAAGTTCGGCGCCTTTACGCTTGCATCCGGAAAGCCTAGCCCCTACTACATCGACCTGCGCATGCTGCCGAGCTTTCCGTCGCACTTTCGCCTGATAATAGGCGCACTCAGGAGGACAGTCGAAAAGAGCGTCCCGGGCTTTGACAGCCTCGCCTCGGTGCCAACATCGGGGCTCGTTTTCGGCTCGGCGCTTGCATATGAGATGAGCCGGCCGTTTCTCTACGTCAGAAAGGAGTCAAAGGGCTATGGGACAAGCAAGCTGGTTGAAGGGCACCTTGCGTCCGGCACACGGGTGGTCATAGTCGATGACGTGGCGACCACCGGCCTTTCTGTCAGCAGGGCTGTTGAGGCCATAAGGGCAAACGGCGGCGTTGTAGAAGACGTCGTCGCTGTCGTGAGCAGGCTTGAAGGCGCAGAAGAAAAGCTGCAAGGAATGGGCGTCAGGCTGACTGCGGTTGCCACGATACATGACATCGTCAATTCGCTGCACGGCGCCGGCCTTGTCGACGACAGTACGCTCCAGTCTGTCATGAACCAGATAGGAGAAAGCGGCGAGTACGAAGGAGACTAGCCTTCGTAGATCATCAGGTTCTTTTCTTCAAGCAAGGCATGCAGGTTCTGAACGGCGCGGTAGACCTCGCTCTCCTTCTTGGCGCCTGTGCACACCAGCTTGCCTGATGCAAAGAGCAGTATGACAGTCTTGGGGTCAAGCATCCTGTGTATTAGGCCCGGGAACTGCTCAGGCTCGTACATGCTCCTTGGAAGCACCCTTGCTGCAAGCTCCAGGTGGATCTTGCCCCCGAGGCTTGCGGAAGCCACTATGTTCTGGATCTCTATCTGCGGCTCGTGCTGGAGCGGGATCCCTCCCTTCTTCAGCTTTGTAACGACGTTCTTGACGGCTGTAACTGCCATCTTCTCCGACTTGGCGCCGGTGCAGACCATCTTGCCCGAGCTGAAGATGAGAGTGGCAGTCTTGGGGTTGCGCAGCCTGAAAACGAGCCCGGGGAACTGGTCCGGATGATATTCAACATCCGGGAATATCTGGGTGATGAGGTTGAGGTTGACGGTCTGGTTTACCGTGGCTGAAGCGACCACGTTTTCAATGCTCACGATGGGCTTGGTCTGCGGCATACTCCCCTTTATAAAGGGGCTGTATATATATCTGCTTGCGATTATTTTGATTTAGCCTCGGCTTTTTTGCAGGAAAATTGAACCGCCAAAAAGGCGCAGTCCAAATACTGTGCTATTCGCCTATTACCTTGACCAGCACCCGCTTTGGTCTCTGTCCGTCAAACTCGCCGTAGAAAATCTGCTCCCACGGGCCGAAATCCAGCTTGCCTTTTGTTATGGCAACCACTACTTCGCGGCCCATGACCTGCCTCTTCAGGTGCGCGTCGGCGTTGTCCTCGCCGGTCCGGTTGTGCAGATAGCTTTCAGGCGAATAAGGCGCCAGCTTTTCAAGCCACCTGTCAAAGTCCTGGTGAAGGCCGCTCTCGTCGTCGTTGATAAACACGCTTGCCGAGATGTGCATCGCATTGACAAGCACGATGCCTTCCTTGACGCCGCTTGCCTCCACGACTTTTCGCACCTGCGGCGTGATGCTGATAAACGCCCTGCGCTCCGGCGTATTGAAAGTCAGGTATTCTGTCCTGGATTTCATGGCTGCTGGCCGGAAGAAGGCGCGGGGCTACCGTCCTTTTTCTTGCCCCACTTGCTGAAGAACAGTATCACAAGGATTACCGCGATAATGATGTAGTTGACAGGCGGGCTTATTACCTTGGTTATAAGGCCTGCTCCCGGCATCACGTAGACTACAGTGCCTATGTAGTTCTCCTCCCTGATGGGGTAGTCTGTGCCCGGAATCGAAGCAGGATTGGCGTCGCCCTTGGTCCTGACAATCCGCTCGCCGTCCGGCCTGTCGTCTATGTCGACGATGCGGTGCACTATGACCCTGTCCTCGCCGTCCGGCCTGTCAAAGACGATGATGTCTCCCACCTGCAGCGTTTCCCACGAGCCGCCGTCCCGGACAACGAGCACGTCGTTGACCTCAAGCGTCGGGACCATACTGTTTGACGACACGACGTAAAACGGGTTGTTGGTGTCAAACGCGACGCGAAGGCCCAGCCACACGATGGCGACACCTGCCACGACAATGATGACGTCGCGCATTGCGACCGGTATCTTGGCCTTGTTCTGCTCCAACGCACGTTCTGACTCGCGTTCGTTAGATAAACGTTTTCTAGCGAAGTTCTAGATGCTTCATTATCGACCTGCGCAGGAGAGGCATCTTGGCCGCCGCTGTGGCGAGCACGTCTGCAGTCTCGTCCCTGTCAGGCTGGCGCCCGTTCCTTGACTCGAAAAGCGCCATAAAGTTGCCAAGCACCATCCCTGACGCTAGGCCATAGGCAAACTCCTCGATGTCGCCCTGCCGGGGGACCATCTTTCTAGCGAGGTCTACGGGCACCCTTGGATCCTTTGCTGCCGCCTTTATCAGCACCTCAAGGGCGCGCCTGTCCGCGCCGACCAACCCCATGCTTGCTTGTTGGGCAGGATGGGTATAAATTCCAGCAAGTCTTGGTGGACTTTCAGCCCTAGGCAAACACAGCTTTACACATTTAGAGGCTGGTATTAGTCCACTAACCCCCCCCTCCTTCCAAGGTACTCTAGATGCTAAATAGCAGACTTGGTCATCAGGCACCGCTGTGCTCAACTACAAGTTCCGACTGCATCCAACAAAAGAACAGGAAGCAGGTGGCAGCGGCAAGAAAAGCAATGTCTGTTCTGAAAAGAAATGCTACAAGACTGGCAGATTATCGTACAGGTACGGTGATGACTTCAACGCCTTTACCTACAACCAGAGTGGATTCAGGATAGAAGAGAATGGACTTGTACTTACTAACATAGGCCGCATAAAGATCGTTTTGCATAGAAAGCCTGTTAACATCAAACAGGTAACAGTGTGCAGAAAGAATGGAAGGTGGTATGCAGTAGTAGTATGTGAGATACTTCGCAGGACGTATTCGACTATTTCGTACAGCAAGCCTGTAGGAATAGATGTTGGCATCACAAAGTTTGCCCACGATTCCGACAACCATGTAGTGGAAAATCCACAGTTTCTGACTAGAACATCAAGACCGTTGAAGAGAACTCATCGCATGCTTTCAAGGAGAAAGCTTGGAAGCAGTAACAGAATGAAGGCGCGTCACATGCTTGCCCGATTATATGAACGCATTAACAACAAGCGCCGGGATTTTCTACATAAGACATCAGCCTACTATTGCAGCCGCCACGACCTGATATTTCTAGAAAGACTGAGGGTGGCAAATTTAACAAAAAACCACAAGCTTGCACACAAGATACTGGACGCAAGCTGTTACACATTCGGGATGATGTGCAAGTACAAGGCCAATAGAGTAGTGGAGGTAGAACCTGCCTATAGCTCGATTGCTTGTTCTAGGTGTGACCACTACGTGCTCAAGTCACTTGCAATACGCACCCACTCCTGCTCAAAGTGCGGCGCGCTTTTAGACAGAGATTATAACTCTGCCATCAACCATTTACAGAACGGTTTGCTGCTTCTGCAGCTACCGGCGGAGCGCCGGGAAGTTACGCCTGTGAAGACTCTCTGTGAGGTCGTTGAAGCAGGAATGCTGCGTGGTGACATGCAGATAACCAGAGGAGCGGGCGCAAGCCTGTCTGGGAAGCCAGTGCCCTTTGAGGCTTGGTAGTTCACTTGACCCTACCTTTTTTAATGGCGTCAATGTAGCACACACGACAAATGTCTTCCACTAATAGTTGCTCCGTGGTCCTGCTGGAGCTGGGCCTAGTAGCCTTCGACGGCGCAGGAAACGTCGCCGCTTCAAAAAAGTTTGACAGCGCGCTGCGCTCGTACCGCCTCCTGAAAAGCGGGGGAGCGCCCGACGAGGTCAGGCAGTTTATCGACAGCCTGCGCCCTTTTGACTCTATAGCCGTCAACGACGCAAGCGTCGAGATAATGCTGCGCCAAGCCGGCCTCAACACACACCTGATGGGCGAAGAAAGGCAGCAGGAGTACCAGTCAAACAAGCCCGACTACATTGTAAAGGCAGGATTTGCTGCAACCCCTGCAGACGCTATGCAGGCCCTGCGCGACTTTGCGATCGAGCTTTCGTCTTCGCGGGTAAAGGAGGCATCTGAGCGACTGGATCTGCACATAGTCCAGTCGATAAACGCGCTCGACGAGCTTGACAAGATAATCAACACCGTCGGGACAAGGATGCGCGAGTGGTATGGTCTTCATTTTCCCGAGCTTGACAACTTGGTGCAGAGCCTCGTTGCGCATGCCGAGATAATAAGCAGGGCCGGCTCTCGTGACAAGATAACAAGAGAAGTCTTGGAGAGCGCCGGATTTCAGGACAGAAAGCTCGAGATAATACTTGACGCGGCAGGCAGGAGCAAGGGAGGCGACATGACGCCGGAGAACCTTGCAATCGTGAAAAAGCTGGCAGACCAAGTGATACTGCAGTCAGACATCAGGCGCGTCCTTTCAGATCATATTGAAGCGGCTATGGAGGCAGTAGCGCCAAACGTCAAGGAGCTCTTGACAGCTGCTGTGGGAGCAAGGCTGATTGCAAAGGCCGGAAGCCTAGCGCGGCTTGCTACGTTGCCGGCAAGCACAATTCAGGTGCTTGGCGCAGAAAAGGCGCTTTTCAGGGCGCTCAAGACCGGGGCGCGCCCGCCAAAGCACGGCATACTCTTCCAGCACCCGCTCATTCACTCGGCGCCAAAGTGGCAGAGGGGCAAGATAGCAAGGGCCGTTGCCTCAAAGGTGGCAATCGCCGCCAGGATAGACTATTACCGCCACGAGGGCAAGGACACCGCTATCTCTGACAAGCTGAACACCCGGCTCGAAGAGATCCGCGAAAAGTACAAGGAGCCCGTGCCGGAGAAGGAACGGGAGAGAAAGCACGAAGAGCACGAGCGACGCGAAGGGACCGGAAGGCGCGGTTTTGGAGCCCGGCGTAGGTTCGGCGGCGGAGGACGCGACAGAGGCGGCGGCCGCGACAGGGGTTTTGGCGGCCAGAACAGGGGCGGACCGGGAAAGGACCGAAAGCGCTTTGGAAAACGACGGTATTAGGTGGATCTACGTCGCCGGCGAAAAACACGCGGCGACTCTGAACCTTGTCCCGGGAAACAGCGTCTACGGCGAAAAGCTGGTCAAGCAGGACGGCGACGAATACCGGCTATGGGACCCGTACAGGAGCAAGCTTGCCGGCGCCATGAGAAGGGGGCTGAAGGACGTCCCGATAAGGCACGGTACCAAGGTGCTTTACCTCGGCGCGTCGACGGGAACAACGGTGAGCCACGTCTCTGACATTGTCGGCAACGCCGGCATAGTCTTTGCAGTCGAGCCTGCGACGCGCGTGGCCCGGGAGCTGATAGAAAACGTGGCGTCAAAGCGCAAGAACGTCGTGCCGGTGCTCGAAGACGCAAGAAGGCCGCAGTCGTACTTTTCAGTCTTTGGCAAGGTTGACGTCGTCTACTGCGACATAGCGCAGCCCGACCAGACAGAGATAGCGATAGCAAACTGCCAGGCCTACCTGAAACCGGGCGGCGTAATGCTCCTTGTCGTAAAGACGCGAAGTATCGACGTGACGATGGACCCAAAGGCCGTAGTGGTGCAGGAGGCCAAGAAGCTTGAGAAGGCCGGCTTTGCGGTCGAGCAGATAATCAACCTCGAGCCGTTTGACAAGGACCACGGCATGATCTACTGCGTCTACAAAACCTAGACGAGCGTCCTTTGCTCAAGCTCTTCTAGCAAGAGCCGCATTGGCTTCCAGGACTTTCTGGCAAACGCAGGCGCGCACTTTTTGCGGGCGACCCAGTTGCGGATGAACCGCATCGTCTTTTCGTCAGACGGGTAGCCCGAGCCAATGTTGCTGTGCCTTTTGCGCAGCTTCTGGATTGCCAAGTCGCGCTCGACCTTGGCGAGTATGGACGCGGCTGACACTACGATGTTGATCCTGTCGGCATGGTGCAGCGAGTGTATCGTGGGCGCGCTTTTCAGATGGCAGGCGATATGCTCCCTGTAGCGCTCCGGGTTCGTGTCGCAGCAGTCGACGTACACCTCGTCGACCTTTATCCTGCCTATCACGTGCGCCATTGCCTTTGCCTCCAGCCTGTTGAGCCCGTGCTCGAGCACGTGGTTGTCCACCTCCGCGGACTTTACCGTGTGTATGTGGTAGTGGTCGGCAAGGCTGACTATCTCGTCGTAGAGCCTCTCGCGAGTGCTCGGCGTCAGCTTTTTCGAGTCCCTGACTCCCATTTGCTTCAGCTTTGGGATCTTTGATTCGCGCACGGACACGCCGGCGACAACGAGTGGTCCCAGAATCGAGCCCCTGCCAGCCTCGTCGACGCCGCCTATCAACATAAGCCGTCTATCTGACGAAGACTCTTAGCTATTAACATTGCGCTTGCCAATAAATAGCGCCGCTACCTTGACCTCTGCGTGGAAGGCTTCACAGAGATAGTGGAAGGGCAAACAAAACTACTCGTCCCGACACTCTCGCTTACCGAGAAGGTGCCGCCCAAGACCCCGGCGTTCTTCAACCCCGCGGCAAAACTCAGCCGCGACCTCTCGATACTTGCATACCGCGCCTTTGCGCCGCAACTGAAGGAACGGACGCTTGCAGATGGCTTTACCGGCGTAGGCGCCCGGGCGCTGCGCATCGCAGTCGAAGTGCCGGAGATAGAGCAGGTGTACGGCAACGACGCCAACCCTTCTGCCATTGATGCCGCCAGAAGAGCGGCAGAGCTGAACGGTGTATCTTCAAAGTGCAGGTTTTCAGTCGACGAGGTATGCAAGTTCTTGTTAAAGGGCAACGAAAAAGAGGAGCGCTTTGGAATAGTCGACCTGGACCCGTTCGGCACGCCGGCAAGGCATGTTGACTGCGTTCTTCGCGCAGCGCTTGACGGCGGGCTCGTGTCAATTACGGCGACTGACACCGCGGTCCTGTGCGGGATATACCCGGAAGTCTGCCTCCGGCGATACTATGGTCGGCCGCTCAACAACGGCTACGGCAACGAGACTGCAGTCCGGCTCCTCACCTCTCTCATAGCGCTTACCGCATCCCGGCTAGAGCTTGCGATAAAGCCGATTTTTGCGCACGCCACGATGCACTATCTGCGCGTCTACGCCAAAGTTACAGTAAGCTCGAGCGAAGCAAACGATGTCTACGCAAGCCTCGGGTATCTGCGCCACTGCTTCAACTGCGGCCACAGGTTTGCAACAAACGAGCACGACAACGCAAAGTGCGAGCTGTGTGAGCACAACATGAAGACGGGCGGGCTCCTGTGGACCGCGCCACTGCATGATCCTGTGTTTGTAGCCAAGATGGCAGATGGCGCGGACGAAAAGTGCAGGAAAATACTGGACGCGGCAGCCGGCGAGATCGACATCCCGTATTATTTCAAGGGCGACGAGATATCATCAAAGATGCGCACAAACCCACACTCTGTAGCCAAAATAGTCGAAAAACTGCAAAAAGGAGGCTACAAGGCGTCGCGTGCATCGTTTAACACGGGCGCATTCAAGACAGACGCCAGAATAGACCAGATACTGCAGGCGCTCAGTTAGAGCTTATCGGGCTGAGGGGTATGGCGTCAATGGCAAGGTCGACATGCGTCTCCGAGTCCTGCCTGAACCCATGCAGCGCGGTCTCGTCGGAGCTCCTGTTACCGGACCTGACTATCCTTTCCATCTCGTCAAGGTAGCTGGAGAAGCTGCGAAGCGCCTCCGTGTAGTGGCCAAAGCTTGGCTGCCAGCCTTCTGTCGGCGTGGCGGCCTCAAAGGCGCCCCTCATCTCCGCGGACGCGACCTTTGCGTCGGAGAGGGTGCGAAGTACCCTAGAGGAGTCGACGTCGCCGCTCTTCCACCTGCTGTAGTTAAAGTTCACGTCGTCGGCAAGAGTCTGGTGCCGGCTGTAGATGGACCAGAAGGCCTCGTCGCTCCGGAAGCTGTTGATGTTGCTGGCAGTGACTTGCTGCCCTACGCCGGGATTGTCGCCGCCCTGTGGTCCAAACCACACGAGCATGCTTGCCCCGACCACGCCTACTACGATGGCTGCAGTAATCGCGATGCCCTTTTTACTTGCCAAGTCGCCGTATTGTAAAACGGCACCAAATAAAAATATACTCTATCATAGCCCACAATAGTGCACATGAGCGCGCAGCCTTTGCTTGGCAGGATAACATACAGGGAAGATTTGACCCCGGACCTTGCGATACTGAGGATACAGCCGGACGACGGAAGCCAGGTTCCAGACTTCAAGGCCGGCCAGTTTGTAACACTCGGCCTCAAACTTGACGGCGACGACAAGATAACAAACCGCGCGTACTCGCTCTCGTCGCCCCCGGAAGAAAAGCGGTACTTTGAGCTGTACATCAAGTGGGCCACAGAGCCGGTGCCCGGCAAGTTCACGACCGCGCTTTTCAACATGAAAGTCGGCGACACGCTGCACTGGCGCAGGCCCGCCGGCGCGTTTACGCTGGAGGAGAAAAAGGCCGACGGCACGCCCGACAACAGGGCGCTTGTCCTGGTGGCGTCAGGAACAGGCCTTGCGCCATTTGTCAGCTACGCGCTGCACCTGAAGGCCAAGGGCTCGAAAAGAAAGATAGCAGTCCTGCACGGCGCGCGTAGCGCAAAAGAGCTTGGTTACCGCGGCCTCTTTGAGCAGATGGCAAAAGAGGATCCAGATTTCATCTACCTGCCCACCGTGAGCAGGCCAAACGATCCCGCGTCGCAGGGCTGGGCCGGCCACACTGGCAGGGTCGAGTCGCTCTTGGTGCCAAACGGCGGCATGTCCGAGCTCGAGAAGGCGTTCGGGCACAGGGTTTCACCGGACAATGCGTTCTTTTACATCTGCGGCTATCAGGGCACTATAGACAGCGTGATAGCCATACTGCAGCCGCTCGGGTTTGTGAGCAACAGGAACAGGCGCAAGGATGGCTCGTTTGACATTAAGATAGAAACATACGGCTAGAAAGCCTCATTACGCTCCTTGCACAAGGAAACGCAGTTGTACGCGGCAAGGACCACGCCATACCAAGGGTCGATCATGGTGGACATATGCGACCTGGCGCTTGTAGGAAGCAAGCTGGAGCAAGACGGGCTTGTCATAAACATCACGAAAGAGTATTTCCAGCAGGAAGTCATCGAGAGCGACCACGCAGGCAAGCTCCTCAAAAAGTGCGCAATTGCAAACCTCGTGGGCAACGCCATAGTGGGCCAGGCCCTTGAGATGGGCATGGCAAAGGAGACCTCTGTAAAGCGCATATCGGGCGTGCCATTTCTCATGATATTCAAGTTCCAGCAAATGTGATGCTTATGAGGGAGCGGGCAGACGACAACAAGGCAGCTGCGCGGGCTGACAGGCGCTACGACAAGCGCGAGCGCGAAAGCCGGCTTTTGGAAAAAAGGTCGGAGGACTATCAGGTGATGGAGGGGGTATTTGATCTGCCTACCCTGAAGGTGATTGCAAAGATGGTGGACGACGGCGTGCTGAAATCGGTCAAGAGCCACTTTGCGGCAGGCAAAGAGTCAAAGCTCTACATCGCCGAGACGCCGGAGGGCAAGTACGTTGCAGTCAAGATATACCTGACAGTCAGCGCCGAGTTCAAGAAGAGGATGCAGTACATCGCCGGCGACCCACGGTTTTCTGAAATCAAGAAAGACACGCGCAGCTTCATAGCCGCGTGGGCCAAAAAGGAGTTCAAGAACCTGAAAACGGCGCACGACGCCGGCGTCAGGGTGCCTGCCCCTATAGCCGTTGAAAAGAACGTGCTTGTCATGGAATTTATCGGCGACGATGAGGGGCGGGTCGCCATCCCCCTTGGCGACGACGAGGTGACGCAGGAAGACTACGACGAGGTCGTCAGGCAGGTAACCATGCTGTACAAGAAGGCCAATCTAGTGCATGCCGACCTCTCCGAATACAACGTATTCAAAAGCCCCAAAGGCGAGGTCATGCTGTTTGACTTTGGCTCCGCCGTCGACGTACGCCACCCTAATTCAAAACAGTTTTTAGTGCGCGACATTCAAAATGTAACCAGGTTCTTTGCCAAGCGCGGAATAGACGTGCTTGACGCGGACCGGCTTGTAGAGAAGATAGCAAAATGAGCTTTGCCCATACCGTCAAGATCCCGCGGGAAAGGATAGGCGCCCTGATAGGCAAGAGCGGCAAGGTAAAGCAGGACATCGAGAACAAGTGCGGGGTCGCTATAGAGGTGGACAGCGAGTCGGGCGACGCGATGGTAAAGGGCAACAAGCCGGTGGAGGAGATGGAGATTTTCAAGGCAGTCGAGATAGTGTCTGCGATTGCCCGGGGCTTTTCGCCAGAACGCGCGATGCGCCTGTTCGGCGAGGAAGAAATGTACCAACAGCTGGACCTACGGGACTATGCCGGCAAGTCTCCAAGCGCGCTTGCGCGCATCAGGGGCAGGATAATAGGCGAGGGGGGAAAGGCGCGTAGGACCATCGAAGAACTGACAGGAGCCTACATCTCTGTCTACGGCCACACGGTCGGGCTCATAGGCACATACCATGAAATCCGGCTTGCGACTGAAGCCATAGACCTTCTTGCAAAGGGCAGCATGCACAAGACCGTCTACAGCATGCTGCAAGAAGCACGCAGGCGCGACAAGGAAGACAAGATGCGCCTGTGGGAAGACAATACCGAGCTTTAGACCTTCTGGATCTTTATCGTGAGCACGCCGTTGCGGTACTTGTAGTCGGATATGCCCATCTCAGTCGTCAGGTCCAGCTGGACGTCCTTTGAAAAGTTCTGGCCTCCCTTTATGCGCAGTATGCCTGCTGCAAGCCTCACGTTTATCTGGTCCTCGGGGCCCGGCACCTCTGCGACGAACACCATCTCGTCGTTGCTCTTGATGAGGTCGTAGACCCAGTCCTTCTGCTCGACCTCTCTGGGCATCTTTTGCTCCTGGGTCCTTGAAATCTTGCGCAGCTCGTACACCCAGTAGACTACAAGGCCTGCGGCTACTGTAATCAGGATAAAGCTGGCGCCGTCCTGCCCTCCACGGGATGCAAAGATGTACATGCCGCCTACCAGCATCATGGCTAAAAGAGGGATCACGAAGTTGACCGAACGGCTGGAGTAGGTCTTTTTGTACTTGGCTATTCCCGCTCGCCCCTTTCTGTAGCCACGACTTAATTAGAAAAACGAGATTATAAAACCTTATACGCTGTCAGAAATTCGTTCCGGACTTTTCGCCCCATCTTTTGAAAAGATCGTGCTGTATCCCAAACTGGTCGAGAACCTTTCCAACGACGTGGTCTATCAGCTCCTCCATCGTCTTGGGGCGATGGTAGAACCCCGGCATCGCCGGCATGATTACCACGTTTGGCAGGCCGGCAAGCTTGTTCATGTTTTCTAGGTGTATCCTTGAAAGCGGCGCCTCCCGGGGAACAAGGACGACTTTTCTTGATTCTTTTATGCAGACGCCGGCAGCCCTTGCCACCAGCGTGTCGTCAAGCCCGTTTGCAATCCCTGCAAGGGTCTTCATGCTGCATGGTATCACTGCCATTCCGTCGGTCTTGAATGAACCGGATGAAACGGGCGCAGCCATGTTCGAGTCGTCGTAGACCTTGCTTGCAAGCGACCTGACATAGTCGCCGTCCTTGTCCGTCTCTATTTTTATCGTCTTTTCGCCCCACTCACTCAGGATGAGGTGCGTCTCTATTCCAAGCCTCTTGAGCACCTCAAGTGCCCTTATGCCGTATATGACGCCCGACGCGCCGGTGATGGCTATTACAAGCCGCACAATGGGATGTCGCGTCGTTTGTTATTTAATGTCACCGCCTGCCACTAGGCATATATGCCAAAATCCCATCGTTCAAAGTCGTGCTGACAGTCTTTGGCACGATGGCCCTTGACACAACCCGGACGCCTTTTCGCACGGAAGAGCGCATACTGGGCGGGGCCGCCACCTTTGCCTCGCTTGCGGCCAGCGCGTTCACAAAGACGTCCATGGTTGCTGCAATAGGCGAGGACATGCCATCTGAAAACATCTCTGCTCTCCAGCAAAAAGGAGTCGACACGAAAGGGATAGTGACAGTCAAGGGCGGCAGGTGCTTCCACTATGACTCTTCGTTTGACTACAACCTGTCAAGCAGGACGACTCTAAAGACGGAGCTCAATGTCATAGCCGACTTCAATCCTGTCATCCCGGAACAGTACGCCAAGTCAGAGTACGTCTACCTTGCCAACAACGATCCCGTGCAGAACATAAAGATCCTGCAACTTTTCGACAGGCCCAAGCTCGTAGTGTGCGACACGATAGAGTACTGGATCCAGACCGCGCCCAAGAAAGTCGAGGAGATGATAGGCAGGACGGATGGCGTGGTGATAAACGACAGCGAGGCGAGGCTCCTATGCAGCAAGGCCAACTTGGCAAAGTGCGCCAAACAGATTCTTGCCATGGGCCCGAAATTCGTGATAATAAAAAAGGGCGAGCACGGTGCAGTGCTGTTTGACAGAGAAGGCCAAGTATTCCCGGCGGCCGCTTTCTTTCTTGACGAGATAACTGACCCGACAGGCGCCGGCGACTCGTTTGCAGGCGGGTTTCTGGGGCACATCGCCCGCAAGGGCCGGACTGATTTCCGCACCATGAAAGAAGCCGTGATATACGGCAACGTCATGGGCTCGTTTACAGTCGAGGACTTTGGGGTAAAACGCCTGCTCGCGCTAACGCAGAATGACGTTGAGGAGCGGTACGAAAAGTACCGCAATCTGGTCCAGTTTTAAATACCCCTCTACGTATCTTGAGGCATGGGCAAGACCGAGAAAAAGATCCTTGGCAAGAACGCGCAGGTCATAATGGAGACTCTGAAAAAGGCATACTCGGACGAAATGCGGATATTCCACTACTTTTGGTACGTCGGCATAAACATGGAAGGCATTGGGCTTGTGACTTACGCGCAGGCCCTCAAGACGCAGGCTACAGGCGAGCTGATGCACGCAGAACTTCTGGCAAACAGGATCTCCGAGCTTGGCGGCAAGGCGCCGAGCAACCCGTCGGACTGGGAGAGGCTGAGCACCATTGGGCCGCTGGACCCCGTCAAGCACCTCACGCTCAGGTCTGCGCTTGAACGCGCAACGAAATTTGAGGGCAAGGCGGTTGAAAACTATAACGCGCTTGCCAAGAAGGCGCTGGAGCTTGGTGATTACGTCACATACAACCTTGCAACGACGATACTTGCGGATGAGGTCAAGGACGAGCAGCACACCGAGGACATCCTGATGTCGCTGGAAGTCAAGTAATGGCAGTCAACCTTGCAAACGTCGAGCAGGCCATAGTAGAGGAGCTGAAGATAAGCCCAGAGGAGGCCAGGGCGTTTGTCGCAATCGTCAAAAACGGCAAGATGAGCGCTCTAAAGATTGCAAAGGCGCTTGAATGCGACGAACAGCAGGCAAGCGAAATTGCCAAGTCGCTTGTCAGCCGCGGGATGGCCATCGAGATAACAAAGACAGAGATCGAATCTTTGCACCCCCGTTTTGCGATTACAAACCGCTACCGGCGCCGGTGTGCAGAAGACGGAATACCGTTCAAGAAAAACCTGAGAGTTGACAACATTGGAATCGTGCTTGAAAAGCCGTACGATGATGCAAGGACTAAATAGGCCCACGGAGGTTGAAATACGGTAATGGCGACTTCTGACCCGACCGGCGGAGACAAGGTCGTGTATTTCGGCGTCATCAACATCAACGAGGGCGGCAGGACTCTGGGCTCTGTCGACGTGTGGCGCAGCCTGCTCACAAAAGAGATGTTCTGCGAGGAAAAACGCCTTGGGATACTTGAGATAGTCGACTACATAGGCATGCCCAAGAAAAAGCCGGAGGAGGAGTGGGCAGTCGCCGTAAACCGCGCACGGAAGGGTCACCTGCGCTGGCGGCTAGTGAAACTCCCTAAGGAGGGCAGGTTCAGGTTTGAAGACGCCGACGACAAGCCGGTCGAAGTTGACGTCAAGGACTATGCCATAAAGGACAATGAATGGTGGAGCTTTCTGGTCAAAGAAAACGTCAACCGCAACATGGAAGTGGACGGCAAGTGATGCACTCTGACGACGTACCGGTCACCGTGTTTGTAAAAAGCGCCTCTGGAAGCGAAATTGCAAGCAAGCTGTCCGGCTATTTTGTCATCAAGGGGCAGGAGTTCAGGTTCAAGGCCATAGCGTTTGGGCGCATCGGCGGCCACAACGCAAGCGTCACCATTCCAAAGACGACGCTTGCCAAGGTCGCAAAATTGGGCTTTGACCCTGACGCAGTCGTAATGGCCATCCAGCGCAAGATAGTCGAAGGCGACGTGACGCTCCCCGACGGGATAAAGCCGCCGTCAGAGTAGCGCGCCTTCAAGTGCACTGCCACAGGCGCATTTGGCGCGCTCAAGCGGGACTGCGGGTATCAGCTCTGCGACGAGTTTCTTGGTCTTTTCCACGTTCTTGTGCAGCGTCTCAATCACTTCTTTAGAGCTGACCGGGATGTCTGCCCACACGTCGTAGTCGGTGACAGTCGCTATCGAGAGGTAGCAGATCTCTGCCTCGCGGGCAAGAGTGCACTCGGGCACCAATGTCATTCCAATGATCTCCGCCTTCATCACGTCGCGGAAGAACTTTGACTCCGCCCTTGTGGAAAAGCGCGGGCCTTCCACGCAGACGTACATAGCCTTGCCGTGGGAATCAAAGCCGAGCTTTTTGACAGCGTCTGTCGCAATGCGGCGGAGCTCCGGGCAGAACGGGTCTGCCATGGAGACGTGGGCCACCTGTCCGCCGTCGTAGAACGTATAGTTGCGGCTTTTGGTAAAGTCGATGAACTGGTCAGGTAGCGCAATGTCGCCGGGCTTGTAGGCTTCCTGCAGGCTGCCGACAGCCGAAGGCGCTATTATGCGCTTTACTCCAAGCTGCTTTAGCGCCCAGACGTTTGCCCGGGCGTTTATCCTGTGGGGCGGGATCCGGTGGCCTTTGCCGTGCCTTGGAAGGAACGCGACCCTCCTGCCTGCGTACTCGCCTATCGTTATGGAATCGGAAGGCTCGCCATACGGCGTATGAATCTTGATCTCTTTTTTGTCCGAGAAAAGCCCCGAGTCGTAGACGCCGGTCCCACCGATTATGCCGATGTCGGCTTTTTCCATCAGTCATACACCACCAGCGACTGGACCTTGTAGCCCATCTCGCGAAGCCTGTCTGCACCCTTCAACCCCGCAAGCTCTATCACAAAGGCAAAGCCGGCCACCTTGCCCCCAAGCTCCTCTATCAGCTGCGCCGCTGCGACTGCCGTTCCGCCGGTGGCTATCAGGTCGTCTGCTATCAGTATCTTACTCTCCTTTTTCACGGCGCCATTTTGTATTTCCATGGTGGCGCTGCCGTACTCGATGTCGTAGGATCTTTTCACGGTGTTGCCGGGGAGCTTGCCTGCCTTTCTTATCATGACCATGCCCTTGCCTGTTTTCATCGCGAGCGCCGTTGCGACCACGAATCCCCTTGACTCGATGCCTGCTATGGCGTCAAACCTGGACTTGGGAAAGGTCTTTGAAAACGCGCCGGCCACGTACTTTAGCGCGTTTGCATTCCTGAAAACGGGGTTGATGTCGCGGAACAGTATGCCCGGCTTGGGAAAGTCCGGATGCTTGGTGATTATCCTGTCAAGGTTCAGCTTGGCAGCCACGCAGAGTAGGCGCTCTGTGGCTGTAAAAAAGATTGCGAAGCCCGACCTTGCCGCTACTTTATACGGTGGGTACGAGAAACATCACCGTGGTTACAGAGAGGCAGGCCAAGTTTCGCAAAAAAGTGGCAGGCATACAGGATTTTGACGAGGCCTTTGAAATAGTCAAGTCTGCAGTCTTTGAGAAGTTCAAGATGCACAGGGCAGGATTGAGCCTCATACTGCAGGTGATGCCCACAAACCTTGGCGCCTACCACATACTCGGTTCAAACGTCATAGTGATGAACAGCTACGTGCTTGCAGCTATCAGAAAGTTGTCAAGCTCCGACGAAGAATACAACTCCTACCTCTTCATGGTGCTCTCACACGAGTACCTGCACAGCCTCGGCCTTACCGACGAGAACAGGGTGAGGCAGATGACTTATGAACTGTGCAAGGAGATGCTGGGCGACGACCACAGCTCGACAAAGATGGCCAAGGAGGACCCGTCGTCGCTCTTCCCTCAGCTGCGTTCCATGATGCAGACGCAGTTTGGCCGCGAGTTTCAAGTAGTCAAGGACTTTGACAAGGCAGGGCAGTCGTACATACAGTGACTAGGCGTTCTTCTTTTTCTTGGACCTGCCGTAGTAGATCATAAGCCCCATGCAGATAAAGCCGATAAACTCCGGGATTATGAAGAGCCAGAACCTCTTTTCCGGCGGCGCGTCATAGTCTGACAGGCTTGCGACGGGCCCGCCAACGAGACCTCCGAAAAGCCCCGCCATGATTGCGGCAGTTATGACCTTTTCCCGGTCCACAACAGCGGTGGCCTGAATCAGCCTTTAAGTTTTGATCCAGATCTTCCACTTAGTCCGTACTAAATTTCCAGCGAAAAAGCGGCCGGATTACCTAACTTTTACCATAAAGACGGTTGCTGAACGTATAAATAAGAACATGCCGAAGTACGTCATCATGCCAATAAAGAACGGGGCCGAGTACATCGAGAGCCTCAGGGGAAGGAAGCTCAAGGTTTACCTTTTTGGACAGCAGGTAAAAGAGCCTGTCGACCATCCTATGATCAGACCGTCCATAAACGCCGTTGCTGCAACCTACGACTTGGCAGTAGAGGATCCGGAGCTGGCGTCCGCAAAGTCGTCTCTTTCAGGGCTTTCTGTTAACCGCTTTTTGCATATTGCCGAGAGCGCCGACGATCTGGTCAACCAGAACAGGATGCAGCGCCGGCTCGGACAACTGACGGGAACGTGTTTCCAGCGCTGCGTCGGCATGGACGCGCTCAACTCTCTTTATTCCACTACTTTTGAAATCGACCAGAAGCACGGCACTAAATACCACGGCCGGCTCAAGGAGTTCATCAAAAAGATGCAGAAGGAAAACTATGTCATAGGAGGCGCTATGACTGACGTCAAGGGAGACCGCAGCCTGTCGCCTTCGCAGCAGCCGGACCCGGACATGTTCGTTCACATTACGAAAAGGGACGAAAAGGGCGTCTACATCACCGGCGCAAAGGCGCACCAGACCGGCTGCATCAACTCGCACTGGATACTAGTCATGCCGACCATGAGGCTGAAATCAGAGGACAAGGCCTACGCAATCGTCGGCGCAATCCCTGTAGACGCGCCGGGCATCACCTACATCTACGGCAGGCAGTCGTGCGACACGCGCAGCATGGACGACGGTGACATCGACGCTGGCAACAGCAAGTTCTCCGGTCAGGAGGCCATGATAATCTTTGACAACGTGTTCATTCCAAACGAGCTGATATTCATGGACGGCGAGTACGAGTTTGCCGCGATGCTCGTCGAAAGGTTCACGTGCTACCACAGGCGCTCGTACGTCTGCAAGACCGGCCTTGGCGACGTGCTCATCGGCGCGGCGGCTGCGATTGCTGACTACAACGGCGTGACAAGCGCGTCGCACATCAAGGACAAGCTCGTGGAGATGACGCATCTCAACGAGACGATATTTGCAGCCGGGATAGCATCCTCGTACCAGGCGCACAGGACGGCGTCGGGCAACTGGCAGAACGACGACATGCTGGCAAACGTGTGCAAGCACAACGTCACCAGGTTTCCGTACGAAATCGGCCGCCTTGCGCAGGACATTGCCGGCGGGCTCATGGTCACCATGCCGTCGGAGCGCGACTTTCGCAGTCCTGAAACAGGGCCGCTGCTTGAAAAATACTTGAAGGGCAGAAAGGGCGTCTCGACGGAAAACAGGATGAGGATACTCAGGTTGATAGAGAACATGACGCTTGGCAGAAACGCCGTCGGCTACCTGACAGAGTCGATGCACGGCGCCGGCTCGCCGCAGGCCCAGCGCATCCAGATAGCAAGGCAGATGCAGCTTGAATACAAGAAGAGGCTTGCCAAGAACCTGGCCAACGTGAACGAGGGCGAGGCCGCCGAGCTTGCAACAGAGAACTCGGATTATTTCGACAGGATATTCGGGGCAAAAGGTAAGTAACTTCATTTCTTCTACTTACCTTTTGTAAGCATCTTTAAATAGCTCGGTTCCCATCTAGCCCCCATGCCAAGACCAGTGCATTTTGACATAACCGCGGACGACCCGCAAAGGGCGATGAAGTTCTACGAGGCTGTGTTTGGGTGGAAGTTCCAGAAATGGGACGGCCCCATGGAGTACTACATGGCCACCACCGGCGACCAAAAGGAGCCGGGCATAAACGGCGGCATCTCAAGAAAGGGCGAGGCCGCCATGCCGAACATGAACACCATCGGCGTTCCAAGCGTCGACGAGTTCTCAAAGAAGGTTCAGAACGGCGGGGGCAAGATACTCCAGCCCAGGATGCCAATACCTGGCGTGGGCTGGTTTGCAGTCGCCCAGGACACCGAGGGCAACACCTTTGGGATGATGCAGGAAGACAAGAACGCCAAATAAGGCGCCCCGGCAGACGCCTGAGTGCGCCTGCCGAAAAGGATTATTTATCAGTTTAACGTAAAAATAGCATCTTTGGGGTTGTTACCTGTTGAAACTTGACGAAGCGCAAATTGAAGACCTCACCGGCAAGGTCTTCCGGACCATTGTCTCAAACGGCAAGGACGGCATACTGCAGTCAGAACTGTGGAAGGAGCTGGACCTGACCAGCAGGGACGGCTCCCGTGTGGCCATCCGCCTCGAGCGCCGTTCGCTTATAAGACGCGAAAAGATGCTCGAAAACGGCAGGTGGACATACAAGCTGTTCGCTACGAAACTCCCGATAGACACGACAAGCGTCGAGAACGCCCCGTGCCTGACGTGCCCGGTGGAGCACATGTGCTCCCTAGACGGCTCGTACAGCCCGATAACGTGCACCTTTATCGAAAACTGGCTTATTTCGTCCCTTGATCTTGTAAACCACCGCAAGCAGGACGCCGAACAGCCGAAATGAGGCTTGCAGACGCCCGGCGGGACCACTACCGCAGGCTGGCACGCGACCAGGGTTTCCGTAGCAGGGCCGCGTACAAGCTCAAGCAGATAAACGATTCTTACCGCATTCTGAGAAAGGGCCTCAGGGTGGCCGACATTGGCTGCGCCCCCGGCGGGTGGCTGCAAGTAGCAGTAGGAGCCGTCGGGAGCACCGGCAAGGTTGCAGGCATCGACCTCAAGGCAGTCGAGCCGGTGCAAGGGGCCGTGATATTGCAGGGCAGCATCGACGACCCTGCGGCCGTCAGGGGCCTCATCGAGTCGCTTGGGGGTCGCGCCGATGTCGTCCTGTCGGACCTTGCGCCAAACGTAAGCGGCATGTGGGAGGTCGACCACGCAAGGCAGATAGACCTCACGAGGAGCGCGCTTGCGCTTGCGAGGCAGGTCCTCGGGGCCGGCGGGAGCGCCGTGTTCAAGGTGTTCGAGGGTGAGTTCCTGAACGAGCTGAAGGACGAGATGAAGAAGAGCTTTGGCAAGGTGCTTGTCAGCAAACCCCAGGCAAGCCGGCAGGAGAGTAGCGAGATGTACCTCGTATGTCTCAACTTCAGCCCCGGCTGAGGCGTTTTGAAATAAACTTGTTCACCTCTGCTGTGGTTGATTAAATTAATTAAGCTGTACAGCCAACCGGCAATCGCGGCGACATGCCCCACCAGCCCGTAGACTATCAGCGGAACCACAAGCTGGAGGTTCCAAAGGGCCCGGAAGCTTCCCAGAGCCGACTCCTTGTACTTTGCATCGACAGGGATGACGACATCGGCTCAAAGGGCGGCATAGAGACGCCTGTCGTCGGCCGCGACCAGTGCATAAACGCAGGCACCCGGCTTGCCATTGAAGACCCGGAGGACGCCGACGCAAACGCGATTTTCGCCGCAGTCAAGCACTATGAAGAGCTTGTCAGCAAGGGCTACGCGGCTGAAGTCGCCATAGTGGCAGGCAAGTTCAACCGCGGGATAGAGGCCGACGAAAAGATAAGCCGGGAGGTAAAGGCGATTCTTGAAAAATACGACGCAACCGGTGCAGTCATCGTGTCAGACGGAGAGGACGACGAGACGGTGCTCCCCGTGATACAATCGAGGATTCCGGTCGTGTCTGTTCAGCGCATAATAATCAGGCACAGCAGGAGCGTGGAATACTCGTATGCAATCTTTGGACGCTACGTCAAGGCCATGATGTACGACCCGCAGTATTCAAAGTTCTTCCTGGGCGTACCCGGCGCGCTGCTCCTTGCCGGCGGGCTTGCGGTCGCGTTTGAGCAGACCAAGTGGCTGACTGTCATGATACTTGCAATCTTGGGAGGTGCGTTCGTTGTCAGGGCGTTTGACATCGACAAGGCGATAAGCTCCGTCAGCAAGATGGGACCGACCGATTTCATCAAGCTGTTCTCGGTGATAGGCGGAGTCCTCATCATACTTGCCGCAATAGCAAACGGAGTCTCAAGCATACCGCCCAGCATAAACACGCAGGAGATGTCTGCCCTTGAGATACTGGGCAACAAGGACATAGTCGGAAGCTTTGCCAAGGGCACGATAACGCTGCTGTGGATAGGCATAGCAACTGTGCTCGGCGGCGTTTTTCTGGGCAACTGGCTCAAGGGGGCGTCGCGCGAGATGTCCGACATACTGCGCCTTGTGGTGCTGGGGCTGCTGTACATACCGATGGTCCAGTTTGCCTCGGTGTTGACAGAGGGCACCAGCCCGTTCACGCTAATCTCGTCGCTACTGATAGGCCTCGCAGTCTCGCTTGTAGCCGCGGCGTTCTTCTACCAGCGCTACAGGCACAGGCACCCGCGCGACTCGGTGAAACACTAATTAGCGCGCCTGCTTTTACAGGCGCCGTGCCGGAGCACGGACAGCACGACTCGCAGACGCAAAGGTGGTTCTGCGGCTACTGGATGACCCAGCAGGAGTGGGAGGACGTCCACGACTACTCGCCTGCGGCGGCAGAGCCCGAATCCCCCGACGACTTTTAGGATAAAATATACAAACCAGTCCGACAACACCATTACGTGGCCGACGAGCGATCTGCAGGCGCGGTGCTATTCAACGCTACCGGTCCGGAACCGGAATACCTCCTTTTGCACTACACGGCAGGCCACTGGGACTTTCCAAAGGGCAACATCGAGCTGGGCGAGACCGAGAGGCAGACTGCCGTCAGGGAGATAAGGGAGGAGACCGGCATCTCCGATGTCACGTTCATCGAGGGGTTCAGGCACATCGTCTCGTACCGCTACAGGAAGGGCCGGCGCGTCGTGAGCAAGGAAGTGGTGTTCTTTCTTGCGCAGACAAGTTCAAAGGACGTGGTGATATCGCACGAGCACATCGGCTATGCGTGGAGAAGGTACGACGACGCAGTAAGACAACTGACGTTCAAAAACGCAAGGAACCTGCTCGCCGCGTCCAAGGCGTTTATGCAGAAAACACCCGCATGACAGCGTCCCTAATGTCCTTTGCCGCTTTAGCCGGGCTCTTGGACTCTATTATCGCCCTGCCCACTATCAAGTAGTCAGAGCCGTTCTTTGCCGCAGTCACCGCGTCGGCGCCCTGAACGCCAACTCCGGGCGAATACACGTCAAGCTGTATGCCAAGCTCGTTCCTCTTCTTTGATATCTCTTTTAGGATCTCGGCCTGAGTCGCCCCGATTATAACCCCGTCTGCCTTTGCGGTTATCGCCCGGCCAAAAAAGATCCTGTACATCATGTCCTCGCTTGTCTCAAGCCCGTAGCCTTCAGAGGCGTCGGGGTGGCTCATGTAGACAAGCGCAAGAACGCCCATCCCCTTCTGGTGCGCGGCCTGCACAAGCGCCGACAGGGTGCCGGTGCCCATGAACGGGTTTGCTATTACGGCGTCAAACCCCATGGCCTTCAGCTGCTCAAGCGCGACTTCGTTCGTGTTTTCGATGTCGTTCAGCTTTATGTCTGCAATGCACTGCAGGCCGTGCTTGTGCGCAAGCTCTGTTACCGCCTTTATCTGGCTCGACGACAGCGGCAGGAGCAGGTGGAAGTTTATCTTGACCGCGCAGACGTGCTCGGCGACTGCTCTGATGTTGTCTGCAGCGTATTTGGGGTTGCTCTTGCGCGACACGGGGTCAAGGGCAAGTATCACCCTGCTCTTTTTTGCTGCCCTTGCCATGCGCTCTGAAAAGCTAGTCATAGGCCTTTACCAGCGGGTGATCCCCTGCAAGCCTTATCACCTTCAGGTATATGTAGCCGTGCTCGTCAAGCGATGAGGTGAACGCCGGCTGCTCCGCCTTCTGGCTCGAGTAGCGCAGGAACGGCTCCTGGGCAGGCGACGAAAGCAGCACGTAGTAATAGTACGCCTGCGAGTCGTTGTCAGACACGCTCATGGGCGTGCCTATTATCGTCTTGCCGCGCTCTTTTGACATGAACAGCGGTAGCGGGGCTTCCTCGTATATCGTCTTGTATGCCGCGACCTTGGCAAGCGACGCCAAGTCTGACAGCTTTATCACCGCGTAGCCTGACCTTTTCTCTATCTTGGCCGACCTGGCGAGCGCGGCAGGGAACTTTTCCACGCGCAGCATCGGCGAATAGACAAAAGTCGGGTTGCCTACCGAGTCAGCAAGGGTTGCCTCCTCGGCGCCGCCGGACGCCCTGTAAGCCAGATACTGCGCGTTGCCGGCGTCAGCCTCGGCGTAATAGATGACCGGCCTTCCGTCAATTACGTCGTGCTGGGCCGCCATCACCATCCTGCCTCCGAGCTTGAGCGAGAAAGAGGGCATCGGGGCCCGCTCGAGCGCGCACACCAGCCTGGCAAAGTCCTTCAGGCCTGCAAGCGCTATGTAGCAGGGGGCCTTGAGCCGCAAATCGCCATTGTTTGAAGGACAGAGTATTAAAAGTCATGCGCCCCTTGCATCTGTGTTGGACCGGCTGAGTGCCCTTGTGCAGGCTGCAGGCAAGCAACTCGAGGAAGGGTCGCTGTGGCGCGCCTACGTCGCAGTTGAATCGGCGATACTCGACGTCAAGATGCGCCACGGCCTTGAGCACGAAGAGCGGCCTGCGCCGCCGAAGAGGACCGCAAAAAAGCAAGACCTGCTTGCAGACGCAAAGTCGCGGCTGTCAAGCCTTGACATGTCCGGCGACAAGAAAAAGCTGCTCTACGACCTTCGCGCCTGCCGCGACGCCCTCAAGGCCGCCCTTGCCAAGCCCTAGCGCCTGTCGACCACGTCGTCGAGTTCCGGCCCCGTCCCGACTAGTGTTACCCTAACGCCCAGCTCGCCTTCGATATCCTCTATGAACTTTCTTGCGCCTGCGGGCATCTTGGCCCAGTCGCACACCCTGGCGCACTCGGGGAACATCACGTCCAGCTTTGTCACTGCTAGCTGCGTCGCGCTGTTCAGCCTGACGGCTTTCTTTGCAAGCTCAAAGTCAAAAGGCGCGGCTCTTCTCTGCCTGCCGGTCACGCTGCCGAATTCAAGCCAGCCGCGCTTTTTGGCCTCATCCTCTGAAAGCTCGTTTTCAAGCGGCCCGCCGCCGACCCTTGTCACGTACGCCTTGAACACGACAAGAACGTCGTCGACCCTCTTGGGGCCAATCCCCACGTCGGAGCATATCCCCGACGCGGTCACGTCTCTCGATGTCACGTACGGGTAGCCGCCGTGGAACAATGAAAGATAGGTACCCTGCGTGCCTTCGACCAGCACCCTCTCGCCGGCCTCAAGCGCATAGTTGACCGAGTTGCTCACGTCCTCGATGTAAAGCGAAAGCTCGGGGACGTCTCTTGCCAGCTTCAGTGTGCGCAGCGCCCTGTCGGCGTTTGCCGGCCCAGTCCCGGTGCCGGTCGTGCCGACCTTGCTCTTCAGGTGCTCTTCAGATTTGTCGCGGTCTATGTGCGCCTGCTCTATTATGCCGCACTGGCCGTCGACATACGTCCTGTCGTCTGCCTTGAACATGGCTATCTCGTCTAGCAATATTTTCGGGTTGACAAGCACGCCGGCGCCTATAAGGAGGCGCGTGGACGGGTTGAGCGCGGCGCTTGGGAGCATGCGCACCTTGTACTCCTTTCCTTCAAACGCAAAGGTGTGGCCCGCATTCGGGCCGACCCCTCCCCTCACCGCTATCGACGGGCTGTCGCGCTTGGCAAGGTAGGCCACTATCTTGCCCTTTCCCTCGTCGCCAAAGAATCCACCCACTGTTACAAGGCACGGCATGCCTTGCCTTTCATGGCGTTGCTATTTATTCCATCCGGGCGCAGGATTAAATTGAGCCCGCCACGAAAGAGCGCCGTGGGCCAGGACTCAAACGGCGCAGCCGGCAACATCATCCAGATACTTGCAAACCTGCCGGACTTTCTGCGAAAGCCGATGCTGCAAAAGAGGCTGACCGAGTTTTTCGACATGGACGAGCGCGACAGGCAGGAGACGATAGCGCTTGCGCTGTCCGCGGCGCCTAACATAGACCCTGCCAAGCTGTCGGTCCTTGTAAAGACCTGGCTTGAGGTGCTGGCCGGCTTTGACTCAAGCCAGCGCACGGCGATATTCTCGACCTACTGCAGGCAGATGCTCTTGCAGCCCGAGTCTCTGCAGAAGCTGAATTTTCAGGCGCTGACTGCGACGTTTCTGTCGCTTGCAGAAAAGGAGCGCCAGGTTCTGGCAGACTCGCTCAAGGAAGTGCTGTTTTCGCTCCCGAACAGGGAACGGCTCCTGACGCTTGTGCCTGAGCAGCCGAAAAAGGCCCTCGGCCTAGTGTGACGGCGGCTGCTCTGGGTTCTTTTGGACCTCGCCGACGCCCTTTTCGAGCCCAAAGAACGCCCGCTCGTACTTGCGCAGCGCCTTTCTGTGCTCAGGCATCGACATGTCGAGCCTGAGCTCGTTCATCACCATGATGGCGTACGCGGTCCATTCCTTCCAGCACGCGTTGCACGCAGGGTACTTTTCTGCGGCAGGGTCCTCGTGTGACTCCGCTATCTCCTTGCCGCATTTAAGGCAGGTCTTGCTCATCTGCGGTTCTTTCGCGCTTGCCATTATTATAAGTTGGGTCAAAAAAGCGGCCTTTTCATCCTAGAGCCGCAGGAGCACCTGTCGCCCTTGACCTCGGAGCCGCACGAGAGGCAGACGTATTTCAGCCTGACGCCGTCCTGCTCAAACCCCCGCCCTGCCGTCTGGCTGCCAAGGCCGAGTGTCCTGAGCGCCTTTTGCTGGCGGTACCTGATGTAAAATATCGCCGCCACGAAAATCGCCACGTTTGCGGTGATGCCCACAAGAAAGCCGAAAAAGTAGGTGAGCAAAAGCCCGACACCGAGGCTGGCGCCGACGAAAATAACCTGTCTTTTGAGCACCGGCTTGAGCGAACTGTCCATCAACTAAATTTCGCACGCAGCGCTTAAGAACCTTTTTCCAGAACGCGCCCGGATCGACAAGGTTATTACTGCTTTGGTGCAAGGAAAAATGATGAAAGTGCCCTGCCCGGACTGCAAGCAGATAGCCGAGCTGGCAGACGACTTTTCATACGTCAAGTGCGCCGCGTGCGGCTTTGACATGACATACGGCGAGTACGTCAAGTACATAGCCTACAAGGACGCCCGGTACAAGGACATACTGAGCGACTACAAGCACTAGGGTTATTAACTCTGCAAGCCTGCTCATTCCCAGTTGGAGATCGAGCTTGCGGCAAACCTCGTGGGGCTTGCGATTTCCGTGTTCATAGGGAGGTTTGCGTACGCCGGCTATTCGGCAGTTGGTAGCCCCAACCTTCTCCGGCTCACGATTGCGTTCATCTCGATATCGGCCGGCTTTGTCATGCTCGCCTCGGCACTGTTAGCCGGTCCCGGACTGTCAGTCGCCCTGAAGACTGCCGGCCTTGCGGCCCAGGCTGTGGGCTACTTTTTTATAGCCATGTCTCACGGATTAAAGTCCTCGTTTGACTTTCTGCCGTCCAGGCGCGGGGCCGCGCTCTTGCTCGTGCCCCTCACGACCGCGCCCTTCATAATACCTGGTAATTCAATAGAACATCTTGTCAGGTCAATTTCTTTTATTCTATTAGTATATGTGTCGATAGAAACAATCGCATCTTATATGCAGTCCAGGAAGGGCAGCACACTCATGATTGGCTCCGGCCTTGGCACACTGGCGGCTGCAGAGATCGTGGCGTGGTACGGATTCATCTACCCCGGCACCTTTGCGCTGCCCGCTCTTGCGGCCAAGGTTGCGGGCTTCGGCCTTATGGTCGTGCCTTTCTCGAGGCTGGGCTTTGGGAGGATGGAAAAGGTTGACGGAGTATAGGACACACATCAGCATCATAGCGGACATACTTGACACGGCAAGGGAGTACAGCTTTGAAGGCCGCGACAGCGGCGCGACGGTGACGCACCTCGTGCGTCGGGCCAACGTTCCACACAGGAGGCTGTCGTCGCTCGTCTCGACGCTCAAGGCGTCCGGGCTCCTGCAGGAGCTTCCAGAGGAGTCGAGATATCGCATAAGCGATAAGGGCATGGAGTTTCTGAAAAACTACCGGCAGTTCAAGGGCCTCGCAGAGGGCTTCGGGCTGAGGGTCTAGGCGCTCCGCTGGGGATTGCCAGTCAAGTCAGGCATTACTGCCCTCATTAAATACGCGCGATGCTAAACAACATCATGACAAGCGCCTTTGAGGCCGTCAAGAAGGAGCTGATGTCCTGGCCGGGCGTGACATCAGGCGCGCACAGGTTCGGCGGCATCGAGTTCCGGGTGGGTGGCAGGGAGATGGGCCACATGCACGGCTCAAGCTGGGCCGACCTGCCGTTTCCAATGAGCCAGAGGAACGAGCTGGTGCACAAAGGCAAGGCGTCGCCGCACCACGTCCTTCCTGAATCAGGCTGGATCACGTTTTACGTCAAAAGCGACGACGACGTGCCCGCGCTCTTGGAATTGTTCAGGATGCAGTACGACAGGTTGGCCAAAAAAGACTAGTCGGCTATTCTTCTTCATCATCAGCCGACTCGTCATCATCGTCGTCCTCGAACTCGTCCTCAAAGTCGTCGTCCTCAGACATCCCACCTATACCGAAAATACGTTTGTTATAAGGATTTTGCAACTACTCGGCCTTGGCCATGACTATGCAGGTGCACGTTCCGATAGAGCAGCGCCGGGCCTCCTTGCCGTCAATCCGCGCAAGCACGAAAGTGTGGAGCTCCATCGGGTGGAGGCACTTGGCGCACAGCGGCTCGTTGTAGGGCAACGCCGGTGATGGGCAAAAGATCGGTATTAAGATAGCTGAAGTAGGCTTTTTATATTCACGAACGCTTGATTGTGCAGTTATGGGCCGAGTCGACAAGGGCGTTTCCTGCAGCGTGAGCGGGTGCGAAAACCCGGCGGAGCGCTCGATGAGCGGTACAAAGGCGGCGATGGCGCCGGACATGGGCCTGGGCGGGGCCAAGCGGGTCTACCTCTGCCACGCGCACTACAAAGAGTGGAAGAAAGCCACCAAGGAAGATAGGGAAAACGAGCGGGCGCGGTGGGGCTAAACCATAAATTAGAATGGGCACGGTGACAGAGCATACATGCGCCTTTTGCAGCTTCACTCCGACTTTATCGAGTACGAACCGGTTGAAAAGGAGATAAAAAGCGCCGAGGAGATAGCGTCAAGGCAAAAGGTCCGGTTCGACGACCTCGTCGTCGCGTTTGTCGCAGTCGAGTCCGGCGATGACGAGTCAGTCGCAAGAGAAGCCGCCGGCGAGATAAAGAAGTACATGGACACGGTCAAGTGCCCGCGCCTACTGATATACCCATACGCGCACCTGAGTTCTGATTTGGCATCGCCTGACGTTGCTGCTGGCATCGTAAGGGCGATAGAGAAATTCGCAAAAGAGTCGGTAATGGAAGTCCACCGCTCGCCGTTTGGCTGGACCAAGGCGTTCACCATCAAGGTAAAGGGGCACCCATTGGCAGAAAACGCCAAGGAGATATCAAAACACGCCGGCGAAGTCCACCTACACGAACACGGCCACGACGAAGGAAAAGTATCAACCGCGCTCGCAAACGAGGAGAAGCTGAAATCGACTTGGTACGTACTGCAGCCAGGTGGCGCCCTGACCCCTGTAGCAGAATACAAGTTCAAGAAGCAGGACTCTAACCTGCAGATCCTCGTAAACTACGAGATAGCAAAGAACAGGGCAGTCAACCAGCAACCAGAGCACGTGCGACTGATGAAAAAGATGGCGATCGCAGACTATGAGCCGGCGTCTGACGCTGGCAACATGCGCTTTTACCCGAAGGGCCGGCTGATGAAGTCGCTGATAGAGCAGTACGTGACCCGCAGGGTCATGGAATACGGCGGCATCGAAGTGGAAACACCGATCATGTACGACACAAAGCACCCGTCGATGGAGAGCTACTTCAACCGCTTCCCTGCCAGGCAATACAATATCCAGTCAGACAACAAGCAGCTGTTCCTGCGCTTTGCTGCGTGCTTTGGACAGTTTCTGATAGCCAAGGACATGAACGTGTCGTACAAGCACATGCCGTTCAAACTCTATGAATTGACAAGGTATTCGTTCAGGCGCGAAAAGTCCGGAGAGCTTGTCGGATTGAGACGCCTGCGCGCCTTTACCATGCCTGACTGCCACGCTTTCTGCAGGGACATGGAGCAGGCAAAGGAGGAGTTCCGCAAGCGCTTCGAGCTGTCGATAAGCGTCATAAACGCCCTGGGCCTGCAGAACGAGGACGTCGAGATGGCCATCAGGTTTACCGAGGATTTCTGGAACGAGAACAAGGCGTTTGTCACGGAGCTGATAGACAGGTTCGGCCGGCCGGTGCTCGCCGAGGTCTGGAAGGAGCGCTTCTTCTACTTCACGCTAAAGTGGGAGTTCAACTACGTCGACGGGCTCAAGAAGGCGTCCGCCCTGTCCACCGACCAGATAGACGTGGAAAACGGCAAGCGCTACGGCATAGAATACGTCGACGAGGACGGCACCAAAAAGAACCCGATAATCCTGCACAACTCACCTTCGGGTGCAGTCGAGCGCGTCATGTACGCGTTGATGGAAAAGGCAGCGACAACATCAAAGACGGGCGGCGTGCCGTCGTTCCCGCTATGGCTCGCGCACACGCAGGTGCGCGTCGTTTCAGTAGGCAAGGAGCACGTGCAGCACTGCGACAGCATAATGTCGCAGCTGGCGTCAAGCCAGATACGCGCGGACCTTGACGACCGCGACGAGTCTGTCGGCAAAAAGATCCGCGAGTCGGAGACAGAGTGGATACGCTATACCGTCGTAGTAGGCGACAAGGAGGTGGCATCAGGCAAACTCGTCGTGAGGGACAGGCTCGAGGGCAAGCAGCGCGAGATGACAATGCAGGAGCTCATAGACGAGGTAAGGGCGCAGACAAAGGACAAGCCGTATTTGCCACTGAACCTGCCGCGCTACCTGTCGGCCAGGCCGCAGATAATGGCCTAGCTGCCGTCATTCTTGGCGCCTGCATGAAACTTTGGAGGTCCGCTACTGCCGGTACCGGCATTTCCAGTGAAAAAAATATTACATGCTGCCGCATTTTAAGCACGAAAAAATGCTACAATTTTTTCCAGTGGAAATGGTGCAACGTGCACCGTCATGCAGATTGCTCGCATGGTGAACTTGCTAGCGCGCGTACCTGCGCGACAGTATCCGCAACAATGTCTGCGTCGCAAGCGCGCCTTCGCGGTAGTCGTCGTTTTTCAGCCCGACTTCGACCATGTCCATGCCGACAAGGCGCGCAGTCGGGTGTATCGCCTTTAGCAGGAAAAGCACCTGGAACGGGTCGAGGCCGTAGGGCTCGGGCGTCCCGGTGCACGGCACGTACGGGAGGTCGTAGACATCGATGTCAAACGAGATGTAGACGTTCCTGCCCATCGTAGCTCCTTTGAGGTAGCTTGCAACCCGCGAGATGTCGTCGTGGACCTGCCAGGCGTCAAACGTGGTGACGCCGTTTCTGGCCGCAAACTCGTTTTCCTGCCTGTCGGCCTGCCTTATCCCTATCTGCACCATGTCCCTGCCGGGCATGTGCTTCAACAGGTGGTAAAACGGCGTCGTGTGGCAGAACTCCATACCCTCGTACTCGGGCTTCATGTCCCTGTGGGCGTCAAAATGGACGACAAACGGCTTTTCGTCGGCAAGCGCCTTTAACTGATAATACGACAGAGTATGTTCGCCGCCAAGCATCACCGGCACCTTGCCGTCCTTCCTTAGCGCGCCTACTATGTCAGGGATCGCCTTGTTCAAGAATGCAAGCGTCTTTGCGACGCCTACCTTTGGGATCTTTACGTCGCCGAGGTCGAACACCGAGTTCATCTCGTATATGTCGGCGCCCTCGTCCATCACGAACGTCTCTATCTGCCGCGCCGACGTCATCCTTATCGCCTCGGGGCCCTTTGATGTCCCTTTGCCAAAGCTGGTTGTAACATCAAGAGGCACGCCGTACACCACTGTCCTTGCTTCTTTGAGCGATACTCTGACCGGCGTGTCTGCAAAGCTGTAGCCTGCCCTTGTTTTTTCCGGCACCGTGAAAAGGCGCAGGAGCCGCGGTTCCACGGAGCATTTTCAATTATGGCACGTAATAAACCTACATCGGGGGCTTGCTCCAAAAGAGCTCGTCAAGGCTCTGCTGCCTGGGCTTGCCGAGCATCGACTTGAAGTCAAAGTTGAGCGCCGCCAGCACCTGGTCGAGCGTCGACTCCATCGTCTCGAGGTATTTCTCGATGTCTATCTCGTCTGCCTTGGCAAGCTCCACTGGCTTGACGCCGTCCCCTGTCTTTGTCTTGACGTACGAGATGATGTCGCCTGCCTTTATCTCCTGGCCCCTATCAGCCAAGAGTTTTGCCGCCTTGATATGCTGGGGCAGGCCCTTGAACGTCTCCACCTGCGTCTCCTTGCCGTCCATCGTCTTTGTCGAGTTCACCTTCTTGCCGTACGAGCTGAGCGACTTGTTTATCATGACGTTGAAGCTCAGGTCCGGCAGCGGGATCGCATACAACTCTAGGCTCTTGGCATCGCGCTGGATGATGTTCTTGATGCTCTCCCGCGCTGTTTCAAAGTCCTGCTGCGAGTTTACTTTGCCGAGGATCTCCAGTATCTCGTAAAAGGCGCTCCGTATGAAAGGCGGCGTGTGCGATTTCTTGCCTGTCAGGCCCTTCACGTCGACGGTGCCGTCGGGGAGGACGCCAAGGTAGTTCTTTTTCAGGGTAGAGAAAACGACGTAGCGGTATTGCTTGTCCACCTCGAGATCAACTCCAAGGTTCTCCTTTGCCCAGTCCATTACTTTGTTTATGGCTTCATGCGAAGGTTCCTTGAGAAAAAGACTGTCTGTGTCAGAGTAGACGACTTCTATGCCGAGCTCCTTGCACTTGTTTATAGTGGTATGAATAGTGTTACGACCAATGGCTGCCGTCGCGTCGGCGACTGGCAGGCAGTAGAGAGGGAATATCTCCGCGCCCATGACGCCGTAGCTGGCGTTTAGAATGACCTTGATAGCCTGGCTGACGACGTTGTATAGCTGTCGTTCCTGCGGCGGCAGGGTCTTGTCTTTCGCCAGCTGCTTGTAGTAGCTGACCCTCAGGTCCCGGAGCGACCCTATCAGCAATGATGACAATCCTTTGCGCTGCTGGCATACCCAGTGCGTCGTCCCCTCTATCCTGCCGGTCTGCCTACACGAGTCGTGCACGCAGTTTATCGTCTCGTACGAGAGGTTGTGGACCTTGATTATGCTGGGGTACAGACTGGCAAAGTCCAGCACCACCACGTTGAAGTGGATGCCCGGTGTCGGCTCGACCACTTCGCCCCCGCGGTATTTCTTTTCCTTTATCACGGCCGCGGTAGATGATGTGCCCTTGTTCTCCAGCTCGTCTGTCCGGGGGATGAGCTCGCCGCGCTGCCTGTGCTCGTAGTATAATATGCCCCTGATCCACTGGTTGACGCCAAAGCGCGCGATGTCGTCGACTGACAGCCTGCCTATCCTTGCGATGACCACTAGCAGTTTCATGAGCAGGTTGTCACCAAAGCTTGTCAGCCTGTACGTCAGGTCGGCGTCTTTCAGGCAGTACTCTGCCAGCTTTTGCATGGGCAGTTCGCTGATGTCGCCTTCAAACTCCATCTTCGAGTCCTCGAGCAGCGCCTCGCATATCGCGTTGAGAGTGAACTCGGTGTATTTCCTAGAGAAGGCGTAGATCTGTATCGAGCGGTTCTGGAACGTCCTGAAGAGGTCGATGTGCACCCCGTGGCGTATGCCGACCGGCTCGGCCTGCATGCCCCGCTTGATGAACGACTCCTTCTTGACGACTATGGGGACTTTGTCCCTGGAGATGGCCTTGCCTTCCTTCGTGTCTATCCTCGGATCCTGAGACCTTGCGTAGAGATAGGGCAGGTCAAAGTCATCGCCGTTGAACGTCAGTATTATCGGGTAAGAGTTGATGATGGCAAACGCCTTTTCCAGCAGCTCCTTTTCAGTCGCGCACACTTCTGCCTCCTTGATGAGCAGCTGGCCGTTGTCGGGAACGTTGTCGCCAAGCACCAGGACTTTACGCAGCCCGTCGCTTCCTGCAAAACCCACCGCGCTCACCCGCTTTTCGTGCTCCCGGGCAGTGGGCATCCTCCCTTCCTCGGTCTCGACCTCGATGTCGACAGCGACGCGCCTAAGCTCGGGTATGGGCTGGTTGAGCAGGTTGGCCCAGTTTGTGACATATTGTCTGTACTCCTTGCCGGCCTCGCCCTCCTCCTTTATCTTGTCCCATATCAGGCTCTTGAGCTCGAAGTCGACTTTTTCAGAGATCTGGTACATGTGGGGCTCTATCTTGTCGCCCCGGCGAATGTAGTAAAGCCCCGCAATCAGGCCGTTGTCGTAAAGGTAGTTTTCATGGTACTTGATGTCGGCTTCCCAGCATTTCACCTTCTCCCGTATGCTGCCGTCGGTACCGCCTATGGAAAGCGGGTCGGGAGCAATTATCTTCAACACGTCGATTTCCCTGTCTGCTATCACGTCCTTTCTCCTGACGCGCTCGACTGTGTACTTGGACTCTTTTGCGGCTATTTCATCGACAGCGTCGGCGTACTCGGTCTTGCTGTAGCAGTAGGGCTTGTGGCCCGTCCTGTCGCGCCAGTGGTAGACGACGTTTTCAGACGGGTCGTAGAACTTCAGGTACGCCTTCTTTTCCTCGCCGGAGTAGATTGCCGACAGGAGCAGGGCGGGGCGCCCCTCTGGAAGCTCGGGCAGGTCGTCGTACCTCCTCCTTCTCTCGGTGACTTCCTGCTGCGCCAACTTGAGAGAGAATGAGACGATATCGTATTAAGGTTTTACAGCCTTGGAATCATTATTAGTCGCTCTTTTGTCCATGAAACTGCTTGTACAAGGTCGCGGTAATCGGCGGCGGAGTGCTCGGGACATCGATAGCGTACTTTCTGTCGGGCCACGCAAAGGATCCGTCTTCCATAGTGCTGATAGAGCAAGAGCGCGACATCGCAAGGCACACCAGCAGCAGGAACACCGGCAAGGTGCACGCCCCTTTCCTTTATGATCCTGCAAAGAAGAGGACCTTTGCAAAGGCCGCGTACCTCGGCTTTGAGATGTGGGAGAGGTTTGCAAGGGAAAAGCGCCTGACCTTTGTGCGCGACGGCGTGCTTGAAATAGCACTCGACGACAAGGGCGTCGAGCGCCTGCACAAGTACATAGCCTGGGGTGAGGCCAACGGCCTCGAGCGGCATGAGCTACGTTTCCTGGACAAAAAGCAGGTGACGGAGATGGAACCAAACGTCAGGTGCGAGTCTGCCATATACTGCTCAAAGGACGGTTCTGTAGACTATGGCTCGTTTTCAAGGGCGCTCCTGCAGGATTTGCGGTCGTTTGGCTGCACAGTGCTTCTGGGCCGCAAGGTGACCAGGATATCTCGCAAGATAGGTTACGTAGTATCGACAGACGTCGGCGACCTTGAGGCCGAGTTCATCGTAAACGCCGCCGGCGGCAACGCGGTGGACATCGCGCACTCGATGGGCGTTGCCAAGGAGTACACCGACCTTCATTTTCGGGGCGAGTACTGGAAGGCGCCGGAGCAGTACCACGACCTTACAAAGCTCTCTATCTATTCGGTGCCGAGGCACCCCGAGTACCCGTTCTTGGACCCGCACTGGATAGTGAGGGCTGACGGCCGGCGTGAGGTGGGGCCAAACGCCGTGCCCGTGTTCGGGCCGTACGCCTACGGCCTTGCACGAAACCTTGCAGACATGATACCCAAGATAATCGAGTCGTCTCGGACTGGCGCAAGGAAGATAGCCTTTGACAGGCAGTTCATGGCCCTTGCAGGCTCGGAGCTGAAAAGCTCGCTTTCAAAGACTGCCATGATAAACAGGGTGAGGGAGTTCCTGCCGGCCATCAGGCCGTCTGCGTTTAAGGAGAGGGGGACTGCCGGCATCCGCTCGTCGGTGGTGGACAGCGCCGGCAGGTTCGTGCCTGACACGCTGATACTGAAGAGGGACTCGTCGCTCCACGTGCTCAACTACAACTCGCCCGGCGCAACCGGCGCGCTTCCAGTCGCCGCAGGGATAGCGGCGCAGGTTGCCGAAATGGGCGCGCTTGCGACGGTCAAGCCACGGACCCTGTGGGACCCCGCCGAAATCGCAAACAAAATGGATCGTTTTTAAGCTACCGCGGCTCAGGTATCCTGATTTTGGTTGCTGAGAGAGGTATACCTTGACGCCCTGAGGAACAGGGAGAAAAAGGTCTCAAAGATAAAGGACGCAAACCACCCGCGCATAGTAGCCGAGGCGTCGTCCAAGTGGATTTCGTACGAGCCTGCGCAGCAAAAGTGCGAGTCTGCCGGGGTCGACAGCAGCTGGAACAAGCGCGCGTTCCAAGGGCTGAACCTGTACGTCATCGACGCGGTCGCAGTGACAAGCACCAACAAGGTGCTTGCAACTGAATTCGAGGACGAGCTTGCAGACTCGGCTCGGCGCGACTCGCTCGAGTCAAAGGCCATGCTGATGGAGGCGTCCGTCGCGCAAAAGGCCGCCGAGAAAAGGGAGACCGACGTAATCTGCATCGACGGCTCGCTTGTGGCAAGGACAAACGGCAAGAGCCTCGACACCGCAAGTGACATGGTGAGAAAATACGGCGATTCCGTGTTCGTGTCAAAGAGCTCCGAGAGCAGGGCGCAGTTTGGCGCGCTGGGTTCTAGGGCCGGAGACATCTATTACTACAACCGCGCAAACAATCATGCGACCGGCTTTAGCGCGCCGGTGCAAGTCAAGTCAGAGTTTGCGCGCATTTACGAAGTGTACGCGCGCCTGAAAGAACACACGCCGATGATCAGGATCGAAATTCTTGGCAGCGCTACGGAGCAGGAAGTGAAGAGTGTCTTGAACAAGTTGAGCTACCACAGCGTGGGCGGCTACCCGTACTGCCTAAAGCTTGCTCACAACAGCTGCAAGGTGAGCAACGACGACATAGACAAGCTCGTGGGCATATTCAGCCTGCAGAACGAGCAGGGGGCGAGGGACGCGCTTGGCGAGTGAAAGCCTCGGCATACTGGTGGGCCGAGCCCGGCCCGACGAGGTCACGTTCGAGTCAAGGAGGCCGGTGAGCATCGGCGAGTATGTCGTGCTCGAGTACGGCGGCGGGCCGGTCCTCGGGCTCATAGAGCGCTCGTCGATAACGAGCGGGGCCCTTGGCGACGACATCGGCAACTTTGAGGAGGCGTTTGAGAGCAGGCAGGTGGCGGCCGAAAACAAGCGCGACAAGAGCTACAAGGGCACCGTGCGCATACTAGGATACCTCGACGCTCTCAAGAAGGGCAGGGCCATGATACCGCCAGTCCCGGCAGAGCCGGGCACCGAGGTGGGCGAGGCCACGACAAACGACCTTGCAGCAATATTCTCACCTTCAAGCCACGGCTGGGTAAAGGTGGGAACCCTGTTGCGCAACCCGGACGTCGAGGTGGGCGTGAACATAAACAAGGTCGTTTCAAGGCACCTGGCCATACTTGCCATGACCGGCATGGGCAAGAGCAACCTAGTGTCGCTTCTGACAAAAGAGATCTCGTCGATAAACGGCACGATGGTGGTCTTTGACTACCACGAAGACTACACGTACCTAGACATCCCGAACAGCAACAGGATGGACGCCAGGATAAACCCGCGGTTTCTTGCAACAGAGGAGTTCGCAGAAGTCATAGAGATACAGAAGAACGCGTCCAACCAACTCCATGTGCTGCGTGAGGCGTTCTCCGACGACGTCAGGAGGCGCAAGGACGACGATTTCTGGAACGCGCTTGTCGATGCCGCAGCGCAGGTCAGCACGCAAAAGGGCTACAAGGAGGCGTCGGAAAAAGTGGTCGACAAGATACAGGACGCGCGCCGGCGCTTTTCAAGGATACTTGACCCCGGCCTTGCAGACCCGCTTGCGCTCATCAAAAACGGCAAGGTAAACATCATCAACCTGGTGGAGCTGACGGAGAGGCAGGCCAACATCGTAGTGTCGTTCTACCTGCAGGAGCTCTTGGAAGACCGCAAGAAAGGCGCGGGCGGCAAGGGAGACCCGCGCTTTGTGGCGCCCGTGCTTGCCGTGATAGAAGAGGCGCACGTCTTTATACCCAAGGGCGAGGACACGGAGACGAAATACTACGCCTCAAAGGTGGCAAGGGAGGGAAGGAAGTTCGGCCTCGGCCTCGTCATAGTGTCGCAAAGGCCGAGGAGCATCGACCCGAACATCCTTAGCCAGATGGGATCGCTTGCGGTCATGCGGATGATCCAGCAGGACGATCAGGCGCAGGTGGCCTCTGCAAGCGAAGCGCTCAGCCGCGACCTTATCGAGCAGCTGACGTCGCTCAACTCGGGCGAGGCCATACTGGCGGGCCAGTGGGTCAACCTGCCGGCGTTTGTCAGGATAGAGGAGGTCAAGGGCCGCAAGGTGGGCGGCGACTTGGACGCAGTAGAGCAGTGGAAGCGCCTTGCGCAGGCAAAGGAGATATCGAGGGAGTCGTCCGAGTCGTACATCCCTTCAGGATACTCGCCAGACTAGTGAAGAGCATGCTCGTCGCGCACATGTCAGACCTGCACCTTGGATACTCCCAGTTCAACCTAGAAGAGAGGGAAGAGGATGTCTACGAGACGTTCCTTGAGGCAGTCGACGTCTCGATAAGGGAAGGGGTCGAGCTTGCCATTATAGCGGGCGACATATTCCATACGCCAAGGCCAAACGGAAGGGCGACTTTCAAGCTCGCAGAAGGATTAAAGAAACTGAAGGAAAAGCAGATACCGGCCGCATTCGTGCTGGGCGAGCACGACATCAGTCGCTTGCGTGACGTGCCTTTCGCCCACGTGTTCAGCAGCCTGGGGCTAGCCCGGCGTCTGCGGCTTTACGAGCCGTTCGTTGTAAAAGGCGTCGCGGTGTTTGGCGCCAACAAGGAGCGCAAGAGCAACATCGACTCGCTTGTTGCACAGCTGCAGCAGGCCGACAAGGCCGCAAGGAAACATGACGGCAAAAAGATCCTTGTCCTGCACCAGGGGCTCACCGACTTTAACAAGTTTGCCGGAGAGATGAACTCGACTGACATCCCTGCTGGGTTCCACTACTACGCCATGGGCCACTACCACGACCACATCGAGAGGCGCTTTGAGCACCTCGGCGGGCCTCTTGTATACCCGGGGTCCATAGACCTGACGCCCAGCGAGGGCATCAAGGAGGTGGAAAAGGGCTTTGCGCTTGTGGACATGTCCGGCCAGGAGGCGTCCGTAAACTGGGTCACGTTGCACCGCCGGCCCCAGTTCAAGGCGACCATAGACTACGACAGGATAGCAGAAGGGATGCAGGACATACTGTCCAAGGCCGCAGGCATGCCGAAAAAGCCGGTCGTAAGAGTCGAAATATCTGGCAAGAACATCGACTCCAAGGTCATTGCCGCCAACCTTGTCCGGCTCAACGACACGTGCCTGCACTACGTCTGGCAGCCGCTCGAGCAGGGGCAGCAGTCGCAGGTCTACGACGAGCGCCCTGCAGACCTTGACGCAGAACTTTTGCGGCTGTCAAAGGATGCGCTGGGCTCAGACGAGCTTGCAAGCTTTGCGATAAACGAGCTTTTGCCGCCTGCTGCCGCCGGCGACGCCGGAGGCGCGCTGGAGATAGTCTGGGACGCTTTCAAGAGGAGGTCCGGCAAGTGATAAAGGACCTTGAGATGAAGGACTTTGTCTCCCACCGGGACACGAGGCTCGAGTTTGGAAGGGGCATAACGGTGTTCGTGGGCCACAACGGGTCCGGCAAGTCCTCTGTCATAGACGCGATAACATACGCGCTGTTCGGACAGCACACCAGAAAGGCCAGCAAGAACCTTGTCAGGCGCGGCTGCCAGGGACAGTCGATGGTCCGGCTGCGTTTTGCGCTCAACTCCAAAGAGTACCAGGCGACAAGGTCGCTTTCAGCGTCAGGCGCGGCCGCGTTTTCGCAACTGGAGCTGCTATCAGAGGGCGGCAAGGCCGTGAACAAAAAGCTGGCAGGCGGAGAGCGCAGGCAATACGGCGAGTCCACAAGCGCCGAGGTTGCCAAGGTACTGGGCCTTGACTACGACAAGCTGCGCGTCGCGGCGGTGGTGCAGCAGGGCGAGCTTGTCAGGATTGTCGAGGCGCAGCCAAAAGAGTTCAAGGAGCTGGTAAACGGCCTGATTGGAATAGACAGGCTGGACTCGGCTTTCTCGACCATGAAAGATGTCGTCGCAGGCTTTCGCGACCGACTGAGAAACGAAACGGGTTACGGCGACGAGGACATGCCAAAGGTGCAGGCGCAGATAGAGGAGGCTACAAAAAGACTGACAGAGGAAAAGAGGCTTGCGAGCGAGTACGTCGAAGAAAAGGCCAGACTCGAAGAGGAATTGCGCCGCCTTGACAGAGAGATAGAGGCGATGGAGCCCCTCAAGGACAGGGCAGTAGAGGCGCAGGCAAAGGAGAAGCGCCTTATCCGGCACGTCGCCGAAAGGCGCGACCAAGTGGCAGCCGAGATATCGCGTCTAGAAAGGATTGCCAAGGAGGCAAAGAGCGCGCTTGCAGTCCTGCAGGCAAAGGAGGAGAACAGCGCGCGCCTGCAGATGGTAAGAGACGAGATTGAAGAAACCCAGAAGCAGATAGAGGCAAGCGAGAGCCAGGCAGGCAAGCTTGCAGGCCTTTTGGAGTGCGCCGGTAGGATAAGGATAACCGACGGCAGGTGCCCGGTCTGCAACTCTGCTGTCACAAAGATAAACGAGATGTTTGATAGCGACCACATAAGAAAAGAGATCGAAAAGGTGTCAGGCGACAAGTCAAAACTGCAGGTGGAAAGAGTGAACCTGAAAAAGGAGGAACAGAAGCTTGCCGACGACGCAAAAAGGATAGCGCAGGCCGAAGCATTCTTGGCAGGCAACTCGATAAGGACGCCTGCCGACGTGGCAGCCATCGAGCGCGACCTTGCCCCAAAGAAGGAGGCCGTATCGCGCTTACCAAAGGAGATTGTGAAGGTGGACGACCCGCTTGCACTTGCCATAGACGACGCGTCAAAGTCGTTTGCAGAAGAGATACTGTCGCTTCGAGAGCAGGCAAAGAGCTTTAGCATGGCGCGCTACACGGCTGCAAAAGACGAACGCTGGAAGGCTTTGCAGAAGCTGCAGGAAGCAAGCGCCAAGTTGGGCGCGCACCAAAAGGCTGCAGACGACCTTGCGTCGGCGATCGACTCTGACAAGGCCGCGCTCGTCAGGCTGGGGCAGGCATCGGAGTTTGTCGGCGTGCTTGAAAGGATACGCTCGCAGGTCTACAACCGCGACGGGGCAGTAGGCATGAGCCTGCGCTCTTGGGCCCTGCAGACGGTATCTAAAAAGGCGTCAGAGTACGCGTCACTTTTTAACATCGGCATCTCAAGGGTGGAGCTTGCGGAGAAGGCCCGAGACATTACAATCACATGCTACGGCAAGAGCGGCGAGGTGGACATGGACTCGCTGTCGGGAGGCGAGAAGGTGGCAGTCGCGTTGGCAGTCAGGCTTGGCATAGCGTACATGATGGGCTCGAGCAAGCTCGACTTTGTCATACTGGACGAGCCAACGACGCACCTTGACGAGGAGAGGCGCAAAGCGCTGGTCCGGATTGTGTCGGACGCGTTCAGGGAAGGAGCGGGGCCCCTTGCGCAGCTGGTGATCATCACGCACGACGCCGACATATTCGAGGACTCGGAAGTCGACGCGGTGTTCAGGTTCTCGATGACTTCGGACGGGTCGCAGGTTACAAGAGAATAACGAGTCGTTAGAAAAAGTACACAGGTTTGAATATATCTTTATATCGTAAAGATGCCGTAAAATAATCGGAAAGTACATGCTAAAGGTAAGGCAATTCACCGTAAGATATTGGAAAGAGCCTGAAGGTGGATACGGTGGTCAGTGCATAGAATTACCCGGAGCAATAAGTCAGGGAGAGACACTCAAAGAGCTTAAAACAAACATGGAAGACGCCATCCGGCTACCTCTTGAATATATCGAGTCAAGGGCAAGAAAAGACAAGCACATGGTTATCGAACTCAAGTCGTAGCTAGACTTTGAACCTCAGAAATCACGACTGGCGCGAAGTCATTAAAGTCTTGACGCGTCGCGGTTTTTCTATTACCAGACAGAGTTCCAGTCATATCCAGCTGCTCATCCGGACGGTAGACACACTACGGTGCCAAGACACGACCCAATAAGGGAAGGTGTTATGAAGTCGATCTTGATCCAAGTTGAAATCACAAAAGAAGAATTCTTGGCAGAGATATGAGGTCTCTAACACGGGCAATTGACACTGATGCGTAGAATGAGTATCCGGGTGGCAACTGGCAAAATTACTTCTTTTAAGATTACTTGTTGGTAAATGCTGCATGGGAACCGACGGCGGCAAGTTTGATGTCTCTGACAGGCTCACGGCAGACAGGCTGAACAGAAAGACTGTGCTGGTGGACACGGGCGCAAACATATCGGCCGCAGCCTCGACGACGGGGATGCTTGTGTTCTGCACGTCGTCGGGGTCCGGCTTTGTTGTTAACCACTTCTACCTCCGCGATGCGTCCAACACCACCTAGCTTGAGCTGGCGACGCTGTCAGAAGCGCTGACGCTTTTTAACAAGACCATAAACACGGACCAGAACACTGTAAAGGACTCGGGCACGAACAACGCCGGCGACATCCTGGTTAACGACGGGACCAAGTTTGTGAGGAAGGCGAGGGGTACAGCGCGGCAAGTGCCCCACATAAACTCGGACGGAACCGATCTTGTATTCGGACTACTGTCCGGCGGGAGCATTGCGTCAGACTTTCGCAGACCGGATACGACTGTATGGACTAAAGCGAGCGGTCAGGCAGGAACAAGCAACACTAATTGGTCAAGCGCTATAGGTCAGATCACACACAACGTCCGCAACGCCGGCAACAAGATGGTCGTGATTGTTACAGGCAACATAAGTAATGCTGCACAAAGCAGCTCTCAGCGCAACCACCTTTACTCAATATTTATAGATGGTAATGAACAGTCCAGTGTAACAAAAAGCTACCAGACATCTACTTGGATGACAAATGGTGGTTCAGCTTTTCCTTTCTGCATCATTCTCGTTATGACGGGATTCTCTTCAGGCAATCATACCTTTGATTTACTAGTGCGCAATAATCAAAGCGCGTCTGACAGTAACGCTACAACCGCGGAGGTTCTTTTTACATTACTCGAATTTGGGGGCGCAGACTAAAACGGGCATTATCCTGCTTTGGAGAACATTATTACAGCAAACTTATTTGGTTGATTCCCTTGATTTACTCGAGGTATCATACCCACGACTTCTGGTTCAACCCGGATTGCACTATCCGTGGCCTTGGCAGTATCAGTGGCTGTCAGCCTTATTGTGTACAACCAACAGGCTGTGACAATAAGCGGCCTCTCCTCAGAACTCGCAAATCCCTACAGGTGGACCAGCAGCGACAGACAATCGGCGAATATTCTTCCCTTGTAACTGCACAGCAAGAAGAGCTCGCCGAGAAAACTGCCCAGCTTGAGGACTTGCAGACTGAGATAGGTTCCCTGTCCCAAGAGATAGAATCGCAAGGAGGGCAGATAGCCGAGCTGTCCGCGCAGGCCACAAGTCTAGAGCTTCAGATATCCGCACTCCAGTCAGAAATACAGGCCAAGGACCGGGACCTTGCCAGAATCATGCTTGAAAACGAGTCCGGCAGGCGTGTGCATGTGGCCCACTACGGCCTTGGCGTGGATGAAAACGACAAGGGCATAGTGTTTCCCATCGAAGTGGAGATAATCGGCGCCGGCGACGGAAGGATCTCCGTCAACGTGAGCGATGTCCAGTTTGAAACGACCTTCCAAGACGCCGTCAGGACCGCCGCGGCAGTAGCATCAGAATACACCGGCGTACCACTTTCTGACAAGGACATCATCATTACGCTGGTGAACGATTCCGACAGCCTGATAAAAGTGGACGGTCCTTCCGCGGGGGCACTCCTTGCGGTCATGATCGCGGCCGGCCTTCAAGAAAAGCAACTTGATCGGTCGGTTCTGGTCACAGGCACGATAAGGTCCGACGGCACAATAGGCAGGGTAGGTGGATTGTCAGGGAAGGCGGACGCGGCGGATGCCTTTGGGGCAGACAAGCTTCTTGTACCCAGAGGACAGGAATTTGCAGACAGCAGGATAGTGATAGAGGGGGTGGCTGACATGAAGCAGTTTGCCAGCCGCATGATAAAGGGGTAGAAATCAGCTCAAGGCGCCATAACACCCTTTAAAAAGACAAACAGCAGGCCTCTGCCACTCGCCCGAATTTCTAGAAAAAAAGGATTGTTTAATTCATTGTGGAAATGACTTTTTCCACGCTCGTTATGCAACAAAAGCGTTGCATAACTTGTTGCACAGTCACGAACCATTCAAAAAATTACTAATACTAAACTTCTTGAAGCAAACAATCAAGTATGACTATAAAATTTTCCGACTTTATTATTTGTAATATGGTATATCTATCCCCCTACTAGGTCAGTGAAAAAGAGAATAAACACGCCAAATCTCTTAACCTGTTACTCAGGCTCTCTAACTCGAAAAGACGTATTCATTCTGTCCTATGGACCTAATGGCAATAGCTTTGATTAGATGTCCATGTGCGAACTACAGAGAATGCAGCGATCTATGAACCAGCCAATGACAAAACAGAAGAGGTGGAGTCCTTGCTTAACAGGAAATTCTGATAGAAATTGATGATAGCTTTATGGCGAAATGGTGGGCAATGTCTTTATCGCATCCTTTACGAGAGCTATCTCGTTATCTAGCTTCTCTAATTTTTGCTGGTTTGTGCCCAATGTATGGAGGATCTTTGTCTTATATTCTTCAAGGAATGTACAATAACTCTCAAGGCTAGCATTCAATAGTCCTCTATTCCAGTTTATGATATCTGGCAACTCGGAGGATAGAAATACACTTCCGGCCCGTCTTTCCATATTCTCGGCTAGAGACTTAGCATATTTGGACATTTCTTCTAAATCTTCGGATACAAGCTTTCGTATAGCCTCGCTGAATTGCCTTTCTGATTCTTTCTGTTGAGGAGATTCTATGATTTGGGACACTACTTCGGAATAATGTATCAGTGCTCTGGAGAGTACTTGACAAAGCTCTCTCATTCCAGGCCTTAGCAATCGCACGTTTTTACCTAATAACTGGGTTTTAACGTTTCTTAGGATAAACTGGCTCTTTAATGTTAGTTTGTATTAACTTAACTGTAGTTAACTTATTAAATAAGGAAGTTTACATATACCCTATGTCAGGCATAGCGCAGATAGCTACCAAGATTGCAGGAAAGTTTGAGGTACTGTCTAATCCGTATCGTACACTAATACTCGCCTTCCTACTGAAAAAGAAGGAAGCAAGTTGGTCTGACATTAAGCAATTTCTAGAAAGCAATGCAGGTAGTATAAATCCTAACACTTTGCAGTTTCATCTAAAAGCATTATTGCATGCAAACATGGTAAGACGTTCTGGAAGTGAAGACAATATCGTATACACACCCGGGATAATCTCGGATGAAATCTCAGGAATGTTAGATGAAGTTGTTCAGAAATTAAATTCAAAGGAGTAGAAAGTTGTCAATTCAAAGATACAGCGAGTATCAGATTAAGCAAAAAATTGTCAGTATAATTAGGAGCTTCACCAATACGTATCCATCAGATACAGATATCAGAATCAATGAGCTACAAAGAAACGCGCAAGGAGACTACATTATCAAGGGACAATACATGTACAAAAATGTTCTTACAAGTGTCGTCTTGGAGAAGGGGACCTTTGACATAACTCTCAGTGCCCAGAATCTGGATATACTTGCAAGCAAAATAACCAGAGCCTAGCTTTTTATTTTGCCTCTTTCTGGCAGATGTAATGACAGCTTCCTATAGGAGTAGATTCAGGGTGGTACTTCTACTAGGAAGCTACGACCCAGATACAGAGAAGGTCCTATCAAAACTGAAGGAAGACATCCCAACGCACATGATGACTGAAGAAGAAAATGTATTGGTGTTCCTATTGCGAGACATCGAGATCTACCTAGTGGACTATTCAGGTGAAGAAGGCAAGGATGCACGCATTATTCTCATATCAGACAAATACCGAGACAAGATTACCATCATTGCACTGAATGAACGCGAAATCATAGATTCGACCGAGTTTCCTCTTTCTAAAAGTACCAGTGAAAACCAAATCGTAGAAGAATATGCGAAGCGCTATCCAAATCCACGTATAAGCAAGCTACCTATTCTTGAAAAATTACGGCAGCTTGCTGCAAGTGCATCTCTTACAATGCTAGTACGCCATAAAGAAGAGACAAGAGGCGGAGAATACATTGAGCTCGCCTTTCTCCTTGGTACAGGGACTTTGAATCCATCTAGAGTATATTTTCTAAAGAAGGAAGGTTTTGATATGTCTGAAATGGGTTGGGAATTACTTGATTTTTATGGCGTTAACTTTCGATCATACAAAGATGAAAACTATCTTTGTAATGAGATGGTAAGGCTAATCAGATATTCAATACGCAAGGATCATTGAATAGCAAATCTACTTATATCCTTAAAATGTGTGGAGGAATAACTGCTCCACACTACTGCTTTAGCTCAGTGATCATTCCAATTTCTTGATCCTGATGATTTTCCTGCCGCCTTGCATTGTAGTTTCCCAGTCCAGAACGTCGCCAACAGTTATCTCGATTTCCCGAACAATCTTTTCGGGGATAGTAGTTCTAACGGAAGATGACTTGGTATTTGCCTTGGCCACAATAGATTTTTCGCCCATATGTCTGTGTATACCTACAATACCTATATCTTTAAATAGATTATCTCTAGATAGGTATCATAGGTAGTGTTATAGTTGCAAAATAGATCGTCAGAATCTGCAACAGAACAATTTGATGGTCATGCATACAGACAATTGCATCTGCAGCTACAGAAGAAGAGCCGCCTGAGAGTCAAAGGCATCAAAGTCAAAGACAAGGAAAAAATCAAAGAAGCCATCATGATCAGCATCCAAAAAGGAAACTACACCACGCGAGAAATTGGTCTTGACATCGGTAAAGACTACAGTACCGTTTCAAGGTATTTGTCAGAAATGGAAGCTGATGCAAAGTGGGGATTAAAGCGCGATTCAAACGGCAATATTGTCATGTCACTTCAGGAGCAGCTGGCGCACGAATATGCCAGGCTGCAGAATGAAAAGTTCAGCCAGCTTCCATCGATACAGAAATGGATAACATACCTGAAATCAGCAAAGACTCCGGCCACTAGAATCAGGTACATGATTAACATGATTCATGGAATATCTGACCAGCTAATGGTCATGCCGGAAACTCTGGTTAGTCATGGCGTTCCAATAGATACAGCCAAGCGCAAAGAAATAGCAATTGAATACTGGCAGAACTTTCTGGCATGGTTCAATACTGCATATCCGCAGATGCAGCGTACGAATACCATCGTCGCGTACCGTAGCTTTTTGTCAGCACACAGCATCAACTTCGCTCATGGTGAAGGCAAACGCTATGGTCTGTCAACTACGTCTGAGAGACTTGGCGAGTACAAAGATATCATGCTGACACCGGAGCAAATCGAGACTGTAAACAGGCGGCTTGAAAACGAGAGCGATTGGGAATCGTGGTCATTTATGAACATCGACTTGCATACCGGCGCAAGAGCATTTGCAATGGCATCCATGAGCTGGGATAGAATAGCTATGTCTCCTGCCTTCAGAGTAGAGCAGTTTGAGCCCAAAATAAAGAAAGGCTCTTGGTTCTTGACTAGAGAAGGCAAGTGGTGGGTCAAGTACCCGACTGAAGAATGCAGAGCAATTGTTGAAACTGCTCACGATCAGCTGCCAAAAAGAGACTTTATGTTTTTTGACAGTGCAGGAAGTGATAAGGCAAACTGTCTGAGAGCAGGTTATTTTGCAAAGAAAATGGCAGTTAGGTTCAGAAAGATATTTTCAGAGCTTGACAAAAGCAGCTGGCTCAACGAAAAGACTAGGATCTATGCATTGGGAGATGCTCTATACTTTGATGGACATCCGCTGCACCTTTTCAGGCATACTATGGCTCAATACTATCTAGCTGCTACAAACTGGTCGCTTGCCTATGTAGCTAGCCTTGGAGGATGGGAAAACACTGAGATACTGAACAAATGCTATGGAGGGATTCCAGAGCATATTAAGGCACAAATAGCGAGATCTCTGCATGTAAAATTTGATACGATGAACTTGAACTCTTCTGTATTGATCCAATCTGTCAAGTTCTAGCGTATCAATAATGCCCTAGATAATATGCGGCAGTTATTCTTTGTCGTGATACTTCTCCTCATCCAATAGCTTCTTAACTGCTTCTATGCTATCAGTTTCGATTTTGGTTCCATCTGGTTTTGTAATTTTCACTTTAAACTTCTTGTCCTTCCGATCCTTGATAATCTGATATAGCAATGCTAACGTTGCAAGTACTTCAGCGTAAACTTGCAGGAATATTGTAATAGGAGCTTCAGGAGGCAATTCTGATGCGGTGGAAGTCCGGGTATAGCGAATACCTGCGTTTTGCACTGCGAGTAGAAGTTCTGTTTGCGTAGGCTTGTCTAGTTCAAAAGTGAAACCTAAATTGTATTTCTTGAACTCATTTAACAGTTTTCCTGCATCTTCCAGTCTCCCAATCTCTTCAAGAAAGGCTTTTGCCACCTCAGACTCTGTTGGCTTTACATCTTTGCCTCCGATGGATAACGATCTAATTTTTGGTAGATGCGGCTCAATGTTTTTCCAAATATAGTTAGCTAGTATCCCTGCGGCTGTCCCAGTGGTCAAACTAACAAGGATAGTAAAATAAATCGGTTCTATGGGTGCTTCAGACTCGTAAAAAACTTGGTAATCGTATCTTATGGAAGCGCCTTCTGCTATCTTTCTCGTATCGCCTACCCTAAAGTGCGTATGACCTTGACTGTCTGGAGAATTTTGAATTAGACCATGAAGAATTGCATGATTGGCCCCTTGTGAATTTATCTGAATGGGGATGCTGATCAGAGTCTTGGCATCCTTGTATTTTGTTAAAATATTAACGATGAATGAATGACCACAAATATCAGGTCTAGGAAGAGTCTCAGGGTCACCATTATATCCACGGCAAATATCTCTAATCTGTTTTTGTTCTATTCTTTCCCTTATCAGTCTCCGTAATGGCAAGCCAATTTCAAGCCCGCCCAAATGACAGTTAGGATTGCTACAGGCTATAGTTTCTTGTAACTGCAGTATGTCAAACGACCTCTTCCCTATGGATTTGCTTTCACGGTCAAATTCTTCGACTTCTACCAATATAGCATCTAATTCTGGAAATATGTCTACGAAGGGCATTTACCTTAACCTACTGGTATCCTCATAGATTTAACATTAATTTCATTATATCGATAAGGATTTAAGATAAGGCCAAAGGCATCTAAGGTATTGTCAGCTCCCTACTTCAAAGGGCTAGACCTTGAGCTAATTATCGCAGACTTGTTCAGAAAGAACGGTTATACTGTAGTTCATAATCTGAAGAAAGCAGGCAAATCGGGCGTCGTACATCAAATCGATGTGTATGCCGAATACAAAGCACCACTTCATACGTCTGCAATCGTAATTGAAGCTAAGTCATATGAGCAGCCTATTGACAAAGATCAAATCATGAAGTTTGTGCAAATAGTAGACGACCTCAATGCAGATAGAGGGATATTTGTCACTACAAGTGATTTTGTTGCCAGCGCCATAATGACAGCTTCTCAATATAGCAATATCGAGCTATGGGATAGGGGCAAAATAACAAGTCTAGTAGGAGCATTGCAACTTGCTTCTTCTCCATCTTCAAATGGTAAGTCATCTGAACCAACTAACAGGGCAGTAAAGAACAAGGTAAGGACAGTCCCCGCAAAATTGTCGTATGAACAAGTCCAACTCTATGCGTCTGAGCAAGTAAAGAAAAAAGCCAAAGGCGGTTTCTTAGGTGCAGGTAAGGTGATTGAGGAAGTGAAAGATACGGCGCTTGTCCTGTATCCGTATTATGACCTTGGCATGAAGGTGACAGTTCAGCATGTCGAGAAAACCGGTCTTCTAAAATCAGAAGCTGTTAACAAGATTGTTCCGTGCAGAGTATCTATTGATGCACTTTCAGGTGGTATTGTTAACGTAGTAAATACTGGATTGTCTTACGATTATGCTTTGCCTCAGATAACTTCTGATGAGGCCGCCATCCTTCGGATTTTCCGTGGTGGCTTTGAAATGAAGACAATACTTGGAGTGGGTTTGGGCGAAGCAAAGACAAAGAGACTTGTCAATGGTCTACTCACAAGAGGAGTATTACGTGCAAGCTCGACCAAGCCGATAGTCTACAGCCTGACAAGACCATACCCAGAAGACCCAACGAGATTGAACTCGTTGCGAGAGGTCTTTCAAATTAGCGAAATAGCTATTGAAACCAATAATAGAACAAAGATAATTGATCCCCAAATCGAGCCCGCCCTAGTCAGCAATATGATTGAAAGTTATCTTAATGCAAAGGTGGAAGATATTGACCTTACCTTCTATCCTTACTATGAGATTTGGTATCGAAGACCTGACGGAAGTACAAGAATTGAAGTACTAGATGGAATAACCGGGAATTCCAGCGAAAGGATTGCAAATATCATTCGCCCTATCTAAGTTGGTAGTTCAGCCTAGTTTCGATATTAACCACTTGACAAGTCCAGAATTGATGACAACTGTTGCAAGGTCAGTGGCTAGCAATATCTTGACTTTTCCTTGATGTCTTATAGCCTTCTCTAAGGATTGGTCAGGAGAGTGAACGACATAGAAAAACTTGTCATAGCCTTTCATTGCTTCAAATTCTTTGCAATCTTCCTCGAAATCTTGGAGATTTGATTCAGATTTGACTTGAACCAAGCATCGCTCACCAGTCACAGGTGAAATTAAATCCAAGTCAAAAGTTTTCTGAGTCTTGCCTAGATCACTTGTTCTATTATAGCCTGCCGCACGAAAGATAAGGTCAATCAGTATTTCAAAGTCCTGCCATCGAAGCATTGTGATTAGTACTGCGACTTTGTTCTCAAGCTCGCGCATGGCATCATTTATTGCCTTTATTTCCTTCGACTCTTTACCGTTGATCTTGTTCAAAACATATTCCTTTAACTTAACATCGCAAATTGTTCCTCTGAATCCCTGAGTCTTTAGAAGGTCGCCTCTTAGGCTGTCGGTTGTTAATATCATTTTTTCATCAACTGTTGTATCATGCCATCTACCTATTACCGGACGAATTTTAGATTTGTCTGTGAGCAATGTTATTTGTGGTTTTGAAAAGGACCACCACATCTTGTTTCCATAAAATGTTATCCAAAGTACTTTTTCGTCTGCCTGATAGAATTTCTTTATCTGATTAACAAATCCTGTTGCCACTGCTGGTGTTTTTTTATTTTCACCTTGAAGATAGGTCTGATAGATACGATCCCATTTGCCATTCAGGCAATCTTGGTGGTTTGCCTCCCCAAAACCTAATTGCAAAGTGCCTTCATCTTCAATACATTTTCTTTCCCATTCTCCCTTTCTTCCTAGCTTTATGTAATGAATTGCAGAACACTTTATTGGCTCCACTAACTTCGTGATTCTCTTACGAATATTTTAATTTGTTTGAATTGAGAAAGATGCATAAAGCAGCTGCGCTATGTCTCTTTCATCGCCGTGGTGGCCTAGGCCAGCCCAAAAATCTTATCGAAGCACCCAGCATTGATAGGAGGATAATAGCTATTCCGACAATGAGGTAGTACCAGAAGAAAGCATTGAATCTAATAATATCGTTACCATCAGTAGCCTTAACAGTTTCAATTCCAAATGCAAACGACACTGCAAAAAGTACTCCTCCTATAGTGATGAAGCCACCTAGTATGACTTGCCAGAATGCTGCAGGATTAGGTTGGAAAGCCATTATCTTCTCTAATGTGAGTTAAAAATAGAGTTCTTAAGTATATTGTCCAAACCTGATATTCTTTTGATATTATTCCATGCTCCTGACCATGGTAAACTCTATTCATTTTGAAAGCTTATCTAGGCTAACACATCCCCTAAGAACATGAGGAAAGGTATCCTAGACGATGCGCTAAATGACCTATTTGGTAAACCGGACTATCATCGATCGGGGTACTTCAATGACCGTGATAAAGAAGCGAAGATAAATGCAATCAACGCTTATGGTGGTGAATGTGCTTGTTGTAAAGAAAAGCAAATAGCATTTTTGACTATTGACCATATTTTTGGAGGTGGAAAGAAACACCATTCTGAGCTTGCTGTCAGGCTATACCGCTGGTTAGGTTATTCTCATTTTAAGCGTGTGGGATTCCGAGTATTGTGCTGGAATTGCAATGAAGCATTAGAGAAGTACAGATATTGCCCGCATAAGGACAGTGAGGAGAATCTGAAGAAATATCCGATGGTTAATTGTGTTCAGTATCAATCCGGAAAAGAGGGCTTAGAGGCTATAACAAGGTCAATTTATCTTACTGATGCAGAATGGAATAGAATAGGTCAAATAATTATTGAAAGAGGTTATGACTATAACTACATTGAAGAGATTTGGCAAAAACCAGATGGCAAGAGATACGCTTTTTGCTCTGACTATCGTGAGCTTCCGCTGACCTAGACTTTACTGGAACCATAACCTGATAGGTAAATCATTAGTTAGTCTCTCAGTCATGATTCTGTTGCATATACTATTACCCCCGGTCTGACTACCTCTCATTATGCAACAAAATTACAGTCTAATTCGTCAACAGAATACGACGTTTGCCGCACATGTTCTAATAGGTCTATACAGGCATTTGCATATTTCATCGCAATTGCGCTTTCGAGTTAGCTGCAACCAGATTGAATAACCAGAGATTCAACACAACCTAAATTCAAGTTGGGGGACAATTCCGCCGCCGTTTTGAATATACTATCTCCTTGCCTGACCAATGCAAGGTCTCGTCACTGCCATCCGGTTCAACCTCTGCTGCAGTGTCATCCAACATCGAAATAAAATATGCAGAAACAATCACAAGTGATAGAGGAATGGCAACAAGGGAACACTCTATCCGCGTAGGAACATCTACCGGTGTAATAGACATCAGTCCGACAGTAATCGGTCCGGGCACAAAGTTCACCATCTCGGTGACCGACGCTGACCTCAACGCCAACCCTGAAGGAACAGAAAGCGTTGAAGCTGGCATGGCAACAAACCCAACACTCTCTGCCGACTTTGTCAGGCTGATATCTGATGCCTCTGGTGCTCCGACACTCGTAGTAGGAATGGAAGAGACAGGCCCCAACACAGGCGTCTTTGAAGCCACAGTACAGCTAAGTCCAAGAAACAATGCGGCGCCTACCCTTGGTGGCAGCGACTTCGACTGGACCTACAGAGCAGATCCAGGCGACATCCTCTCAGTCAGATACACAGACCAGAAGAACGCCGCAGGCAACAAGGCAGTTGTATCCAAGACCTTCTTGGTGCAGAGCTTTGACCCGACCATAACGGCAGAAGCCTCGGTGGCTGCAGGAGGCGTGATAAGCCTGACAGTCCAAGATGCTGACGCCAACTTGGATGGCGATGCACAGGACTCGATACGCATCAGAGTCACATCCGACAGCGATCCTGTAGGAATGGAACTCTCTGCGCTTGAGACCGACATCAACACCGGTGTCTTTACGTTGGACATCCCGACAACCATAGGCGTTTCGTCCGGCTCTGTTACCGTCAAGACTGGAGACAGCGTCTATCTGAAGTACAACGACAAGTTCCCGGCTGACTTCGCAGAAAGGACAAAGCAGGTCGTAGACGCGAGCAAGGACTTCAAGACCAGAAAGGTAAAGTTATGATCTCTGGCTTGTAACACCCCTTCCCGGCGAGAAGCAAATCCTAAAGATTAAAAGTGGCTTGCCTTGCTCATGCTTATATAAAATGGTGAGCGACAGCCAACTGAAGGAGCTGGTAAAGGCCGCCCGGGAGGGTGCCGGCAAGCGCAACTTTAACCAGTCTGCCGAATTGACACTTGTACTGAAGGATATCGACGTAAAGAAGGGCTTTAACCTCAACGAGACGGTAGTCCTGCCGCACAAGCCAAGCAAACTGCCTACCATATGCGTGGTGGGCTCTGGCGACATGGCGCTCAGGGCAAAGAACGCAGGCGTGGACCACATCATGGACCCGCAGGAGCTTGACAGGCTTGGAACAAACAAGCGCGAGGCCCGCAAGCTTGTAAGGGCGCACGACTTCTTCCTAGCAGACACCAACCAGATGGCGTCAGTCGGCCGCTCGCTTGGGCAGCGCCTCGGCCCCAAGGGCAAGATGCCGCCGCCCGGCCCGTACGGCGCCCCCATAGAGAACATCGCCGGCAGGTTCCGGGGCTCCGTCAGGGTCAAGGCAAAGAGCCAGCTCAACGTCTCTGTCAAGATAGGCGACGAAAAGCTCTCAGACGATCAAATCGTTGAAAATGCTTCTGCAGTTATAGCGGCGGTCGAGAAGAAGCTTCCGCAGGGCGACAAGAACATCCGCAACGCGCACGTCAAGTTCACGATGGGCAAGAAGGCCAAGCTGTCGGCGCTCAAGAAGGAGAAGGAAGAGTAATGTCGCAGGCCAAAGTCGTCCACCGCGCGGGTTATCCGAAGAAGAAGCGCCTGATGTACCAGGAGCTGCAGGAGCTGCCAAAGCAGTACAACGTGATAGCGCTGTCGAAAATGACCAAGGTGCGCGCATCGCAGCTGATGCTTTTGCGGAAAAAGTTCCGCAACGACATCAAGATAAGGATAATCAAGAATCAGGTCGCAAGGCGCGCGTTTGAGAAGGTCCAGGGAGTCGCAGGCCTCGAGAGCCTCAGCAAGTCGCTTGACGGCCAGTGCGCGCTCATGTTCACCAACATAAGCCCGTTCAAGCTCAACCTGATTTTCGGCCAGAACAAGATAATGCTCGCAGCCAAGGGAGGCGACATCGCTACGAAGGAAATCGTCGTCCCTGCAGGCAACACAGGCATCGCCCCAGGGCCGGTGCTGTCAGAGTTCAAGGTGGCAAACGTCCAGACCAAGATCGACCAGGGAACAATCTGGGTGAACAAGGACACAGTCGTGGCCAAGCCCGGCGACGTCATATCGACCCAGCTTGCATCGCTTATGAGCAAGCTCAACATCAAGCCCATAGAGGCCGGCATTTCAGTCAACCTCGCAATCGCCGAAGGCCTGCTTTTCAAGGAAGCAGACCTCAAGATAGACCTCGCAGAATACAAAAACGAGCTTGTCAGGTCGTTCCAGCAGGCCCTTGCGCTCGCCACCGAGGCAGGCTACGCGACGCCGGAGACAGTCAAGCCGATGCTTGCCAAGGCGCACCAGCAGGCAAGGTCGCTTGCGGCAGAATCTGGCTACCTCACGGCAGAGACAGCAGACTTGGTCCTGCCAAGGGCGCAGTCAAAGGCGCAGGCAGTGGCCGGCGAGGCAAAGAAGAAGGGCTACACCGCACAGTAAATTGCTCACGTCTGGCAATTATGGGCTGGTTGAATCATGATGAGGATAGCCTAAATATAGTAAAATGAACTAGCACAAGGTAAACTATATGACATCAGAGCTTGACCAGCTAAAGCCGATAAAGATACACTTTCCAGGCAAAGATGAGGAAGAAAGAGGTTTCTATGCTCTGTTGATTTTTGGAATGCCAGTGCGCGCCATCGAAAATTCTTGTTACATAATCAATGAACGGCAGCGCAATATGTTATCCCAAAAGGGCATCAAGTACGTGAAAGAGTAACCAAATAGTTCAAAGACCTAAGAAAAAGAAAGAGCCGGCTCTACGCCGGGCTCACAATCAATATCGCCGAGCTCGAGACGCTCGAACCGCCATGCGTTGCCACCACCGCAAGCGCGCTCGAAGTCGTCACAGAGACGGCCGCTCCGGTAAAGACTGCACTTGATGTGTCAGACGACACGGCAAGCGTGCCGAGTGACGGCGTCTGGAGCGCCCACGCAAATGTGGCGCCAGATATGGAGTTGCCGTACGCGTCCTT
>CAYXFY010000002.1:0-22929 GCA_964464395.1 uncultured Nitrososphaera sp.
TTAGCAGGACAGGAAACGGTTTCCTCAATTAATTAGTTCTTCTGCGAGGCAAATGTGTTACAATTTTTGAAGTAATGCGCAGAAAGATTCTTTGAGCTTATTCCATTCTACTTTATTGATCCTCGCACCACTTGGATGTATCATACCAAAAATAATTATATGTTAAACTACGCTTTTTCGTGCGTGCTATGCAACAAAAGCGTTGCATAACTTGTTGCATAGGCACTGAACCGTCAAAACATCATTTCTGCTTAACATCTCGACCCAAATAAATCAAGTAAGACTATAATTTTTTCCGACTTTATTATTTGTTATATGGTATATCTATCCCCCTACCACGTCAGTGTTGTAGCAGCCATTCCAAACGTTAGGAAACTATAACGTGTTGAAAGAGTTCTTTTATCTCCGTCGCTAGATTTGGGCCTACGGCTCGGTTGCAACATCAGAATATGCCAAACGCAAATCCGACGGCCATTGCTATCAGAATCACCGCACTGATTTTGGGCAGGTATTTCGTATACTGGATAACCCTATCTTGAATGCGGCTGTAGACCTTGACGGCAAGTACGGTAACTCCTATTAGCGCGGCGGCAACTGCGCTGGCATAGGCAACCATCAAAAGGAGTGGATCTGCGCCCCCTACGGCTAGCGAAAGTATCACAAACTCTTCTTCATGAGCAAACCCTAGAACAAGCGCAAAACCTGCTATCGCAGCTAGCTTGGGCACAGTCCTTACTTCATGCAAGTGGACATGTGTGTGATAGCCTGTTCCTCCGTGCCAGTGTGCATGTTCGTGTTCTACCGCTTTAGCAGCGGATTCGTGAAGGTGTCCATGCTGCGCTTTTTCCAAATCTTCGCCTTTTTCTCTCCAGAACATAAAAGCCAGAATCCCCAGCGCGGCGGCAACTGCATAATTCATGTAACCATCCGGTATCTTTACCACGTAACTGGTTAACAGAATGAACGCAATTACAACCACCATTGAAGATAGAAAGTGAGCGCCTGCAAGTATCCCCGAGCTCGCAAGGCTGCTGAGCAAGGGTCTCCTGTTCCTTATGGAGTAGAGGACTGCCACTGTCCACCCGTGAGAAGGGTTAATGCCGTGCAATAGACCAAAGGCAACAACGCCTAGCAGTAATGCCGAGGCTTCTTGCGGCACAGTGACGGTTCAATAGCACCGATTTTAAACGTTTTCACATAGCTATAGCATGATTCAACTATTGGTCAGCTAGGACCTTTTCCCGTCTTTTCTTTATGCCAGAGAGCTTCGTGTTCGCTCCTTTCCTTCTCAGAATTATAAGATAACATACAGTAGTGGCACTTCAAAAGAGGTTTAGGCTTTGTTCTTTTTACCCGTTTTCTTTTACCGTTGTTAATGGAGGCGTCATCTGGCAGGTTCATCCAGTTGACCGCGGCAGGCGGTTCTCTTCCATCTTCTATATCTAAGAGCCTGATGCTTCCATTTTTTACGCCGGCCCAATGTTCCAGCAAGAATTTCCAGTCATAGTCCATATCGTCAAAGTACTCTGCCTCCTCGACCAGCTTGGTATAAGTTGCAGAAGGATTGGAGACTACTCTAAAGTCTTGCTCGTTTGAAAGCCGGATGGCAAAGTCTTTGCCATGTGCATCAGACCAGAGCTGTAGCCTGCGAAAGCCTGAACTGAAAAACAATGACCTTTCACTCTCGTATCACTTGATAGGGCGATCACTCAGGCCATGACAGGCATCCTGATGCCCTTTCAACAGAAAATTCAGCAGCTCCTGCCTTTCCCTTTCGCCTTTTGTGCTACATAGCTCGATTTCCTCCTGCAAAGCAGAACAGAGGCGACACGGTTGCAAGGGCTGTTTTCTAGTGTCTGCCATTTACCGAACCACTCTTTTTGTCCCCGGTTTTCCGTGCAGCCTACGGTATTCCTGGATGGCCAGCCTCACGGCATGGCTCAACGAAGCAGCTTTGCCCGACTCCTTCATCTGCCTCAAAAATTGATAATTGTCATCATCGACGGTCAGGTTGATTCTTGGCATAGTTATACACATTCATACACACTCACTGTATAATATAAAGATTCTGTATAACAACGCCTTTATGATACAATCATACACAAATATACACAGAGCGACAAGGGAGATGAAAAGATTGCAGATAACACTAGAGGACGAGCTGTATCAGTGGGTTACAAAGGAGATCAAGGCATTGCGGTTTGGCAGCTATTCACACGCGATAAACTATGCGCTAAAGCAGCTGAAGAACGAATCAGAGAAAGGCTAACATGAACAAGTTCTGCTACCATTTCGGTTGCTGGGGCTAGAGCGCCGTTGCTAATGTCGCAGGTCACTTGACGGGCAAGCAGAATCTACAGCGAAACAACCTTTAAATTCTGTCCGTACCTGCTTGCTGACAGTGGCTACTTTCGCGTACACAACGTAACTGTCGTGTATTTTGGCGAATGTAGCGTTTGCTCTAGTTATTGACATTGCATACCTGCTGCATTTTCGCCTTTTGCGATGGCAGCCATCAGGAAATGAAGCGTGGGAATCAAAGTCGTAAAGGAAAACAAAGCCAAGGATTATACTTTCATAGATGAGGCGCTGAGCCTCGCGCAACCAGCAGAAAAGAGCGAATCGGCTACCAAGAAGGAAAGGGCAGAACCAGATTTTAGGCTGCGAGACAGCACCAAGGTAAGCAAGCTGAAAAAGTCCAAGATATCTGGCGGCCATAGCATGCAGGGTCATTCGCCTGTTTACGAATAGCAATAATAACAGCCGTCCCGCTCGCACTATAGACCGTGAAACTTCCAACGAATAACAGGGTTCTCATAACTCTGTTTTTCTTTTTCCTAGCTGGCCTCTGCGAGATAGGCGGCGGCTACCTCGTTTGGCTCTGGCTGCGGGAAAGTATGAGCTGGATCTTCGGCGTCCTCGGTGGCTTTGTGCTGTTCCTGTACGGCGTTGTGCCGACGTTGCAACCATCACATTTTCACAGGATTTACGCCGCATACGGCGGCGTATTTATCGTCATGTCGATACTCTGGGGCTGGCTCTTTGAGGGAATCCCGCCAGACAGGTACGACATCCTAGGCACGGTAATCGCGGTTGCAGGCGTCGCCATCATATTCTACATGCCAAGGAAAGGGGAGAAGGGGATTTGGTCGAAACAGTAACTTCCGCTCCCCTGACGGCCATCCTGTTCTTTGTCGCCGCCATAGCAGAGATAGGCGGCGGGTATCTGGTCTGGCTCTGGATTCGTGAAAAGAAAAAGTTTGCACTAGGAATATTGGGCGGAATCATTCTTTTCGTCTATGGGATAATCCCGACGTTGCAGCCAGCCGACTTTGGCAGGGTGTACGCGGCGTACGGCGGGATATTTGTCATCTCGTCTATCATCTGGGGCAGGATAGTTGACAAGAAAAAGCCCGACAGGTACGAGATAATAGGCTCGCTTGTTGCCCTAGCGGGAGCGGCAATCATCTTTTATGCTCCTAGATAGAACGTCAAAGTTCTTATCTCTAAACCACGCATCGCTTGGCATGGAGATAAAATGTGCAGATTGTGGTTGCTTGCCGTCTGAATGCAAGGCCAGCTCGTCTCCAAAAGAATGCCCTAACTGTACGTGGGACGAATGCTGTTGCTGGGCAGCGGCTCATTCTGTACCATCTTGATCCAGCAAGAATCCTTGCCGTTTGATAACCAATTGCTATCGGGTCTCTATCAATACACCACCTAGCTATGAAATAGCACACAGTGTATAACCCATATTTATAACTGTTCAAAATACAACATGTATGAGTCTAGCAATTGACATCTTTTGCGCATTGGGGCAATGCTGGATAGGGGAGGGCATAGATGGCATTTACGTTGTTGCAACGACCCTTCTGGACATTGCAATAAAGCTGTCGCCGATGTTCGGTGTAATGTACTTTGGCTACTGGCTGTTCCTGATAATTCGGACAGTAAGAGAAGGCAGCCCTGAGCCAATAATGAACCACGTGATGTTTGCTTGGCAAGTCATAACCGGCGTAGTCCACGCCTTCATGAGCTTTATCAAGCTCTTCATCCCGTGAGGTGAGAAAAGGTGGCGGACCTTGAAATCATAACCCAGATCCTGAACAGCGAAGTTGTGGTATTCGGCATAATCATGGGAATAGTTGCCCTGGTCTCAAAGGTGATTATCCCAAAGGTGCTGCCTCCCCTGAAGAAGATCTTGGATAAGCGGCGGGGTAAAGACAGCGACATCCCGGAAAGCCTCGGAACCCTCAAAGTGTTCATCAGAAGCGGCGACCTGATAAAAGAAACGCGGGGCAGGATACTCAAGGACGGCTCGATAGCAGCCGACGGCAAGACATGGGTGATTGAGCGAATCAAGCCATATCTGCTGACAAAGGGAAGGCATTCAAAACCGGCCGTAATTCTGGACGCAGACAGACAGGTGGAATACAGGTTCAAGGATGCTGTTGAAAGTAACAGTACTGATAAACAGCAAGACATTGCCGGACAGGCCACAAACCCTCACCTGCTAAAGCAATTCTCAGACAGCATCGTGATTCAAAAACTGGCAGCCGCCAAGCCTGATAAAACAATGATGTTCATGATGTTTATGATGGGGATGTTTGCTCTGATGATGCTTCAGCAATTCATTCCTAAAGGAGCACCATGACAGGCATGAGCGAGCCAAAGAAAGATCTGAAAGACACAGAGCCTTGGACATCTACAGTGCTTGCAACTAAAGCCCTGACAAACCCACAGGGCAATGAGATATTCACCTTGACAGAGCTGAATGAAAGTGAGATCAGATATGGTGTTCAGGCGTTAATTCTGGCTGACGCGTTCAAGACGGACCTTTTGAAAAATGTAGTAGTCAACCTAGCAATCCTGAAAAGAAGCCGTGACAGAAAGGGAGAATCCAGCGTCATCAAGCTTGTAAGGAATGCAAGCATGAAGATGATGCAAAACGTGCAAATGAGCAGGTTCAAGCGCGTAATGTCAAACAGGGACGATTTCACGGACTATGACAAGGATTGACCAGCTCCGTAGCCAGGAGCGCCAGCTGACCAAGCTGATACGCAAGTGGCACAAGGAAGGCGAATTCAGGCTAGTCCTGATATATGGCACCGGCGGCATCGGTAAGACCAGCTACGCCATGCAGTGCGTCAAGCAGGTAGATCCTGACAATTACAGGCAGAGGTTCATTTTCCCACCAAATCAGTTTGTAGACACTGTATCATGGCTGAAAAGCAACAGATTGAGAATACCCGCGCTGGTATGGGATGACATGGGCTTTTGGATGTACACGCTGGATTACAACGACCCTTTTGTCAAGTCGGCTGTCAAGTTCTTTAACGTGGCAAGAACTATTGTGTCTTGCATTATCGGAACGACTACAAGCATGAAGATGCTTACAAGCTCCGTCAGGAACATGGATGCGCTAACAGTCAAGGTGGTGGCAGCAAGGGACAATCCTTACACGTCGTTAGCCAAAGGCTACAGAACATCACTTCAGCCGAACCTCATGCGGCTGGTCAAGACGGTGTTTGAAGACGAATATCCACGGTACATGGAAGAAGACGATTATCGGTGGTACAAGCCGGTAAGGGACAGCTACGTAAATGAAGCTATCAGCTTGATGCAAGAATCCTTGATGCAAAGAAATCGCATTAAGGAGCCTGAGGCGGATAGTTAAGATAAGCTTGTCAATAGACTGACAAGGTGTTTATAAAGAACTTGTCAAAATACTTCAGGCATGGGAATAGCCGTTGACTTGGTAGACCAGAATCCCTGGTGGAAGAAAAAGGAGGCCATAGACCAGGACAAGCATTTAACCGAACTAGAAAAATCCAGCGTCAAATGGCAGCCCAGAATAAGACACAAGTTCTCTTTTAACAAAGATGTAGTATACACACTGAGGGGACCAAGGCAGGTAGGAAAAACTACTCTGCTGAAAAGTCTGATTAGCGATCTACTTGACAAAGTTCCTGATCCTAGGCTCGTATTCTACTATACCTGCGACCTCGTAGACAACCCAAAAGAACTTGTAAATACAGTTAATTCTTACCTTGAATCGACGAGGTCGGAAAGAAAACAACGAGCGTATCTATTCTTGGATGAGATTTCGTCCGTAAGAGACTGGCAAAAAGCGATAAAGCATCTATCTGATACCGGCAAGCTTGCAAACGCTACCGTCATTCTTACCGGCTCCCATACTCTAGATATCAAAAAAGCTTATGAAAAATTGCCTGGAAGAAGAGGGAGCCTAGACGATGTTCCGGACAAGATCTTGCTGCCGATGAAGTTTGTGGAATATGCAGAAACCATAAACCCGGATTTACGAAAGGCACTTGACAAGCTGCAGATAATCGCGTCAGGACGCAGAATAAAACTCCTACTTGAGCTGAGCGAAGGAAAGATCCCAAAAGAAATCAAAGAGCTTTCTCTGTTCTCAAAGGAACTAGAGTTGCTGTTTAATAACTATCTCATGACGGGCGGAATACCTCGTGTAGCTGACGAATATCTTAGGACTGGCAAGATATCCGAAGGCGTCTACCGCACGTACATCGATGTTGTACTGGGAGACCTTGCACGGTGGAACAAAAAAGAGACCTACCTCAGACAAATCCTGCGGAGGATATTTGTCACCGCAGGAAATCCCGTTAGCTGGAATACGCTGAAGGATGACACTGACGTATCTAGCCACAATACTGTAGCAGAATATGTTGATACCTTGAAGGACAGCTTTGTCCTGTATTATGTCAATTTTTATGACGTTGCGCGCAAGCTGCCCTCATATCAAAGGAACAAAAAGATACACTTCTACGATCCGTTTTTCTATCATGCACTCCGAGCATGGATAGGCGGTCAAGATCCTTTTACAGCCAGCATAGACTTTCTAAAGAACCCGCAGAACGTGGGAATGCTGGCTGAAAGTATCGTCGGTTCTCATCTGATAAGGCTTGCATTTTGCCTGAGCCAGCAGAAACAGCTCTTTGATTACGAGAACTCCCTATTCTATTGGAAGAGCGGCAAGGATCGGGAAATAGATTTCGTCTTAAAGTTGGACAATAATTCGGTATTGCCGATAGAGATCAAATACCAATCAAGCATAGTGAAAAGCGACAGGTACGGGATAATAGACTTCAAAAAGAGTTCTGGTTCTGATAGTGGTATTCTACTATCAAAAAACAAAATGGAAGCAAAAGCTGGCATTGTTACGCTTCCTGCATGGCTATTCCTTATGCTTATATGAACCGTGTGCTAATGAATACGACACCGTGTTAAACTCTTATTTTGAACTGTTCTTGCACTATTATTCATGGCTACAAAACCAAGGAAGCAAACCAAGCGGGCGGCCATGATGGGATTTTTGGCGGCACTTGGAGCGATTGCAGCCTACCTGATGCCAACGCCGGCGTATGCCCAGACTACGGGTACGATGGACATGACGCCGCTGGTGTCGGTGATAGTTGCAATCATCCCGGTGTTCATCATGATAGCTCTGCTTGACAAGCTGATGGGAAAATTCCGGTGACACAACATGAACCGAGACAACATAATGACAGCAGCATTCGTGGTGCTCGTGCTCCTGACAGCTACTTCGCAAGTGGCCTACGCACTACCAAGCCCGATACAGTTCCAGCGCAGCATCCCCTTCTCCGTGTTCAACACTACATCGGCAACAGTCTACACCGCAGACAAGCCTATCTCGCCGCCCTTTGAGATAGACATCGTAAACTAGCTGACCTACAACGCAACAGGGACGAAGGCGGCGGGAGTAAAGTTCCAAGATGCAACTACAGGTTCCATGAACGCGCTTGAGATAAAGACGTACAACAACAAGGCAATCGACATACTGTGGACCGACAAGACCACCGGCTCGACCACAAAGATAGGTGGGATGACAGGAGAAGAACAGCAGGCATTTCCAAAGGAGATCATAGTCGAGAACCAAGGCTCGTCTCTTAGCATCAAGCTTGCAGATGGCACTGCCATCATCGACAGCTTTGTGCTGCCAAGCAACTTCAAGATATTGGCGGTAAGTGTCTTTGGAAACGAGGCAGCCGTTGCGTCAGACGGCTTTATCACGGTCTACATCGGAGGATTAAGCCCTACAAAGATGGTCAGCGTGAGCGTGAACGTGATGGTGCCGCTGCTAACCGCAATAGTGACAATAGGAATAGTTTTCACCCTCTTCAGCAAACTAAAGAACAAGATATGATGGCAGTGCACCGCCACTCCCCTTTTTTGTTAGTTTCATTGGCCGCAGTTGTGATTGCAGCCGTAGCAGGTCTAGCCGACTCTGCCGCTGGCGCAAACCCTGTTTTCAATTCTACCCGCGCTTACGATTACATTGTCAGCAACTACAATTCCACCTACGGTTTGGTGAGAGAAAATGAGAACATTGACAGGTACTGGCTATGGACTGATAACCTGCTTGCAAGCCACGTCCTGAAGGACTATGACTATGCAAAGTCTGCAAACATGACTGCCACCATCAGGCACTACAACGAGCTTTACGACCTTGATTTCAGGCATCCTGTAGGCTCGCTGCTGGACCTGGTAGCTTACTTTAATTCTGTCACAGACAAGAGCATAGTAGGCAACGTATGGATCTCTGATTCTGACGGCTCTGTCGAGCTTGAATGCAGCGACTATGGGGACATTGCCTTTTACAAATCGATATACTACTACAGGGCAGGCATGACGGATAAGGCAAGGTCCTGCTACGAGATGGGTGCTGCGATGTTTGATGGCATCGGGATAAGGGACAAGGCATTTGAGCCTGACGGCCAGAGGTACAGCACCTACAAGATAGCTCTGTGGCAAATAGCCAGTAACATGACTGCCTTTGGAGAAGCAAAGGAGGCCATGACAATCATTTCGTACATGCAAGACTCTACCACCGGCGGGGTATACACGCACTACCGCGAAAACATGCTGCCTGACAGTCAGACTAATGTTGAAACTACTTCGCTTGCAATACTGGCAGACAAAGGAATGTCTTTTCCCCCGACTTCAAAACCGACTGATCCTACAACGTCTGGCACTCCCTCCATCGAACTGCTAATTGGAGTATTCATTGCGGCAGGACTTGCATTAATCTTGGTAAAACGGTTTTGGCGGTAATAGTGAACCGTTACTAAATGTAATATTGAACTGTTACTGAGTAACAGTGTATGCGTGAAAGCGCATACAACGCAAAACAGAAAGTCGCACTAGCCTTCGCGGCTATTGCGCTGGTTCTGTCAGCCTCACTTTTTGTGCCTGTACAGCAGGCTGAGGCTGCCAAGCCAACACACAGCGACATCCAAACGGTGCTGAACCTGGCAAACGGCTACATCAACTCTCTGTACAAAGACGCGTCACCTGATGAAGTCGGATCTAGCACCCATGCAGTAATGGCAGAGTATCCGTCCATACCTATCCGCGTCGTTCAGTCTGACGGTCGCGTGATAAGGGCGGGCGAGGACGTAGACATAAAGGTTGGTTGGAAAACGAACTACATCTCTGACCTAACCGAAGTCTCAAGCGACACTATCAAATACAGACTGCGATTCCGCGCCCTTGACATAGGCGGTGCTGCCGTAGACAAAGCCCCGATGCTTGAGGTAACCGTCGATTATGTCTATGGAGCAAACAATAACGTCAAGGTAGACATCAAGAACTATCTCTGGGAGACCACCGCGAACATCTCTTGGGCAGACATCTATCTTGGTAGCACCTACATAGGCCGCGCAACCCCGTCCAACGTTGGAACCACATGGACATACACTTCAAGCGTGAATCATGGCAACGATGTTTTCTTTAGGTCGTTCCGGTACATCGAGAGGCACGGCACACATCTAGGGCGCGAATACTTCAACGCAATAGGCCAGACCAGCAAGGGCACAGAGCTAGCAAGTAGGCTGACGGCTGAAGGCTATACCCTTGGCAAAGACATCTACTCTCCGATGTTCGGCAGCGGAACCTCTCAGGCAAACAACTTCCTGTACGAATCAGGGTCCAGTGGCGTATACCGTGACTGCTATACCGAACCGTCCATAAGGGCTAGGTCGTACCAGTACCATAGCAAGGTCTGCAATGGCGTCGACGCGTATATCATCTACAGCAGGTCAAGCGACTGGCTCGTTCCCACACTCTGGGCTATCCATCTGCTTAACAAGGGCGTAGGCGCGGACGTTCCGGTATACGATGGCTACAACACATGGTCCCCGCGTCAGGTGGCTAGGTTCGCGGAGAGCAAGTGGATCGCAGACATCGGCATCCAGTCGCCGGCAAGCAGCAGCCATGCAAGCGCAGTCAGGACAGCCGCGTTCTTGGTTCTTGAAACCAAGCTGGGCTACGGGTCCGTGAACGACGCGACAAGCAGGACATATGCAGACAAGGCCGCAAGTGCGTTATTGAACCCGCAGGTCAAGGCCAACGGCAACGTCATTCGCGAGAACGAGAACGGCTCACAAACCACGCTGATAAGGCCGGTACACGAGGGCGGATTCTACACCGCATGGAACGGCTTTAACTACGTGGCAAAGAAGTCAGTCCTGCAAAACATCGCAGACGCGTTCAACCAGCCTGACGAAACAATAGACATCAAGCCGTCAAATGCGGAATCGACTATCACCATAGCACAAGCCCTCCGCGTCTTTGACTGCTACAACTACGGGTTCAACTGCACAAACGTTCCATAGGGAAGGCTTTTTACCTTCCTCTCTTTTTTCTAAGACATGCGAGCATCTTTCAAGGCCATCATCGCGGGCATCGGTATTCTTGTTGTCTTGGGTATGTTCTACTGGAACGTGCTAATCGCAGGCGCAGCACCGCCGTAAAGTCTGCTAAGCTGCAATCTTGGGCTTCTTTATCTCGCCGGCAAGCATCAGCTTCTTGACTTCATCTATGCTGAGAGCAAAGCCGACATGAATGCACTCGTCGCTTTCGCAGCTCAGACACTGCAGTACGCCGTTCTTGATCTCCACTTCGATTATCCTCTGCTTCTTGCTGTCAAAGATTGCAATCTTGTTGTCGTACAGTCCAAACTTTGAAAGGCGGGGCATCTTCTTTGCCCACTCTTTGTGAAGCTGTATCAGATACTCCAGGAACACATTTAGCCCGACATCCATCTTTGACGACGTGGAAAGCTTTTGCCTCTCCTGCATTATCTCTTCAAAGACTTTCTCGCTTACTGTCAATGACTTCTGTCCTGTTCGTGGCATCCAATGGGTATGAACAGTGCACAATATTTAAATTGAACGGTTACCATTCTAGTGAATATTGTTCTATATTTGCCCATTTTGGTAACTATCAGTAACCGTGCATATGCATGTTTATACACCGTGTCTTTATATATTAGAGCACCATTAACAGTATTGGAAATGCACAGTGCCAAGATATAACCAGAAGTCGATAACCGTGTCGATCAGCCTGAAGAACAAGATAAAGGAGTACATGAAGGACTATGGCTTTCACAGCCAGCCCCAGGCAATTGAAGATGCATTGACTCTGGCAAGAGGAGTCAGAGCTGTCGTAACGAAGAAGGAGGCTGCAGCTGAATGATGGCAAATACAATATCTGAAAAGAACGACAGCACTCAGAAGCTTGACAGCAAAGGGATTGAAAGAAAAAAGAGCCGTCTTCGCGTCAAAGGCATCAAAGTCAGCGACAAGGACAAGATCAAAGAGGCAATAATGATCAGCGTCCAGAAGGGCAACTACACTACGCGGGAGATCGGGCTTGACATAGGCAAGGACCATACCACTGTATCTCGTTATCTGTCCGAAATGGAAGGCGATGCAAAGTGGGGAATAAAGCGCGATTCAAACGGTAGCATCGTAATGTCGCTGCAGCAGCAACTAGCCCACGAATATGCCAAGCTTCAGAACGAGAAGTTTAGCCATCTCCCATCTATTCAGAAGTGGATTACGTACTTGAAGTCGGCCGCCATCCCGGCAAGGCGCATCCAGTACATGATAAACATCATTCACGGCATCTCTGACCAACTGATGGTGATGCCAGAGACCCTAGTTAGTCATGGAGTACCAATCGACACTGCGAAGCGGAAAGAGATAGCGATAGAGTATTGGCAGAACTTCCTTGCATGGTTCAATACCGCTTATCCTCAGATGCAGAAGACAAACACCATCAATGCATACCGCAGCTTTCTGTCTGCCCACAGCGTCAACTTTGCGCATGGTGAAGGTAAGAGATATGGACTCTCAACAACGCCTGAGAGGCTAGGCGAATACAAGGAAATCATGCTCACGCCGGAGCAGATTGCTACCATAAACAAACGTCTTGAAAACGAAAGTGATTGGGAATCATGGTCCTTTATGAACACAGGTCTGCACACAGGCGCAAGGGCATTTGCGATGGCATCCATGAGATGGAACAGAATAGTATTGTCTCCGGTCTTTAGGGTCGAACAGTTTGAACCTAAGATAAAGAAAGGTGCGTGGTATCTCACAAAGGAAGGCAAGTGGTGGGTCAAGTACCCGACTGAAGAGTGCAGAGCTATCGTAGAAACCGTGGGTGACCGGCTACGGAAAGAAAGGAAATACCTCTTCTTTGAGGATGCTAGGAGCGATAAAGCAAACGCACTGCAAGCTTCTTACTTTATGTCAAGAATGGCGGCCAAGTTCAAAAAGATGTTTGCAGAGCTTGACAAGACAAGTTGGCTTAACGAAAAGACCAGGATCTATGCGTTAGGGGATGGACTATACTTTAATGGTCATCCCTTGCATTTGTTCAGACATACTATGGCTCAATATTATCTGGCAGCCACCAATTGGTCTTTAGCTTACGTAGCAAGCTTAGGAGGATGGGAAAATACGGAAGTGTTGAACAAGTGCTACGGCGGTATTCCGGAATATATCAAGGCACAGATAGCGAAGTCTATCCATGTCCGGTTCGAAACGATACTTCTCAGCACGTCGATGATTAATAGCAGCGATCACTTTTAATTTCTATTACAGGTAATCATCCCAAATGTCTGACAAAATTGCCTATAGGTGTTTATTTCTGCATGTGAATGTCGGACATGTGAGTTGACATGAGATTATCTTGATCTATTACAGATCTGCAATATGGGCACACTTGTTCTCTTTCTGCCACTGCTCGCGAGGATTCCAACTCTGCAAGATCAATATTGTGATTAGGCATGTTGCCTATCACGGTCTTGAGGGTGATTAGACCGACAACGTTTTCATTGGTATCTACCACCGGCAGTCTTCTTATCTGCTTTGATTGCATCAGCGCAATCGCGTCTTTGACTGAAATATCTTTGTTAATGGTGACAAGTGGCGAACTCATTATCTGGCCAAGAGTCACTTTGTATGGGCCTTTGTTTTCTGCCATTACTCGATAAAGTATGTCTCTTTCTGTGAGAATCCCCGAGTACTTTGATGGCGAGAATAATCTGGAGGCTGACGATCCTGCTACGTGGATTTTGTTTCCCGGCTTTGCAACTAGGATGCTTGAGACGTCCTTATCGCGCATTATCTTTACAGCTTCGCCTACTAGCATATCCTCTGGCAGACAGATGAAATCGCGCTCTGCTACATCTCCTACCCTTTTGCCAAGGCCACTTGAAACCGTTTGCTGCTGAAAAGTCATGGCCACTCTGCAGATTTATTGTGTTTCCGATGTACTGATAGTACTTGACTGCTGCTTCATCGTCGTCTCTTCATCGTCGTCTCTTCATCTCCGAGCCGCTCCATCGCTTCTCCCGTGGGAAGCGGTGCATTCCTCTCTACCCTGTACTGGAACACGTCTTGATAGTCCATGCCCAGAATCACGTTGCGTCCAACAGCAATTATCTTTGACTTGGGTATGTCAAAACGCCAGTCATAATGTCCAAACACCACTATCTTATCGTCTGTTTCCTTCATTACGTGACCGATGTGTTCTTCATCCTGCGTTCTAACGCCTTTGTTAAAGAGTAACTTGGGATACCGGCCTTCATAGGTCGCAAGGTCTACATCTTGAGGCCACTCTTTTGGCCAGGGGGATATAGGTGCCACATCGGTTGGCAAAGGGTCATCCCTGTTAACCTTGTATCTTCTGGCAATCTCATAGAACGGAAGGTCGATGAGAACATTCCTGCCGGCAAATCTGATCTTGTCTTTTGGAATGTCGAACCTATCGTCACCCTCCCCGAAAACGACTATCTTGCTGTCAGTTTCTCTTACGACCCATCCCACATGAGGTGCGTCTAATGCCATTACGCCTTTATTGAAATATCCGCTTGTAGCCATATGACATCATTTACCATAATAAGTCCATCCGAAATATATGGCTTACTCACGGATGGTGACTAAGCATAAATGCATCTGTGTCGATAATCAAAGGGTATCAGATTTACCACAACTACACAAGGGGGGCATGAAGGGAGAGATGGAATAACGCCTGCTAAAGCTGAGAGTATTCAAATTCAAGGACAGAATAAGTGGATAACTGTTATTCAAGATGCCACTATTAGAGGAGCTTTCATAGCTTCCAGACAAGCATGCTACTGCAATACAATGCATACGCCCCTCTTAATATCAACACTACCATGCAGGATTCAGATGGGAGAGCTGGAAACGTGGACACTGGAATGCCTCAAGCAATTTGCAAAAACTGATGCTCGCTACCTACTTGAATTGTTCGATGATGATGCTACCGTGTACGAGCCGTTTTCCAAGACAGGAATAGTGAACGGTCGTGCGGAGATTGAATCATTCCTAAAGGTATTCTGCAAATATACGAGCTTTGTAGTCGATATACAGTCTGTCAAGGTTTCAACGATGAAGAAGGCTCCAAATTCAACCACTGCCATTGTTAGAATAAGGAAGGGGTTCGATGCAAAATTTGCACTTGACTTTGATTTCGAGCCTCAAGCTTCAGGTAGGAGGAAAATTAAGAAGCTTAAGGTTAGCCACCAGAAATGAACCGACGAGTTGTTGCAAGCACATGATCATCTCTCACCCAACGGCAACGCTATAGGACCTATCGGAAAAAACTTTTTATTTTGAATCTGGATATTTTGAAATTAGAGGTGGTTGCATTTGATGATGAAGGAAAGGATGTCTCATGCAATCGACAGCTGGCTTCCTCTGAGTACGGTTGCTGCAGGAATTACTATAATGGCCGGTTCGATCTTGAATCTGCCATTTGCTAAAACGATGTTGGCAGCCGTCACCGGTGGTATCGCGACCTTCTCGGCATTCCTCATGAGATCGTGCGCCAAAAGGGAAGAGCAAAAAGATGTCTTAAATCAAGCCAGCAAATAGACTCTTTTTTCTTTTTTTCTATTAGCTATTGAGAATGGGAGATTTAGCGAATGAAATTGCGATTTCTACATGCGCCAGCCAGGAAGAAGCCATGGCCGCAGATTAAGGCGAGTTACATTTTCGTCCAAAATTGGTTTTTCAGACGGCACCAAAATAAAATATAAATATCCCTTACATACATATTGTGACTAACATAGGTGAATCAACAATGTCAGCACCACAAGTACCCATAGTGGTTTTAAAAGAAGGGACTTCTGAAACAAAAGGCAACCAAGCACAGAGAAACAACATCACCGCTGCAAAGACAGTTGCTGAAATTGTACGCACAAGCCTGGGACCCAGAGGAATGGACAAGATGCTCGTCGATACTCTTGGCGACGTCACCATAACAAATGACGGCGCGACTATTTTGAAAGAGATAGACGTGCAGCATCCTGCGGCCAAGATGATGGTGGAGATAAGCAAGGCCACCGACAACGAGGTGGGCGACGGTACTACATCTACCGTAGTTCTCGCTGGATCCCTGCTAGAAAAGGCCGAGGAGCTGATAACAAAGAACGTCCATCCAACAGTCGTAGTAGAGGGCTTCAAGAAGGCATCACAAAAGGCCAACGACACTCTGAGAGAGATCGCAACAAAGGTAGATCCCGAAGACAAGGCATTTCTGAACAAGATTGCAAAGACATCAATGGCATCAAAGATAGTTTCGGCAGATTCGAAGGAACTGTCTGATATGGTAGTTGATGCAGTCCTTTCTGTTGCCGAAAAATCTGCCGAGCAGTACAAGGTAGACACCGACAACATCAAGGTCGAAAAGAAGGCAGGAGGAAGTATCCGCGATACCAAATTTATTCATGGCATCGTCCTTGACAAAGAAGTCGTCCATGGTGGAATGCCAAAACGGATTGAAAATGCCAAAATAGCGGTTATCAACAGCGCGCTTGAGATAGAAAAGACCGAGTTTGACGCCAAGATAAACATCAACTCGCCGGATCAGATGCAGCAATTCATTGACGAGGAAAACAAGATGCTGAAGGCAATGGTTGACAAGATAACGTCGGCAGGAGCAAATGTTGTCCTATGCCAGAAGGGCATAGATGACATAGCGCAGCACTACCTAGCAAAGGCCGGAATTTTGGCTGTCAGAAGGATAAAAGAAAGCGACATGTACAAGCTTTCTAGGGCCACAGGTGCACGTATCGTCAACAACCTTGACGAGCTATCTGCAAGCGACCTTGGGTTTGCCAAGGTAGTTGAAGAGCGCAAGGTTGAGACAGACAAGTGGGTCTTCATCGAGGAATGCAAGAATCCAAAATCTGTCAGCATACTTGTGCGCGGCGGCTCGCAGAGGGTCGTCGACGAAGCAGAAAGGTCCGTGCATGACGCAATAATGGCCGTCAAAGACGTAGTAGAATATCCCTACGTGCTGGTCGGAGGAGGCGCTCCAGAGGCTCTAGCTTCGCTCAAGCTGAGGGAATGGGCATCCACGCTTTCAGGCAGAGCCCAGCTGGCCGCCGAAAAGTTTGCGGATGGCATCGAGACGATTCCTATAGTCCTGGCGGAAAACGCGGGGATGGATCCCCTTGACACCCAAGTGCAGCTGCGCTCGAAGAGTACTACCGGAAAGGCCAGGTACGGGATCGACGTAATAAATGGCAAGGTGGCAGACCTGGCAGCAAAGGACATCTATGAGCCTCTGGCCGTCAAAGAGCAGGTCATAAATGCCGCTACGGAGGCTGCATGTATGATACTGCGCATCGACGATGTCATAGCCTCCTCAAAATCAAAGGACATACCAAAGCCCGGCGGACCTGGCGGCGGCATGGGCGACATGGATATGTGAAATATCCGCCCCTTCCTTTTTATTTTAGCAAGGCGAAGTAAGATTGGCAGAACAGATGGAAGTAAATTCTGATATAATATTAGATATTCTGGGAAACGATACTAGGCGAAAGATACTAGTTGCACTTGCCGACGAGCCAATGTACTTTAACCAGCTGGCAAAAGAAGTAGGGGTAGGCCAGCAAGCTGTTCTCCGGCACTTGCAGACTCTAGAAGAAAATGGACTAATAGAGACATATGCCGAAAAAAGTGACCTCGGAGCACCTGACAGGAAATACTATCGACTCAGTGACTCTTTTATCCTGACCGTTTCTTTATCCGAAGATCATTTCGTAATGAAAAAGAAGAGGATTGTAGAGTCACGGCAGCAAGAGTCGAAAAAATACTATGATGTATTTGACTCGACACCTGAAGAGATGGGAAGCGCTTTGTATTCTCTTCAGGAAAACCTGTCTAACGTCGAGGAAGAAATCTCTGTTCTCGAAGCCCGCCTGAGTGATCTGTATTCTCTGAAGCAACAGATACTAAATAGACTTCACAAGATCGGCATTGACAATTTTGAAGAAAACGAAAGGAAGATTCTGTATGCGATAGTGGAAGAGTTGCCAATGTCCATAGCCGACCTGTCAGATATGGTAGGTGAAAAGGAATCCCGCCTAAAAGACCTCATAATGGTGATGAAAAGCAAGATGGACAAGGACAACGCGCAGCTTTTGTTTGGAAAATTGAAATAAGAAAATTATCGAGGTGAGTTTGGAGGCATGAGCTTCTTTCCTCGTTCTGCGCCCGCAGCAAGCCAGATTACTGCGAGCCTCAAAAAGGACCACGAAATTATCAAGCTAGTCCTGAAAGCCACAACTACGTGTATAGACCTCTTGAAGGGAGGAAAGGAAATTCCGCCGGCAGTCCTGCTGGATACAGTGGATTTTATTACAAACTTTATTGACAGGTGCCACCATGCAAAAGAAGAGCAAGGGCTATTTCCTGTTCTAGAATCAACAGGGATGTCGAGGGAAAACAGCGTTATTGGCACTATGCTAAAAGAGCACGAAGAGGCAAGAAAAATTGCAGACCAGATAAAAGGCGCCGTTGACTCCTATATTGCCAACAACAAAAGTGGGCAATCCAGATCCACACTGATTCAGCACTGTCAGGCATATGTAGACCACATAAACAGGCATATCTTGAAAGAGGATACGAGGCTTTTTGTTATTGCAGAAAGACGCCTGAAAGGCAAAGAAAATGACGTAAAGAGCAAACTTGATTCTGTAGAAATGGAAGAGGTTGGCGCAGAAGGTAGGAAGCATTATGAAGACAAAGCAAATCGACTCCTCTCATCATTAGCCAAGTGGGATGGAAATTGACCGCATAGGTCCTGCAAATTCTGACCAAATACATGTGACATGAAACGTCAGAATACGAGATACTACCAGAAAGTAATTCAATGCGGATTATGCGATAGGACTATGACTTTTAAAATAAATATAGGAGATGAAGAGCTCGAACCTTTCAACATAAGATACTATTGCAAATCCTGTTTCAAAAGAATAACGTTAGAAGAACTCCTAAAATTATCAAAAAGGGCCAACTGACGGTTACACACAATGTGTGAGTAATCAATAAATATCACGGAGTGTATTGTATTTGCAGGTGACCAACTGATGTGGAGAGATTGGGATTTCAGAAGACGTCTGTTCGAAGACATGGACAGGGAAATCCAAGATGCCGAAGAAATGCTGAATAGGATGTTCAGAACCGTGCGCGAAATGAAACCAGCCGACGTCTCGGGTACGTTCCCGTACTACTATGGATACCAGATTACCGTAGGTCCAGACGGGAAGCCGCGCGTAAGGGAATTTGGCAACATTAGGCCGTCAGCAAGAGGACTCATAGAGCAGACAGGAGTAAGAGAACCCCTTGTCGATACAAAACTAGAGGAAAAAGACAATGCGCTGGTCATAACGGCGGAAATGCCCGGAGTAACAAAGCAGGACATCAAGGTAAAAGTTGGACAGGATTATGTCACGATACACGCGGAGAAGGGAGAAAAGAAGTACCATACAGAAATACCCGTGGATGTGGAGCTGGACGACAAAAGCGCCAAAGCCTCCTACTCGAACGGCATATTGGAATTGAAGTTGAGGCTGAAGGAGCCTCTGAAGCCGAAGGAGACAGAGGTACAGGTCGAATAGTGGGCCCAAAAACCCCACTTTTTGTTTGAGGTGAAAAATTAAAGTGAAAAATGAAGGTTACAATAAAATCATGCTAAAGGTGGCCGAGACAAACCCCAAATTTGTCGGAAGGGGAATGGCCTTGGTAGACCCAAAGGTAATGCATGAGTTGGGTCTGTCAACAGGAGATGTATTGGAGATAGGCGACAGGAAGAAAAGCTACGTTCTGCTTTGGTCCAGCCAGAGCGAAGATTACGGCAGGGGACTAATCAGAATAGACGGTTACACTAGAAATAACATCGGCGTTGGAATCGACGACAGTATCAGTGTGCGCAAAGTCAGCGTGAGGAAGGCAGAACAGGTGATTCTAGCGCCAACAGAAGAATTGAACATCGTAGGTCTGGAAGATCATCTGCCGGAATTATTGGAGGGACGTGTCGTCACGAAAGGCGATACGATTCCGCTCAACATCATGGGTAGGAGAATTGGCTTTGCAGTTACAAGCGTTACGCCATCTGACGGCGCATCGCTGATTGATAACGATACTGAATTCGTTATAGGATCGGTACCAAAGTCGGCAAAAGGCGTCCCACGGATATCCTACGAGGACATCGGGGGACTGAGAAATGAAGTGCACAAGGTCAGGGAGATGATCGAGCTTCCTTTGCGCCATCCCGAGATATTTGAGCGCATAGGCATCGAAGCCCCAAAAGGTGTGTTGCTGCATGGCCCGCCAGGGACAGGCAAAACACTTCTAGCCAAGGCTGTGGCCAACGAGACGCAGGCCAACTTTTTCTCCATAAGTGGGCCAGAGATTATGAGCAAATTTTATGGAGAATCAGAGGAACGGTTGCGCCAGATATTCAACGAAGCTGAGGAAAATGGACCCTCGATAATCTTCATCGACGAGATCGACTCGATTGCTTCAAAGCGCGAGGAGGTCTCTGGTGATGTAGAAAAGAGAGTGGTGTCGCAGCTCCTGACCTTGATGGACGGCATAAAGTCTAGGGGCAAGCTAGTTGTCATTGGCGCTACAAACAGACCAAATGCCATTGACCCTGCCTTGCGGAGGCCAGGAAGGTTTGACAGAGAGATAGAGATAGGTATACCTGACGAACAGGGCCGGCTCGAAATTCTGCAAATACATACAAGAGGCATGCCACTGACCGAGGATGTTGACCTTGCATCAATGGCAAGAGTGACGCATGGTTTTGTGGGGGCAGACCTAGAAGCGCTCAGCAAGGAGGCTGCCATGCGTTCTCTTAGAAGAATACTGCCAGAAATCAACTTGGAAGAGCCCAAGATTCCTGCAGAGATATTGAGCAAGATCAAAGTAACAAAGCAAGACTTTGATGAAGCACTTAGGGATGTTCGGCCTTCTGCAATGAGAGAAGTGCTTGTACAGAGGCCAAACGTAAAGTGGGAAGACATTGGCGGACTGAAGAAGGTAAAAGAAGAGCTTGCCGAGGCAATAGAGTGGCCACTAAAACATGCCGATTTATTCGCAGAAGCGGATGTTAGAGCGCCAAAAGGGATACTGCTTTACGGACCGCCTGGGACTGGCAAGACAATGATAGCCAAGGCAGTAGCGGCAACATCTGAAGCCAATTTCATCAGCATAAAGGGACCGGAATTGATAAGCAAATGGGTGGGCGAGTCTGAGAAAGGGGTCAGAGAGGTGTTTAGAAAAGCAAGACAGGCTGCACCGTGCGTCATCTTTTTCGATGAGTTAGATGCAGTCGCGCCAAGGAGAGGCTCGGAGGGGGATGCGCACGTGACTGAGCGAGTGATCAGCCAGATGTTGACAGAAATGGATGGCTTGGAAGACCTAAAAGGCGTCGTAGTCATCGGCGCGACGAACAGACCCGACATCATTGACGAAGCATTGCTACGTCCTGGAAGATTTGATAGGATACTTGAAGTTCCAATACCCGACAAAGAGGCGAGGAAACAGATATTCCAAGTCCACACTAGGAGAAAGCCACTTGATTCTGACGTTAACCTCGACAAGCTGACTGAAATGACAGATGGTATGACAGGAGCAGACATTGCAGCTGTAGTGAATGCAGCAGCCATGTCTGCGATCAAGGAACACGTAAGCACGAATAATGGCAAAAAGGCGGGAAAACTAAAGATTTCAATGAAACACTTTGAATCTGCATTAGACAAGTTGAAGGCAGGAAGTTCAAGAGCTAGGACTGGGATTCGGAACTTTCCGGGGAGTAGATAGTTAACATAATGAGCTGCAAGGGACTGTGTGAAAGATACAAGGCACCACGGCCTCCGTCACACGCCGGAGGACGGTACGGCACTGGGCAGAGAAGGTGTCAGATCTGCAGTCTTTTCGTTCTGTATGAAGGCCTCAGGTGCCCATGCTGTCACTACCGACTAAGAATCAAACCCCGCAATCCTAAATCTAAGAAAAGAATTTTGCTTGCGATGGCTACCACTAGTCAGGCCAGAAGACCGGTGAAGTGAAGACAGTAATCGATAATGTGTTGAAAGGCAATTCATGACTGTAAAAATTACAACCATAAAACATCGAGGATGCTTGTCATACTTCCAACCTCGACGACAACTTAGAGCCTATTCGGAAAGTAGTCCAGGTTAGTTGAGTAGCTGGCATAACATATTTGGGCAGCAAAACTAAGTGTGGCCACACCACCACTCCCGCAGCTTGATATCAGAAATTGCAGGAGTTGACTGCCTGTACGAAGTACCAGACGTGTTATGGGAGCGGATAGTGCGATTGCTGCCGCCACCGAAGAAGAAAAAGAAAGCCGGCCGTCCAAGGATGGACGACAGAAAGGCAATGAGTGCCATCTTTTACATCCTACGTACTGGCTGCCAATGGAACGCGCTCCCGCGCAGCCTGGGCGCATCTACTACGGTATTTGACAGGTTTCAGGAGTGGCGGCAAGCTGGTGTATTCCGGCGCATGTGGGTCGAGGGCCTGCTGGAATACGACATAAAGAAAGGAATCGACTGGGAATGGCAGGCCATGGATGGCGTGATGACAAAAGCGCCTCTCGGGGGGGGGAAAGTACAGGCCCAAACCCCACAGACAGGGCCAAATCCGGTACCAAAAGGAGCCTTCTGGTAGAAGGCGGAGGCGTACCTATCGGCGTGGTGGTCGACGGAGCTAACAGGCATGACATGAAGCTCACCAAACCTACGCTGGAAAGCATAGTGATCGACAGGTCTGAACCAACGAAAAATGAACCACAGAACATGTGTCTAAACAAGGCGTATGATTTTCCAGAAATACGCGATTTGCTTGAAGAATACGGCTACACAGCCCACATCAGGTCAAGAGGAGAGGAATCCAACGACAAGAAGAATATACCGGGATACAGGGCCAGAAGGTGGGTCGTTGAATGAACCCATTCTTGGATGAACAGGTTCCGGCGTTTATTGATTTGGTGGGAAAAGAAAGAGGAGAACTATATCGCGATGCTGCATTTCGCATGCGCGTGGATAACATACAGGGCAGGAGGACTTTTCGAATAGGTTCTTAATTGAACCTGCACCCAAAGAAGCCCCGCCCCCCACAATGCAATGGGGCAGAGTGACGGCGGGGTACCTGTGAGCGGCAACGAACGTTCAACGGACGTCAAGTCCTTACCTAACATACGTAACGGACGGAACCGCTCACACGCGTACTA
>CAYXFY010000002.1:22947-61237 GCA_964464395.1 uncultured Nitrososphaera sp.
AAAATATTTTAGTTTTTCGAAGCCGGCAAAAATAATCACATAGCTATCAGGATGATGTAACATTATCGGCTCCGAACAGTGAATGCGCCTAATATGATACGTAACCTCAGGACTTATGCCACATGTTGCATATAGTATTACTCCCGGTCCGACTGCATCTTGTTATGCAACGAAATCGAAAGATAATTATTTTTCAGCAACACGACGCCTAGGCTATCGGCCTGTTGTGCCGCGTCTTTTCCCAGATGTCTGCTATTACCTCTACGACTGCTTTTTCGGCGTCACCGCCGTAGACGGACTGCCAGAGGTGTGCAACATATTCGCCTGCAGTCGTCCTGTTCTCAATCCTTGACTCGAGTATGCCCAGGAAAGCGGGCTTGATCCCGAGGTCGTCGAGGCCCTTTCGCGCAAACGCCAGCTGGCCCCTCGCAGTCTGCGTCACGTCAAAGTGGCTCTTTGCTGCAAAGCCCGATCGCACGACCGACTGGCGCTCCTCCCTGAGCGCGGCAAGCGGGCGCAGCTCGCGTTCTTGGTGTATCGCCATGTGCAGGTAGCCTATGAAAAATTCTATCATCGCCATCACGGTCCGGGGCGTCGGCTGCACGGACATGACCCGTGTCTCGACGCGGTAGGCGCCGGTGTTCATGCGAATCCTTGCGTCGTCGTGCCTCTCCTTTTCGAGCCCAAAGTAGTCCTTTGCCACGACCGGCTTGTGGGACATTATGTAGTCGATATAGTCCTCGACGCCTGAGAGATAGCGCGAGATCTTGGGAAAGCCGGAATTCTGCTGCTCCGACTGGTCGTACATGAATATGCGCGGCTCGTGAAGCGACAGCACGCGGCCGGCAAAGAGCCGGCTGTTTGCTCCAAGCAGGATTATTGTTGGCACGAGGTTCAGTATGTGGTTGAACATCTGCGCCGTATAGTCTGGGTCCCGTCCTTGCAGGTGCATGTGGAAGCCCTGGATTGCAGTCGCGACTTGTACTGCCGGGAAGCTGTAGCCGTCTATCTCTGTGTCGGGTATCGCGCGCTGCCACTTTGCGAGGCTCCTGTACCGCGGCTTGTCGGTGATGGAACCCTGCAGTATGTGGGGCGACGGGTTTGCGCCGAGGAACACCGGCACCGCGTCGCTGTCTATCTTGTTGAGCGCCCTGTCAAGGTCCAGGACAAAGTCCTCGAACTGCAGGTTCAACGATTCTATCTCGCCCATCGAGACGGGGTCGGTCTTGAACTCTAGCTGCGACCGGCCGTACTCGTAGTCGACCTGGTGCTTGGCAGAAAGCGCCTCTACGAGAGGGGCCGCATCAATGGGCCGTGCCTTTCCGTCCAGCAGGCAGACTTCAATCTCCACCCCAACGCGGAACCGCTCGTCGTGCTTGCCTGCAAGTCTCCGGGCCCTTGCCTTGAGCTCGTCTGCCTGCTTTTGTATAGACGGGCGCATGTGTGGAATTCGCGTCATTGCTATTTAATTGCGCACGGCCAAAATCCTGTCAGCCAAGAATTATACGATTTTTCTACGCTCACTTTCGTGCATGGTGCACCATTTCCACTGGAAGATAAATTGTAACATTTTTTCGTGCTTAAAATGTTACATGATGTATCATTTTTCCACTGAAAACGCGGGTACGTTTTCCTACCCCAGGTGCGTTATCGAAGAATACGGCCGAAGCGTCAGCTCGGGCTTGTTCTCCCTGCCCGGCCCCGCGGTTGCGCCGATAACGCGTATCCTGTCGCCCACTGCCAGCCTGCCCACCTGCGAGCTCTGCGCGCGCCAGCCCACCAGCCGTATCTCGCCCGTGTCGTCGCCCAAAAGCGTCGAGGAGACTGACACCGACTCGCCTGATTTTGTGCTCACGTCCATGGTCTCCGGTGCCTGCAGAACTATCGCCTCGACAACGAACGGCATCGGCTCGTTTGTAGCAACGATGTCTCTAATCTTGGTTTCAAACTTGTCCAGCTTTGGAAAAGACGAGTCGTCGTCTATTAGGCGGATGTAGGAATCCTCCTTTGAAAGCGTGACTGCGTTGCCAAACACCCGGGAAGGCACGCACTCGACCATCGTGCCGGGCTCCAGCGTCTTTGCGGTCACAAGTGAGTTGTCCACTGTCAATGTTAACGAACGTCCTGCCCTGTCGACTGCAAGGCAGACGAAACTTCCCCTGCCGGTCTCCTCGCCGACTGATATTATCCGCAACGGCATCACGTCGACGTCCTGCTGCGCGCCGGAGAACTCCAGTACCGTGCCCTCGTCGCCGTGCAGCTCAAAGTCGCCGTTTCCGTACTGCGGGTTGCCCTGCTTTACACGCACGCCTATGAGCCTGACTTTTGTGCCGGTCTTGAAGACCTTGGGTATCCTGGACTCGTCGACGTTCCAGATGACTGCCCGCAGCGTACGCGTGCCGGCCTCGTTTGACACCTGCATCTGCAGCGACTTTGAAGGCTCGCCTCGCTGGTTGACAAACTCGCTTATGCGCGGGTTTGCGTTCACAAATCCCGATATCACGGCGCTGTCCTGAGTCTCTCTCACGTCGTCCACCGAAACGGTGACAGAGTCTATACGGGGGATGTCCTCCTGGTCCTGCAGGATCTCTAATGCGCTGTAGCTGCCGAGGTTGATTATCGGCTTGCCGTCAAGGCCGGCCCTCACGTAGCCCTTGATTATCTTTACCAGGTCGCCTGCCTGCAGCCCCATCTCGTCGGGGGCACCCACCTGCTTGTCCCACAGTTTTACCTTCACCTTGGCGTCCTTGTCGAAAACGACTATCGTCCTAGTTGACGACTGCTCGTTGCTGTCCTTTTTCGTGAAATTGTGGACGGGATAGATGTTCATTATCCTGCCGGTCACCGTCACGTCCTTGGCGCCCACGTACAGGTCTTTCAAACCAGACTGCGCCTTGGGCGCGCTGTCAAGCGACACTCCAAGGTCCGCCGCCACAAGGAAAAGCGCGCCCTGGTCGGTCAAATAGCCGGCGCCCACCTTGCGCTTTTTCTCTTCTACGAGATCGCGCACCTGGTCGGTCGTGAGCTCGGGCTTGAGCTTCAGCAGGGTGTTGACCATGTCGATAAAGCTTTGCGACAACCGCGTTCCCCGATCTCAATTCGAGAACTTGTTAATATGTCTTGAGAGAGCATATTAGCCGGCGCCGACACTGTAACAGAAGTGGAGCCCTGCATCAGCGTCGCGGATCTGCACCTGAACTACGGGCAGGTCGCAGCGGTCGACGGCGTGACGTTTGGAGTGGACTATGGCCGTGTGTTTGGATTCCTCGGCCCAAACGGCGCAGGCAAGACGACTACCATCAAGGTGTTGACCACGCTCGTGCACCCCACGTCGGGGAGCGTCAGCATCTTTGGCAAGGACGTCGTCAGGCACGCAAGGGAGATAAAGAAGCGAATTGGAGTCGTGCTCCAGGAGCCGAGCTTCGAGGGCAACCTTACGGTCGAAAAGGCGCTTGACCTGTACGGCATGATGTGGGGCGTCTCAGGCGAGCGCAGGCGGGACAGGGCCCGTGAGCTCCTCGACAAGTTCGACCTTGAGGAATTGAGAAACAAGAAAAATGACGAGCTCTCGATAGGGCAGAGGAGGCGCGTCCAGGTAGCCCGCGAGTTCATGCACGACATGGACCTGCTCTTCTTGGACGAGCCGACAGTCGGCCTCGACCCTGCGGCAAGGCGGACCCTGCTCGACTACGTGAAAAAGCACGTGCACGGCGGCCTGACGGTGTTTTTCACGACGCACATCATGGAAGAAGTCGAGTACCTCTGCGACGAGCTTGCGATAATCAACAGGGGCAAGATAATGGCGATTGACACGCCGGCGGGCCTGAAGCAAAAGTACGGCGGTATCAAGGCGGTGGAGGTAAAGCTGCGCGAGGCAAAGGCGCGGTCCGTCCTTGAAATAATACGGCCTCTTGCGGGCGGCTCTGCCATAGAAACGCCGGCAGACGACACGATAAGGATCAGTTCGACGGAGGCGCAAGACATGCTGGTCAAGATGATAGAGGCGCTCTCGAAAAACTCGGTCCAGATAGAGAGCGTTTCTGTCAACCCGCCAACGCTTGAGGAAGTCTTCCTCACAGTCGTCAACGGCGGCAGCTAGATCTTCATCCGCAGAAGCGAATAAGTCGCAAGCATGAACGTTCCGGCGGTAATGGCGGTTATCACGCCGACTTCGATGTTTGTAAAGAACGTGACCTGGTTGAAGATTCCTGCGCGCGTGATGTCGACTATGTAGGTGAGCGGGTTTGCGTAAAACGCCGCGCCAAGCGGCCCCGGGACCCCCTGCGCGGGGTAGAACGCGGAACTTACAAACGAAAAGAACAGGAAGACGCTGTTTACAATGACGTTAAAGCCTTCGCTGCTCTTAAGGCGCGTCGATATTATGACTGCAATAGAGCCAAAGAATATCGCGCCCACTATCAGCGCGTAGACGACATACAGCGACCCGAGAAGCGTCGGCTCGGCGTGCCCTATGAGAGTAGGCGAGCCTGCGAGGAGTATGAGGGCAGCGCTTGCAAGCCCCATCAGCATAATCGTGAGGATGTTGCCGGCGATGTACTCCATCCTCGCAAAGGGCATGACGAGTATCTGCTTGAACATGCCATTCTTCTTGTCGTTCCAGATGATACTGCCGGCAGCTGTGCTGGAGTTCATCATGTTAAAGCCAATCATGCCGGCCGCAAGGTACGCAGGATACGGAACCGCGGTGTCGCCCACCGGGACGCCGCCGGCGCCTATCAATGCCGAATACGCGTAGCCGGCGATAAAGATGTAGATTATCGGAAAGACGATCTGCCATATCAGAAAGACCTTGTCTATGGAGGCGACGAGGTTCCTGTAAAGCAGCATCGTGACTGCGTTCAATCGCAGACAAGATGGTCAGGATGATATATCAAGCATGCGCAAAAAAATTGCGGGATTTTCCTAGCAGCATCCGCAGTCGCACGGCTCGGACTTGCAGCAGGAATCCGTGCAACATTTGTTCTCGCTCTCATTTGCCATCAACAGTTCACCTCTGCTATAGTTTACTGGGGAAACTATTTAAGCGGTCGAGTATCCACTGATACAGTTACGGTACTGCAGGAAACTGGCACATGCACGATTTAAATAACTAGCAAGCGTCAAGCTGCCATCATGATGGCAGAAGACATGGCCGAAAAAAAGTTGCGCGGCTCCGGAGGTTTTGCTATTGCAAGGGTTACAGACGACGAGCAGAAGATGGCCAACCTTGGCGGGCCGGAACTGTTCCTTGCCGGGATTGGAAGGCTCGACGAGGACAGGTTCACCAAGTACTTCTGCAACAAGTGCGAGAAAGAGTACCAGGGCGCGCCCGCTCTCAAGTACGAGAACCCAAACGAGGATCTGGGCGAAGGCGTGACGCTTGTCGAAAAGGGCGAGTACAAGTGCAAGACGTGCAGTTCGACTATAGCGCAGTACCGCAAGTTCGACCCGCCGGCGCAGCAGAGCCAGCAAGCGCTAAAGGCCGAGCCAAAGCCGGCGGCAGAAAAACCGGCTGCTGCGCCTGTGGCAACAGATGAAGGCTTTATCGCGGTCGACCAGTTGATAGGCATGGCGGCCTACGACAGCGAGGCGATGCTAGTTGGCAAGGTGGAAAAAGTCGGCCTGCGCAGATCTGGAGGGAACGCCCAGATATCGGTCAAGATAGCCTCCGGCCCCGAGAGCAAGGAAGTCGACTGGAACGGCATCTCAAAGATAGGCGACATCATACTTCTCAGCTCCGCAGGCAAGACCGTCACGGCAAAGTGCGCGTCGTGCGGCTACCAGAACGACCAGGACGCCGCGTTCTGCGAAGAGTGCGGCGCCAAGCTGCGCTAGCTCAGGATAATCCTAGCGTCGACGACCCTTGCGCCCTTGCCCTCTTCAAGGACAAGGAGCGGGTTGATGTCGAACTCCTTTATCTCCGGAAAGTCCACGACCAGCTGCGACAGCCGCTGCAAGGATTCGGCTATTGCCTTCAGGTCTGACGGCTTTTCTCCCCTGACGCCTTTCAGCAGCTTGATCGTCTTTATCGACTCGACCATTTTCATGGCTTCTCGCTCGTCGATTGGAGCGACGCGGAACACCACGTCCTTGAGAACCTCGACGTAGATGCCCCCGAGGCCGAACATTATCACCGGCCCAAACGTCGGGTCCTGGCTTGCGCCAAGTATGGTTTCTTTAGCCGACCGGACCATCTCCTGCACGAGCACGCCCTTTATCTTGGCGTCGGCCTTGTACTTTTTCGCGCTTTCGATTATTGCCCGGAACGCCGCTTTCAGCTCGTCGTCGCCCTTTATCCCGACGCGTACGCCGCCGGCGTCTGACTTGTGTATTATGTCCGGCGACGCTATCTTCATGACTACAGGGTAGCCGATCTCGTTTGCGGCCTTGATGCACTCTTCTTCAGTCGCGCCAAGGATGCTCTTAGGCGTCGGGAATCCGTATGCCTTTAGCACTTCATAGCCTTCCTCTTCTAGCAGGTTCTTGCGACCCTGCTTCTTGACCTCCTCAAATATCGACCTGACCTTTGCCGTGTCCTTTGAGAAAGACAGCGTGCCAGCTTTTGTTTTGGCGCCGTCCACCCAGGCCTTGAACTCGTACATCGCCTTGAGCGTGCGTATCGCCGGCTCTGAATAGACGTAGTAGGGCACGCCACCGTCTGACATTATCTTTCTGTTTTCGACGCCCTCTGCAAGGCCCATCAGGGACGCAAGCATCGTCCTGTTGGAGAACTTGGCAGACATCTTGACCAAGACGCGCGCCAGGTCGTCGTAGTTCAAAGTCGCCGAAGGAGTGCACATGGTCACGACAGAGCCCACCGCTGGGTGTGCAAGAACGAGCGACAGCACCTGGTCAAAGCGGTTAAAGTCGGCGTCACCCACGATGTCCACGGGGTTGCGTGGCGAGCCGTAGGCCGGTATCACCTTTGCGATGTCGTCTCTGATAGAAGATATGTCTGCCATCTTCAAGCCATACTTTGAGCAGGCGTCAGTGGAGATGATGGCAGGCCCGCCGGCGTTTGAGACGATAACAACCCCACCTTCTGGCAATGGTTGTTTTGAGAACGCGGTCGCAAGGTCGAACAGCTCGCCCATCGTGTCGACCCTGATGACGCCGCACTGCGCGAACGCGGCTTCATAGTTTGCGTCAGAGCCCCCGAGCGCGCCGGTGTGCGACGCTGCGGCTTTTGCGCCTTCTGCCGTCCTGCCCGACTTGAGCACTATAATCGGCTTTTTCCTTTCTGTCGTTATGCGCTTTGCTATCTCCATGAAGCGCCGGGCGCTGCGTATGTCTTCAAGGTACATGACGATTACGCGCGTGTCCTCGTCCTCTGCAAGGAGCTCGAGCACGTCGCTTTCGTCCATGTCGACCTTGTTGCCCATGCTGATGACCTTTGAAAAGCCGATGTTCTGAGCCTCGGCGTCTTCGACTGTAGCAGCGCAGATGGCGCCGCTCTGCGAGACGAGCGCGATGTTGCCGTACTTGGGCGTTATCTTCAGAAAAGTCGAGTTCATGACGTTGTCCTTTGAGAAGCTCATGATGCCAAGGCAGTTAGGGCCGATGACCCTGATGCCGTATTTTTTCGAGATCTCGCCTACCTCTTTTTCCAGCTTGGCGCCGGCCTCGTCTACTTCCTTGAAACCCGCAGAAACGATGATCGCGCCTTTTATCCCCTTCTTGCCGACTTCTTCCATGACCGCCGGCGTGAACCTGCTCGGCGCTGCCACGACTGCAAGGTCTATGCTTGCAGGCACGTCGAGAACGCTCTTGAACGCCTGCAGGCCGCCCACCGTCGGGTTTGACGGGGTTATCGGGTAGATTGTGCCCTTGAAGTGCTTGGCGATGTTGGAGAATATGGTCTTGCCTATGCCGGGCTTTTCAGATGCCCCGATGACCGCTATTGACGTGGGCGAGAAGAAGATCGAGTTTGACATGAACCTGAAAAAAGCTTGGATGGTTATAAATAGATCATCATGAGGCGCGTCTGACTTGTACATGATTCCAGAACTGGGCTTCATAATGGCTAAATGAAATAACCGCGGAGTCAGGCGAAAGCCATGATAGAGATAGCGATTGTCCTGTTGTCTTTGGTCGCCTTGGTCGACATACTGCCGTTTGAAGGGTCTACCATGAGCCTGCTGATAATAGCAGCCATAGTTATCGTGGCGCTTGCAATACTGCGGTTCCTGATACCACTGATTATCGCCGTCGTGATAGCCATAGTGCTCCTGATACTTCTGTTTGGCGGCATACCCATCCCATAAGATGGACTTTTATTTGCCTGTGCAGAAAAACATGCCATGTCTGCAATACTCCTGCTTGTCGTGATACCGGCTGTGCTTGCGTTCATCTTTGCGGTGTTTGTAGCCTACTATGCCTTTGCAGACGTCGACAGGCGACTTGACTATTACTACGGCTACAGGGAAGGAATACGGCTGAACGTCCCCGTTCCATGACGTGATTCGGACGGAGCGTCTCCCTGAAAAGCAACCTTTATTTCCGCATCTCAGAGTGTTAACGGCTGTTGATAGACTCGCTTGTAGACGCGGGTATGGACGGCCTCATTTCTGACCTGCAGGTGCTCATAAGACAGCCAAGCGTGTCTGCAAAAAAGGCAGGCCTTGTCGAGTGCGCAAACCTGGTGGCCCTCATGATGCAGAGGTCGGGCATCAGTTCTGAGGTCCTTTACCTTGACGACACTGCAATCCCCCCGATCGTTTACGGCGAGGTGAGGTCAAGGTCAAACCCGAACAAGACGCTGCTGTTCTACAACCACTACGACGTACAGCCGGAAGACCCTGTTGAACTTTGGGACGACGACCCTTTCTCCGGCAAGGTCGATGGCAACAAGATATTCGGCAGAGGCTCTGCCGACGACAAGGGCGAGCTGATAACCAGGATAAAGGCGGTAGAATACTGCTTGAAATCAACGGGCGACGTGCCGTGCAACGTCAAGTTCATGGTCGAAGGAGAGGAGGAGATAGGCAGCGTGCACGTCGAGCAGTACCTTGAAAAATACAGGGAAAAGCTTGCGTGCGACGGCGTGATATGGGAGTTTGGCTACGTCGACGCAAAGGAGAGGCCGGTGATATCGCTTGGAATGAAAGGGCTGCTTTACGTCGAACTGCTGGCGTCGGGTCCCGTGAGAGACGCCCACTCGAGCCTTGCTGTCCTTATCGAAAACCCGGCATGGAGACTGGTTCAGGCGCTTTCGACTATGCGCGACAGAAACGGCAGGGTCCAGATAAAGGACTGGTACAAGGAAGTCAGGCAGTTTACAAAGCAAGAGTTGGCGGCCATCGCAAAAGAGCCGTTTGACGTGCAGGAGTTACGGCTGAGGGTCCGTAATGCCTTACGCCGGGTGAAAAAATTTGTCAACAACGCCGCCGGCAAGGACGTGAAAAAGGCGCTTGTCGGCATGCCCACCTGCAACATCGCCGGCTTTGACTCAGGCTACATCGGTGAAGGTGCCAAGACGGTGCTTCCGTCAAAGGCAAGAGTCAAGCTGGACTTTAGGCTGGTGCCCGGCATGGTGCCGGAAAAGCAGCTCGCGCGCCTGAAAAAGCACCTGAAGGACAGGGGATTTTCAGACATCGAGGTGAGGTTCATACACGGCGAGGCGGCTGCAAGGACGCCGCTCTCAGACCCGTTTGTGAAGACAGTGCAAGACGCCGCCAGAGAATCTTTTGGAAGCGCTATCCTGAGCGTGTCGTCGGCCGGCACCGGGCCGATGTTCTCCTTTGTCAAGGTTCTAAAGGCACCGTGCATCTCCGTCGGGAGCACGTACCTGTTTGCGCGCATACACTCGCCAAACGAGTTTGCGCGAATCGATCTTCTGAACAAGTGCACCAAGTGCATGGCAAGAATACTAGAGAAGTTTGCCGCGTAGTCCATCTGCACTAGGTTAATAACGCACAAGGTTCCAGACGCCGCCCGTTGAAGCGGAGCCACTACGTCCTGATTGCAGGGGGTTCGATATTCATAGTGGGTCTGGTGCTCACAGTAGCCTGGGCCCTGCCGCTTGCAGCAGAGATACAGAAGGGCACGACCATACTGCAGGGGCGCGAGGTTGCAGCCGGCGAGTCTGTAACGGCCGCTCTTGGGGTCGCCGACACCGCCAAACCGCTCTCAATAGTGATATCTGCAGGCTCGGAGGTCGAGATGGGTGCAAGGGCGCTCGACCCGGAAGGCGAGGAGATCTTTACCGCGTCGTTTACCGAGGCGATGGCGGAGGCTACAGAACCCACGGTGCCGGGGATGTACGAGCTTGTCATAACCAACCAGAGCCAGTCTAGCGCTACAGTAGACGTGGTGTTTGGCCAGATACCCGGCGTGGGCCAGCAGGACATCGACACGGAGATGTTCAGCGGAGTTCTTGCAGGGCTCGCTATTGTGATAGCGGGGATCATGGTCCTGATAGGCGGCGTCGTTGTAGCCGTAGTTGACAGGCGCAAGTGATCACATGTCGAGCCCGAGCACGCCGGCGTTGCCCCAGTTCTCCTTTGATACCTCGTAGATGAGTATCCTGACTGTGTCCTCTTTTGTATTCAGTATCCGCGCGGCTTCCCTCGTCAGGACCTTTACGAGCTCGCGCTTTTGCTCCACCGTCCTGCCCTGGCTCATGGTCACCTGTATGACTGGCACAAGATGTCATGACAAGGACGGATATTTCAGGAGATCTCTCTGATTCTTTCTGCGGCCGGAACGGCTGCCGCCCACAGCGTCTCAAAGACATCCTGCTGGTGCGCCACGACCTCCGGGACATTGCTGTAGACTAGTTTCTCTATCCGCCCGCTGGCAGAGATGCCTGCCACGAACTCGCCCTCGCTCACAGCAAAGGCGCCCTGCACGCCTGCAAGGTGGCGCAGCTCGGCAAGCTGCGTCAGCTCCTTGCAATGCACAAGGTTGCCCGACGTCACCTCGGTGACGTAACGTATCCTGACCCCGCGCCTTTTGGCGTCGACATAGCCCTTCTTTATTTCGCCGCTCATGGAAAACGCCGGTACAGACGAGTCGGCGCACGCGCACCAGCTCCTCTTGATGTTGGACTGGAACTTGGCTATCGCGCCTGTTATCTTTTCGCCGGAAATGACAACGGTCTCTGCCACGGGGGCGCGACGGCGGATCGGGATGTAAACTTACCGATCCCGGGCCGAGAGGACGATCTTACGTCGTGCGCCATCAGCACTTACTGGATCGGGATGTAAACTTACCGATCCCGGGCCGAGAGGGGTGCCCCGGGCATAAAATACTATATAGGATTCGTGTATTATCATAAGCTGATGACAGGCATACTTGTAGGCGAACTCTTCAGGCAGGCACCAGGGATAGAACTAGGCACCATAATCGGCATAGTCTTCACCGTCATAATACTCGGGATAGTGGGACTTGTCGTGTACAGGCGCATTCAGGAGTCAAGGGGGTACAGGAGACCGTCGTTTGGCCGCGGCAGGGTGACGCCGGAAGGCGAGCCGCTTGAAAGCCCGGGATCGTTCGGAACAGGCGGAGGGATTTCAAGGCGCGCAGTTCGCGTGATAATCCCGGCCATCATCGGCTTTATCGTGCTGATAGTCGTCGTCTCTGCGAGCATCAAGATAGTGGAGGCGGGCCACAGGGGCGTGCTCCTGGAGTTTGGCGCGGTCGACACGACCGTGTCGCTCAGAGAGGGGCTGCATTTTGTGACGCCGTTTAAGGACAACGTCATCCAGGTGGAGGTAAGGACGCTAAAGACTACAGAAAACGCGGCGTCGGCTTCCAAGGATCTGCAGGACGTGTCGACGCAGGTGGCGCTCAACTACCACGTCAACGCCGACGCGGCGCAGCTGCTGTACCAACAGCTCGGTCCGACCTATTCTGACAGGGTAATCACACCTGCAATACAGGAATCGGTCAAGCAGGTGACTGCAAGGTTCAACGCAGAGGAGCTCATCACCCGCAGGGAGACCGTCAAGAACGAGATAGAGGAGCAGATCAAGAACAGACTGGCAATCTACAACATAGTCGTCGAGACAATATCCATAACGGAGTTCAGGTTCTCAGAACAGTTCACCAGGGCGGTAGAGGCCAAGGTGGAAGCAGAGCAGAGGGCGCTGCAGGCGCAGAACGAGCTCAGAAGGATAGAGATCGAGGCGCAACAGGCAGAGGCGAGGGCCATCGGAGAGCAGAAGGCCAACATAGCAAGGGCAGAGGGCCTGAGACAGGCGAACATACTTGAAGCAGAGGGCGAGGCTGAGGCGATACAGATAATCGACCAGCGCCTTCGCCAGAGTCCCAGCTACCTAGAATGGCTCAAGGCGCAAAAGTGGGACGGCAAGCTGCCGCTGGTGGTCGGAGAAGGAGCGACGCCGTTCATCACCATACCGACAGGAGAGCAGCAGTAAACTCCCATCCTTCCTTTTTTGAAAAGTGGGCGGCGGGTGATTTGAACACCCGACCACCGCTGTGTAAGAGCGGTATCATAACCGAGCTAGACCAGCCGCCCTTTGTTTTTGCAAGATTTTACTGACTTATAAATTGAAAACGACCTGCCGAAGAGCTCCATCATACAATGCTCTTTGCCTTTGTATGTCTACGCCAAACAAACAGGAATGCAAACATGCTGGCGCCGGTAGCAAAGAAAATTGCGTCAGCAGCAAAATAGCCCATGTACATTTCTTGAACTTCACTGTATGACTTGCACATTAGACTATTGCAAAAGTGGACTTCAGGCACGCCATTTTCATTTAGCCGTATCACACGTCTTGTACTCTCAGACTCCGCATTAGGGTCGATCACTCTCATGTAGTTTAGAGCGTGGAAAACCGAAAGCCAGAGCCCTATCCCTATCAATAGAACCGCAGCCCCAAGAACGGGCAATCGGTAATTCATGGGCAAGATATGTAGGTCATTTCACGCTAGTATGCTTTGCTGCGGGCCCGCCGTCAAGAAGCTTTGTAGCATTCAAGAAATGAAATTAGGATTATATACGGCGCGAGACGATCATGCTTGAGATGTTTTCCACCCCGACCGGGAGTTCCTCCCTGCGCGCGGTTTTTGTATTCGCATTTTTTGCAACAGTCATGCTGGCAGCACCAGCGTTGCCAGCGGCCTTTGCCCATGGCGGCCACCAGCCGCCCGCTGCAGATTTTGGGGGCAAGAAGGCTAGCATATTTCTGAGTGTCAATCCCCCCGTAGTGACAAGCGCGGGCGAGCCTATCTTCATCACTGCAAGGTTCTTTGACGAGAACACCAACGAGAATTTCAAGGAAGTCACCTACAGAATCTTTTTCAAGAAGGACGGCGGCGAGATACCCATCCAGACCGAGGGTGGTGACGCCTTCGGAGGCCAGGGCCTGTTCTACGATCCCAACGGGGACCTCATGATAAGGATAGTGCCAAAGGACACACCGGTGGCAACCGCAAAGGGCATTTCCGAAATCCAGTACGGAGGCATCTGGAACTACGGACAGCCAGTAGTCGTGGAGGGACCGATATTCAACGAACCGGGACTCTACAACCTTTTCGTGGAGATACACACCGTCGGAACCACTAGGACCCAGGTTGAACCCATAATCTCGTACGATGTGTGGGTGACGCCGGGCAGAGAAGAGTCGATATCTGTATCAGAGGGCCAGAACATCCGGGTGCGCAACTATTACGGCGCCATTGACTCGTCCAGCTACGACGACAGCACCAAGACCATCAGCTTTTCCATGCCGTTTGACTGGCAGTCCGACCTTGCAACCAGGATAGGCATGCTCCACACAGAGGTGTTCATACCAAAGGAGCTTTCAGACTTTGACCACCAGTCGCTCAAGGGCACGGTCAACGGCTTTGGCGTGCCGGTGTTTGTAGACAACTATGGCGACGAAGAGATAGTCGTGCACTATACTATTTCACGCAAGAACCTGGAGAACCTCCAGAGCCAGATAAGGTCAGAGAACAGGTCGCCCGGCGAAGCGATATTCGCGCTGAGCCCGCCGGATCCCGAAAGCGAAATACGAGTCATGCAGGTGGCGTCCGAGTCTGCAAGCTATGCAGTCAACCTCACTATACCGGAGCAGATATTCCCCCAGCAAGCCGTGCCCTTTGGTGTCAGGATATCTGACAAGCAGGGCAATCCCGTGTCTGCCGCGACTTATGAGCTCGTAATTGAGGACGGCAGCGGTAACGTGATTTCAAGGAGCGGCGGCTCGACTACGCCGGAGGGCCTGTCGTCGCAGGACGTGACCTTTGACGCGCAGGGCTCGTTCACGGTAAGGGTCGAAAAGATAAACGCCTCCAACGAGTCGGTCCAGTCAAGCATCCAAGTGGTGCCCGAGTTCCCTGTCGCTGCCCTTGCAGCGTCGCTTGGAATAGCAGGTGCTGTTGCTTACGGCAGGTTCCGCGGCTTTTTTGTCAAAGCCTAGGCAAAGCGTATTAGTTGCGCCATCGAGAGGAGACGCATGGAGCGCAGGGAACTCTCAGGGCAGGAGCTTGAAAAGGCGCTTGCTGGGCTCAAGGGCTGGTCCGTGTCTGAAGGCAAGCTGACAAGGGACTTTGAATTTGCCGACTTTTTGGACGCGTTTGCGTTCATGACCAAGGTCGCAATCGAGGCCGAAAAGATGGAGCACCACCCCGAGTGGTCAAACGTCTACAACAGAGTCAGGATAAAGCTGGTGACACACGACCTAGGGAACAAGATAAGCACGTTTGACGCGGCTCTTGCAGGCAGGATAAACGAAATCTACGGCGCCTAGACCTTCATTCGCGACAGCCGGCGGCTCCTGCACGCCGGGCACGAGCCGACGAATCTTTCTGCGATAAAGGAGGCGCACCAGAAGCAAGAGTCGCAGATGATGAAGCGCTTTGCCCTCCCCCGGGCAGCCAAAAGCTGGGACTCTGCTGCCACGAGTCTCTCTCGCGTGCATCGCATTTTAGTTTAGCTGTACAGCTTCAAGCATTCCTTACTCGGCGTGCTGGTTGAGTCCCCACCGCGACCTGATGCGTTCCTCGAGCTTGTAGAAAATTATCCTGTCGACCACCATGCCTATCACAAATATCACTATCATGGTAGCCATTATCCAGCCCATGTTGATGAACTCCCGGCCGACAAAGAGTATGTGCCCAAGGCCGATGACTGACATCAGTATCTCCGCCCCCACCAGCGCGTGCCAGGCAAACGACCAGGCCTGCCTGACGCCTATTATCAGGGTTGGAGTCGCCGCAGGTATCATGACGCGCCTAAAAAGCGTCGAACCGCCTGCGCCCATGTTGCGCGCCGCCCTGATGTAGATGGGCGGTATGTTGCGTATTCCGCTGTAGGTCGACATCATGACAGAGAACACCGAGCTTATCACGACTACGAACAAGATCCCAAGGTCGTTGTAGCCTATGAGGAGGATTGCAAACGGGACCCACGCGATGCTTGGAAACGACTGGAGGCCTACTGAGAACGAGCTCATCGTCTTGCCAAAGTCCCTAAATCGCACCATCGCAAGCCCGACCGCTCCGCCTATAGCAATTGCTATGGCAAACCCCAGCGCGAGCCTGCCAATGGTCACCGCCATGCTTGCCCCAAGCGAGCCTTCGCCGGCAAGGTCTGCGAACGACTGCGCCACGGAGATGGGCGAGGGCAGCGACTGCTCAGGAAGCACGCCGGCAAGGTAGATGACCTGCCACGCCGCGCCGAACGCGGCGAGAAAGATGGCGATGCTTGCTATGTCGTCGATGGTGTTGACGCTTTTCCTGCGCGCCTGCGTGACTGTCTTTTGCATCATGTTCATCCACTAGTGCGTTTTCAGATCTTCAGCCTGCGATGCAATATAACTGACTGCATATACGCAACCGGTCGAAGAAATGCGGCTTTTTGGCATATTTATCGCCCCACTGCAGGAAGGCCCTTTTCTGCGAGCACCTCGCCCAGGATGCGCAGGTCAAACATCTCTGCGAGGTCTGGCTCGACGTCAAGGAAGCCCAGGCCGTAGGCCTGCTCGGCCGCCTCGACGACTGTTTCTTCGAGCGGATCGTAGGTCAGTTCCATGCGTGTAAGCGAAATGGCAAGGTCTCCTTGGTCAAACTCGGTCCTGAGTATCTTGACTATCTCCTCGTTGAACGCCGCAATGGCTTCTTCCCGGTGCTCGTTTATCCACAGCGTCTTGTCGACGTGGGCCTCGACCAGCCTCTTCACTGACTGCGGGTTGTTCTCTATGTAGTCGGCCCTGCACAATACAAGTGACGTCGAGAACCTGCCTCCCTCCCAGAGGTCCCGCTCGTCCAGAAATATCCGTGCATTTGCTTCCCTGACAAGGTGCGCGCCCCACGGCTCCGGGATCCACGCGCCGTCAAGCCTCCCGTCGGACATCAGGGTAACGATGTCTGCCGGCTTGGTCGGCTGGATTTCAGGGTTCCCGCCTATCTTCCTGACGTCGTAGCCGTGTTCCTGCAGGTAGTGTCTCAGAGCGACGTCCTGGGTGTTTCCGAGCTGCGGGGACGCCAGCTTTTTGCCTGCAAAGTCTTGTGCAGATTCGATGCCGGCACCGTTTCTAACCACAAAGACCGCGCCGCCGCTCGACGCGCCGGCCACCACCTTGAGCGACCCGCCCGATTTTAGGTAGCCGTTGATTGCCGGGTTGGGGCCGACATAGGCGCAGTCTATGCTGTTTGCATAAAGCGCAAGAGCCGCGTCGGGTCCGGCGGTAAACACCTGCCTTTCAAGCCTGATGTCGCCAATGGTCGCCTGGTAGTCACCATTTCCGACGCCAATGACTGCTTGCGCGTGGTTGATGTTTGGAAAATAGCCCAACCTTAACACGTCAGAGGGTCCGCCGGGGTTTTCCGGCCTAGCAAGGGGCCGGTCGCCAAGCGCCGCCGACGTGCCCACCACAAAGGCGACAAGGGCGGCGGCTATTCCCAGCTTGACCCTAAAGTCCATTTTCTAATCTGGGCCGGGGGCGCAATATAATCGACGGCATAGGTGCAACAAAGGCGGCAACAACCTAGAAATATGCGCAAAACCTGCATATATCACATCTATGCTGGACGGGCTCGCACGGAGCAGGATAGACCCCAAAAAGCCCCGCAAGGAGGGCCTCACGTGCACGATAGACAAGTTCCAGGGTGTGGACGCCGAGAACATGAGGGTCATTGCGCCCTTCATCGACCTGGTCAAGGTCTACGGGGCGCTCCCGATGCTCGTCTCAGACGAGGCGCTGAAAAGCAAGATAAGGTTCTACCACGACCTTGGCATTAGGGTCTCGACTGGAAGCACCATAACCGAGTTTGCCATCGCCGAGAGCTCGCTTGAGAGGTTCGCAAAGGAGGCCAAGGAGGCCGGCTTCGACGTGGTCGAGATAGGCGAGAGCAGCATCGATTTGTCGATGGCCCAGAAGAAGAAGGTGACTGAGGTCATCGAGGCGGCGGGTCTCGAGTTCCAGTGGAAGGTGGGCAAGAAGGACCCCAAGCATCAACTGGACCTAGACGACACGCTGCGCAAGGTCGACGAAGCTGTCAAACTCGGCTCAAAAAAGGTCGTAATCGAGGCAAACGAGGGCTACAACGTCGGCATATACGACGAGAAGGGCATGGTGAAGTGGAGTTTCGTTGGCGCCATGACAAACGAGTACCCGCCAAGCACATTCATCTTCGAGGCGCCGCTAGAGTCGCAGCAGTCGGCGCTTATTGCAGAGTTTGGCCAGCGCGTGAACCTTGCAGAGATTCAGACAGACGCCATTGCATCTGTAGAGTCACAGAGGCGCGGGTTTCTGGCAAAGTCGGCGTTTGGAGTATCATATGTTCGCAAGGACCCGGAAGGCGGGCCGGCCTCAAAGTTCATCTACTACATAATAAAGACCAAGCATCCTGTCGAGCAGAGCGAGTTGATAGGCCTAAGCCACCTGCCCAGGAGGACCGTGCAGGCAGCAGTGGAGGACCTGAAGCGCCAGGGGCTGATAATCGAGCGCAACAGCCTGGAAGACGCAAGGAAAAAGGTGTACCAGCCGGTCCACTCAGACTGGCTTTGACCTGTACGCCATGATAGCTGCGATGGTCTTGGCGTCTGTTATCTTGCCTGAAAGGCACATCCTGGCTGCCGTCGATAACTTTACCTTTCTAACAACAATGTCTTCGTCTGCGTCCATCGCGCGCCTTTTCGCTATCTTGCGCAGGTTCTTTGCGACAAATAGGTACATCAGTTCCGTGTCGTAGCCCGGAGCCAGATACCATTTCAGAAACGGCCGGAGGGTTCCGGAATATCCTATCTCTTCATCCATCTCCCTTTTTGCAGCCTGCGCGGGAGTCTCGCCGTCTTCTATCTTGCCTGCGGGTATCTCGAGAAGCGTCTTGTCGGCAGCGCGCCGGTACTGACCCACAAGGAATATGCTATCGCCCTGCACCGCCAAGATGCCGACTGACGGCCTGTGCTCGACTATCTCCTTGTCCACCGTCTTGCCGCCAATAGAGTAGCGTTCAAGGCGCATCGAAACTTCGCCGTCGTAGACCTTCTTGCTCTCAATCAGTCTTACCCTCAACGGCGCTGTACATGAGGCGCGGGTTAATTATCGATTCGCTAGTTTTATATCCAATTCGGCGCTATTTTTTCCCGTGGAGTTTGTCGACGGCGACGGCAACATCGTCGTGCCAAGGGCTGTCAGGCCCATTATCGACATTAACGAAACTGCGCTTGGGAGCAAGAAAGGGGCGAGGCGGCAGTTTCGCTACGGGAACCTGCACATCCGCGACTACGACAGCCATTACACCGTCCATATGGACAAAGTAGACCCGAGAAAGAACCCACTTGGCCACCTGCTTATTGATGCGCCGGAGTTTGTTGTAGGTGCTGCAACTGCCATTCTAGTTGGAAAGTATGTTGGAACAACTGTATATAAGATCAGAAAGGCCTCAGGAAAAAGGGAAAGTGAAGCAGTTTCAGACGCGGTACTTTCGGGCTACCTTGCCGGGTCGCAAGCTGGCAAGATGGCCACAGATATTGCGAGAAATTTAAAAAGAAGCAGAAAAACTGCAGGCATAGATTTATCTTTTTGACACATAGTAAGACTTTCTACTAAATGGATCAAGTATGATTCTTTTTTCTTTGCTTGTCACCGAGTATAATTCATAATCTGAGCTTCCGTCATGATATTCACCAAGACGTTCGAAAAAATAGTCGTCAAGTGATTGGACTATCCGGTACAACTTCTCACCAATTATCAATCCGTTTGGTGGCGCTTTGGAATTTATCTTTGCACACAGATTCATTGTTGAACCAAAAAGATCATCATTCTGCGAGGTGAACGATCGAGCCACTTCCACGGTGCCGTAATCACAACTAATCCTAAAGTTCATTGATGGCAGACCTTGTGTATGAAGCTTGGCGTTCATAGGTTTATGCGCCGCCATCATAGTCATACCACACTCCAAAACATTCTTGAATGCCACAAGATCCTCGGAGTTAGTAGTTCGTGGAAAATATGATATTACGCAGTCACCGGCGGTCTTGATCACCTTGGCTTCAAAGTTGGTGACAATCGTGACCATGGAATTTATGAAAGTCGAATAATACAACCCAATTTCAGATTCCCCAAGCATCGCTGCTGTTTTCGTGGAGTTCATCATATCGACGTAACTAACACAATAATTCTGGCGATTGTTGGAAAACATCACTTCTTTTATGATTTGTTCGTCAGGTTTCGAAAATCTAGTAGGCATTACAGGAAAGTCGTCATAAACAGAGCCTCCAAGCCCCCCCATCTACCATTACCTTTGAATCATAATTCCGGAACTTGCACTTTTACTTTTCCAAGAGTACCTTTGCCAAGTAACCATTACTCTTTATTCTCATTTGAGTTTCTGTGTCAAGGTGACTGAAACTGCTTTTTAGTCCTTGGGCGAGTCCGTATGAAAACTCGCTATCAGAATCAACCATTCGCATAATCCTTTCCTGCAATTCAGGAGTCAGCGACGGAAAGTTCTGTCCTAGGCCATCACCCAAGCCACGACCGAGTTGTCGCCGCTGATCTATCCACCCGAGGAGTTCTCTTTGAAGAGTTTCATTGAGGTATCTGAAGCTTTGTCCGAGGCCATCACCCAAGCCACGACCGAAATCTTTGTCTAGTTCTGCTCGTTTCATTATCATTTCCTGAATGTCAGGGTTAAGTGAAGAGAAGCTGTGTCCGAGGCCATCACCCAAGCCCTGGGAAAACACTCCGTTTTGTTCTGCCTCTGTGAAGATTATCGTTTGCAAACCAGAAGGCAGGAATGCAAATGCATGACCAACGCCGAAACCGAGATTTCTGGCAAATATGGTATTTTTGTGTGCCATACGGAAAATGTCTTTCACGTCCTCCTTAATATAGCGGAGGATATTCGATAGTCCTATCGCGAAACCGCTCGCAAATTCGTCAGGTCTCTCCGTTCGCGAAAGGATCGTATTGTGAAGCTCGCCTGAAAGGTATGGGTACGAGTTCCCTAGACCAGCGCCAAGACCGCGCGTGAACCCTCCTCCTTCTTCTGCCCTTTCAAATATATCTCGCTGAAGTGCCTTGTCAAGATACTTGTAAACAAACCCGAGTCCGTAACCGAAACCTCTCGCAAATTGAATGTTCTGTTTTGCCTTGACAAAAAGTTGGTTCTTAAGCTCTTCAGGTAGATATTGCAGAATGTACCCTAGACCAGCGCCAAGACCGCTAGCGAATTGGCCAGCTCTTTCAGTCAATAATAACACTTCCTTCTGCTTCTCTTCAGGTAGGAACCGGAATATTCTGCCAAGGCCATTTCCAAAACCACGCGCAAAACTGCTTTCCTCGGACGCCTTCGAGAATGATTTTTCCTGCATTTCTGGTGGCAGGTGCGGAAATATGTACCCCAGACCTTCCCCCAAGCCTTCAGCAAATATGATGTCCTGTTCTGACCTTGTGAATATCTTTTCCTGAAGTTCCTTTGGCATATAGGGCAGATTGTTGCCCAAGCCGTTACCCAGACCATAGGCAAGTTGTACGTTCTCGGCTGACCACTTGAAAACCTCTTCTAGAGGTTTTCCTGTATGTTGGAAAATATATCCAAGTCCCTCACCCAAGCCTCTGGCGAATTCACCGCTCGTTTCAGCTTTTTCAAAGGCTTCCCTTGTCAACTCTTGGGGCAAGAACTGAAACATCCTACCTATGAATATCCCAAGACCGCGAGCAAATTCTCCATTTAGGTCGGCCATTGTCAGGATTTGTTTCCGAAAATCACGTGGCAAGTGCTTTATTATCAGACCCAATCCCATGCCAAATCCACGCGCGAATTCGCTATTCTTTTCAACCAGATCAAACACTTGTTTTTGAAATTCCTTTTCTAGGTATAGAAAGATGTAACCTAAGCCGTAGCCTAGACCAGTAGAAAATTCATTATTGGATTCCGCTATCCGAAGCACTTTCTGTTGGAACTTGAATGGAAAATATGCAAAGCTGTATCCTAAACCATAGCCTAGACCAAAGGCAAAGCTACTATCCTGCTTTGTTTTTGCAAATACCTCCCCTCTCAACTTTTCGTCAAAGTATTTGAATACATATCCTGTACCTATTCCGAGGCCCCGATTAAATTCAACATTCGCTTGACCCATACCGTATAATTGCATTCTAAACTCTTTTGGCAGAACATTGAAAATAAGACCGAAGCCGTTACCCAAACCTTTTGCTAGTTCGGAATTCTGTTGAATTAATGTAATTATCTGTCCTTGTGCTTCTTGAGGCATATATGAAAAAATGTAACCAAGTCCTATGCCAAATCCTAGTGCAAATCTACCATTCTGTGCTGCAACTGCAAACATAGCTCCCTGACGCTCAGGAGGCATATACGGAAAGGCATAAGCTGCTACATAGATTCCGAGTCCATAAGCGAGCTGACCATTTTCATTAGCCCTGATAAATATCTCGTTCTGAAAATCTGACGGAAAGTAGTTGAACGCATTGCCAAGGCCCATGCCAAATCCGAAGGAAAATTCGCTATTGATTTCTGCTAGCGCGAATATCTTCTCTCTATAGTCTGCGTCAAGCGTGGCAAAGCTGTTACCAAACCCATATCCAAGTCCCCTTGTTAGCTCACTATTCTTTTCCGCCAGAGAGAATACCTTCTTTTGTAGCCCGGGTCTTAGATTCCGAAAAACTCGCCCAAGGCCCATCCCCACACCATCTGCAAATTGGTTATTTTCTCTTATGAGATAGAATATCCCATTCTGCAAGTCTTCGGAAAGATGTCCTAGCTCGCTTCCAAGACTTTCACCAAAGTATCGTGCAAAAGGTAGCCCGGTATTTGTCATTTTCATTATCTCCTGCCGACGCGGGTCGTCCATATATTGAAAGTTGTATCCCAGGCTTTCCCCGAGCCCTCTTGCAAATTCAACATGAACTGTAGCCCTATTCAGTATTTCCCTCTGCAATTCGTCATCGACGGAAAGAATACTTTCTCCACAGCCTTGTCCAAGACCTCTTTCAAAGTCTGGCTTTCTTTTCATGTACATGAAAATATTATCAGGGAGAAATGGATGGAGAGAGTCTCTCTGTAAAAATTGAATGTTCTTGCCGAGAAATGTTGCAAGCGGATACCTTATGTTTTCGCCCTCTCCACCGACCAAGTCTTCAAAGTGATCCGTTAGATACGACATTATCTTTACCTTGATATAGTCAGGAAACTTGATAGCGTCGCGGGTTGCATCATGCATCGAATAATGTTGTCCGGAGAGGTATACCCAGGTATTAAGTCTCTTAAGCGGGTCTCTAGTGCTGATGCTTCCAAATATACCCTGTTGAAGACGTTCTATGTTTTGCGTAGTTCTGTTCAGCCCCAACTCATAACACAATTTTACAGTATACAGGAATTCTGAATCCGACTGTCTATCTTCCTGGCTAGTCATCACTTCAAATTCATATTCATAATAGTCAATGACTCTTGGTAATTTCTGGGCTTCTTGTAGCGCATTCAAGGATCCAGCTTGTCGGTTTGATAGTTCTTTGTAATAATCAAGCACGGTTATTGGAATCGGATCTTTTTGCCATAGTATTCGAGATATGTCCTGCAGATCTTTTGAGATCTTATTTGAATACACGTTACTAAATTGCACTACGTTAATTCCATATTCTTTCATGAGAGTGGCGAATCTGTCTTTATTGTATGTTATTTCATGCCCACGAAGTTCCGGCACATTCGCAGCAAGTCCTCGATATATCTCAAGATATCGGGGCTTGAGTGCGACCAACAGGCTACCGAGGTTTCTCGACGTCAGGAGTTCAAGTGCTCTTGTAACGCTGTCTCTATCACGTCTTATCATATCGTCAGGAAAATTATCCCAGAGTACGATATCAGTTGGTCCCATCTTGTCTATTAGATCAACAAGGTTCGCTCTACCTACATCCTTTCCAAGAAGGTTGCGCGGGTTGACGATATAGATATTTTGGAACGCAGAAGCCTTATTCCGTAAAATTTCTAAAATACCCCTAGATTTACCACAGCCACTTGGACCAAAAAGGAACAGCTTCCCTTCTTTAGAGATTTTTTCAAATTCGTCGAAGGGGACGAAGGGAAGGTTTTTTCCTCCGAAAGAAAGCTGAACGTTAATAGTCGTAGCTATCTGTTCTAACAATTCTTCATGACTCACTTGCATGCCGGGGAGTAGTGCGTAAGTCACTACAATTGGCTCAGAAGTCAATAATGCTGCCTTTTCTGTGCTCGCAACCACAAGGTTCTATGCTATTGCTAATATTAAAATATACTCAATTTTGAGTTTCATCTAATTATTATTTGAATAAGAGTAGTTATTGTGATGAAATGTCACAACAATATTCATACAAAGCACAAAGATCACGGATCACCAAAGTCCGGATCTTCACCAAGAACTTTCTTGGCCCTATCTCTAATCACGCGTAATTGGTGATTTGTACCCAGTTTCGCAAATGCGACAGCGATATGTCGAACAAACGGTGGAAAACTCGAAGCTCCGTAACCTATCCAGTTGTTGATTGCTTTCATGTCGGTTTTCCATGACAGATAGTACAGTTTCCATTGTAGCTTCGTCATCTTGTCGGTGGTAACAGAATTTTCCTGTTCATAGTAGTCCGTCCAGAGTGTTGGCGTTATCACAGCTTGAGTTCCTTCAAGCTTTTTCACAAGGTCTATCGAATCAGCAACATCATCATCTGTTTCACCCGGAAGACCAATCATTAGTGTGTATAAACCAACTATATGATTCTTATTGAGTATCTTAGTTCCCTCGAGAACTACGTCTGGCCATTCTTCAGGCGAATAGGGTTTTGACTTCATCGGCATGTGTTTCTTGAACATGTTCACAGAGCCTGTTTCAATGCCAGCTTGGACTCCACTCCATTTACGCGGTCCAAAGTTGTTTATTTCACTTATTTTTTGGATACACTTAGGGTCAGCTACGGCTGAGGCCAGTGTCATGTGAACTGCGCCCACATAATCTACTTTCTCAAGCTTCTTAAGTTCACTATATAATTCGACTATTGCATCGCGGTTTGGTATCATTTCCTTGTTGTCGCAGCCGTATAGCATTATTTCTTCAGACATAAGCCAGAGGTATTTGTGTCCATAGGCCAGATTAACTCCTGCTTCTTCTTTGAGCCTATCTATAGGAAAATCGCGTTTTCTGCGTCTATTTGGTTCACAAAAATCGCACCCTTTTCCACATCCTCGCATTGCTTCTATCGAACTGCTGGTAGTTGGTCTCGTAATGAGCGGTATATCAGTTATCTTGTTGGTCATGACAGATATTACATTTGGAGCCGAGCCTTCAATGACATCGTTAAAGATATCTACACAGTAACCGTCAGCTTCTCCTACAACCACATGATCTATTCCGTAGGTTTCCCTTTCCTCCTTTTTCAATAGTTGCCATGCACCTCCACCACCAAGCACCACCTTAAAGCCGTACTTTTTCTTTAAGCGCTTCAGTTCCGTAGTAAGCATCGTGAAATTCAATCTAGTATACGGCGTATATGGTCTACCGGCTATTGATGTAACTAGTGGTGAGTTTCCGAGTGGATCCATCGAATTTACTCCAACGACCTTCGTGTCAGGACCTATGGATTTAAGGAGGTGGTCACAGTGAACGGTCATAACATTATTTCTTTTGAATCCTTGTTCTAGGCTTGATTCTACTCTCCGTAGTCCGAGTGGTGCAAGACGCGCTTCTCCACTAACAGGATCCGCCGGAACTGAAGGGCAAAAAATGTGATAGTATAGGAATTTCGATAATTTTTCTGCAGGCATACAAGCTACAAATCCAAATAGCATGTTGTCCCGGTAGTTGGACATTAGAGATCTATCACAAGTAAGGACTATTTGGCGACCATTAGTCACATCTTTCCATGGATCAGGTATTATTTAACAGATGATTATTCTAGAATTCCTACGATCGAGTCTTTAAACAAGGCGAGCAATAGGGCTTTGTGTAAAAAGTGTCTCTTGTTTAAAAAGTCCTGACTTTGTTTAGAAAGTCGGTCCGAAAAGGTACTTTTTGCACAAAGCCGAGTAATAGAGAAAAGATTTATACTTGTTCAAGTGTTAGGTTACCATGTTCGATAAGGAGAAGGAACGGTCGAGTTCGTTTCTGAGAGCACTCTTACAAGATGTATCGGCAGAACTAGAACGGAACCCTCATGTTAGTAGAGTTGTTTCAGAATTTCATAATGCCACGAGAGATATTACTGGAATATCAGCTTATCCACCAATTGATGTTTTTGAAGAACCCGGCAAAGTGATTATATTTGCGGATCTGCCGGGTGTACGCAAGAACAGCATCAAGATAACATTGTTGGGTGATGCGTTAACGATTTCTGCGGTAAGGCAAACTGAAGATACGGAAGGAACTGTTCTTAAAAGAGAACGTAGCGAAAGACTTCACAGGAGGATAATCCTTCCTATTCATGTTGAAGAAGGAGATATTCCCAAGACGGAACACGAACTCAAGGACGGCGTATTGAAGTTTGTTGTGTATAACAAGCAAGCCAATGTGATAAACTTGGTCGACAGTGAAAGTGGTGTTAGTTCACAGACAAAAGCTAGATAATACTTACTTTTTTCTTACCAAGGCTGTAAAGAAAGCAGCTGCAGCTCCTACTATACCCGAATACGCAATGATGGTATTATACGGGAGTGCAAGAACAGAACCTACAAACAGACCTGCAGACAATATTGAGTATGCTAACAGCGGGTTATTTCGTTTCCTTGCATCATTACCGCCGGCATTAGCTGATATCATTTCTTGTAATGATTGATGTATCAATGGAGCAAGGGTAATTGCAGATTCAACGCCTTTCACGAATCGCATAAACGTAACCTTGATCTCCTCAATGTAAGCTTCCTTAACAAGTCCTTCTTCCTTCAACAAATCCGCGAGCACTTTGACAAACTGGAAATCTACTTTGTGGTGAAGGTATATTCCTTCCAGTATGGAGGCCATACGCATATACAATGCCAGGTTTTTCGGCAGTCTGAACGGGAACTTGCTCATGGTTCTATTAGCAAGTTCCATCAGAGCTTTGACCTCCATTTTGTCTACCTCTTTACCATACATCGATTGAATGCTCATGTCCACTGCTTTTTCAACGAAGAAACGGTCAACGTTATGCTCAAGCGTTCCAAGTTCCACGAGTATGCTAACAGTCCTCGAAGTATCCTTGTTGACAAGGGCAAGGTAAAGTCGTATAAGCCGAAGTCGCGTTTGATCGTCCAGCCTGCCAACCATACCAAAATCATACAAGATTATTGAGCCTTCTTTTGATATTGAAATATTGCCAGGATGAGGATCAGCATGAAATATTTCATATCTTAAGAGCATAGTGAAAAATAGCCGATGAACTCTGACAATAAGTTGCTTCCTATCTACCCCCATAGCATCAAGCGCCTCAACATCAGTTATCTTAACACCTGGCAGGTATTCCATGGTCAATACATGCTTTGAACATAATTCAGGATAAATGGCAGGAATTATCACGTCTTGGTAATCTGCAAGGTTCTTCTTTATGGTAATGAGATTTTTTGCTTCTATGCGATAGTCCATCTCTTCATGAATAGTCTCTATGAACTGGGACAGCATACCCTCCACTGAAAAACGCAAATTGGAATCCACGAAACGTGTGGCTAGCGGAATAATCCGTTGCATAACATAGATATCGCGCTCTACTTGAACTGCTATGTCAGGTCTGCTCACCTTGACAATGACATCCCTGCCTCGGTATCTAGCTAGGTAGACCTGCCCAAGGCTTGCACCTGATAAAGCTGTTGGATTAAAAGAATCGAAAACCTGTTCTATCTTACCTATTTCTTCTTCTATTATTGGACGGACCGCATCGAAGCCAGCTGGCGGAACATCATCCTGCAACTTGGCTAGCTCTTCAAGATAAGGCAAAGGCATCATGTCAGCCCTAGTAGACAACCATTGGCCAAGTTTAACATACGAAGGTCCGAGATCTATGAATGTCCTGAGCATCATTTTCGCGTGTTTTCGGAAGCTGGTATTGTCTATCCCTTGTCCTTGAGTCTTGACCCATCTACGTCGATCCTTTCTAAAATTGATTATTAGTGGAACAAGCTTTAAAAGTACCCTTGCAACATGAAACCCTGAAGGCTTTCTGAAGTTTGGTTTCTCTCCTTTTGTATTGATGTATGTTAGAGCGATCTGTTCCTTTACTTGCCCGGAATCTTTCAAGATTTGCCATCCCCCATGGGTGCAGCATATCTTTGTCCCATCTCGGTACAGACTAGCGTATTCTTGCTAGAAGGGTCCATAGCGTTTAAAAAATATCCCACAGGAATTCGAATCATTTACTTCTTTCAGCTATGCCGCAGATATAAAATTACCCTCATACTCCTTGAAAATAGAAAGAATACGAGGTTTCAGACATAAGCTGCCTAGCCTCCCTCGGCAACACATCAGGGTCAAATGAATTACGAGGACATAGAGTAAGATGATTAAGCCTAATCTTGCTGTCAAGTTCCCAGTACAACAACTGCCTCTTTTCATCCCATTCTAAGAGAGGGCTTGTTACATTTACTTGAAAGCCGTTGCGATAATGGAATAGTTTAGGGACATAGACCACAGTCTTTGCTTCGGGCGTCGATAAAGGCCCTTCGATAATAATAGAACAATGCTTGGATTTGATATCAAAGAATAGAAGTCTGGGTTTACCTGAGCTGCGCAGAGGATACGGCCGCGCCACCACATCTAGGTTTCGTGGAATTCGTCCTAGTCCAAGAAGGGAAAAGTTCTCCATATTCCAGTTGTCATCACCTTCGTTGTAAAGATCATAGACCCAATAGGCAGAATTAAATAGATTCGCTTCGATTTGTCGGTATTGGAGATCCATGTATGCTCTAGTTTGAGTGTCATATACGTCAGGTCTAAAATCAGTAGAGAACCGCATCCAGTCTTGGCTTGCTCCGAATTCGGTCAGGAAAGGAACCATTTCGCGTGATCGAGCAGAATTTGCAAGCTTTCTGAATATAGAAGGCCACTCGTCGCGCTTCATGCGCATGCTGTCGTATTGCATCAACATCGTCCAAGGATCATAGTAGTGGAATGAAAATATGGTACGTTCATTATATCCTATAGAAGATGTATCAAGGAAAGTCTCTATGTCCTCTGGCCCAGATACGAAATTTGCACCCATGTATTCCTTTTCAGCCCATGCAGGATACACTGTCCAGTCCACGCGTGGTTGTACAAACATGAACGCCCTACTATCATATCTGCGAATCTGTCTGAGCACCTCTTCATAGAAAGAAGGCAGTACACGTTCTTCAAACAGACGTTTATTCATGCCCACAGGATGCGGCTCGTTAAATGGTTCATACCCCAAAATAGCAGGATGACCCATCCCATCAGTGCTGTCCAGAAAGAACTTTGCAATCTTGCCTACGGTGCGTGCATAATGTGTGCGAATTGGATAGTTTTCCAAGTGGTGGTGAAGGTTGGTTAGTGAATTTCTCCAGAAGGAGGCTAGAGTATTTCTTACAAGGTCATTATTTCTTTTTACAATAGGAAACTCGGTATCAAAATATCGAGTAGCCCAGAGCTTATCTCGATGATCGTAATCGAGAGGCCTTTCATGCTCGTGATCTATGGCAATAGCCCAATCTGGAAAACCGGCTCCGTCGTACCATTCGTGCGCAATATCCTGATGCATGTCAATTACTACGAATATGCCACGTCGATAAAGATCGTCTATGACTTTCTTGATGCATTGTAGATAGACTTCTCCCTCTGACGGTAGGGGTTTACCTTCGCTAGCTTCGAATGTTGGTTCAACCCCTTTCCACATGACGATTAGACGTACGAGATTAAACCCTAAATCCTGCAGTAAGTCAAGTTGTGGGGTAACCCGTTTAAGTTCTATAGCAAATGCATTTTGGTCGAGAGAACGAACACTTAATGGCAATATTGGGAGGTATGGTGCAAGCTTGCTTCGACTGGCAAAATTGACCCCTCTAAATAAAACATATCTGCCCTGCGCGTCCACAAACCAAGTTCTATCCTTGCCAACGTCTATTTCTCTTGCACTTCTAGGATCAAATGCCACGTACATTGTTGCACCCTATAATAATTCTCGATTCCATTCTTCCGTTAGTTACTGGAGACAAGCTGGACCTTCACGCCGCAGGATAAAATGCAGATCAGTAAGGCTTTCGGGAAGTATGTCAGCGGAGGCGGACTGTAGGGGGCTTATCCGTATAAGCATCAAATCCCGGTTGACAAGCCTAAGCTGATGCTGCCAAGAACTAAAATCCAGAGACTCTGCTAGCCCTGCTTTTGTACTTACAGCACCTATTTCCTCTGAAAATAAAGTGTCCACTTCGACCTTTGTGAGGTTTCCATCGTGTATAATAACGGTCTTGCTGAAGTCGAACGCAGGTAGTTCGTCAGAGACAAACCTAACCTTCCATCTACCGACGGCTTCCGCAGGATTAGGCACAATTCCGTGTTGTCGGAATAATCTATTGTGATCACTCTCAGTTACGAAATCTACAGGATAATTACGGCAGAGTACAAAGTAGAATGACAGGGGTTTGAGACCGGGGAGATTAAGCTCGCCCTCAAACCTGCCTATTAAAGTGTCCTTATCGACTATTTTGATAAGATCGTATGCTTTGGCGATCCGAAGATTTCGAACAAGTTGTGGAACGAAGTTGTATCTGAGTTTTACCAGTTTCCCAAATGCAGGGTGATCCATTTCGATGGCTTCGAAATTAAGGTCGAACAGACCTGTACGACCTGCCAGGGACGCGATTAGTCTGAATGGCAGGAATGTCGGAGTAACTTTTCCCCTTACAATACCGCGGTCTTCAAAAAAAGTTTTTTCAAACATTCCTATGAGACGGAACGCCTTGTATGGTAGATCGCCGTCTTGTGTGAGGTCTTCCCAGACCTTCCTTCCATCCTCATCTTCTGGAAAGAATCCTAACCATCGTTCATTGTTGTAGATAGTCATTCTACTGGAATCAAAGTGCCATCTTCGGGGGTCATTCTCAGGAACGCTGTTATCTATGTTGACAAGTTGGTTGAGAAGAGATTTACTATTCTCCTGTCTGAACATAACGCCGAGTGTCTCTTTCGAACAAAACATGGATTGTGTTAATGAGCATGTTTTCCCTACGTTTTCAGGTAGATCGTCTTTAAAGGCGTTCGAAGCGCTCATTAGATAGTCAGCAGTCATCTCGGCTAAAGCCATGACTGTAATTTGTGGATTGACTCCTACTGCAGTAGGGAAGACACTTGCATCGCACACAAAGAGGTTTTCAAAACCATGCACTCTACGATCCTTATCGACCACGGATGCCCCTGGATCATTGCCCATTCGATTACCTCCTTGGGGGTGGGCAGAAGCGAGTTGAAGTGCTTCAGGCGACTCAATTATTGCTTCTTTTAGCTTTGGTATCAATTCTTTCCAATTTTCAGATGTCAAAACGGGGTAATCGTTGTGTCCTGTAATAACATATTCTGCACCAACAGTAAACCACATATCAACAAGTTCTGCAATACCCTTTCCGAGATTCTCTAGGTCTTCGCGTTTAAGCAGGTGGCTTATCTTTGCATTACCCTTGTCAGACAAGCACACCGATCCCGAGGGTTCATAATCTCGTATCATAACCCCGGCCATCGCGAGATAGTCGATATTAGATAGTAGAGAATCTAAACTCCTATTGCTACGTGAATAACTGGGCGGCACACCGAGAGCAAGTTGAAAAACTGGGGGGAATATGCCTTCTATCATAAAGCCACCTTTATTCCCAAACTCGTTTCTATACCTTGTGTCATTGAGTAAGCTAAACTCGCTGCAGTGATATGCCATGGGTATACCTTTGTAGCCCACGATTTTGTCCTTAAACTTGGCTATTACAAATGATGATGGATGAAAACTAAGGCCTTTACCTATGTTGGTATTTTCTATGTTGCTCTTCATTAAAAGGGCCGACGACGCGATGGCGCCTGCGGCTATCACCACCACCTTTGCGTTCACTCTTATTTTGAATCTCTCGCCGCCTTCCTTGTCTACAAATGTGCCCTCGATTCCGTCTGCAACAGATCCATCATGGGTTACCCGGTCGATAGAGCAGTTGCAGTAAATTCGTATAAACGAGTTCAAAAGAGCGTCATGTATGTAGGTTGTTAGCATATCCTGTTTAGTACCATAATGACAGCCAAGATGACACAAACCGCATTCCTTGCACTCGATGCAGTTTCTTTCGTTTACACTTGAAGAATACCCCTTTTTGACGCACGCATCCATCAGTTTTTGATTATTCATGTTTAGTTGAGTTGCTGATGTAACACTTAGTTTATCGTATACGGTATTAAGCGCTTTTGTCCAGTCTGCATCGCTTATATTTACGCCCAAAGCCCTCCATTCTTTTATTACAAAACCAGGAGTCTTGAAGCACACTGCATCGTTTATAACCGTTGAGCCGCCTAGGCACTGGCCCTGAGCTATTGCCATGCCAAGGTCGTCAGTAAACATGGCACCGGCGTTCTTCCAAAGAAGAGACATCATGTCCACCTCACGCTGGTTCATATCTTCCGTGTAATAATACCCACCTTTTTCAACAAGTACGACGTTCTTGCCAGCCTGAGCGAGCTTAGAAGCAATTATAGCGCCGGCTGCGCCTGAACCAACTACGCAAACATCAGCATTTTCCACTATGTCATGTTGGATAGGTATTGGTTCTGGCATGTCTTTTGCATTTTTGTAACGTTGAACCAATAACGGTGCTTTTTTTTCGAGGACAAATATTTTGCCTGCAAACCCTTGCGGGGGGTGTGCATTATTTTCATTGATACTCATAGATCGATCACTTGCTTATTCATGTATCGTTATGTGCTTCCTGACTAGGTCTTCTTGGCAGAGTTGGGGGTGGAGGTCCTTTGTAAAACAGAGAATCTGGGTCTGCGCAGGCTATCCAATCATTTACAAAGTCGTTTGTTTGATTCAACAATCTTGAGCGGTCAACTTTGTTCCAATCCACTATATCGCGGGCAGAATCAATAAAATTACGAATCACACGTGCGTCAGAATTGTTGTAAGGATCATTTGTTTTTGAGTCATCTGCAACAGTAATCTGTAGATTAAGATTGTCCCATCCGGGTATATCGCGGGCTTCCTTGCGAAATAGCTCACTAAACCTATCACACACGGTGATAAAACCGACATCGTATCCGCTTTCAACATTACAGAAGGCAGTGAAGTGACCGTCGGAAGTAGTGCGTCCGGTGGCCAGGCGCCTCCCGCTATAACGATCATATCCAAAGACTTCCACAAAAAGACCGTGAACGTTACCGTTATGACACGTGACTTGTCCTCTTAACGTAAATGCCATGTATTGACTAGCAGTTGTAGAAAATACTTAAGGTTTCTGTATTTTTCGGATGCTCCTTCAATATCGTAATCATTAGGCTGAAACAATACCATCACATGTTGGAGCCTTACGCTACTCAACGATGCCGCTGTCAAAAAGATAACCAATCTGTAGAAAAAAGACGGGTTTATTGCCTAATCAATTTCTATGCGGTTTCCGTCGGCAAGGGGGATCTTGAGCGTCAACACCCCATCAACATAATCTGCAGTTCCACTTTTTGCTCTTACAGCAATTGGCAGCGGAATCTTCTTACATATTTTGAGTGGTCGATGTTGCTGATAGATTATTGCACCTTTAAATTGCATTGATTCTCTAGTCGCAAGTACCTCCAATATGCCATCTTTAATAATGATGTTGATCCTATTTTTTTGAAAGCCAGGCAAATCTATTGTGACTACAAGTTCTTTTGTATCTTCGACGACGTCAATGGGCGGAGAAACAAATTCGTAGAATTCTCTCGAGAGAGTATCAAGTCCGCCCATAATTCTATCTACCATTAATATTAGATATACGATCGTGTGCGTTTCGTATAAACTCTACGACAAGTAGAAATAGGCCGGTCATGAAACCAGTGCAAATGTACTCTGGCTCGTACGACATGCCCAAGTGCAACGCCTGCGGGAGGGACGTCCACCCCGGCGAGATGTCCGAGAGTTTTTCGTGCCCCAAGTGCAAGGACGCGAGGATCTGGCGATGCGAGGGCTGCAAGGGCAGGTCCAAGGAATACAGGTGCACTGCGTGCGGCCACAAGGGCAAGTGACTAGCTCAGCACTTTGAAAAAGTTTCTTGCGAGGCTCTTTTCCTCGTCGGCAAAGGCAATGAACGCCTCCACCAGCTCTTTTTCGACCGCTATCTGCTTGGATATCACAGACCGCAGTTTTTTCGTGTCAAGGGGCGCTATGCTGTTAATCTCGCCCGTGCTGTAGGCGTATATGTACTCGTTTATCATCTTGGCAACAAAGGAGGGAGCCCGGTCTATCAATAGCAACAGGCCTTCCTTCATGGCCCTGCACGGGGCGTCGGATGCGGGCAGAGTCGACACGTACGACTTGAACAGCTTCATCCGCTTGTCGCCCAGCTCCTCTATGGACGACGCAACAAGCAGGCCCGTGTCCGTTAATTCGTAAAAGGGCACGCCTTCAAGCTGGAGCGCCTTTGGGCCCCGCCTCAATGGCAGACGGCCACCTTCCTTGACCACGCCGGCGGGTATCAGCACCTCGTCAAGGTCGCGGAATATTCCGGAATAGATGTTCTGCCACAGTATGCCGTGCTGCTCTGCAATTGCGTGCGCAATGGACGTCCTGGTCCGCAGTTCGGGGCTCTGCTCGGCGGCCAGGTGCGCTATGATGCCGCGCTGCCTCTTGGCCTCGCCCGTGAACTTGTTTCGGCGCGTCTTGAAGGTGTCAAATATGGCAATGTTGGACTTGTCGTCCTTCAAGAAGGCTCTCTCCCCAGCACGTTCAGCTCTTTACAAGGTAGATAATATTTTAATTTGTTGGTAAGATGTTTGTTTGTTCGGTTTTTCCATTAGATATTCTTTTAATTCTAGGGCTTTTTGGATTAAATTCTCGACGGATATGCCGTGCAAAATCTCACAAACTGCCTGTTGCGTCAATTATTCAACAGCTTTTTATTGACGGGCGCATTGACCTTCAAAGGTGACAAGGGGCAAGATAATCGTCCTGGAAGGCACGGACAAGGCCGGCAAGACCACGCAGTCTAGGATGCTGCAGGACGCGCTCAAGGCCCTTGGCAAGATATGCGTAGTCATCGACTTTCCCGATTATACGACCCCGATTGGCATGGAGATAAGGGCGTTCCTTGACGGCAGGCGCGACTATCCGGCAGAGGCCAAGCACCTGCTCTTTTCGGCAAACAGGTGGGAGAAAAAGAAGGAGATAGAGAGCATGGCCGAAAACGGCACGATAGTCATCATGAATAGGTACTGGCAGTCGAATTTAATCTACGGCGTGTCAAACGGCATGGATGCCTCTTGGCTGCAACGCCTGGACAAGGGCCTGCCAAAGGAGGACGCAGTCATCGTCCTGCTGGTAAACCCGGCCACGTCGAAGAAGAGGGCCGAGGTGCAGGACGCGTTTGAGACCGACGAGAGGCTTGCTGCAGCCGCGTACAAGAACTACATCAAGTTCGCCAAGACGTTCAAGTGGAAGGTGCTGGACGGCTCCAAGAGCAAGGAGCAGGTCCACCAGGAAATACTAAAGATTGTCAGAAAGATAGTGAAAGTTTAATTCGGCCCGGCCCTTTTGCATCTTCACTTGGATTTTGAAGGCGAGATAACCGACCCCATCCACAGGTCCATCAGGTTCACGGCTGCAGAGCGGGACATAATCGACAGCCCCGTCTTCCAGAGACTGCGAAGGATACGCCAGCTTGCCGGCGCGCATCTCGTCTACCCGAGTGCCCAGCATTCGCGCTTTGAGCACTCGCTTGGCGCCATGCACGTCGCCGGCCTTGCAGGCGAGAGCCTGCTTGCCAAGGGCCACATCGACAACGCCGACATCGTCCAGGAGTTACGATTGGCAGCGCTCCTGCACGACATAGGCCACGGTCCGTTCTCGCACCTGTTCGAGGAAGTGCTCGAGACAAAGACCAGCACCAGCCACGAGGAGATAGGCAGGCGCATAATAGCAAAAAGCGAGATATCAGACGCGCTTGCAAAGAACGGCTACAGCCCCGATCATGTTGCAAGGCTGTCGTTTGGGCAGTCAAAAACGGGATTTTTGAACGAGATGATATCAGGCGGGCTTTCTGCAGACATCATGGACTACCTCCCCCGCGACGCTTATTTCACGGGCGCAGAGTACGGCAAGGTCGACTATTACAGGCTCGTCAGCTCGTTTGAAGTGGCAAGGGGCAGGCTTGCGATAAGCAGGTCCGCCCTCAACTCCATGGAGTCGATGCTCATATCAAGGTACGAGATGTTCAAGGCAGTCTACTTCCACAAGACAGTCAGGTCCGCAGAGGTGATGCTGTTGCAATCGATGATAGCCGGCGACGACTCGCTTGGACTCTCTGACACGTCGCTTGAGAACTACCTGTCCCTTACAGACGAGGCGACGCTCGAGAGGCTGTGCCTGCTGCAAGGGACGGCTGGCAGGCTTGCCCGCGACTATCGCGACCGGCGGCTGCTAAAGTGCGTGTATGAAAAGTTCCTGCACAAGCGCGAGCGCCACAGGAGGATGGACAGAAAGGCGCTGTCAAGGACGGAAGAAGAGATTGCGCATTCTGCCGGCGTTGACAGGTCGCTGGTGTTTGCCGACGCGTCCAGGGCGTCGTCTATGCCGCTGACGCCAAGCAAGGAGGAGATGAGCTTTGTGCTTGTTGCGGACAAGAGCGGCGTTCAGGAGGTGCCCGTCTCTGACATCCCGCTTGTGGATTCCATATCAGGGTTCTTTGACATGCTCAGAGTATACACTACTGCAGAGAACCGACAGAAGGTTGAACGATCTGTTAAAAAGGTGCTGGGTGAAAAGGAGACGCTGGGAATGGGTGCGGGAAGGCTTGGTAGGTAAAGAGCGCGTCGTCATAAAGCTGAGCGGCAAGGTCTTTTCCGACGACACGGGCGCCGAGATAAAGAAGTATGCAAAGATGCTCTCAGAGATGTCCTCCAAGGTTCAGCCGGTTGTCGTGGCAGGAGGGGGCAAGATAGCGCGCCACTACATAGGAATCGCCAGGCGCTTTGGTCTGGACGAGGCTTCGCTTGACATAATGGGGATACTTGTCTCAAGGCTCAACGCCGCCCTGCTGGTCGCTGCGCTTGGCGACAGGGCTCACCACGCCGTGCCGGAGGACCTTGAGCAGGTCACGCACGCGGCTGCTACTGGCAAGATAGTCGTGACAGGGGGCTTGCATCCGGGCCAGAGCACCAACGCTACTGCCGCGCTCATTGCAGAGAAGGTGGGCGCGACCAAGTTTGTCAACGCTACCGACGTCAACGGCATATATGACTCCGACCCGCGCACTAACAAGCGCGCCAAGATGTTCAGGGAGATAACCGTCAAGAAGTGCCTAACCTTGCTTGGAAGCGAGAACTCGATGGCAGGGGGCTACGACCTGATGGACATAGTCGCGCTCAAGGTCATCGAGCGCTCCAAGTTACCGACTCTTGTCATCAAGTCGGAACCTTCAAAGATCAAGGACGTGGTCCTGAAAAACAAGTCGTCGGGAACAAGGATAGTAGTCTAAGAGACGGTCTTTATCTCGCCACTGTACTCGGGCATGCCGTCTGCGAGCATCTTTTTGAATATCTCCTCGCCTTCCCGCACGGGCATTGGCTTTGACTGGGCCTTGGCGTATCCCTGGCTGTCGCAGATAAAGAGCATCGCCTCGTCGTCCCTTGTCATCTTGGCTGCAAGCTCCTCCTCTCCCACCGGCTCAAAGTCGCTGCCGGACTGCCTTATCGTGTAAGTGAGCATGGCAAAGCCGGTGTAGTCGAACAGCCGCATCTGCGCCTTTTGCGCGCGCTGCTTGCCCAAGTGTGCGGCCTTGTGGTACTGCAACAGTGGCTTTGCGCCCGGAGCGCAGTATAAGCATTTGCGCGTGCGATCGTGCGATCGACAGATTTAAACAGAAGAAACGGAACAGAGCTTGCAGTGAGCAAGCTGGTTTATGTCGCGGCAGGCGCGATCGCCGTCGCGGCCATAGCCGTGTTTCTTATCCTCGTGCCCGGCCTTTTCTCGCCGGGCCAGCAGGAGCGCCCCCAGATAGAGGTCATACCTCCGGTCGTGACTGTAACCGACGTGTCGGTGACAGGCGTGGAAGGCGACAGGGCGCAGCTGACCGTGAGGTTTGCAATGAGCAACCCTAACCAGAGGTCGATATACGTCGAGGCGGTTCAATACGACCTTTACATCAACGGCAAGCAGGTAACGCAGGGGCAGTGGGGAGACGTCGCCGAGGCATTTGTTGTTGGCCAGCAAGGTCTGCTCATAGTCGCCGAAGGGTCGTCGTCGATACCTGCTGTGACGTCGACTGTTCCAAGAGACAGCCAGATAGCACAGGAGTGGGACAGTATGGTGGAAGGCTCTGCCACCTATACGATAACCGGCACGTCGGCGTACAGGCTGACTCAGGCGAACCTCGAGACTTCTGTGCGCGAGGACACGTTTACTCTGACATTTCCCTGAAATTTTATGATACTATCATTTGCTGGAAAATGCCATACCAATAAGAATAATAAGTTTGAGAAAAAACGCATCGGCATGGCTGAAACAGAAATGGCAATGATAGCCGGCGCGACAATCGGGACGTTCATCTTCCTGATTGCGATCCTGTTTGGATCGAGGGCGAGAAGGTACAGCAGCGGGTACACGTCGTCCGTGGAAACCCACGGCGGCTGACCTTTTTTATTTGCCCTTCAGCTTCCCGAACAGGTCGGCGAGCAGGTCGCCGCTCCCTTCTTTTACCTTTT
>CAYXFY010000002.1:61270-146057 GCA_964464395.1 uncultured Nitrososphaera sp.
TGTAGTACTTGCAGTTCAGGCAAAGGTCTGAAGGCTCCACGATGGGCAACTTGTTCTCCTTCAAAAGCGTGCTGAGCACCCTTGCGCGCCGGACGATTTCCTCGAACATCTTGTTGTTTCTGGTTATCGAAAACTCGGTAGTCTTGCCGTCGCCTGTCATGTATATGAGCACCCCGTCCTGCTTGCCGAGCGCAAAGACACAGGCGTTGAGGTAGAGCATGTGCCTTGGGTGCGGGACCTCCGGAAGCTTGGGCACGACCTCAAAGCGCACGACAAACTCGTCGGCTATTACCATGTCGGCGTCCACCTGCAGCCCCAAGCTGTCTACCTTGTACTCGCCCTTGACGTTGCTCAGGGCTTTTCGCATGCCCTGCGTGAGAAGGACGGACATCTTGTTCACGTTGTCTGCCGGCAGCGGGTCGCGGCGCTCATAGTACGCAAGCCTAGTGCACGTCGACGCCTCCATCGCGTGGATGCGGTCCGGGTTTGACTTGTCTATCTTGACGTTCAGGTCATTGTACAACCTGTCAAACGTCTTTTCTATGATGTCGCGCAGGTTGCGGTCGCCAAGCATCTGGCGCGCTGTACCACCCGGCGGTATATATTGACTGCTAAAATCCTGCCGCTATCGGGTCGTCCGGTTTTATCAGCTCGCGCAAAAGCGTGGTTGCGTACGAGCCCTTTGGCAGCCTGAACGAGACGCGCAGGGGATCGTTGGCAAGCGCAAAGCCCCTGCACCAGAGAGGCGCCTGCCTGAAGCCTCCCTGTTGGCTCAGCTCCTGCATCTCCTTTACGTAAAAGTCCCTTGCAGCAACATTTTCTTCCTCCAACAATTTTTTTGTTATCGTCTCAAACCTGCCCTTCCCCGGCTGGAAGGTGTAGCCGGCCATACGCACCGCAGGCACCATCGTTTTGCCTGATGCGTTGTACTTGATTATCCTGCCAAACGTGAAAGGCCCTTCCATTTCAAAGCACAAGTCGCCGTCCTTTGGGGCGAGGATGTCTTCTCCTGCAGCTACCGCGGCGCTCAGGCACCTGTTGAATAGAAACGACTGGTAGGCCTGCACGAAGAGCCGGCGGATTGTAATGGGCACGGCCCTCAATGCCGCGATAGGCGCCCTGCCTTCTGCAAGTGCTCCAAGCAGCATGCGCTCGATGTCCATGCCCCGGGGCATCTCTCCGAGAACCCGCCGGTAGTTTGCAGGGTCCTCGCACCTTTTCCTTATCTCCCTGCTTGAAGCCGAGTCGTACTCTGTCGTGTAGCACAGCAAAAGCCTGACTGCCTCTGCAAAATTTTTCTTGACTATCTCCCTGCCGACAAGGTGCGTGACGAGGCGCTCGCTACCGAACCTCTGCAAACCGTAAAAGTTGGCTATCTTGTCCATCTCCTGCTCAAAGCCTGCGGCGCCCTTGGCGTCATGGATCGCTATTTCAAACTCGTTTCCCGCAAGCGACTCTTTTCCGACCGGCTTTTTCGTGAAGCCCTGCAGCAGGAGAAGCGTGTGCTGCGTCTGGAGCCTCTTTGGAGGGTCTTTCCAGGCGTGGCCCGCGCCTGCATACTGCCTCGTCACCGCCTTGGCGTCCTTTATCCCCATCACGCGCAGCCTCAGCCTGTGGACGCGCTCTATCTCCATCAGGGCGTGGTTTGAGTCCAAGCCTTCCTTTTCAAGGATGAAAAGCGGGTAGCGGTGCGTACCGTCGAATTTAGCGGAAACGCCTGCAAGCAGCGACTCGTCCACAAGCTCCGACACCCTGAACTCGCCGCTTGCCTGCTTTATCGAGCCGCCCGTGCCGGCAAACTCGGTGCAGTAGCACTCGATTCCGGCCATGCGGTCTATCTTGGGCACCGGCGTCAACGGTTTTGTCTGGGCGGCCCTGCTTATCTTTGTAACTTATATTCGCCGGCCTCCTCTCCACGTGCATGGCATACTGGCTTTTCAAGCAAGAGCCTTCCACATACAGCTACTCGCAGCTTGAAAAAGACGGCAAGACGGTCTGGGACGGTGTGGCAAACAACCTAGCCCTCAAGCACCTGCGCGCGGCGAAAAAGGGCGACAGGGCGATCTTTTATCACACAGGCGACGAAAAGCAGGCAGTCGGGATAATGGAAATAACATCGGATCCTTACCCCGACCCCAAGGACAATTCGCTTGTCGTAGTCGACGTCAGGCCGGCGGGCAGGCTGAAAAGGCCGGTGACCCTTGCCCAGATAAAGGCAGACCACCTTTTTGCAGGCTGGGAGCTGGTGCGCATCTCCAGACTGTCTGTCATGCCTGTCCCGCAAAAGCTCTGGGACAGGATAATGAAGATGTCCGGGTGAAATTCTATAAATAAGGTCACAGGCTTTGTAAATACGTGACTCCAAAGAGGCAGGTGGCTGTCATGATAGGGGTCTTTTCCGCGCTCGGCGTAGGAGTGAGTCTTGGAATAATCGCGTTTGGCGGAGGTTTTTCCGGCGGAAACGTCTTCAACCCGCCCACGGGCTCGGACATCTACGTCGTGGGCGCGCAGGTACAAGACGGCACGGAATTCGCATACACGCTGACGGGCATGGGCCCTAGCACTTCGCTTGTCGACGCGGACGTGACCATAGCGTTTGACAGGCAGGGCGACTCGTGGCGCACAACGTTTAACATAGTCAACGGCACGGGCACGCGGGCCGACTTTGACGTGATGCTTTCCAGCCAGCTGACAAAGCAGGGCCAGGCTAGCGCCGAGGTGAGGCCGTTTCTGGAACCTGTCGAGTCCTCGATACTTGCGATAAGGGACATGGACTACGGCGGGCGCGACAAGTACCTGGTAGTGGGCGCCCCGTGGAACACGATATTCTATTCCTCGTCACAAACCACCGTGCGTGTCACGGCGCAGGAGCAGGTCCAGACGCCGGCCGGCGCGTTTGACGCGTTCTTGCTCAGCTACAAGCTCGGAGAAAACACGAGCAGGATATGGATAGTAAAGGACCTGCCGCTTCCAGTCAAGGCGGAGGTCTATGACCCGGCAGATGAGCTGCTATACGAGTTTGAGCTCGTCAGCCTGAGCCGGTTTGTAAGCTAGGCGCAAAATACACGTTTTCCATGAGCCAGTCTGCGTATTTGCGGACGCTCTCGTCTGCCCTGCACCACAGGTGTATGGACCCCGGCAGTATCTCAAGCCGACCGTTTAACATGACCACCTTGACACCCTCCTTGCCCTCGTACATGTAGGCGTCCTGCGCCTTGGCGCCGGGGAGCGCCTCCTCGGCCTTCTTCTTGACCTGCTCGCGCGTGATTGGAAACGTCCTGCGCCACTTGTCGACCACTATGCCGATGTTCTCCGTGCCGTACGCGTCGACGTCGGCTACCTTGGCCGGCACCGGGAAGTGCAATTGCAGGTGGACGCCGTGCCTCGAGCCCACAAAAAGCGCAAGCTCGTTCACCTTCTGGTAGGCGGCATGCGGGTTCTTTTTCGCGATGGCCAAAAGCGCGTCGCGGTTTTGCGCCACGTTTGAGCGGAAATCGTCTATGAGAGCAGAGAACGTCGTCGCCAACGCAAGAGTAACCCGCATGCGGGTCTAATTAAAGTCACTTTATTATAGCGCCCCCGTGGAGTCACTCCTGTGACAAGGTCGGAGCAGCTCTTCGGCAGGGCCGGCAAAGTTATTCCCGGCGGCGTCAACAGCCCGGTCCGGTTTTACGAGCCGTACCCGTTCTTTGCAGTTTCTGCAAGGGGCAGCAAGCTGGTGACTGCAGACCACAGGACGCTTGTCGACTATTGCATGGGTTACGGCGCCCTGCTACTCGGTCACGCATATTCTGCGGTGGCCGACGCGGCAAAGGCGCAGATAGACAAGGGCTCCCTCTATTGCGTCCCGACAGAGCGAGAGGTAAAACTCGCCGAGATGATAACCAAGATGGTCCCGTGCGCCGAGATGGTACGGCTCGTGAACACGGGGTCGGAGGCGACTATGCACGCCATCAGGCTTGCAAGGGCGTTTACAAAGAAAAAGGGCGTGATAAAGTTCGACGGCGGCTACCACGGCGCGCACGACTACGTGCTTGCAAAGGCCGGCTCGGGCGCGGCATCGCTGCCGGCGTCAGAAGGCGTGCTTGAAGACGCGTCCGCCCACACTACAGTCGTCCCGTACAACGACGCGCCGGCGCTGGAGCGTGCGATTGAAAAAAGCCGGCCGGCGTGCGTCATTATCGAGCCGGTGCTTGCAAACATCGGGCTTGTTCTGCCTGACAAGAATTACCTTTCAGAAGTGCGCAAGATAACGGAGCAGAACGACGTCGTCCTCATATTCGACGAAGTCGTAACAGGATTCCGCCTCGCGCCCGGGGGTGCCGGCCAGTTCTTCGGCATAAGGCCCGACCTTGCGGTGTTTGCAAAGGCGCTTGGCAGCGGCTTTCCTATCGCCGCGATAGCAGGCAGAAAGGAGATGATGAAGCAGCTGGCGCCGTCGGGGAACGTCTACCAGGCAAGCACGTTTGCAGGCAACCCGGTGTCGGTGTCAGCCGCAATAGCCGCGCTTGACGTTCTGGCAACAGGCAAGGAGTCGATATACCCCAAGGTCGCAAGGGCGTGCGACAGCATAGTCGAAGGTATAAAGGAAGAAATCGACGACATGGGCGGCGTCGACTGCACCATAAACTCGATAGGCTCGATGTTCCAGATATTCTTCACGCCTGAGAAGGTGCGGGACGAGGCAAGCGCGAAAAAAGCCGACGTGGCAAAGTTCAGAAAGTTGTTTGACGAGCTGCTAAAGCGTGGCGTGTTCATACCCCCGTCGCAGTTTGAGACCTGCTTTGTATCGTACGCGCATGAAGAAGAGGACGTGGACAAGACCGTCGAGGCGTACGGCGACGCATTGAAGAAGATAAAGGAACAGAAATGAAGACAATAAGGGTAGGAACCAGGGGTAGCAGGCTGGCAGTCGCCCAGACCGAGCTTGCGCTTTCATCGCTGAGGAGGACTCACCCCGAAGCCAACTTCGAAGTCATAACGATAAGCACGAGAGGCGACGTGGACAAGAGGCCCCTTTTCACGATGGACGCAAAGGGCATCTTTGAAAAAGAAGTCAACGAGGCGGTCAAAAAGGGAGAGGTCGACTTTGCGGTGCACAGCCTCAAGGACGTCCCGTCAGACCTGTCCTCCGAGCTTGTCGTGGCGTGCATTCCAAAGAGGGCAAGCCCCAACGACGTGCTCGTAAACGACAGAGGGCAGACGCTTGCCGAGCTCGCGGCAGGTTCGCTTGTGGGCACCAGCAGCCTGCGCAGGGCGGTTCAGCTGATGAGCGCAAGACCCGACCTGAAGGTAAGGCCGATCCGCGGAAACGTCGAGACGCGGGTAAAGAAGGTCATCTCGCGCGAGTTTGACGCAGTCGTGCTTGCAGAGGCCGGCCTGACAAGAATAGGCATGAAAGACGTCATAGTCGAGAGGTTCAAGATAGACGAGTTTGTGCCTGCTCCCGGCCAGGGCGCCATTGCAATCGTTTGCAGGCGCGACGACACCAAGACTGCGCAGATGCTCAGAAGCATCGAAGACCCGCGGTCAAGGGCCGAGATAACGGCCGAGCGCGCGCTTATAGAAAAGGTGGAAGGCGGCTGCAGGTTCCCGCTCGGCGCTGTCGCCGTGACAAGGGACGACAAGATGACGCTCTACGCGAGCATATTTTCTGCAGACGGCGCAAGGAGCATCAAGTTAAAGACGACAGGTAATGCAAAAAGCCCGGAAAAGCTGGGAATGGAAGTCGCCGACGAGCTTTTGTCCCAGGGGGCGGCCGAGCTTGCCGAAGGCTGGCGTACCGCGGTAGAGGAGTGGAACAAGAAGGCATGAGAGGAATTGTCTACATCTGCGGCGCCGGACCCGGCGATCCCAAGCTGATTACTGTAAGGGCTATGGAGCTTTTGAAAAAGTGCAACGTCATCCTTTACGACAGGCTTGTGGGGCAGGAGATAATAGACCAGATCCCGGCACGCGCAGAGAAGGTCTACGTCGGCAGGGCAGTCGGCGACCCCACGACTCACCAGAGGCGCACAAACGAGCTGATGGCCAGGTATGCGCTCAAGGGCAAGAGCGTGCTCAGGCTCAAGGGAGGCGACCCGTTCATCTTTGGCAGGGGCGCAGAAGAGGCAGAATACCTGCTAAAGCGCGGGATAAAGTTCGAGATAATACCAGGCATCACGTCTGCGATTGCGGGGCCGGCGTACGCCGGCATACCCCTCACGCACCGGCGCTACTCGCCCTCGGTTGCCATAGTGACGGGCCACGAGGGAGTTGACAACAAGGGCGAGGCGTCTGTCAACTGGAAAAAGCTGCCCGGTGCAGTCGACACGATAGTCGTGATGATGGGGATAGGGCAGCTTGAGCAGATCTCCCGCGACCTTGTCAAGGGCGGCATGAAGCCTAAAACCAAAGTCGCGATAATCGAAAACGGCACGACAGAAAAGCAGCGCGTCTTTCTGGGGACGCTTGCGACAGCTGCAAAAATGGCAGAGAAAAACAGCGTCAGGCCGCCGGCCATAGTGGTGATAGGCGGAGTCGCTTCTTTGCACGACAAGATAGCGTGGTTCAAAGGTGGCAAGGGTGCCGGGCCTGCGAGATAAGACCATAGCGATAACAAGGAGCAGGAAAGAGGCGCGCGAGTTTTTCCAGCTAGTCAGAACAGGCGGCGGCAGGGCCTTGGCGATACCTGCAATTGAGATAGTCCCAGCTGACAGGAAAGTAGCGCAGAAGTTCATTGCATCACTAGAAAAAAAGAACCACGACTATTGCGCGTTTATGAGCGCGCAGGCAGTAAGGGTGCTTTTCGACCTTGCCTCGGACGCGGCGGGCGCGCTCAAGAAAACTTCAGTGATAGCAGTCGGCCCGAAAACAAAGCAAGAGCTTGAAAGACATGGCGTAAAGGTTGACATGATGCCGGACAAGTTTTCGTCCATCGGCCTTGTGGAGCTGCTGTCAAAAAATGACGTGAAAGGAAAGAGGATAATCATACCCCGTTCCGGAGAGGCAAACGACTTTGCCGCAAAGGCGCTGACGGGCCTAGGCATGAAGGTGGACCAGATATTCCTGTACAGGACGCGCACTGCCAAGGTGACGCAAGAGTGGAAGGAGTTTGGCAGCCTGCTTGCCCAAGATAAGGTGGATGTGGTGGTCTTTACAAGCGCCTCGAACGCAAGGTCGTTCTTTGAGATAATGAGAAAGATGCGCAAAAAAATGCCCAAGGGTGTGAAGGCCATTTCGATAGGCCCCTTTACCACCGCAGAGCTAGCCAAGCGAAAGATCAGGTGCCACGAAGCAGACGACCACACGATAAAAGGCACGGTCGAAGTCGCCAGAAAACTGTTCAGGACCCGAGCGTAAAGACCAGCTTTACGACTGCAAAGACTATGATGGCCGCGCCGCCTGCGGCTGCTAGCAGGAACTTTTTCTTTGCAGGGACCATGCGATTGGTTTTGCGCCGGTTCATTAAAAGCTACCGCCAGCTTTATTTGAACTGCCACGCGATTAGTGATGTTGGACAAGTTCGACCTTATCGTTATAGGCAGCGGCTCGGGCCTTGACGTAGCAAACGCGGCGGCGCAGAGCGGCATGAAGGTGGCGATAATTGAGAAGGACAGGATTGGAGGCACCTGCCTCAACAGGGGCTGCATACCGTCAAAGCTTTTGATACACAGCGCGGACGTGATGGAGACCATAAGGACTGCAGGCACGTTTGGCATCAACGTCGGCAGCGTGTCGGTGGATTTTGCAAAGATAATGAAGCGCACCTACGACATAATCGACCCGGACTCTGAAGGCATACGCAAGGCATTTGAAAGCATCGACAACCCGATGCTGTTCCACGTAGAATGCAGGTTCGTTGGCCCCAAGCAGATAGAGGTATCAGGCAGGACGATAACTGCAGACAAGATCCTGATTGCAAGCGGGACGAGGCCGGGTATCCCAAAGATAGACGGCCTTGAAGGCTCTGGCTATATCACAAGCGACGAGGCGCTCAGGATTGAGAAGCAGCCCGAGACGCTCACCATAATCGGCGGCGGTTACATCGCGTGCGAGCTGGGCCACTTTTTCGGCGCGCTCGGCACCAAGGTCAACATCATACAGCGCAGGGACGTGCTCCTTGTAGATGAGGACGAGGAAGTAGCAAAAAGGTTCACCGAAGTGTTTGCGAGAAAACACAGCGTCTACACCGGATACACCCCCAAGTCGGTTGCAAAAAGAAACGACAAATTCGTCGTGACTGCAAAGAACAAGCAGGGCAAGCAGGTAGAGATAGAATCAGACCAGCTGCTGATTGCAACCGGCAGGGTTCCAAACTCTGACACACTTTATCTTGAAAAGACCGGCGTCAAGACCAACAAGGAAGGTTTCATCGAGGTGGACGGGTACCTCGAGACAAGCGCCAAGGGGATATTCGCGCTGGGCGACGCTATCGGGCGCTACATGTTCAAGCACTCGGCAAACCACGAGGCCCAGTACGCGTACAACAACATCGCCGGCAGGAAAAAGGCGGCAGTCGACTATATCGCCATGCCGCACGCGGTGTTTGCGTCGCCGCAGGTGGCCGGCGTCGGGAAGACCGAGCAGGAGCTGAAGAAAGAGGGCGTGCACTATGCAAAGGCCATCTATCAATACATCAACACGGCGATGGGAGAAACCCTGGAAGACAGGGACGGCTTTGTCAAGCTGCTTGTAGGCCACGACCGCAAGATACTTGGCTGCCACATAGTAGGTAGCGACGCGTCGGTGCTGATTCACGAAGTGCTGGTCGTCATGAAGATGGGAGGCACCGTTGATGACATTGCAAACACGGTGCACATACACCCCGCCCTCTCAGAGGTCGTGGCAAGGGCGTCATACTCTGTCTAGTGTGTAACTGTCTCTTCCATACAAAAACTATTCTCACCAGATAACCACCTACGCCCTGTTGCACACAGCCGCTTCTCACAGGGGCGTCAGCACGATGGTCACGGTGCTAGCAGGAGTCATAGCCGTGCTTGGGACGAGCGTGGCGTTTCTGTCAAGCGAGAACCTGAACTCGTTCTTTGGAGACATCGGCAAGACATTTGGCGGCACGCCGAATCAAGATTCTACAGGCGTGCCCCAGCAGCCCAGCCAAGGGCAGGCCAGCCTGCCTGCCGAGGAGCAAGATGCAGAGCCGGCAGGCGCGGTCGAGCCGCCAAAGATAGAGTGCGAGGTCCTCGACGTGGGCGGCCAGTACCCCGTCCTGCATTCAGGCGAGGAGTGCTTCAAGATTTACAATATGCATACTTGGGTCAACAAGGTCGCCGGGAGGATAAACGAGAGGTCCACGACCGCATTTGTAGTCGAGAACACGGGCACAAAGACGATAACGATTGATTCTATATCTGCAAGAGACATTCCGGTCCCTACAAAAGACTGGTTCTCCACCACCGACCCCACGGTGGTCAGGCCTGCGAACCTGCAGAATGACCTGCCGGTGGATTATGTTGAAAACGCGATTGTTGTAGGAGGCGGCTTGGTGCTGATGGGATCCGGCACGATAACGCTAGAGCCGGGGAAGGCGGCCATAGTGTACCTGAACGAGGCCGGAAGCATCACGGAGAAGGACGCGGGGTTGATACTTACGCTGCAGGTGAAGGCCGGCAAGCTGATGATAGAAAAGGTCGTGCCGGTGGTCCGGGCCTAGCCAGACTAAAAGGTTATTAGCTTGAGCTAATTAGCTAACATGAGAGAGATGGGGGCGGGGAGAGGGCTTGACGGAGCCAAGGTGATGCAGCAATCAGACCCGGCTGCCCACGCACTTGCTGAAATCTGCGACAGCCTTTCGATCCTTGACTTGGAGTCTGTCGACGGAAAGGCTTGAATTGAAAAAGCGGGTTCGGTGGGATTCGGACCCACGACATTTTAACCCAGATGAACTGATTGGTTAAGAGCCAAACGCTCTACCTGGCTGAGCTACGAACCCGCAAAACTTTTCGTGTAAAATGCGATATTTAAACCTAAGAGGAAAAAGGAAAAAGCTAGGCCGTCTTGGCCAGGGCTTCCTGCCTGTCCTTGATTATCTTGACGATTGCCTCCGAAGTCGAGCAGTTCATCGCCTGCTTCTCCTTCAGGATGTGCCTGTACGCGTCAAGCGTAATGTAGACAGGGATGGAACCTGTGCCCTCAAGCAGCGCCTTTACGCGCAGCAGGCCATTTTCCATTCCGCGCTCGGCAATCTTGGAGAGCTTGACCTTGTCGAGGAATCCGCCAAGTGGGCCCATCGGCATGTCATAGTCCACGTCGAGCGAGACCTTGCATTTCTTCTCGTCCAGCTCTTCAAAGTTGACCGTTATCTGCCAGCGCTTGAACGGGCCCTCTATCATCTTGGCAACTATCTTGCGCAACGGGGTGTATTCTATGGTCTCGCAGTCCCACTCGAGCCTCTTGCCGTCGAAATCGCCGCTTATACGGAATATAGTGCCAACGCCGAAGGCTTCCTTTACTTCAACCGGCACGACGTTGAGTCCCATGTTCTCCGGGAACTGGTCGGCCATGTGCTCCGGCCTTGCAAAATAAGTGAATGCCTCGGTGACAGGAGCATTGATTTCCACGCTCTTTCTTATAACGGTCATCGTGAATTTGACGCTGGCATTCAGAATTTAAAGGTTTTGGGGTTGCGAAATTCAGTCTTGCACTGCAAGCGCGTTTTTGAAAACAAGTAGCCCGCGGCCCCTATGCCAGCGGGTTGGTGTTCACTATTTCGTCAAGGCACTTGATTATGTCCTGTTTTGTCACGGGTATCGGGTTGTTGTCAAGGTGGCCCTTGTCAGGCATGATGACGTCTGCGGCCGCGTCCAACGGCTGCTTCAGCTTCAGCGGCTCGAACTTTAGTTTCTGCGCAATCTCCTTGAAGCGCTTGTAGTAGACAGAGTTGTTGAACTTGTGCGCGACAGTCGTGCACGACGAGAGCGCATAGCCGTGAGGCACGCCCTCGTTTGAGAACACATACGACAGCGCGTGGCCAAGGGTCGTCGACGAGTTGCCAAAGCCGATTCCTGAAAGCATGGCGCCGTAGGGGAGCAGGTTTGGCTTGTCGTTTATGATTGCGTCGTATAGGATGTCAAAGGCCTCCTTGCAGAAGAACTGCGTGAACGGGTTGCCGGCCTTGCTGTCATAGCCCTCCGACGCCTGCGCTGCCGCGTCGCACGCAGAGTTGCGCATGATGTTAAACGGCGTTCCGGGCAAAAAGTACGGGTCGACGATTGCGGCGTCTGCAAGGAACGCTTCGTCCTGAAGCAGTTTTTTCTTGTGGTCAAAGCTGATGACGGCATAAGTCGTCATCTCCGCGCCGGTGCCAAAAGTAGTTGGTATGAGTATCTTTGGAATGCCTGTCATCTTGCTCAAGTATTTACAGACGTCCATCGAGCTCCCGCCGCCGAGGCCGATGTATGCGCCTATTTCCTTGCCCTCGTACTGCTTTTTCAGAGCCTCGATAGTTTCAATGGCAGGGTCGGGCGTGACCTTGTCGTAGACTTCATAGTTCTTTATCCCCATGTAGTCGAGCCACTTGTTGTAGATCTCTGGCGTCGTCGTCGTTATCACGAGGGAATTTTTCGGATACTGGAATTCCTTGGCGGCGTTCTCGCCGAAGACTATTTTCCTCGGCATCAATACTTTCCACATGGAAGAGGCATGACCCTGCAGGGGTTTTATGTCTTACTCGCAATATGGGCTTGCAGTTTCTTTTTCTCAAACCGCATCAGGTAGAGTATGCCGCCTACCAGGAACACTTCGACGGACTTGGCTAGTATCCCTGCGATCGAGACTGCCTCCGGCTGGTCCACCGGCGAGAGCGGCGGCGGGAATATCACCGAATACGTGTAAAGTCCTACGAGCACCGCGGTGCCTGCCATCCCAAACAGGTTGAGCGCGACCGTCTTACGGTAGTACTGCCTTGGGTCGAGCGCGACCGTCTCTGAAGTCAGCGTGAGCATGATGTACATCATGCCGTAGCTCACCTGCATGCCGCCGGCGACTATCAGAAATATCGGGTATTCCAGCCGGAGCGAAGCGTGGTCGGAGAACACTGCAAAGTGTACCAGGCCGCCTCCCACTGCAGACAACATGACTGCATATTTCACTATCTCTGTCGTGTCGCGCAGCTGGCCGGCGCTCCTCTTCTTGCGGTAGCTCAGCCAGAGCACCGCGCCGAGGCCGCCCAGCGGCACGAACACGGCGCCTAGCACCGTGTAGGTAAAGATGTCGCCAAAGCTAGCGGATATGTTGAGGTTTGAGACAACGCGCTCGCAATTGCAGCCGGCCGCGCTCAGAAGCGTGCTCCTTGGCGGGTCTATGGCGTTAGAGTTCACGGGCCCGTTTGCCACGCTGACTATCAGATGATAGTTGCCGGCCTGCGGGAAGGTGTAGTACAATGTAAAGTCGCCGACGTCGTACTTTGTCCACGGGAACGCCTTTACGCGCTCGCCGCTGCTTGCGTATATCTCGACCATCGCCTCGACGTCCCGGGTGTCTTTTCCGTCGTGATCCTGGATGCTGAAGATTATCGCCGTGACTTGCCCGGGGCCGGCGTACTCGGGCTCGAGCGCCTGGTGGATGACATAGTTTTCGATGCCCCGCTGCATCCCGTTATAGTGCGGCAGGTGCTCAAGGTGCGCGAACGCCTGCGGGACAGAAAGCGCAAGCAGGGCCGCAACGGCCAGGGCGTACGGCCAAGTAGCCACGCACGTAGAAAGCCAGATTGAGAGTATAAACCTAATCCCGGATTGCGGGCAGCTCTTGTCTTGCGGTCATCCTGAAGGAATAGACCAGCGTCATGAGCACCATGGAAAACAGAACCATGCCGAGGCCTAGGTGTGTGGTGACAAGTAGGGAGTGCAGGCGCTCGACTATTACGACGGCCCCAAGCGCTATCTGGCCCAGGACCGCGCCGGTCGCGATTATCGACGCTATTTTCATACCTTTTGGGGCGTACTTTGACTTGAGCACAAAGACCATGGTGGCAACTACGAGCAGCCCGACCGTCGCTGCGATAGACCGGTGTATGTACTCGATGATAAAGTCTTCGTGCGGTAAGAGACCTTGTGGGCAAAGCGGCCAGTCGGGGCAGCTGAGACCGACACCAGTCGCGCTCACGTAGCCGCCTATGAAAATCAAAGAAAACAGGACGGCAAGGGTCGCAAACGAGAGCGATCTGAGTATCATTCCGCCACTTGCAGCTTGCCTGTCATGTACGGATGGATCAAGCAGAAGTAGTCGTATGTCCCCGGCGCTAGCCCTGCGGTGTTGATGGTGGCCGAGGCTCCGCCGTCTAATATGCTCGTGTCAAACGCCCTGCCCATTTCAGGATCCGAAGGCCCGGTGCCTGATGTCACGGTGTGCAGCACGTTGTCGGCGTTAAAGACGGTTATCATGTCGCCTGCAGTAACTGTCATCGGGTCTGGGTCATAGTCGGGGTTGCCCTGTGTAGCTGAACCCTGAAGTATGGTAAGAGACGGACCGCCTGCGCCTGCACCCTCTTCGGCCTCGACCAGCGTCAGCCGTGAGGTCATGTACGGGTGAATTAGGCAGAAGTACTCTATCGTCTCGCCTACTTCGCCATCTATCTCTATCTCGGCCGATGATTCGCCGCCGTTGACTACACCGGTATCAAAGCGCACACCCATGTTGGGGTCGGACGGATCCGTGCCCGAAGTCGCAGTGTGGAAGACATTATCCTGATTGACCCATACAACTTTGTGGTTTATCGGAACCTGTGCGTCATCGGGGTCGTAGTCTGGGTTGCCTTGTGTAGCAGACCCTACAAGTATTGCTATGGTAGTGACTCCGGCGGTAACAGGCGGAGGTGGTGGCGGAGTGGTAGGCTGGAGTCTAGCCACCGGCGGAGGCTGCGAGAAAAAGTTGTCAAACTGTGTAGCAACAACTGCCCCGCCTATCGCAAGTGTGACTGCCACTATTATGATGCCACGCATCATTCTTCCCGACGACGTCAGGAGTACCGGCTCGTCTCTGTGCTCGTGCTCTGCCATATCCGACGACCCCTAGTGGTGCGGCTCCTTCCGCGTGTGGTCGTAGTACTGCTCTCCAAGCTGGAACGGGTCGCGCATGTCCGCCGGCTTGCCCCTTCCCGCGCTGTAGATCATGTTGCCCATGAACAGCGCAGCACCGGCTCCGGTTATCCACGCGCCGACGCTTGATATCTGGTTCATGATTATCAGAGGCTCTACGGGCACGTAGTCAAAGACACGCCGGGGCTGCCCGTACAGCCCGAGCACGTGCTGCGTGAGGAATATCATCGAGACGCCGACGAACAGCAGCCAGAACGTGACCATCCCGACGCGCTCGTTGTACATCCTGCCGGTTATCAGCGGGAACATGTAGTGCAGCATGCCTAGGAACGCGAACGTGATGAGCCCCATGACGAACAGGTGGAAGTGTCCGACGACCCAGTAGCTGTCGTGCGTAAGGAAGTCGAGCGGCATCATAGAGTTGACCACTCCTCCGGCTCCCGCATAGAAGAACAGTACGAGGCCGCCTACCACAAACGACATCGGAGTCGAGAACCTGATCCTTCCGCCCCACATGGTAGCTATCCAGTTAAAGACGTGCATGGCAGACGCAGGGACTGCCGCGAGCGTTCCTACCATGAAGGTCGTCTTCATGGTAAAGTCCATGCCTGTCGCGTACATGTGGTGCGCCCACGAGGCAAACGCGACTATGGCCAAAAGCACGAACGCCGTCACTCCTGACTGGTAGCTGAACAGCGGCTTTCTTGCGAACTTGGGTATCAGCTCGTACGCCATGCCGATTGCGGGTATCGCAAAGATGTAGACCTCCGGGTGGAACGTGAACCAGAACAGGTGCTGGTACGCTATGGGGTCGCCACCCATGTTGGGGTTAAAGAACCCGCTCACACCAAGCCGGTCCGTAAACAGCATGATTAGCGCGGCCGTAAACGTAGGCAGTGCGACAAGTATCATTATCGACGTCACAAGCGTTCCCCAGACAAACAGCGACGTCTTCATCAGCGGAAGGTCCGGGTGCTTCATCTTCAGTATCGTGACGATAAAGTTTATCGAGCCAAGTATCGACGAAAGGCCGAGTATCTTGATTCCAAATATCCACATCTCTGCCGCCGGCCCAGGAGCTTTAAGTATAGAATACGGCGGGGTAGCGTACCAGGTAAAGTCGGCCATGCCAAGCCACACTAGGGCCATGCCGACTGGGATCATCCAGAACGCGACCGCGTTCAGTTTCGGCCAGGCCATGTCCTTGTACTTGACCATTATGGGGATCAGGTAGTTGCCTATGCCGGACGCAAACGGGAGCAGCCAGAGGAACAGCATGTTGGTCCCGTGCGTCGTCATGATGCGGTGGAAAGTGTTAGGGTCGGTGATTATCTGCGCGCCGGGCAGGAAAAGCTCGGTGCGTATCATGAGCGCCAGCGCGCCCCCTATCATGAAGGCCACGAGGCTGAGGATAATGTAGAGCAGCCCGACGTCGGTGTGGTGCGTGGAGAAGAGGATCTCCCACATCGGACGAGGCTTCTTAACTTCTAGAACCAATCAAAATCCCCCGCTTGCTGCTCCGTGTCGCACGTTGCAAATAAAAGTATTTTGGAACTCCATCAGTTGCTCACAACCGCTGCCTTTGTAGCAGGTAACACGACAGGTATGTCCTTTGTTTCAATGTCAGCGCTCACGTTTGAAATGTCGTCTACGACGAACAGCTTGGCGCGCATCTGGTAGTGGCTAAATCCGCAGTATTCCCTGCACTGGATAAGGTACTCGCCTGTCGCGTCCGGCATGACCCAGACGGTGTTTATCCTGCCCGGCACCGCGTCAATCAGCACTGTCAGGTCTGGCATGTTGAAAGCGTGGTTGACGTCCCTTGAGGTGACCTCAAACTTGTACGGGATGCCCTTTTGCAGGTGGAGCTCGCCTATCTCGCGGGTCCCGTCCTCGTGCTCAAAGGTCCAGAACCACTGCTGGGCTATCACCTTGACGACCTTGGAGTCTTTAGGTGGGTGATCCAAAAAGCGCTCGACGTCCCATGCCGCCGCGCCAAGGTATACAAGCAGCATGACGACGACTCCGACGTAGATCCACTCTATCATCGCGTGGCCCATCTAGTGCTGTCCCTCCTGCGGACCCCTCGGGATGTTCTTGGGGTTTGACTCGCGGAAACGGAATACGACATAAGCGATGACGCCCATGATGACGGCGCCTATGGTGAACGCAACGACCATGCCCTTGTAGAACAGGCCCCATATCTCAACGCGGTTGATGATTATCCGGTCCGATTCCTGCGCGAATGCCGGCTGTATTATAGAAAACACGACAACGGGAACAATCAGAAGTACGGCGTGCCGTAGAGAGATTCCCATACGCGTCGTTTTGGTTTCGATATCTTATTTAAGGTTTTGGGAATTTACTCGTGCGGGTACCGGTGCATCGCCATGACATTGACGCCGGACAACGAATATTCCTTGCTTTCCTGTTTCAGAATCGTCATCGACGCGTTGCGTATGTGCCATCTGTACAACGCTTCGGGCCTTAGATCAAGGAGCGTTGATATGGCGGCCTTTATCGGGTCAAGGTGCGTCACGCAGAGCACGTTTCTGTCCGCATATTTCTCGGTTATTTCGTCGAGCAGGCTCTTGACCCTCGTCTTCACCTGAAGGAACGGCTCGACGCCAAAGCTCTCAAGCACAGGATCGTGGCCGTCATAGAACTTTAGGAAAAGGTTGCCATACTTTGTCACGACCTCTTCATAGTTCATGCCCACCAGTTTTCCAAGCTCTATTTCGTACAGCCGCTCGTCTATTTGGTAGTCCGCGCCGATGGCATCGCAGACAATGTCTGCAGTCTCCATCGCGCGCATGACAGGCGACACCACGACTTTATCTATGGAGACGTTTTTCAGCTGCTTTGCCGCGTCGGCCACCTGCTGCCTGCCAAACTCCGTCAGGTGGGACTCTAGGTGACGGCCCACGAGCATGCGGTTGACGTTGTTGTCTGCCTGCCCGTGGCGCATGAAAATGACCAGTGCCACGCATTATAGCTCTCCTGCCCGATACTTAATTTTTTACAATGTAAAGTTAATATCCAAACCTCTCGCAACGGGTTCCATGAAGATTGGAATAGTAGGTGGCACCGGCGGCATGGGCGAGGGCTTTGCCCTCAGGTGGTGCCTCAAGCACGACGTCATAGTCGGCTCGAGGGAGGCACAGAAGGCGCAGGAGGCTGCCGCAAACTATGCAAATGCGGCCAGGCAGGCGTACGGCAGCTCCATGGCAGGCAGTATCACCGGCGACGACAACATTTCGCTTGCGAAAAACTCTGACGTGCTCATACTTTCTATACCGTACGAGTTCATCGACGACACCTGTTCAAAGCTGGCAGCGCAGGCAAGGAGCGACTGCATTGTCGTGTCGCCGATAGTGCCCATGACGCGCACCGACAACGGTTTTGTATACATCCCAATAGAGCAGGGCAAAAAGCCCGCAGGCGAGCTTGTCGCAGAAAAGATGGCGCCAAGGGCAAGGGTGGTCTCGGCCTTCCACACGATATCTGAAGTAAAGCTGAAAAACGTCGGCTCGAGCCTTGACGCTGACACTTTCATCTGTGGCGACGACGCAAACGTGGTCGCAAAGCTGTCAGAGCTTGTCTCAGAGATACAGGGGCTGCGACCGGTATACCTCGGTCCACTCTCGCTCACCTACCAGGCAGAGGTGCTCACCCCGATGCTCCTGAATGCTGCAAAGCGCAACAAGATGAAGCACCCCGGCGTGAAACTGACGTAAACGTTATGAGCGTTGGCGTCGGCATAAGGGCATGCGGCGGCAAGAGCGCGGACCGGGGCGTGGGCGGAACTGGATGTCTGCAATGGGCATACTGTTCTTTGTCGCGGCAGGCATAATTGCGATAAGAAATCTAGTTCTGTACAGCCTGGAAGCCGCGTCGGGCGTGGTGGAAAATGGCATGCAGATATTTCTGGACAATTTCGTGAACGGCGAGCTCACCAACGAAAAGTTCGTACTTGCCATGATAGCGATAGGCGGGTTTCTGCTCTACTGGGGCTACTTTAAGAAAAAGGAGGACTATGGGCCCCCAGACGAGCACGAATGGCGCAGGTTCAACAGGTAATTCGTGTAATAAGTCGATCGTCGAATGACATGGTGTTAATAATATGCAGATTTTCCGTCAAAAAATCGAGAATTCCCACTACAATAAAAGAATTTCGCAATTTCAGGTTGTTTTGAGAAGGAATTAGCAAAGTTAAAGTCAGGGACTGCACGCTGCAGTACCAGCGGAAGAAAAAAATCCAGATGATGAAGAAAAAATACGCAAGGGCATCGGGGAAGACGAAAACCGCACGCAAACCCCGCAAGGCTGTGCGGGCGCGCAAGGCAAGGCCATCTGCCGGCGCAAAAAAGGTCGTCAGGATAATGGGTCAGGGACAGTTCTACGTCGACGCGGCCACGATCAAGAGGCTGAACGCAATCGACGACTCGCTGGTTGAATTTGTGGCAAGCGAAAACACCGACGATGGAGAGTTCAAGTCCATGCTCGCAGAGCTCACGCGCGTGGCTGCAAAGCGCGGCAAGCCCGTCGAGCGCGGTGAGATAGTGAGGTCTGACATAATCCTGCCAAGCGCCGACCTGCCAATAGACGAGGCCAAAAAGCTGTTCATGGGCGAAGGCGTGATACCGAACTAGGATTTCTGCAAAAATTTTTCCAGCCTGTCCATCGCCTTTTCAAGAACCTCTTCCTGCGCAAGGTAGACTATGCGGAAGTGTCCCGAGCCGTACGCCGAGCCAAAGCCCGAGCCATGCACAGTCAATACGCCGGTGCTGTTCAAAAGGTCGATGACAAACTGCTGGTCGTCCTTCCACCTGCCCCTGAGGTCGATTTTCGGAAAAGCGTAGAACGCGCCGCGGGGGAGCCTGCACTGTATGCCCATCCCTGCAAGGCGCTTTAGCACATAGTCGCGCCTTTTTCGCAGCTTGTCGACCATGACAGGTATGTGGTCCTGCGGGCCCCTGAGAGCCTGGATTGCGGCATGCTGTACAGGCAGGTTGGACGCTATTCTCACCCTCGCAAGCTTGGGCACGTCCTCTCGGAACTGATCCAGCTTGCGCGACTGGCTGTTCATGCAGATGTATCCGCAGCGCCAGCCGGTCATCAGGTAGGCCTTGGAAAAGCCGTTTAGCAGCACGACAGGCGCGTCCTTGGCCACCTTGCCTATGCCGGTGAACTGCGAGTCAAACGTTATCTTGTCGTATATCTCGTCGCATATGACGTAGAGGTCGTGCTCCGTGGCGATGTCTATTAGTTGCTGTAAACTTTTCCTGTCAAAGACCTCGCCTGTCGGGTTGTTGGGGCTGATGATGCAAAGGGCCCTTGAGCGGGGAGTTATTTTCTTGCGCAGGTCTTCCAGGTCGGGCCGGCCGTCTTCGTGCAGGCGGAACTCGACTGGTTTTCCGCCGTAGAACTTGGCATAAGAGGAGTACGGCGGATAGTACGGCCCGGGCATCAGCACCTCGCTGTTCGGGTCGACTATGGACGCCAGCGTCATGTCGAGGCCCTCCGACACGCCGTTTGTCACGATTACGTCTTCTTCTGTGACCGACAGCCCCTTTGCCGACTCTTTTTCCACGATGGCCTTGCGCAGTTCAGGCAATCCTTCAGAGTCGGCGTAATAGTTCTCGTTGTTGTTGACTGCGTCTATGAGCGCCTTTTTGACGTGGTCGGGCGTCTTGAAGTCGAACTTGACAGGATCGCCTATGTTCAGGTAAATTATCTCCTTGCCCTGGGCCCTGTACTTGTTGGCGTACGCGGTGATGTCGCGGATAGCGTACTCGACACCGTGCGTCCTGTCGGATACTTTCAACTGCAAGCTTGGGTGCCATACCGAGATAAATTGTTATGTATCAGCAGACTCTTTACCAAATCGTGTCCTCTCAATTCGGGCCCGCGGTCAAGCGCGCGATAGACGCGTTCAACAACCCTGCAGACAGGTCCGGCTACTTTGGCCTTTACGACGAAAACGTCATCCTGCACGGCTTTCCGCCGGGGCTTGCTCCCGGCATTGCGGGGCTCAAGGATTTCTACAACGGCCTGTGGAAGGCGTTTCCCGACTGCCACCTTGAGCTGAGCAACGTCGTCACCCAGGGAGACAGGGTGGCCACGATGTACAGGTTCACCGGCACGCACAAGGACGAGTTCATGGGATTGTCCGCTACAGGCAGGTGCGTGGAAATAGTGGGCATGACTATTCTCCGCTTTGAAGGGGACAGGTGCGTGGAGCGCTGGAACGTGGCAGACATGCTGTCTCTCATGCAGCAACTGGCCGCAAAGTAACAATAAAAAGCACGTCAGCGCACCCTGCTTGTGTCAAATGTCAGATTATGAAAAGGTCATGAAGCTGGCCCTTGAGCGGGGCTTTTACTTTCCGAGTTGCGAGATTTACAACGACGCGCCTGCAGGGTTCTGGGAGTACGGGCCCACTGGCGTGGCCATAAAGAACAAGTTCATCGACCTCTGGCGGCGCGAGCTGGTGCGCCGGGACGGCATGATGGAAGTCGACGGCTGCCAGATAATGAGCAAGAGTGTGTTTGTGGCGTCGGGCCACATCGGCAACTTTACCGACCCGATAGTCAAGTGCACCAAGTGCAACTCTATCTTTCGCGCAGACAGGTTCATAGAAGAAAAGACGGGCCAGCGCGTTCCTGAGAGGCTCTCAAACGAGGAGATAGCCGCGCTCTTGAAGAAGAACGACCTGAAGTGTCCAAACTGCAAGGGAGAATTCGGAGACGTCAGCAGGTTCAACATGATGTTCCGCTTAGGCATCGGGCCCGCGGGCGAAGAAGCGTACCTGCGCCCGGAGACGTGCCAGTCCATCTTTGTCGACTTTTCACGCGTCTTCAAGACCATGCGCGGGCGCCTGCCGCTCGGGATAGCGCAGGTAGGCAAGTCTTTTAGAAACGAGATAGCGCCCAGACAGTCGCTCCTGAGGCTGCGCGAGTTCTACCAGGCAGAGATTGAAGTGTTCTGCAACCCAAAGCGCCTCGACGAAGTGCCGCGGTTTGACGAAGTGAAAGACACGACATTGCGGCTGTTCAAGGACGGCGACGACAAGGCGACTGCAGTCACCGCAGGCGAAGCTGTGGAGAAGGGCATGATACCAAACAGGCTGGTCGCGTACTACCTTGCGCTTTTGACGGAATTTTACGAAAAGACCGGCATCGACGTGTCAAAGAGCAGGTTCAGGAGGCTGTCTGACGAGGAAAAGGCGTTCTACGCCGCAGTCGCGTTTGACTTTGAAGTCCAGACGAGCACCGGCTGGCTCGAGCTTGTCGCCTGCAACTATCGCTCAGACTACGACCTGAAGGGCCACGCGGAAACGAGCAAGGAGAAGCTCGAAGTGGTCGACCCCGCAGACCAGCAGAAGGTCCTGCCCCACGTCTTCGAGCTGTCGATGGGAATAGACAGGAGCCTCTACACCATTCTAGAGCACTCGTACTACGAGGAGCCGGCAAAGGACGAGACAAGGACGGTCCTGAAGCTAAGGCCGTATCTTGCGCCGGTGCTAGTTGGCATACTGCCCCTCATGACAAAGGACGGGCTCGGTGAAAAGGCGCGCAGGATACATTCCGACCTAAAGCGCGACTTTGACACCTTTTACGACGAGTCGGGATCGATAGGCAGGCGCTACAGGAGGCTTGAAGAAGCCGGCGCGCCCTTTGCAGTCACCGTCGACCAGACCACGATGCAGGACGACACTGTGACTGTGCGCTACCGCGACTCTATGCAGCAGGTGCGCGTCAAGGTGGCCGACCTTGTGCAGTTTCTGCGGGACTCTCTCCTGGTCAAATGACGCGCAAAAAAGAAGCAAGCGACGACGACCTTCCGGCCGAAAAGTGGCTGGCGGCGTTTCGGAACCCGTCGTCGGGCAAACGCCCCGAGGGCTCGACTTTTGTGCGGCAGTTCTTTGCTGCCGGCTACTACGAGGCATATGACACGGTATTGACGCATGCAGAGAGGATGAACCTGGAGGTGCTCTGGTTTCGGGAAAAGCGCAACTGCGGGACTTACATGAACCGCAACTACCCCGGCCTGGAATCAAGGTGCACCTACTGCAACAAAAAGTTCGGCCACGAGCCTGTCCCATGCACAGGCGAGGCTTGCGAGCTCGAGTTCTGCTCCAAAGAGTGCATGGGCGAGCACGCCTTTCTGAAGCACAAAGTCAGGGCTTGACCAGGTCGACTGTGACCATCCTTATCCGCTCGGGGTCTCCCCGGAACTGGTCCAGGCAGCGGGACGAGTATTCAGCAGGCGAGCCTTCCCTCATGTCTGCCACTCGAAAGCCCAAGGACCGGAACGTCTCTGCAAGCCACACGGTCCACAGGTCGAACGCGTCCTGGCCGACGGGTTGCAAGAGCTCGTCTGTTATTTCAGTCACAATCCTGAAAGCGCCGGGGCTCTTCAGCTTGGCATGCACTGCCCGGTAAAACGGGCGCCACTGCTCCTCCTTTTTCTGATCGATAAAAGACTGGTCCGGCAGTATAGCGATAAAGCCGTCGACTGAATTATCTGGAAAGCGCGGGACAATGTCTGCAAACGAGCCCTGCATGACAAACACGTTCTGCAAATTGATCTGCGCCCTTGCCTTCTCGCACTGCTCCGCGTCAATCTCGATGCCTATGTAGACCGTCTCTGGATCGTCTTGCGCGAGCGCGGCAAGGACCCTGCCGTCTCCCATCCCGAGCTCTACAATAGTCCTTGTGTGCGGCTGAACTATGGAAGGCTCTGACATTACGCCTTCAAAAGCTCTGACTCGAGCAGCTGCTGCACGAGCTGGACTACTTCCTGCTCCACCTGCTGCCTGGGCATGCCAAGCTTTGCAGAGAACTGGTCGGTCAGCTGGTTTATCGTCTTGGTCCCGTCGCAGGTCTGCCAGAACTCGACAATGGCATCGTTTACCATGAAACCCTGCTCCTTCTCGTTTGCAAGTATCATCGAGCCGTCCTCCTGCTTGATGAACTTGCCCTGCTTCAGCGGCATGGCCTTTTCATAGTCAATCTGGAAGCGGAGCTTGGGTTTGCCAAATCCCAGTTGGTCGCGTACTGCGGGGTTCATCTTCTCGAGGCTCCAGGGCGGGTCCCATACTATCTCGACGTTGATGTTGCCTATGCCGGGCACCTTGCCAACGTAGCGCTTGACGTCGCTCACAAGCGTGTCGTGCAACGGGCAGCCCCTAGTAGTCATGGTCATCCTGATGTCCACGTCCTTGCCCTCGGCCACCTTGACCCCGTAGATCAGCCCCAGATCCACGACGTTTACCGGGATCTCCGGGTCCATGCACTTGCGTAGGGCGCTGTAAACTTGATCTTCTGTGACCTGTGCGGCTGACATTGGCGCAGTAAAGTTGGCCGAGACACGATAAATACTTTGTCTACCCGAGCATCGACTTTAGGCTCTTTTCAAATGGCGGCTTTAGCACGCCTTTTTCGGTTATGATGCCCGTTATCAGTTCCGGCGGGGTCATGTCAAACGCGGGGTTGAACACCCTGACCCCCTTTGGCGCCACCCGCTTCTTGCCCACCTTGACTACCTCGTCGACTGAGCGCTCCTCTATCACGACGTCCTGTGGGCTGCTCTCAAAGTCAAAGGTCGAAAGCGGCGCTGCCACGTAAAACGGGATCTTGTGGCGCTTGGCAAGGGTCGCCACCTGGTAGGTCCCTATCTTGTTAAAGACGTGGCCCGTGCGCAGCACCCGGTCGGCGCCGACCACGATGCGCTTTATCGCGCCCCTTGCCATCATATGGCCGACAGCGGTGTCCGGTATGAGCGAAACGTCGACGCCGTCGTGCTGGAGCTCAAACGCCGTCAGCCTGGAGCCCTGCATGACCGGCCTAGTTTCAGTTGCTATGACGCTCAGGCGCTTGCCCTGCTCCCTTGCGGCCCTTATCACTCCAAGCGCCGTGCCGTACGCTACCGTGGCAAGTGAGCCGGCGTTGCAGTGGGTGAGCACCACGTCGCCGTCGTGGAACAGCTTGGCACCAAAGGCACCCATCTGCCTGTTGGCCTGTATGTCCTCTTCCCACATCTTTTTGGCCTCCACCATGACGGCGTTTCTGGCATCTTCGACGGTCCTGGCCCTCTTTGCCTTTCCCATGACCCTCTCAAGGGCCCAGAACAGGTTGACGGCAGTCGGGCGAGTCGCCCGCAATACCTTGAACGCGGCGTCAAGGTCTGTCCGCAGCTCTTCAATGGTGCGGGCCTTGCTCTTCTGCGCTGCAAGCGCAAGCCCAAACGCCGCGGTGACGCCAATAGCAGGGGCGCCCCTTACGACCAGCTTTTTTATCGCGTCGGCGACCTGCCGGTAGTCGGTGCACCTGACGTGTGCAAGCTTGTTTGGGAGCTTTGTCTGGTCGATCATCACGACAGAATCGTCCTTCCATTCGACTGTCAGCAAAAGGTCGAGGTTCTTCCGGGCCAAGGTGGAAATTCGCAATCGCGGCGGTAGTGAACTGCTATCTGACAAGTCCGATAGCCTTTTCCTGTCTCAATGACCCACGGCGAGTCTCCACAGGCGTAACTTCCCGCAGTTCCTGCGGTAGGCACAGCAACACACGTCCACGTTGCTTGACAACAATTGCAGAGTTGTGGTCTCTGTCAATAACCAGGCCACAGTTAGGACATACATGTGTCCTTACGGCCAGTGGCTTTGGAACCATCTCGTGGCACCTTGAACATTCTATGCTGGTATACGCGGGGCTTACTTCTATTATGAGTTTGGCCTTGTACTGCAGCATTTCTTTGAACGTCCCCCATCCGCTGTCAAGTATTGCCCTTGCAAGCTTATGGTTCCTGACCATGTTTGCCACTCTCAAACGTTCAAGAAATATCAGGTCGTATCGTCTTGCATATTCAGTTGACACCTTGTGCAAAAAGTCTCGGCGTTTGTTATTTATGCGCTCGTATAGCCTTGCCCTCATGTGCTTTGCCTTTTTGTAGTTGTTGCTGCCTATCTGTCGTCTTGCCACTCGCTTGTCAGCTCTTCGCAAAGGCTTTAGCATTCTGTTCAGGAACTGCGGATTTGGAGCAGAGTGGCCGTCAGAATCGTATGCGAAATTCTTGATTCCGACATCGATGCCTATGCTCTTTGAGGTATCTATTCTTGGAGGAGTTAGTTGCCTAATTTCTTCACAAACAACACTGGCAAACCATCTACCACTTGGTTTCCTGGTTACCAATATCTGCTTGATGTTCAGCGGCTCTCGATGCAGCCTAATTTCCACATACCCGACTTTTGATAACCAGAGTAGGTCTGTATTTCCATGTCTTCCTATCTTGAAACCGCTCTGATTATACACAAAAGTGTTGCATTCCTCATTATACTCAAGACTGCCGGTTTTCCTGCCATTTTGTTTGAGAGTATTCAGAGCTTTTCTTGCAGCGTCTATCTGATGCACAACCATCTGCAACATCTTGGAATGATAGTTACGCAGCCAAGGGTGAAATTCTTTCAGTTCTACTAGGCCAAATTGCATATCCTCTACCGACATTGGATTTTCACGAAAGTAGTTGTATATCCAGCGACAGCCATCAAGAGTTTGTTCCAGCTTTTCCTGTTGTTCGTGCGTTGGATACAACCTGCACTTGATGGTTGTTGCCAAGGATTAGCTCAATAACGAAGTCAGATATTCTCTAGTTTAAACCTATGTCCGGCGCCCTATCGAGGCAAACCTGGAAAACCTCGAGCCGTCGAGAATGCCCCTGCCGTCGTAAACAGGAACGTCGCCGAGCTCTTTTTTCGAGAGCCGGCGGTACTCGGCGTGGTCCGCGGCAAGGACCACCAGGTCCGCGCCCTTTACTGCCTGCGCAAGGTCCTGCGTGAGCGCGACGTCTTTGGAAAGCGCGGCGTCGCTTTTCACCATCGGGTCGTGCACGCGGATCTCCTGCACGCCCAGCTTTTTCAGTTCCGATATGAGCGCATAGGTGGGCGACAGGCGCGTGTCAGAGACGCCGCCCCTGAAAGCAAGGCCCAAGATGGCTACTTTACATTGCGAGGGTTCTGGCGCTGCAAGCGTCAAGGCCATTTTCGTGCAGTAGGCCGGCATCGAGTCGTTGACGTTTCTGCCAAGCCGGGTGATGTTGCACTCTACCTTGGCCATGTCGGCCGTGTGCAGTACGAACTGCGGGTAGACGGGTATGCACGCCCCGCCGACTCCGACCCCGGGTCTGTGTATGTGGCAGAACGGCTGCGAGTTTGCTGCCTCTCTTGCCTCCCAAAAGTCGATGCCGGACTTTTCACAGAAAAGCGCAAGCTCGTTTGCCAGCGCTATGTTGACGTCCCTGTATACGCCTTCGAGGAGCTTTTCTGCCTCCGCGGCCCTCATGCTGCTCATGGCTATCACGCCCTTTCTGAATACAAGCGAAAACAGCTTGGCTCCTGCAGCAAGGCTTGCCGGCCCGGCCCCCGAGACTATGGCAGGATAGTTCTCCTCGATGTCCCTGATAGCCCTGCCCTCGTAGATCCGCTCGGGGCTGTATACCATCATAAAGTCCTTCTCGGCTTTCAGTCCGCTCTCCTTTTCAAGCACCGGGACGACGACGTCTTCTGACGTGCCCGGCGGAACGCTTGCATTAAGAATTACGGTGTCGCCTTTCTTGAGCCCCCTTGCTATCGAGGACGCGACCTGCTTGACCGCGCCAAGGTCTGCAGAGAGCGACTGGCCGGTCGGGAGCACCGGAACGCAGATCATCTTTATCGCGGAATCCTGCGACGCCCTGACGGGGTCGTCGTATACGAAGAAGCGCTTTTGCCTCAGACCCTTTGAGAACGCCGCGCCTACTCCCGGCTCGGCAATGTGCGCCCTGCCTTTTCTGGCGCTTTCAAGCACCAAAGGCGCCTTGTCGACGCCTATCACGTGGGCGCCGAACCTGAGCCATACGGCTGCGATGGGCGAGCCGACGTGCCCAAGACCGTAGACGGCCATCTTGGCCTTGCCCGACTTTATCCTGCGGGCAAGGTCCGGCCCCGGCTTGCCGCGTTTTTTCATGACAGTGTCATGCGATACGTGCCATAAAACCCTTACAGACAGGTTTAATGCCAGAGCAGCACGCCAAGAGTAGCATGCTCCCTGCCGACGTGAAAGACTTTGTAAAGAGCCTCCCGGGACACTCTGCTCTTGTCGGGTGCAGGGCAGGCAGGGATGCCTTTTCGTGCTGCGAGTACGACATCGCGGTGTTTTGCAGGGGCGCAAACAGCATGGTGCGCGTCGGCGATCATGCAGTGGAGCTTTTGTACGTGAACAGCCACGTCTTGGAATTTGACGACATCGAGATCATCAAGGATTCCAAGTCGTTTTCCCTATCCTCCAAGATAAAGGAGGTTACGCCGGAAAAGCGCGCAAGGGCCCTGCGGGCCTCCGGCCGGAAGGCGCTTGTCACGTCGCTGATGTATCAGCAGAGGATGAAGGACGCAAGACAACCGTTGCTTGCGTCCATGTGGCTCAAGGCAGGCGCTTACCAGCTCGTCAGGGGCGCGCTTGCCGCTGCCGGCAGTAGGCCTATGCCTGCCCACGAACTCGGGCAGCTGAGGCAAGAGGAGCTTGGGGCAATGTCAGAGGGCGTCCAGGCAGCGCTTGAGTGCATAGGGATAGAGCGCGCGACCCGGCCGGCCATAGCAAGGTCCGTAGAGGCCGTCGGGGAGCTGAAGGCAGGCGACTACGATTCAGGCCTTGTCCGGTCCAAGGCCGAGTGGATGCTCGAAAAGAGCATGCTTGCGGACTGCTACTATTTCCTTGGCAGGGTAGCATGCGACAGCCTTGCGTCAAAGAACGGCGCGTTCCATTCAAAATATGCCAAGCTTGCCCAGCTGGCGCTTGACCTTTCGGTCGACCAGCAGGGGCTGGAAAAGCTGCAGAAGATCCTGTCGCGGGCTGCAAAAAAAGCCCTGTCGTAGATTATCTCTTGCGGACCGTGAGGACCGGAGCCACCTTGGCTGCCTTGGCACGGAGCTTTGCCTTGTACTTCAGGTTCCTCGGCTTCGTCCTGAGCCTGTAGCCGCAGCACGGGCACCAGAGGCCGTCCCACTTGATGAATATCTCGCAGATCTGACAGCGTTTCTGGCCGCTAGCGTATCTTCCAGAGCCGACCGGCTTTTGGGCCTTGTGGCGTATGCATATACCTTTGCAAGTCATCTATTGGTTCACACGCTTGCCGTGAATTTTGTATATGAATATTAGTAACAATTGATGATGATTTGTATCGACTCACAAAAGTAAAGAAAAGGCCGGAGGGCCTAGTTTACGTTGATGCTCTTGGCAGATACAGCCTCGTTCATCGTGATGTACTCTTCGAGCTTCATCTTGATGTCGTCCGGCTCGGTATCGTCCATGCCTGAGAAGCCAGCCTTGAAGGATATCTTGTTGCCGGACACGTTCACGTTTGCCACTTCCATGTCGGCATAAACGTTTGCCAGCTCGGCTACCCATTCCTTGGCTTCGTTGGCATCTACTCCAGTCGTTTCTATGCTAACGTTGAGCATTTTGGTCATTCAAAACACCTACAGCAAAAATCCGTCCCGGCATTAATAAAGTTGACGTGGTCCTGCAGCGTGGGGCGGTTAGAGGATTTAAACAGCGCGTACCCGGCGGATATAAAGGGCTACTTTTCCTCAAATCCCCAGTACTTGCGGAGCTCTTTTTCAAACGAGTTGAACTGGTCGTTGTTGAGGGTGTCGCCGCAGTTCTTGTGCGTGGGCACGACCTTCATGCCGAAAAGCTTGAACTCCACTTCATAGAAAGTTACCTTGGGGCAGTTGCACATCGCTACCTGTCATCCGGACGCTCCTCTTATTTGTTTATCGTCGCAGGTGCCGAAAATGCAATGTAATTCTGCATAATGGGCGCATATAGAAGCCTGAATTGAAACGTTTATGAGGTCGTTTTTTCCATCTCCTTCAATGGATACTAAGTTCTTCGCCCCTTCGGCGATGGCTTTTGTGTTGGCATTTGGCATATTGGCGGTTACTCTTGGAACCGGGAATGCCTATGCGCAGACAGCCACATGGTACGTCGGCGAAGGAACGCTACCGGATACGTTTGTGACGTACAGGATCAAGGAGATAGATACCAATGACAGTGTGCCGTATGAAATGACAATTTACTTCCAGGAACATGACGGTGTCAGAGCGTGGACAGCTCCAGCATTTGTTGTCACGCAAGGCAACGTCTATGAAGGAACGCTCCGCCTTTCGGATAACAACCTTGTAGCTTTGGGAATAGTGTCCTCCGAATTGGCGCCTTTTGTCAGTGGCTATCACAACAGCTTGACGATCTTGGAAGCCTACGCTTCAAAGGTGAACCCCAAGCCCCTCAGCGGGAACCCATGGGGCAACGTCGCAGGGACAGGACAGTCAATCATAGGGCCGACTGGCTCTGAGACCGTCACGGTCGGTGGCGGGACCTTTGAGACTTCCATCATAACTTACAGCAGAGGAAACGTCGTCAACAGGATCTGGGTGGCAGACAACTTCCCGTACCCGGTAAAGGCGCTCGTGTACGCTGACGTGACCGAGCCGCCCGCGCCGGTCAGGTACGAGTTTGAGCTCCTGGCGCAAGGCACAGGGCAGCCTCAAACTCCGCAGGGCTCTGCAGAGATCCCGCAGCCACCAATAAGGAAGAGCACGGTCACGCAGGTACACCAGATCCAGATCGACTGGACACCGGTCGAGATAGTGCCCGGACAGCAGGTAGTCTTCACCGTCTCGTTCTACGACCAGTCGGGCTTGCCAGAGGAGAACGTCGGCTACGACCTAATAATCAGAGACTCTAACGGGAACGCCGTCCTGAACGAAAGGAACAAGCTGGCAAGGCTCGGAGTGGCGGAGCACCAAGTCACGTTTGAGCAGGGAGGCGGCAAGACCATAGAGGTCGTGGTCGTCTCTGTGCAGGGAGCGACGTCGCCGGGAAGCTTCAGGGAGAGCGCCGAGTTTAACATCGTCGTGGTGCCAGAGTTCCCTGTGAGCGCGCTGATAATCGCAGGCGCCGTCATCGGCTTTGTGGCCCTCATGACGAGGTTCTACGGCACAAGCTTTGGGAGCATGTTTGGCGGGAAAAACGCGCTCTAGCCAGACTCTCCCTTTTTCCTTTTTACTTCATGCAACGAAATCCGCCGGAACGCCTCTTTCACAAGACCTGCCGACAGCAAAATTTAAAAAGGCATGCCCTGATTGTATAGCAAATGACTCTACCAAAGGGATACGGAAGTGGTGGACGTAAAGGCGGCAGTAGCGGTGGAGGCGGCGAGAGCCGTGACGACATCGAGCGCATGATCGGCCGCAGAGTCGAGAACATGAAGAACATATACATCCTCGGCTTTGCTCTGTGTTGGGCTGCGACTGCTGGCGGTGTCTACGTGGGCGTTTCGGTATACCCGTGGGCATATCCGCTGCCAAGTGGCCTTTATGCACTCTCTGTGCTCACCGTCATCGAGGCCCTCGGATTCTTCTGGATCTGGAAGATAGTCACCGAGAAGCCGGTAAGGGCTTAAGAATCCTTTTTTCTTCCTTTTCTTTTAATTTCTCCACAAGCTTTGCCGACATGCTGCCGCGCTGATTCTAGCTCTGCACAGGCCGAGTGTTGCGAATTTCGCACACGATTCCGGCTGGCAACAAATTTTATATACGAGCACTATGTCTAGGTCTTTAATGGTCTGGCTAAGACGTACAACGCACTACTTATTCATAGTAGTCGTTGCTGTCAACAGCACGCTGCTAACCATCAACGCAGGAGACTACATCTTCTACACTGACTGGATGTGGACATCCTTCGTGGTATTCTCGGTCTCGCAGTCGACGATGCTCGCTGTGGGTGCGATATACTACATGTTGTTCACAGGCGTTCCAGGCACGGCCACGTACTACGCCACGATTATGACCATATACACATGGGTCGCAAAGGGCGCATGGTTCGCTCTCGGTTACCCATACGACTTCATCGTGGTGCCGGTATGGATCCCGTCGGCAATGCTGTTGGACCTCACGTACTGGGCGACTAGACGCAACAAGCACGCTGCCATCATCATTGGCGGTACGCTGGTTGGCCTTTCCTTCCCGCTGTTCAACATGGTCAACCTGTTGCTCATCAGAGACCCGCTTGAGGTAGCCTTCAAGTATCCGAGGCCGACGCTGCCAGCGTACATGACGCCCATTGAGCCCCAGGTAGGTAAGTTCTACAACTCGCCTGTCGCTCTGGGATCTGGAGCTGGTGCAGTGCTAACGGTGCCCATCGCTGCGTTGGGTGCGAAACTGAACACGTGGACATACAGATGGATGGCCGCGTGGAGCAAGTGGGATTAAACTCCCCTTTTCTTTCCTTTTTCTTATTTTATCAGCCCCCAGCGAAAGCCATACCGACAGGTTTATCATCGACAATCGCCTGATAAAGGGGCATGGCCGAGACAGAAGTATTCATGTACGCGGTGATGACGGGCGTGCTGATCTTCCTCGCCGGCATACTGTTCGGCACGAGGGCGAGAAGGCCTCACGGCTCCCAGGTCACCCAAGTGGGAGCGACCTAGCAGAACCAGCGCTCGCATTGGCCTTGCCTGGCGCCAGTGTGTAGTGAGGGGTTTCTACATCATTATTATATAGCATGAGGACTGTCTGTGTCCCATGGACAAGGCGGTGCCAGTTGCGCTGGCAGGCCTGCTTCTTCTCTCGATAGCAAGCATCATGCCTGCCGCGAGCGCCCAGGGGCTCCGCCACGGCCACAACCACGCGGAACACGAGGGCGTACCCTACATGATGACCCTCGCAGGCAAGGCGACTCACATCAAGAGCAGGGCGTCCCTTGATTCTTCTGCCGAAATCCACCTAGAGACTACAAAGGCCAACGACAACGCGGTCAGCTTCAAGGCCACAGAAGGCGAGCTCGTGATAGGCGATGACAGCTACTCTGTCAAGAGCGGTAAGGCCAGTCTTGCAGTCAAGTCAGGGCGGATCAGCATGACCCTGATGCTCGACGACGGCAGCGGCAAGGTGCAGCTGCTCAGGGTCACCGCAAGGATGTCAGACCCGCTGCCGCACGAAGGCGACGAGCCGGCGGCAGTCAGCCTCAAAGTGGCCAAGGCGCTCAGGTTCTGGAAGCTGGACATGAGAGGCGAGATGGCGCTGCCAGTGACCAGCAGCTGAATGAAACAGTGGGGTCGGCCGGATTCGAACCAGCGACCTCCAGCGCCCAAGGCTGGCATCCTGCCAAGCTAGACAACGACCCCTTTAGACTTGCGCGGGGCCGGCGCAATTTTAAGTTAGTGTATGAACTGTAGGCGGCTTTTTTGCTTGTGCAGCGTGCCTGTTATGGGTATCTGGTGGCCGCACGCCTTGCAGCGGTTGTGCGAGTCGAGGTTCCACGCGTCAACGGTAAAGCCGTAGCGCCCGACGACCACGCTTCCGCAGCCCGGGCAGTACGTGTCCTCTAGCGGGTGGCCCGGCACGTTTCCAAGGTACGCGTACGTCAGGTCCTCTTCCTTTGCGACCTGGTAGTGCTTTTCAAGCGTCTCTACCGGCGTGGGCCCAAACTCCATCATCTTGTAGTCCGGGTGGAAGCGCAGGAAATGGATTGGAGTGTCAGGGCCGAGCTCGTCGTGCACGAACCTGCACAATTTTCTTGCCTGCTCCAAGTCGTCGCCCACCTCCGGCACGATAAGGTCTGTTATCTCGACATGTATCCTTGTCTTGCTCTTTATTTCGCGCAGCGTAGAAAATATCGGGTCGGCGCTTGGGATGCCGATGTAGCGCCTCACAAACTCGGTCTTGCCCGAGCCCTTGAAGTCGACTGTTATGCAGTCCAGAAACTTGTTCATCTCGGTCACGGACTCGGGCGTGTCGTAGCCGTTTGAGACAAATATGTTGAACATGCCCCTCTTGTGCGCCTCAAGGCCGCAGTCCCGGGCAAACTCGATGAATATCGAAGGCTCGTTGTACGTGTAGGCTATGCCTTGCGCGCCGTACTTTTGCGCGGCCAGCGCGACTTGCTCCGGCGTCATTTCTGCCCTTCAACTTTGCGCCGCTGGGAGATGTCGTAGTTCTGGCAGTACTTGCAAAGCCAGGAGCAGCCGGTCGTCGCTATCGAAAATATGCCCGAGCCGGGCTGGTAGTGCGTCACCGGCTTTTTTTCAATAGGGTCGACGTGACCGGCTATGACGCGGCCGTAGACGAATAGTCGTAACTTGTTGTTGACCACTCCCCGGACGCCGCAGAGCCCTATCTTGCCCTCAGGGATCTCGCAGTATCTGGCGCACGCTGTGCACCTCACCCTGCCGTTTGGCAATGCAATCCCAAGCTCTGCGTCCCTGCCCGGTATCTCAGCCTGCACTGATAGCTATGACGCGTTATAATCTTATAAACCCACATTTTTCGTAGTTCATAGATTGACATCGAAAGACTGAACGAGCTGCCGCATAGTTACTTTTCATCAATCTATGAGATAATGACTTTTCGCAAATATAGGTTCAGGCAGCCACCGTACAAAGAAAATAGGAGATTTTTCCGGTTTTTTAAAATCTTCATATCATTGCAAAATGCGCATGCTGTCATGTTGTAAGACATGGAGGATGGCATTAAATCGACCGTGGGCGAAGAGCAAGACGGCGAGGAGGGCGTTGGAAGAACACCGCTGGTTTTGCTGAGTGGTCACCAAGGCTCCGTCGAGAATCGTTACGAATCTGGCCCCACAAAAGTTGAAGAACGAAGTAGCAAAGTTCGTTGATGGTTCGGGGATTGTGTACGAGTCCGTTACGGTGGCAGGAGAGCCGGCGTTCATTTCCTGCAGACTGGCCCACAGTTCTACTTCGCCCGACTTGCGAGGTATTTCGGTCTGCACTGGGCATAATAGCGCGGTTTAATCTTGTCAACTATCCACCGCCAAAGCGCGTGGGCTTGTTCCTGCTTCAGCGACCGACACCCGGTCATCTGCAGGCGTAACTTCCCTATGTCGCATAGGTAGTTCCAGCAAGCATCGTCCCCTGTCCTCTATGACCATGCTGGAATTATGGTCACGGTCCAACACGCAACCGCATACGTCGCACTCGTGGATGCGTACTGCCAAAGTCTTTGGTACGGAGTTGCCGCACCTGCTGCACTCTATCGACGTGCCGTACGGCTCAACTTCCACAACGCGGTTGACCTTGTACTGTAGCATCTGTTTGAAGGTACCCCAGCTGGAGTCCATGATGTGGCGAGCTAGGCAGTGGTTCTTGTTCATGTTATTCAATCTAAGCCGCTCCAAGAATATCACTTCGTACCTTTCAGAATAGTAGTTCGATAGCTTGTGCAGAAAATCCTTTCTCTTATTTGCTACCCTCATGTTCAGGCGTTGCAGCCAAGATACTGCCTTTTTGTAATTGTTCGAACCTTGAGTGCGCCTCGATGCCTTTCTCTGCGCCCTGCGCAATGGCTTGAGCATTTTGGTTAGGAATAGGGGGTTGTCAACATGGTTGCCTTCAGAATCGTAGGCATAGTTCTTGACGCCGACATCTATGCCGACTGTTTTTTCATACCTGATTGAACACTGCTTCCTTCTCATCGCCTTGCAAGCCAGAACAGCGTACCACCTGCCGGCCTGTTTTACTATCGTGACTTGAGTAGTGTCGTACAGCCGCCGGTGTACTCGTATCTCGATGTGTCCTATCTTGGCAAGCCAAAGCGCCTTTCCATCGCCGCATGTCTTGATTCGGTAGCCTGTCTGGTTGTAAACAAACGAGTTGCACTCGCCTTGCTTGAGCAATTGCAGCTTGCCGTTCCCGGCTTGATGCCCTCTCTTTTTCAGCTCGTCAAGCGCAGACAATGCCCCAGCCACCTTTGTCGAAATCATCTGAAGCATCTTGGAATGGTACTTGCGCAATATCGGTTGCTGCTCTTTCAATTCTGTCAGGGCGTAGTTCATGTCGTTTCTGCTCCTGAACCTGTTGAGGACAAAATAGTTATAGACGAGGCGGTTTATTTCCATCGTCTCTTCAAGACACCTTTCCTGTTCTTCCGTCGGATACAGGCGCATCTTGAAGTTGAGCATACAAGACTGAGGGCCGGGCATTATTTAACGGCTGGAGTACCCTGAGGGGAGGGGGGCAGGCTTGCTCTTATCCCAAGGCTGAAAGCCGCAAGGGTTTTCCCGCTCGCCAAGTCTATGAATCCACGCCGGCCACAAAGCCAACAGGTGAAAGCCTGATTTGGGGTGTCAGGACAGGCATGGCAAAAGATTCCCTGCCAACTTGTCGTCTGTTGCTATGCCCCAAAGAAATGCGGGAATACCAGACCGCTTACGTAGACTATGGCGGCAGATTTTGTGACCTTGCCTATCGAGATCGCTACCGTAAATTTCTTCAGGTCGTACCTCTTGGCCCCTGCGGCCATAGGTATGATGTCGCCAATTATCGGCAGCCAGGCCGAGAAGAGTATAGCCAACCAGCCATGCTTTCTGAACAGCCCGTCCCTTTTTGCCGCCGTTTCCCGGCTTTTGCGGAACACTCGCCTGAAAAAGCTGTTCCCTCCGTGGCCGATGTAGTAGCCCAGATACCCTCCAGTTATGGAAGCGGTGGCAAGCACCAAGAAAATGACGAGGTGGTCTTCACCTGCCAGAATCAGTGCAGATGTGGTCACTTCCGTGGGAAACGGGGAGATCGAAGACACCAATCCGTTTAGAAATAAGCCTATCAAACCATACTGCACAAACAGGGGGTTGGTGACAAAACCCATGACCAACTCTACGAGGGTGTCAAACACGGCTCAACGATAGATCTATGCATAGGATTATTATCTATTTTTCGTTCAATGCACAACCTAACAGATGTCCTGCCGGGTTCATGCGACGGCCTTGAGCTCTATCTCGCCTGACTTGCCGGATATCTCTGTCGGCTCGGTATAGTCGTGCTTGCCCCAGCTTACTTTGATGTCGGCAGACAACCTGTGCGCGCCTGCAGGCAGATCCTTGCCCGATAGTTCAATTACCTTGTTCACGTCAAACAAGAGCGACTGGGCCTCTTCTACTGTCAGAGGATAATGCGGTGTGTCGTCCTTGACAATCGACACCCATATCCTGTACGGGATTTTTGGGTTTCTGGTCCAAAAGAGCGCGGCCTTTCTGACGAACTTTAACGGCATTATCGTCTTTCTGCCCGACTTGACATCGACTTCAATCGTCATGCGGAAGCCGTTGTCATGCTTGTTGTATGCCTTCTCCCAGTTCTTCTGGACGAACGCGTCCCGGATGGCGCCTTCTATCTTGAAGCTCAGGTTGAGAGTGAGCGGCTGGTCCGGCTTGACCGTGTCCTGGGATTTCTCCAAGGTGGCGCCGGATATGTAAGACGACAATTTCCCTGATGGTATCATTTATATCCTCAATAAGTAGTTGTCTTTTCGCCGTCATGCTTGCAGAGATTATCGATTTCAAGGACAACGAACTCGAGCTCAAGATTACCGAGGAGGACATATCCATCCTCCACATCGTGCAGCATGAGCTTCTGAAGGAAAAGAGCGTCGACTTTGCCGGCGTCATTCTGGAGCACCCGCTCACCAAGGACTTCAAGATGCGCGTAGTTACAAAGAGAAAGAGCCCGGTCGAAGTGGTTCAGGACGCGTCGGCGTCAGCCGTCGATTATTCAAAGGAACTGCTTGGCACGATAAAAGCGGCGCTCAAGTAGGTGCTTGCCATTGCGGTTCTGTCCTGATTGCGGAGCGCGCCTTAGGCCTAGGCCCGGCGAGACCGTGACCTGCCCCAAGTGCGGCAAGAAGGTCAAGGGCGGAGACGGCGTGAAAAAACAAGAGGTCGTGAAGCAGGTCTCCGGGAGCGCCGCGTCTCTCAAGGTCATGGACGAGAACGAGGGCGAGGCGCTACCTACGATAGCCATGTCCTGCCCGTCGTGCGGACATGGCGAGGCCGTGTGGTGGATGCTCCAGACGAGATCGGCAGACGAGGCCACGACCCAGTTTTTCAGGTGCACCAAGTGCAATCACACCTGGCGCAATTATTCTTAATACAATAGGGCTACAAGATCGCCGAACAATATTGAAACCACGAAACCTGCGAGCAGGTAGACAAGAAATGGCGTACCCGGTGTCACCCAGACGTTCTTTCTTGATTCATAGCCGGCAGTTTCCGCGTTCTTGAAGCCGAAATCAAATCTTCTGTCAGGGCCCGCGCTTTCTATGGGGAACGCAAAGCGCGGGTTTGACGCCCTGTAGCCTATCAAGAATGCGACCGCCTTTTTCGACGCACTTTCCTGCTCGAACCCTTCAAAGAGGCCCCGCCTGAGAGAGGGCAGGTTCCTTGCGACGTTTGCCGCAACCTGCAGCGCAGAGAGCAAGAGCGCGTTTGTGAATACCGCAAGCGGGAAGAGCAGGCCGGGCTCGCCTGACATCATGTACGCGCCTGTGTATTTTGGCACGAGCAATGCCAAGACGACGACGCCAAGGGCGTCGGCCCCGCCAAAAAGCCCCGTCCTGTATGCCGCAAATGCAATAGCCGACACTATGCCTAGACCCATGAAAAGCAGCGGAAGCTCGTCTAGAGCCGGGACGTCGAGCGCGAACAGGGCTACCGCCGCTGCGCCAAACGCCATCCAGAGCCAGTCGCTAACTGACCGGCTCCGGAGGTCCCATGCAGAGGCCAGCGAAAGCATGCCCAGCGCCAAGAGTATGCGGAGCTCCTCGGGCCCTAGCATGCACCAAGTCGCTCAAAAATGGTGTTATAGGTTAGTACGTGAGGGGCGCACACTGTATGTAGTACCCCTATACTTGCAAAGATTCTAGTCCACGGCCGATAGTAGATTTAAATCATATGAACGGGCTGGCTAACGAGACGTTTGTACAGGCCATAGAGAGGATATTCCAGGCGAACGAAAACATCGCCTACATGGCAGTCGTAGACGACGAAATAAAGGTGATCGCCAGCAAGGGGTTCCTGGACCTGCACCCGTCGAAAATGGAGAAGCTCCACATACAGGCCGCGATGCTGGTCAAGATGTGCTCGCTCTGGACCGAGGACTTTGGCAAGCTGAACTTTGCCGGCGCCAACTTCCTTGACAAGTATGAGATACTCGCGATACCGCTCTCAAAGAGGCTGCAGGCAGTAGCTGTTCTGTCGCACGCGACAGAGGCGAACCTGAAGGCCCTAAAGGAGAGCATCGCAGCTCAGTTCAAGTCGCTCAAGTAGCTCCGGAATTTTCTATTCCGTCTTAGACGACACGCTTGGCGATCAGGTTATCGGAGCAGGAGTGGTATTCAGGAATATCGAAGGCGTCAGGTTGAACTCCAGCGTCACGACTGCTGCCAACGCAGCGATTCCGACGAGCATTATCGCGTACTTGAAGCCGGCCGCAAACGAGCCTGTCGATATCTTGCCTACCAAAAAGCCCGTCAGCCACGACTGGGCGGTGATGCCTATCGCAAACAGCCTAGCCGAGTTCTCCTGGTCCTGCACGGCCGCTGCGCCACCGCCGGGCAGTATCGTCTGGCTCACCTCGACAAAAGTCTGCGAGACCATGAGCGTCGTTATCGACATCATGGCAGTCACCATGAAGGCGATGTAAAAGTACGGCTTGAGCATGCTCTTTTTCTCGTTCTCGATGTTGTAGACGGCCTCGCTTGACTTGGCGAGTATGTCCAGAGAGGCGGTATACCCGCCGCCGCTCTCGATTGCCTCTATCAGGATGCGGAAGTGTATCAGTGCCATCCTCGACCTGACTTTTTCTGCGAGGTTTTCGTAGATCTTGCGCAGAGGGACACCCCACTCCAGTTGGTTTGAAAACCCCCTGACGACTCCCTGAAACTCGGGGTTGCGCAGCCTGTCAGACGCGTAGATTATGGACTTTTCCGGCGAAAGGCCGGCCTTCCTTGACTCGGCTATGTCGCGGAGATACGACGGCAGTTCCACTTCCATGCCCTTCATGTTGCGCTCAAACCCAAGCGACTTGTACGCCGGCCACGCAGAGGCCGCTACAAGAAAGATTGCAAAGACGTAGACGGGGTCGAGCACCCCGTCAAGGATTCCCGTGATGTAGACAAACACGAACGAGATGATGGCGACGCCACCAAGCATCGCCCCGCGCAGGAGCACCTCCTTGGCGCCTATCAGCGTAGACGTCACGGTCTTGTCAAGAGTCCACAGGATGACTATGGATATCATGGGCAGTAGCACGAACACTATCATGTAAGAAAACGCCGGCGAGATGGACATGTCAGGAAGTACGCCGCCGGTCGGAAGGGACGTGAGCGCCGCCACCACTACATACAAACTCAGGCCTATTACCTGCATTATCATGTACGCGTCGACAAGGCCGCCTATCTTGGCTATCGACTGCCTTGCTATTGCGACTTCGTATTCAAAGATGGACTGCATCTTGCTCTGCAGAAAATCTGCAATGTCGCCGCCGTTGCGCACTGTTGACACGTATCCCAAGAGCAGGTCTCGGTACTGCCTCGACTTTGTGCCCTGCGCCCTCTTCTCCATTGCGCTGACGGGATCCTCGCCGAGTATGTGCACCGCGTTGACAATCTTCCTTGCCTCAATCATGATGTTTGGCAGCAGTCGGTATCTTGCCAGTTTCATGAAGCTGCCAAACGGGCTGATGCCGCTTGCGGCCATTATCGTGACAAGCGTCACGACAAACGGCAGTTCCCTGTCAAGCTGCGTAGCAAAGCCGGGCTTTTCCTTGGGCTTGTTGTCCTTGGCCTTGAAAAGCGGCATCAAGAGCTCTTCACCTTCTGCATCAGGCGCTCTGGTTCCTGGTTGAACATGCCGATTATCCTACTGATGCTCCTATAGTCGCGGATCCCGCGGCTCATGAGCCATGTTAATACTTCCTTGCGCCTTGCAAGGTCGTCGTAGATGTCAGTGAGGTCGACACCCGTGTCAAGCGCAATCTTGGGCAGGTGCTTGCTCTTTGAGAGGTTGTCGTGGTAGCCGTCGTACTCGGGGTCCCACTCGAACACGCTGTTCAGGCTGTTGTGCGACAGGACTTCAGTGACTTCAGTGGCGCGCCTTCCCATCAGGTTTGCCTGCCTGCCGCTTACGCGCTCTGTTTTCAGTTTGACGCGCTTTACCGTGATGATGCAGTTCATCAGCGGAACATAAGCGGGCGGTATGTCCATAGGCTTTTGTTGTAACCTTCTGATGGCGGCTTCAGAGTCGTCTGCGTGCATGGTCGCAATGCCGCCGTGGCCCGTTGCCACTGCCTGGAATAATACGTACGCTTCTTCGCCCCTGATCTCGCCCACCAGTATGTAGTCGGGCCTGTGCCTCATGCCTGATTTCAATAGATCGTAGAGGCCTATCTCGCCCTGGCTCTCTAGGCCGAAACTCGCCCTAGAAACTAGGCTGAACCAGTTGGTGTGCGGGATGTTTATCTCAGCGACGTCTTCAACGGTGAATATCTTGTATGATGGGTTTATCAGGCCGGTGACGGCGTTCAGTATGGTAGTTTTTCCACCACCAGTGGAGCCTATGACCATCAATGATTTCTTGTTGTCAAGCATCAGCCATGCGTAGGCTGCCATGTCGATGTCAAGCGTGTCTGAATTAATTAGATCAACTACCGTAATCGGGTCTTCGCGGAACTTGCGTATGGTAAACGACGAGCCCATCGTCGTGACTTCTTTCTTGTATAGTGCGGCAAGGCGGTGGTTACCGGGGAGCGACGCGTCGACTATTGGGTGGGCGGCGCTGATGTGCTTGCCTGCCCTGTGCACCATCTTCATGACAAAGCTGTCAAGCAGTTCTTCGTTGTGGAACGAGATGTTGGTGCCAAGCCCCTCGAATTGGCGGTGGTACACGAATATCGGTTTTCCGGGGCCTCCGCACGTAATGTCCTCTATGTGAGGGTCGTGGAATAACGGGTCGATGATGCCAAAGCCCAGCACGTCACGCTTTAGGTAGTACTTGACCTTTTCAAGCGAAACCGGCTGGTAGTCGCCGCTGAAATGCTCGCTCAGAAGGCTTGACACTTCGCCTAGGAAACTTGTCTCGATGTTGTCAAGAAGTCTGGGCGAGTCTATCTTTTTCTCTAATAGGTCCTTGATGCTTGCGTAGATCTTGACTTCCTCTTCGTTCATGGGAAGCTCGTCTACTGCGTACAGCATGTCTGAATACTCGTCGCTCTGCACTATCGTGGCATAGCAGAAAGGGGGCATCAGGCCGTAGTGCTGGATTGGCTTGTAGCCTTCAAGGACGTCTTGTTTTTGATCACCTGAGGCGATAGAGTCTATGTATTTTGCGACCTTGTCTAATTGAGAACTGAGGCCGGCGTCAAACATCGGCTCCTTGAAAGCCTCTATAAACTCGTCTTCTTTTTGTTCGGGTTTCTTGTCAGATTTAACCTTCAGTTTAATGTTCATGGCGGTTCAAAAAAAAGAAAAAGAGAGGTCCAGCTTTTACGGAGCTGGAGCTGCGGTGATTACCTGCACTTGCTGCACAGCTGTTGCTTGTCCTGCCTGTATCTGGAGTGCGTATGTATTACCGGAGTCAATTGCTGTCATGCCTCCAGCTTGGCTCAAGTACACTATTGCTGCCTGGCCTTGGCTCAGAGATATAGGACCAGGGGTAGTCATAGCACCTATGCCGCCCGTCACGGTAGCTTCTGTGTAGTCAACTGGCAACTGTGTCTGAAGGAGAGCCTGGTCTGGTGTTATCAGATAGTACCAGTTTGAAGTTGGTACTTGAACTCCTCTTAGTGTGATGGAATTTATTGTTACTGCCTTGCTGCCGGTATTCTGCACTACGAATGCTGTTGTTGCTACTTCGTCGGGTAACGCACCACCATCAGGGTTAACCCAGCTGTTGACGTTCGACACCTTGATCGATTCTGACTGTGTGTTGGTCTGGAACATACTACCCCCGAAGAAAATCACGCCTGCGCCCAGTACGACTGATGCGATCAGGATGATCAGGGTCGTAATTACGTTCCCTATACCCCTTCGCTTCTGAACTTTGTTGAAGTTCATGCGCTGCCATAACGTACCTGTCAATAATAGAACTGGCGTGTGCTATAGAGCTACACTCTATAACAAAAGCAGTTGTCACCGGCGTTTACATACAAACCAAGATAATGAGAGCGGGCCCTCTTTGCTGCATGGAAGAAGCCCGGACAGTGTCCCAGCATGCCAAGAGCGACGACTTGTTCGAAAAGATAGACAGCCTTGTGGACCAGACTCTGCAGATCTATGAACTGAATTCCAAGGAAAGCGTCATCATCAGATCCATCGACTCGTCGGTATCTATGCTGCTCAACACGCTCAAGACTTCATTGCCACTGTCGCCGGAGATATTCCACAGCGAGCTCCCGGGGATAAAGAGCGCGGTCTTGAACAACAGCGGCGAAATAATCATCATGCAGGGAAGCGGCAACATCGTCACCAAGAAATTCAGCGAACTTCAAACAAGCCAGGTCATGGAAATTGTCAAAGAAATAGTGCCAAAACTTGCCGCAAGCGCTGATGCCATGAAGGCTTCTGCCACCGAAGAGATTGCACTATTGAGAAAGGTGGCCAAGCAGTTCCAGCGAGTAAAGACCCAGCCGCAGCCAGAGCGCCCAAGCCGCGAGATCGAGTAAGCATGTCAGTTTCCACCAAAGTCCTGTTTTTCGAAAACCTAGGAGCCCTGGAAGCACACCTCCGGGGACTCCTTGACGATTGCAAGGAAAGCGCCGACGAGTACAGAGGGATGCTCGGCGAATATCTTAGAAAAAGGCAGGGACAGAAGGAAGAAGAGCAGTGGTCGCAAGAGATCGCGCAGGCGCTGTCCGGCAACACCGCAGGACCTGCCGAAAAGAAGGATACTAAAGAGAAAAAGGGCGGCCTGTTTGGCGGCGGCAAGAAAAAAGAGAATCCAGCTAGCGACAAGCCCAAGGAGAAAAAGGGCTCGATGTTTGGAGGCAACAAAGCCAAAACTCCAACTGACTGGGTGTCGTTTGACCCGTTTGCAGTCTTTGTGGGGCAGGAGTCAAAGGGTGTAGCCGAGCTCTACTTTGAGGCGATAAACAGCCTAGACGAGATAGCGAAAAAGACAGAGGTCGCGCTCTCGACGCTTGCAACATTGAAGGGCAAGGCCGCATCAGCAGGCAACGTGTCTGCAGTCGTGTCTTTCATAAACGGCGTCCCTGCCAAAGTCATCCTGAAGCAGGCGACAGACGGCCAGAAAAAGAGAAAGAAGATGGAGTTCAGCTTTGATGTTCCTGTGGCAAGGCCGGCGCTCCCGCAGGTGCTGCCTCTGTAGTCGGCTGCACTTCTACCGGCTTTTCTTCGACCGGCTTTTCTGCAATCTTGCGCTTTGCCTTGTGCGCAGGGCGGCGGGCCGCTGCGGGCCGGGCGTCGCCGTTTCCGTTTCCATTGCCGTCTGCTATCTTTGCCACGGTCTCCTCATGCTCTGTAGCAGAGCCCGTTATCGACTCTGCGGCAAGCGTAGTTGACTGCGGGTACGACGACGAGGTGAGGCCGGCAAGCATAAACACCGCCGGATATACGCGCTGGTAGATGGCGTCAAGTATCCTTGGCAGGCGCGACTCGCTTCCTTTTGGCACCTCCATCATGCCGTCTAAGTCGGTCGGGCTCCCCGTCACGACGCACGACCCGCGGAACTCGTACGTGACAAGCGTCTTTGGCTCGCTCAGCGTCAAAAGAAACGACAGCTCGAGCCTGTTGTCTTTCCTTGATTCTTCGTCTATCTTGGCTGATACCTGGAACGCGCCGGGCATGACGCCGCCGACGTTCTTGCGCGCCTTTCTTGACGCAAAGACGCTTTCAATTGTTATTTCCATCTGCGTGGTTACTTGCGATAGCACATGTGTCTGTAACCGCAAAGGCGCAAAAGCAGTAGCATGTAATCGCAGCTACATACGAACTGATTTGTGAGTTTGAGGCCAAAAGTTGACATGGAATATGTCTCGGGAAAGGAATCTCTCAAGGGGAACAACAAGATAGTCACGCGCATGCGCACCTTCAACAAGGAATCCAAGATAACGCTCCAGGTTTCGAGGCTCAAGTCGTACGAGTCGCCGCTGAAAAAGATGTACGGCGTCGAAAAGTACGACCTTGCTCCAAGCTACGCCTTTCCAGAATCACTGTCAGAGCTTGTCCCGAAAAAGACGCCGATGTACGTCGAAAAAGGCGAGCGGTACGTCGAGCGCATCATGCGGTCGCTCTATCACTTCAAGCAGTGCGCGCTCATCGGGCCCTCTGGCACCGGCAAGACGCACATCGTCTACCTGATAGCAGAGATGGCCGGCCTGCCGCTGTGGGAGATAAACTGTGGTCTGCAGACGTCGTCCTTTGACCTTTTTGGCAGATACGTCGGCCTTGGCAAGGAGAACTGGGTGGACGGCCAGATAGTCTCGTGGTGCAGGCACGGCGGTATTCTGTACCTGGACGAGGCCAACATGATGAAGCAGGACGTCGCGACGAGGCTCAACCCGATACTTGACACCAGGGGCCACATGGTGCTCAACGAGAAGGACAACGAGATAATCCCGCGCCATCCCTACGGCTTTGTCATTATCAGCATGAACCCGTTTTCGATAGAGTTTGCCGGCACAAAGCCGCTTAATGCAGCATTTAGGCGCAGGATGAACGCCTGGATAACGTTTGACTATTTGAGCAATGGAAACAGCGTCAGCGACGACGAGGTCGCGCTGATAAGGGAGAAGGGCGGCGTCGACAAAGGAGTCGCGCTGCAGATTGTAAAGTCCGCGGCGCAATTGCGCTTCAACTACAAGCGCGGCGAGATCCCGTACGCGCCGTCGGTGGGAGACCTTGTCAACTGGGCGACTCTTGTTACAGACGGCATGGGCGTGCTTGAAGCGGCGGAGGAGACCATCATATCCACCACAAGCGACGACCTGACCACGCAGGAGACCGTGAGGAGGATAATAAAAGGCGCCGCGGCGGAGCCGAGGGCGATAGAACAGATGCGGGAAATCGCCTGATGTCGCTGTACCCGACGCTTTATTCCAAGTTTTCCAGCCTGCAGGCAGAGCTTGACGAGACGCCCAGGTTCTTGTATCCGGTAGAGTCGCCCCCGTTTGTCAGGATGGAAAAGCGCCTGCAGGACTGCATCGTCGGCATACCGGCAGTGCAGCAAGATTCCGGACTGCGCTTTGGGAATGTCGTGCTGAAAAACGACGAGTTTGGCCGCCACGCCGCAGGCAGGCTCGTCATGGCGTCGACGTGTATGCTTGGCGCAAAGGCGGTATTCATGTGGCTCTTCCAGAAGCCAATAGACAAGTGGGCGGTCGCGCAGGCCGACAGCACCAGGGCGCAGTACGTCGTAAACGTGGTGGCAGACGCCGTCGCACGGCAGCGGATCGCCGAGAGGGAGGGCGAGGCGTTCTATAGAGACGTGATAACGACAGCCGACATGATCTGCGCCTCGATGCTTACAGAGAGGCCGTCAAGCCTGCCCGAGCTTGCCCAGATTTCATTGGCAGGTGCTGTCCTAGGCTTTCCTCCCGCCTACGTCCCCGCGCCCGTGTCAAGCGTCGTGGAGGACTTCATGACAGAACTGCGCACAATACTGCGGGGCGCAAGGTGCAGGGAGTCGCTCCTTGGCGACCTGTACGAATACACCTGCAAGATTCCGGGCCCCTGGCACAGCGTGTATCTGCCATATGCAAACCCGCTTCCAAAGCCGCGCACTGAAACCCCGATCTTTGCAAAGTCGCCGGACAGAGAAGCGTTTGAAAGGCTAAGGGAGCAGGCAGGCCTGCCAGAGATCGACTATGCCAACGACCATTTCGGGCAGGACCTATTTTTCGAGATAGGCAGGGAGTCAAAGCGCAGGGAAAAGGTGCTTTCGAGGCTTGCAAAGGCGTCTGCCAAGGCAAACCTCGGCTCGTTTGGCTTTCCGCCAAGTGACCTTGCCTGCTATAGACAACTATACGACGAGATGGCGCCCCAGATCCGCCGGATGGTCGAGCAGGCGCGCATGGTAAGAAACGTGCTTGACGAAAGCACCTTTGAACAGGCAGGAAATGTCGACCTGCAGGTCGCGATTCAGGCGATCGCAAGCGAGAGCTTCAGGGACGACACGTTTGTGCGCGACGAAGACTTGCTCAAAGACGAGTCCTGGGCCGTGCTGATAGACGCCAGCCTGAGCCTGGGTGGCATAAGCAGGGAGCTCAAGTCAGTAGCGCTGTGCATCGCCGAGATAGCAAAGGAGATAATCGGCCAGAACCCGTGGGGCATGTTTGCGTTTTCAGACGAATTTTACTGCATCAAGGACTTTTCCGAACCGTACGACAGCCTCGCAAGGTCACGGATAGGCGGCCTGTCCCCGGGCGGCCTGTCGCACATACCCGACGCAATCAGGGCGTGCAGGCAGATGCTCCTCCAACACGCCAAGGAGCGCAACTACATAATACTGGTGTCAGACGGCCTGCCGTCCGGCTATCCCGGAATAGAGAAAGAGCTTGCAGGCTCGATAAGGGAGGCCAGCATTTCAGGCGTGGCGGTGGCGGGGATAGGCATCGGGAGCAACAAGATAAGGAAGTACATCCCAAACGCCAAGACAATAAGCGGGCCGGGCGAGCTTGCAAGGGCATTTTCGGAGATATACTTCTCGCTGTCTTCTTAGGCAGTGCAGGAGGGCTACACCAGCACGTTTATGTAATCTGCTTCGTCAATTAACCGACAGGAAAATGCCACGACTGGGGTTGGCTAGCGGTGATGAGGCATTACCATGCAGGGCAGGAGGCAGGGCAGGTTGATGGAAAAGAAGCGCCAAGACGCCCCCGAAACTCCTGCGGCCCTTGCCGAGAAGGAGATAGATGGCATATGCATGGCGCTGCGCGAGTCCAGGAACCAGCCACTCTTGATTCTGTATTATCCTGACGGAGGCAGTATGCGCGAGGCCGACGTGGAGGCGATATACGGCGAGTTTAGGCGGTTGGGCTACAGCAAGGAGACCAAGATGATAAACGAGCTTGATGTCCTCATACACACCGCAGGCGGCAGCCCGCAGGCAGGCTACATGGCGGCGCAGGTCCTTCGCAGGTTCGCCTCTTCCGTGAACTTTCTTGTCCCCTATCGTGCTGCCAACGCCGGCACGCTGATGTGCCTTTGCGCAGACAGCGTGTCTCTGGGCGCCTTTGCCTACCTGTCGCCCATTGACGTCCTGCAGGACGGAGCGCTCAACTCTGTCGACTATTTCACGGACTTTGCGGTCCAGTGTCGATTGAAGACCGAGTCTGCGCTCAGAAAGGAGAACACCGCGTCAGGCGTCGAGTCGGACCTGCTTGCCAAGTTCCTTGATAAGGTTGGCCCCGCAGGCGTTGCAGAACTTTACCGCCAGCGCACGATTGCAGCCAAATACGCGTACAGGCTGCTGTCAGACTACATGTTTGCTTCAGAGCCGAACAGGGAAGAGAAGGCGACGCAGGTGTCAGAGAAACTCTTGTTCAACTACCCTGCCGGCGACTTTTACATGGACCACCACATCTGCAAGGTGCTGGGCCTAAAGACGTCGGAGATGTCTGAGGACGACTCGGACATGACGAGGAGGATCGTAAAGACGATGGACAAGTACACCCAGGCAGGCGTCATATGCAAGGCGACTGGCAAGGACGGCCGGGCGCCCTTCATAACCCTGTACGGCGAGACGTGAACTACCCACTAATAAATCGGTGGGCTTCTTGCCTCCTCGAAGCAAACTTGCTTATCCGTTGACGGACAAGTAGAGGCTGTCTCTCAGCATGGGCCTGTTCCAGACCCAGATTCAGAATGTTGATAGCTGCGTTGAGATCTCTGTCCACGACTTGCCCACAGCTGTCACATTCAAACATACGTACGGAAAGGTCAAGTTTCTTTTTCGCAACCACTCCGCACCTTGAGCATTTCTGCGATGTTCCACATGGGTTGATGACTATCACTCGCCCACCGCGCCTTTCTACCTTGTAGGCAGTATAGAGGCGCAGCTTTCCCCAAGTGGCATCCATTATTGCCGATGCTAGATTATGGTTCTTGACCATGTTCTTTACGTTCAGTCTTTCAAAGATGACAGTGTCGTAATTGTCAGCTAGCGCTTTCGACGCCTTATGCACAAAATTATCTCTGTGTCTTCTAACTTTCCTCCACGCCTCTGCAAGTTGAGTCCTCGCTTTCTCCCGGTTGTGAGAGTCTTGCTTTTTTCGCGAGAGGCATCGTTGTAATTCCCTAATATGTCTAGCCTGAGCTTCAAAGTCAGGCATATTTTGAATCTTGTTGTCGTCGCTCAGCGTCAACCAGTTAAGCAGTCCAACGTCTACTCCGACAATCTTTTGAATTGGTTTTTGTTCAATGGAATCAGTTTCGTCATCTGCAGTTATGCAGCAGTACCACTGGTCAACATCTCGTATTATGGTGCACCTTTTCAAAGTGCCAACGGGGATACGGTGTATCTTGATTTCAACTGCGCCGATACGAGAAAGAACCAGCTTGCCTTGTTTGAATTGAAAGCCGCCATACTGTGGATATGAGAACGAGTTGTACTTCTCTCTTCTCTTGAACTTTGGATATTTGGCGAGCTTTTTGAAAAATGCCTGATATGCCTTATCGAGTCTGAGTAATACGTCTTGCAGCACCTGTGCATTTACCTGCTTGTAGTATTTGTTGTCTGGCTTCCTTAAAGTCAGCAGCTGTATCTGTTCCCAAAAACCTACATTCCAATCGTGACTCCTTTCTCCCAACGAATCGTTGTATAGGCGCCTGCAAGTTTCGATTGTATCATTCAGAACCTTGATCTGTGCAGGTGTGGGATAGAGGCGAAATCGGTATGTTAGCACGTACCAGCAACAGTTTGGATTGGCATTATTTATCGACTGGAGCACCTTTGGGAGAGGGGGACGTCATGTGATGAGAAACAAATTCATCCCGCCTATGAATGAAGGTTTCATTTCCGTAGCCTTCAGGTGCGAAAAGCGCGCAAGCTTTTTTCGAGGTTGAATATATTATAATCGGTTCTATGGATTTTATATAGAAAATTCACATGTTTTGAAATTCCGGGTATGTCAAAAATTGTTACAACAGCTACTTGATATATCTTGGCTATCTACCCTTTGTTCTACGACATGGAATCAATGCAGAAGATGGGCAGTTCAGACGCGGAGGCTCCTATAATGGACATTGAGAAGAACCTGATATCAGAACTCCAGAGGCTCGACCTGACGCTCAACGAGGCCAGGATACTGGTCTACCTGATGACCCACGGCCACTCGAGCGCAAGCGACATCTCCCGCTACACGGGCATCCAGCGGACGGAGACCTACAACTACATCTCCGGCCTTCTTGCAAAGGGCATCGTGTTTTCGACGTTTGACAGGCCGCAGAAATACTACTCCATGTCACTTGAAGAGGTCGTTGACTGTCTACTTCAATCGAAGAGAAACGCCCTTGAAGCGTTTGAAAGCAAAAAGAAGGACTACATGGGCATGCTCGACGCGCTTGTCAGCAACAAGGTCATAAAGCAGGAGGAGAAGGAGCGCTACAACGTCGTCATGGGCGAAAACGCCATCAACGCCAAGATTACAAGGATGCTTGCAGACGCAAAGGAGGACGCCATGGTGCTTTTAACGGACAGGAACATGGTCAACTTTTACCACGCCGGCATTACCGACCAATTGATGGAGCTTACGACAAAGGGCGTCTATGTAAAACTGCGCACGCCTTGCAAGAACCCGGACGAGTACATGGCGGGCCACAACAACCAGGTGCTCTGCAACGTGACAAAGAAGGCGGTGCCTGCAAGTTTCGTTCTCGTGGATGGCAAGGAGATTATCGTGATACTTGAAAGCCAGCCGGTGAAAAAGTCCGACGTATGCGGCTTTTACACCAACAATTTGGCGCTGGTGTCGGTGTTCAAGTTCCTCTTTGAGAACGTGATGTAGCTCCTCCTGACACGCTAAGCGATATACGGATTTTGCGCATTTCTTGTCTCGTTGAGAAAGTACAGGCCCAGGGGACGGAGGGGCATAGGCACGGTAGTCACGTCGGTCATGCTGGTCTCTGCCGTCTCGATGCTGGGAGCCGCCCTCGTATCCTGGTCGAGCTCGAGCTTTGCGCTCCACCAGGTCGGCGTGTCCGAGGAGATAGACGACAGGGTGAACCAGCTCAACGAGGGCTTTATCGTCGAGGACGTCTGGTTCTATTCCGACGCCGGCACAAAGTACGCTACCGTGACGGTGCGGAACACCGGCGACGTCGCAATCAAGATTTCAAAGATTCATGTCAACAATACGCAGGCGTGGAACGAAGGCCACGTCATACCCAGACAAGAAGTGGGCACGGTGACGTTTGAGACAAACTGGAGCGACGGGAGCGCCCAGAACGTCTGGCTGGTCACCCAGCGCGGGACTGAGGCCAAGCAGCTGTGGAGGTCGTGAAAATGAGGAGAGGTCTTAGCACAGTCGTCGGCGCCGTCTTCATGATAATAGTCATTATCGGCGCGCTCAACGTCACGCTGTGGATGCTGCAGCAGCAGGACAGGGTCGCGCAGGCGATGATGGAAAAGACGAGCGGCAACCTGGACAGGCTCAACGAAAAGATAGAGATTTCAAACATCAGAATAGACGACAGCAAGCTGAATATGACTATCACGAATACAGGCGGGCAGCCGGCAAAGCTCAAGTCGCTCTACGTCGTCGACGAGACCGCCGTGCCGAAGCAGCAGTTTAGGTACGACCTGGACATACCTGTGGATGGCAGGGACTCGGCCAAGAACGTCGGCCAGGGCGTCGCCTTCACGGCGTCGACTACGTCGCTCTATTCCGTCAGGGTCATCACCGAGGCTGGAAGCACCGCGGCTTCCATTGTGAGTCCCGTTTCGGCAGTCTCGCTCCCGATGTCGCTTTACATAATACCGCCTACAGTCACGCCCGGCCAGAACGTCACGCTGCTGTACACGGTGACAAACGACCGCACCGACTCGCACCTGGCGGCCGCAGTCACCCCGCAGATCTCGCACTCGATGAGCTGCAGCCCTGGACCGGGATGCCAGCTTACAGAATACGTTGCCCCTTCCAGCATGAAGATAACCAACGGCAGCACGGCGCTTTTCAAGTGGGTCTTCAAGGTAGACGCACCCGATAATACGACTGTGACTTTCAACGCGACGCTTGCCGACGCCAAGCCGGGCAACTATGTCATCGAAAAGGCGCGTGCCCAGCTTGTGTCCGGCTCGCAGACGTCGTTTTACAGCGAGTCCACGACCACTATCATATATTCGGCGCTTGCGCAAAAGCCCGAGATATTCCTCATGGTTCCCAGCCCCTTTGGAGAGGATCCGGGCGACGGCCAAGGCCTCTGGGGAGTGATGGTCGTCAACCCGACCGATGCACCGATGGAAGTGTCAAGGGTGATAATCACCGCGGGCCCTGTCATCACCGACAGGACCGAGCGCATCATAGACAACAACGGCACGCCGTGCCCGAGGACCCCCGTAAACCCCACGACTGCTTCAGAGTGGAACTGCCCCGAAGAGAACATGATCCAGTGGAGGGACATCGCAAATCCAGAGGTTGTGCCGGCAAGAAGCGTCGTCCCGTTCATCGCAAAGTACGAGCCTGGTAGCCTTGGCGGAGGAGGCGACGACCCGGCGTTCATGGTGTCTGCCAGCGTGTTTACCAGCATGGGCCAGTTCACCAAGTCAGGCTATTCTACAGGCATGCGAAACGGCGCCGAAGTGATAGGCAGCGTCTACCTCACAGACACCACGGTGGAGGCCACCGCGTTGCAGCCCAACCACATGTTTGGCAGCATGACAGGTATCGGTTCGGGATCGGAGTTTATCATGCATGTCGCCATGGCGGACCTTGGCAAGAATACAGCAGCTATTCAGGCAGGCTCAAAACTAATAGTCAACGTGCCCAAGGGCTTTACGATAGAGCAGTCCGACATACTTTCGTGGACAGGCTTTGACGACACGCCGACGGTGACGACGTTTACCGACGGCTCGTCCCAGATCAAAGCCACTCTTACTAGCAACCTTGGGACGTCAACTTCCGAGGCGGTAAAGATATTAAAGTTCCGTGCCGAGGCGCCTGTAGTACCGGAAAAGAGGGTCTACATCTTTTTCACGCTGGTGCACGGGCAGACGACTTCTGGAAGCAACCTTTCGGTCGGAGCAGTCGGAGAGTTCCCGGTGCAAATAGTGCCCTAGCTGTCAGACTTCCACAGCTGCAGAGCCGGCCCGCCGAGTCCCATGTCTATAAGCATCAGCGTCAGGAAAAGCTTTTGCGCGTACACCTTCATGAACCCTCTCAAGCGCTGTCGTAGTGGGGTACTACACACATTTTAATAAATATCACGCTTTGAGAGCGATGCGTCCTTCAAGCGTTAGGGTTCTTGCAGCTCATCTTTATCGACAGCTCGTCGTCCTTGAACATTATCAGGTGCACGGGGTTTGCTACCACCATCACCTTTGTCCCGACGGGGTGTATGGAAGAGGCGTGCTGCGAGCTGTGTATTGTCTGGCCCGACTTTAGTTTTATGGAATAGACCGTGTCCTCGCCCTTGAACTCCAGGCTTTCTATAACTCCGGTGCCAAACTCCGCCGGAACGACATCGATCTCTCCGGGCCTTATCATGACGCTGACTTCAGACCCATCGTCGACGTGGATGGCAGAATCCAGTATGAACTCGCCTATCTCGGTGGTGACGTTTGTCGAGTGCACCTTTCCCTGTATGAAATCTGCCTTGCCTACAAATTCTGCCACAAACCGGTCGCGGGGGTGGTGGTAGACATCAACGGGCGTCCCCACCTGGTGTATCCTGCCCTCGTTCATCACGGCGACCCTGTCAGCCATCAGAAACGCCTCCTCCTGGTCGTGCGTGACAAAGACCGCGGTGACACCTGCCTCCTTCAGTATCCGCTTCAGGTCCATGCGCATGCGCGACCTCAGGTCGGGATCGATGCTTGCAAATGGCTCGTCCAGAAGCACTATCAAAGGCGACGGCGCAAGGGCCCTTGCCAGCGCGACGCGTTGCTGCTGTCCGCCTGACAGCTGGTACGGATAGCGCTCTTCGAGGCCCTGGAGGCCGGCCAGCTCTATCATCTCCCTGACCCTCCGTTCAACTTCTTCCGGGATCTTGCCCCTCAGGCCAAAGGCGATGTTACGCCTGACTGTAAGGTGCGGGAACAGGGCGAACTCTTGCAGCACTATGCCGACGCTTCTTTTCTCCGGCGGGATGAACTTGCCGTTTCCGGCCACGGCGTTTCCGTTGATTATTATCTTGCCCAAGTCGGGCTCCTCGAACCCAGCTATCAGCCGCAGAGTGGTGGTCTTGCCGCAGCCGCTCGGGCCCAAAAGGGTGAGTATCTCGCCCCGGCGCACGTCGAGGTTCAGGTCAGACACCGCGGTGACCTTGTCGCTTCCGAGCCTCTTTTCCACGCCCTGGATTTCTATTATCTTGTCAGACGCGCCGGACATTTACTCTCTCCTTCCTCCCCTCTCCTGCGAGAGGATAACGGTCACCGACAATGCAGATATCCCGACCAATATTAGTGCAGCTACGGCGGCCTGAGAGAATATCACGGCGTCTGTCGCGGACCAGACCTGGGTCGCCAGTGTCTTGAAGCCAATCGGCGAGAGCAACAACGTTGCTGGCAGTTCTTTCATGACGGTGAGCATGACAAGCGCCGCCCCTGTAAGCAGGCCGGCCTTGGCCATCGGCATCGTAACTGTCAGGAGCACCCTGCTCCCGCCGGCGCCAAGCGAGCGGGCGGCCTCTTCGACCCGGGGGCTCATCTGCAAAAGCGAGGAGCGGATGGTGCCGACGGACATCGGTATGAACAAGACCAGGTACGCGAAGACAAGCAGGCCGACTGTTTGGTAGAACTGCGGCAGGTATGTCGCGCCAAAGGACACCAGCGCAAGCGCGACCACCAGGCCCGGCATCGCAAAGCCGATGTAAGACGCCCGCTCGACCGCGCTTGTCAGCTTCCCGGGGAACCTCACGACAAGAATCGCCAGTGGAAGCGCGAACGCGACTATGACAAGCGTCGCTATGGCCGCCACGTACACGGTGTTGAAGGTGATCGTGCCTATCGAGGGAAACGAGTCGCCTGCCGCCACTCCCTGAGAGAACCAGTAGAACATCACTCCTATGGGCATAAAGACCCCGAGCGCCACTATGGCGCCGCAGAAAAAGACCGCCGGCCACTTCCAGGCGCCCATGCGTATGACGTTTGGCTGGCGCTTTGACCCCGGCCCGAGGCTGTAGTAGCGGGCCTTGCTCTTGACCCTGTGCTCAAAATACAGGATTGCAGCGACAAGGCCGACCAGCAGCAACGAATGTACTGCTGCGGCGCTCCTGTCAAAGGCAAGCTGGTACTCCACGTATATTATGCGCGTAAACGAGTCGAACCGCATAAGTGACGGCGTGCCAAAGTCGCTCAGGACGTAGAACGCGACCAGCAGGGCGCCGGCGGCAATTGCGGGGTACATGTGCGGCAGCGTTACTCTTAACAACGTTGACCGGATGCTGTACCCAAGCGTCCTGGCCGCTTCTTCCAAGGCGGGGTCTATACCGCGCAAGGCGGCCCGGGCAGTCAGAAAGATGTACGGGTAGCTGAAAAGCGTGAGTGAGAGAATCGCGCCCGGCCACCCGTATATCGAAGGCAGGGTGTCTACGCCCAAGGGCGCAAGCAGGGTCTGCAGCGCGCTCCCGCGGGGCGCAAAGGTGGCAATGATTGCAAAGCTGCCCACAAAGCTGGGTATGGAAAGCGGCAGTATCAAAAGAATAGACCATATTCTCCTTGCAGGCAGGTCGGTCCTGACGGTAAGAAAGGCGGCGACAACCGCTATGACGGCGCAAAGCGCGGTCACCACGATTGCAAGCAACGTGCTGTTTACAAAAATGGAGATAGTCCTGGTCGAAGCAAGCAGGGCAGGAAGCCCGTCGCCTATTCCGGACGCGCGGACCCCCAGATAAACGAGTGGCAGGGCCATAGCCGCCGCTATGGCGACCCCTACCACGACGAGGGGCAAAGATACCCGCGTCAGTCCTTGAACAGACAGTGTGATTCGACCAGCTTACCTGCCTTACAGTGCTCCTACCTCTCGGATGAGGTTCAGCGTGCCCTCTAGGTCGTCGATGTCGGCAAGCTTTAGGCCGTCGGGCGTGTCAAGCTGATCCAGCGTCAGCTGCGGACCTAGCACCCTCATGCCTGCTAGCAGTGGGTACTCGTAGGTCTCTGTTGCGAAATAGAGCTGCGCGTCCCTGCTGAGCATGTAGTCTATGAACTGCTCCGCAAGCGCCTTGTCGTCTGTCGTGTCGACTATTGCAAGGCCGGCGATATTGACCATCGATCCCGCGTCGTTCTTCGTGTAGTGATGCGCGACTGGGAATGCGGGGTTGGCGTTCTGGTACCTGTGCAGGTAGTAGTTGTTGACCAGTCCCACCTCTATCTCTCCGCGGCCTATCGCCTCGACTATCTGCGAGTTGCCGGAGAAGACGACCGGCTCGTTGGCCATTACGCCTTGGAGCCACTGCTTTGTCCTCTCGTCACCTTCAAGCACGCGCATAGCCGTGATAAATGACTGGAACGATCCGTTGGACGGAGCCCACCCTATCTTGCCCTTCCACTTTGGATCGGTCAGGCCCCAGATGGAGTCTGGCAGTTCTGACTTGTCGACAAGCTGGGTGTTGTAGTCTATCACCCTGGCTCTGCCGGTCACGCCGACCCAGTCGCCTGATTCAGACCTGTAGATGGCCGGTACCCGGTCAAGAAGCGAACTTGACATTACTTCAAGGCGGCCTTCCTTGGAAAGCGCCCCGAGCGCGCCAGCGTCCTGCGCGAAGAACAGGTCTGCAGGGCTGTTTCTGCCCTCTTCAAGTATGGCAAGGGCCATTGCCGCCGTGTCGCCATACCTAACTTCGACTTTTACGCCCGTGTCCTGCGTGAACCTGTCAATTATTGGCTTGACCAGGCTCTCGCTCCTTCCGGAATAAACCGTGAGAGTCTTTGTTTCTGCTTCTGCCGGTGTCGAAAAATTCGTCGCAAATGCAGCGACCACGCCGATTATTACGGCCGCGGCCACTATGCCTCCAATTATTGCGTATTTTGATCCGCTGTTCATATTAGGGTAGCCTAATTCACCATAACGCCGTTATATAAGTGTGAATTTGATTCTCAATTTCGGAAATATAGGGCCTTCTGGAGGCGATTGAGTCCCGGGGTCAGCTTTCTGGCTTTTTCTGCTTGGTCTCGACTACGTCAGGTGTCGTCTTTTGTATCCTTACAGACAAAGGCTGGCTCTTGCCCGTCTCCTCGACGGTTATCACGACGTTGCCTATCTCGATCGTGTCGCCCTTGCGCGGTATCCTCTGCAGTTTATCATGCAAAAGCCCGCTGAGCGTTGAATGGTCCTTGTCCTTTGGCAAATGAATATTGAGCGCCTCGTTGATGTCGTCTATTTCCACGTCGCCCCTAGTCACAACGGTCTGCTTATCCAGTTTCTTGATATGTTGCGCCTCGACGTCTGTCTCGTCCGCGATTTCGCCGACAAGTTCCTCGATGATGTCCTCAAGCGTCACGATTCCCTCGGTGCTACCGTGTTCGTCGACTACGATTGCCATGTGTATACGCCTGCCCTGGAACTCCTTCATCAGCTTGTTTATGCCCATCTCCATGGATACAAACAGCGGCTTTCTCGCCACGTCTTTTAGCATCATGTACGACGTCTTGGTCTCCACTGCTTTTAGCACGTCGCGGATATGAACAATCCCGACGATGTTGTCCTTGGTATCCTCCATTATTGGGATTCGGGAGTAGCCGCTCTCGTTTATCATGGGCAGCGCGTCCCAGAGCAGCATCCTTGCGTCGAGCACGAACATCTTGTTGCGCGGAGTCATTATAGCGCGCACCTTGGTGTCGTGAAACTCCATGACGTCTTCCATCATCTCCTTCTCCGACCTGGCCAGTGCCTTTTCCTCGACGCCCACGTCGATCACGGCCCTCACCTCCTCCTCGCTCATCGGCTTGGGTTTTTCCTCGCTCCCCGTCACCTGGAATATCCCCTTTGTCACGCCCTCCAGCCCCCTGACAATCGGGTAGAGAGCGAACTGCATGCCGAGTATTACTCGCGAATAGCGTAGTGCGATGGGCTCGGCGTGTATGTTGCAGTAGGCCTTGGGCGTTATCTCGCCAAAGATGAGCAGTATCATGGTCATGGCACCGGTCGCAATGCCGAGGCCCACGCTTCCGAAAAAGTTGGTCGCAACGTCGGTCGCAACCGCGGCTGCAGCCACGTTTACGAGGTTGTTTCCAAGAAGGAGCGTTACAAGCATCCTGCTCGGGTTAGATTTGAGTTTCTCAAGCGATTTGGCACCCTTCTTGCCCTCGTTGACGATGCGCCTGAGCTGGCCCTTGCCTATTGATATCAGGGCGACTTCAAGACCGCTGAAAAATGCCGAGAGCGCCACTAGGCCTCCCAGAAGCGGCAGGGCGATGTAGATATCCACCATTATAGAATGTGGACTGAATTAGCACCCACAATAATTAAAGATTCGCACTAGGCCTTTTTCAGGAGGGCCCTGGCCCTCTCGACTATGGTGTCCGGCTCGGACTTGGTCGACACCACCCCAAGCTCGCGGTCCTTGTCTATGTTCAGTATAGTCAGCCTGAGCTTGCTGTGCTGGACCGCGATGTACTCCGTCTCCTCTGCAAAGTCCTCGTTGGTCCGGGGGCAGTATCCCGACCGATAGCTCGATACCGGCCGAGATAGTGGCCAAACATCAAAAATCGGTTGAGCCGCCCGCGCCGTACCGCGATCCCTTGATGCTGACTACGCCATCCTGGTCGTTGATCCACTTTAGAAACTCCAGGTCGAGCGGATGGCTCACTATCATCTTTGTCCCGTTCAGATAGAATCCCGGAGACACTCCAGACTTGTTCAGCACAAGGGTGCGGATCGCGTCTGTATCTTGGCCCGGCTTTATGATTATATCCAGAGTGTAGACGTTCTTTTGGCCTGCATTCTTGTCAAAGATCAGCGAGACGACCAGACGCGGATCGACTTTTGAAAACGTTGATTTGATCGCACCATCGGCGGTATTGAACTTGTCCACTACGTCCTGTATGCCTGTCATTTCTGTAAAATGGAAACCAGAACCGATTGTAAAAATAAATCCACGATGCGGCGCCTCCCAGACTTTAACCATACCATTGCAGCCAGAAATACGCCGACGTCATCGAGCCCGAAATAGCAATGTTTAAAATTAGACCGGGCTCTCACATAGCATAATTTGGTGTTTGTAGCCCGGACGAAGTCCCCTGAGGAGTGGAAAGCTGTCGCTTCTGCGATATCGACGCTCGTAGACGAGGCCACGTTTGAGGCCACCGCGGAAGGGATATCGTTCCGCGGCATGGACCCGTCGCACATAGCGCTCATCGACATATACTGGCCCAACCACGCGTTTGAGCGGTACGAGTGCGACAGCGCGGTCAAGTTCGGCATACGCGTCGACGAGTTTTCAAAACTTGTCAAGAGGGCGGACAAGAAAGACGTCGTGGAAATATCATTAGGCGACGACAGCATGCTCCATGTAAAGATGCAGAACGGCTACAAGCGCGAGTACAAAACACGATTAATAGAAAGCTCTGCAAGTTCCACACCGCTGCCAAAGCTGAACTTTAACTCCAAAGTCGTGCTGTCGGCAACCGCGTTTGACAAGGTGCTCTCCGACGTGCAGGTCGTTTCAGAGTTCGTGTCGCTTGACGCAAAGTCAGGAAGGATAACGTTTGCAGGCAGGGGCGACTCGGGCGAGGCCGACATCTCGCTTGAGGCCGGAAACGAGGGGCTTGAGGAGCTTGCGGTCAAGGAGGAGAGCAAGGCTACCTACAGTTTAGACTACCTGAGCAAGATAACCAAAGCCGTAATCGCGATGGGTGGCTCGGTGACAGCAGAGTATTCAAGCAAGATGCCACTCCGGCTCGAATTCAAGATAGCAAACGTAGGCAGGATACATTTCTATTTAGCACCTAGGGTCCAAGACTGATAGCTCATGATGCTCGTGATGAAGTTTGGCGGCACTGCCGTGGACTCGGCCGACAAGGTCAAGCACGTCGCCAAGCTCGTAAAATCGTACAAGGACAGGGGCGACGACGTCGTCTGCGTCGTGTCCGCTGTCAGGGGCATGACAGACGGGCTCTTGTCGATAGCAGAGAGCGTCAGGCGCGGAGACAAGGCGTCAATAGACGACTTTGTGAAGAAAGCATTGAAGACGCACGTCGACATCGCGACGGGTGCCATATCAAGCAAGAAGCTGAGGCAGGAGGCGCTCTCGGAAGTGAAAAAGACTGTAGGCGAGCTGCAGGACGTGCTCGGCGGTATCGTGCTCCTAGGCGAGGTGACTCCCAAGTCGCTTGACTATCTGATGTCCTTTGGCGAGCGCCTGTCGGCGCCGGTAGTGTCGTTTGCGCTAAAAGACATAGGCATTGACTCTGAATTCCTGACGGGCAAGGACGCCGGCATCGTGACAGACTCCAATTTCGGCGAGGCAAGGCCCTTGATGGATACTACCAAACTGCGCGTCAGCCACAGGCTCGGCCCCGTGACAAAGCGGGGCGCGGTTCCCGTCATTACGGGCTTTATAGGCGCAGACCAGCACGGCAACACGACCACGATTGGCCGCGGGGGCTCCGACTACACCGCAACGATTGTGGCTGCAAGCCTCAACGCGGGCGAGGTCTGCCTGTGGAGCGACGTGGACGGCCTCATGACTGCAGACCCCAAGATAGTCAAGACCGCCAAGGTGCTAAAGGAAGTGTCGTTTGCGGAGGCGATGGAGATGGCGCTCTTTGGCGCCAAGTACATGCACCCAAGGGCGCTTGAGCCGGTGATGGACACGAAAATCCCGATACGCATACGTAACACGTTCAACGTAAAGCACCCCGGCACCGTCATAACGCAGGAGCCGAGCAAGGACTCGCAGCGCATAGTGAAATCCGTGAGCGCAATCCGTCATACTGCATTAATAGACGTGAGCGGCGGGGGAATGGTCGGCGCGCCGGGGACGGCTGCGAAAATCTTTGACGCGCTTGCAAAGAACAGGGTCAACATAATGATGATATCGCAGAGCCCTTCGGAGTCGAGCATCTCGATGGTCGTGAGAAAGGGCGACCTTGACAAGGCCACCACCACGCTTGAGCTGAGCCTGCTTGGCAAGGTGATAAAGAAGATAAACGTGAGCGACGATGTCGCCGTGATAGCAGTTGTGGGCTCCGGTATGCGCGGCATCAAAGGCGTCGCTGCGAAGGTGTTTGGCGCAGTGGCAAAGCGCAACGTCAACGTCATCATGATAGCGCAGGGCTCGTCGGAGTTGAACCTGGCGTTTGTGGTGGGCGACAAGGACTGCGAAAGGGCAGTAAATGCCCTGCATGAAGAGTTCAGGTTGGGCAGGAAAGCCTAGCTGGCGCCGCGGCAGGATTTAATGTATGTCAGCTCTGACCTGTTCTGATGGCTTGGGCTATCGCGCGCTTTATCTGCCCTATCAGCTCTTGCTTGTACGGGACGACGACTGAGACTATCATGTTGTGCCCGTCGTTTAGCGGAAAGAGCATGTGATCGGCAGATCCGTGGTTCACGATAACGTAGCCCACCTCGCCGTAGATTTTCTCGTTTGTCTTGGGTATCCCGACCAGCATTTCAAGCTGGAGGAGTATGCGCTCAAGCGCCTTGCCTTCCGGTATGAATATGCCCGGCTTGACCCTGCTTGCCACCGCACTGCCCTTTGACAGGACTGCCGCCACTATTATGGCAGGACTGAGCCCCGAGACGTCCTCGCACAGCGCATCATAGTTTCCAACCATTACGCTCATGCGGTCATTCCGTTTGCGAATGATATAGGCAGTGGGAATACATTGCAATGCTATGCACCCAAGAGCACCTCGGCCTCGCCGGATGCTTATAACGCAGTTTGGGATATAACGTCTCATGAAGTCCGGGCTGATGGTAAAAAAGAGGAGCGGCAGGCTCGAGCCGTTTGACGGCAGAAAAATGGCGCGGGCAGTCGGCAGGGCGGGAACCCCTTATGCGCTTGCGCTCGAAGTCACCCGGGCCGTGAAAGTCAGTCTGTCTGGCAGGGAGCAGGTAAGTTCGGTGACGCTGCGAAAGATGCTGGCAGAGGAGCTTGGCAGGCGCGGAAAGCAGGACATAGCCAAGTCGTACCTCGGCTACAAGAAGGCCAGGTCCAAGGCGAGGCGGCACCTGCAGCACAAGGGCGGGATACGAAAGACAACCAAGAGTCACGCGAGGCACGCGGCGCTTACCAAGGACAGCAACCGCGGAAGGCCGCCGCGGTGGTAACCCGGATTACTTCAACATCCGGGCAGCCGCGCGCGCAACCAAAATCGCGGACACCAGGGCCACCGACAGCACGAACGCCGACGTCGTGACCATCATGGCCTCGAGATTGCCGGTGTAGACAGATAATATCAGAGCTGCCGATGCTCCCCCGGCTACAAGCGCAAGCACCCTGTAATCCAGGCTCCTTTCCCTCACCTGCCTGACGGAAAACGCAAGCGGCGCAAGGTAGACGGCGCCTATCATGGAACTTGCGGCAAGGCCGGCCATCACGGCTCCGTGCTCGCCCCCGGCCGCAGAATACGCCTTCTCAGACACTGTCAGTATCCCGAGCAGCGGGTAGACGGCAACCCTGACTGTCTGCTGAAGCCACGGCTGATCGCGCTCATAGTCTGCGACCTGCGGGCTGAAAGAGTAGTAGACCGCATTAAAGGCAGTCATGAAGCTCTGGCCTGAGGCTGTAGAAAGGATGTGGTCGTCCCGGAAGCCGCGCAGGTACTGCACCTGCGGCGCAAGTTCCGACCCAAACGCGGCCGTCGCTATCAGGCACGCGCTGTCCCTGACGGCGGCCGTCTGCTCCTCCGCGTCGTTGCAAAGGCCTGCCATGTTCGCTATTCCCAGAGGCGACGCGGTCGAAGTGGAATTGAGGAGGTTGCCGTTCTGTATGGCAGCTATTGCCAGGTACCCCTCGTCCGTCTGCTTCTGGAACGACGCGCTGAACCTTCCGGCCTCGCCCTCACACCGGAACTGGACCCTCCCGTCGCCCTCACCTGCCGCCGGAGAAGAGCCCAGGTTGGAGCCTATTATCGTGCCTGTCCATGCCGTGTCAGAGTATACCAGCAGGATTGCCGTGTCCGGTATGTCGTTTGCGTCGTCTTCAAGCTCGGCCCGAACTGCGGCGTTTATCTGTTCAAGCGGGATCGCAGTATCCTGCGCGTACACAGGTGCTGCAAGTGCTAGGAGTATTGCCAGCAAAGCTACCGTCCCGGCTGCCTTCGTCATCGCGCAATATTTGTTGTAATAATTTTAAAGTGTTACCGCGGACAAGAAAGGCACCCGTGCACCCAGCGTGAAGAATTGCGGCAGGGTTTACGCCTTGGCCGCCTTTTGCGGGACGAGCTTTTTGCCCCTTGGGAATATCTCGCGCTTTAGCACGTCCCACTCTATCGACGGCCTGCCCGGCCCCATTATCAGGAGTGTTGCGGCTATGGAGAGCAGCAGGAGGTCCACCTCAAAGCCGCCGACAAAGCCCCGCTCGAACTTGACGACAAACGTCGTGTTTATCATGAATATTATGAGAAGAATTGAGGCTATGCGCGTGAGCACGCCGGTCATTATTGCAATGGCGCCGCCGATTTCAAGGGCGGCGATTACAAACGCAAACTCTGCCGGGAGACCCAGCCTGCCCATGAAGCCCATGAGCTGTGGAAAGTCGGCAAGGCTTGGGGCCCGATGTGCAAGGAAAGCCGCCCCGAGCATCACCCTTATTGGCAGCGGCCCGAACTGGAGGAGTCGGCTGGTCAAAACGTGAAAATATTTGCGTTTTTGAAATTTAAGCAGAGTGGTACAACCATCGAACTGAGAAGGCCGGAAAGAGATAAATTGCAAGCCGGCACTTTTCACGGCAGATGACCCAGGCAAAGAGAGGCAAGCTGTACGTCGTAGGGGTGGGCCCCGGCCACCACGACCACATGACGCACAGGGCAAAGCAGGTCATCGAGGAAAGTGAGGTCATCGTCGGCTATGAAACGTACGTCGGGCTTGTCGAAGATTTGATTGACGGAAAGGAGGTCTACCGCTACGCCATGACGCAGGAAGTGGACAGGGCAAACCAGGCGATCGAGTTTGCAGAGAAGGGAAGGATCGTGTCGCTTGTCTCGTCGGGTGACCCCGGCATATACGGCATGGTCGGCCTCATCTATGAGATACTGGCGGAGAAGGGCTGGGACAGGGATAATGGCATTTACGTCGAGGCGGTGCCAGGCGTGTCGTCGCTCAACTCCTGCGCGGCGCTCGTAGGATCTCCGTTGATGACAGACTTTGCCGTAGTCAGCATGAGCGACCTGCTCGTGCCTTGGGACATGATAGTAAAGCGCGTCGAAGCTGCGGCACTTGGCGACTATGTGACTGTCATATACAACCCGGCAAGCAAAAAGCGCGTGCACCAGCTGCGCGACACCCGGGACATTTTCCTGAAATACCGCAAGCCCGAGACGCCGGTGGCGATAATCAAGGGCGCGTACAGGGAGACTCAGCAGGTCGTCATCACGACATTGGACAAGATGCTGGAGCACCAGGACATGCTGGGCATGATAACGACTGTAATAGTCGGCAACTCGTCTACCTACAACTACAAGGGCATGATGATAAACCCCCGCGGCTATACATCCAAGTACCAGCTTGTGAAAGAGACGCAGGCAAAGGGCTAGAGACTTCTTTTCCTGAGAAGCCTTATTCGATGCACCATCAGGCCTGCGGCTATTGCAACGCCTGCAAGGATCCCGATGTTGACGACTGTAAGCTGGAATGGTGCTACTGCGCGCTCGGCAGGAACTATGCGGAATATGGCGTCCTGCGCAAGCGAGACGACATAAAGCATGCCGTCAGGTCCCACCTCGATGTCTGACACGCAGACAAAGTCCTGGGCAAAGATTAACTCGTCGAGCGGGTCGCCCCTGTTTGCGACGCCGTCTGTTAGCTGGCGCGTGCCAAAGGAAAATCCGTCGCGGCTTTCGTTGAGCGGGAATGCGTACAGCCTTCCCTTGTTGCAGTCGCCCAAAATTAGGCTGTCACCCAGCTTTGCAAGCGGCTCCGAGTTGACGAAGGCAAGCGCGGTCGGCGCGACCGGCTCTTCCCATGAAAACACGGGGTCGCGGTACGTGTAGTTCTGGTACGCCGGCATGCGCGCCAGATGTTCTTCCGTGGCAGGACCCATGACGATGTCCCAGCCGCTGTTCATGTACGGCTCAACAAGATTTATCTCGTCAAAGTCCTCGTTGCCGTTTTCAGTCATCCACATGTTGCCCGTGGCATGGTCAAAGGCGATGCCAAAGCTGTTCCTGATGCCCATCGCATAGTAGGGGCCGTCCCTTGAGACAGGCATTATGGCGCTGGTGTCAGGGTATAACTCTGGCCCGTGGTTCTGCAGTTGCCCATATCTGCCCGTGTCGCCCACGACGAGGTAGACCGTCCCGTCGGGGCCCACTGCCATGGCGCCTCCGTTGTGGTACGTCCGAGTCGTGTCCCAGCTCTTCAGGAGCACAGGGTTTGCAAGCTCCTCGCCGGTCCAGTCGTACTTGTAGACGCGCCGGGCTATGGCCTCGCCGCCGTCCTCCTCCGACTCTGTGAAATACAGGTAGACTTCAGAATCCACGACGGCTATCCCGAGCATGCCCTGCTCCTGCGCGCTTGCCACGCTCACGTCAAGGACCGGTTCCGGCTGGAGCACGCCGTCGCGCACCAGGCGCACCTGCCCGTCGCTTTTCTGCAGCACGAGCATGTCGTCGCTCACAAACGCCATCGTAGTCGGGAGCGGTATGCCGGTGACAAACGTTTCGACCACAAAGTCGGGGTCCCGGGAAGTCGGCATTATCCAGATTATCTGGGCAGAAGCCGAGGCGGCAGAAAGCGAGAGAAGCATGACCACGGCCAGCATCATGTACGGCCGCGCACTGCCGCTTCTGGCATTCAGCATGAAAAAATCGTACATGTAAAAAGCATAAAAGACTTGTGCAAAAGCGGCATAGGCTGCCATAACAAAGGTACGCATGCCTTAATTGCGCGAACTGCGAAATATCGCACATGGTAGACAGGGCGCGCCTTGCGGTGACAAAGTGGGTGCCGATGAGCTCAATCGGAACCGGCATAACGTTCGTGGCGGGGTTCATGCCCGGATAGCATGCACCTTTCAGAAATCCGTGGCGGCAAAAACAAGTTGGCACAAAGCCGCGGCTTGTTTGAATGACCGAAATCATCACCTCAGTAGCCTTGTCACAAACCTATCAAACGATTGTAGTAGCAGTACAGCAAAGGCAATTACCAATAATGTAAGCGAGCGCGGGTCTATCTGCCACTCCCCGGTCCCAAGGAACACAAGTGCGTTTGATATTATGAACACCCCTCCGGCAAGCCCGGTGCAGTGTCCGACAATGCCAAGTATAGTGTTCCAGTTGTACGTCGTGTCGACGTTGGAAACAGACGAGCGAGAATGCCATATGAGATACGGCTTTGTGCGGGCAACCTTGAGAAGTATCACCGACACGCTGGCAAAGAACACGCACACGCTTGCTATCAGAGACACTGCAAGCCAGTCTATCACCAAATTGAGCTACTCTCCAAACTAGTATCACCTACGAGCTCCAGCTATTAAAATTACGCGTCATAACATGTTATCGCATGACCATAAATGTTAAAAGCAGGTCCCACCATTTACATCCATATGGTCAAGCGTGGAGGGAAGGAAGTCATCACAGTCGAGATCTTCAAGCGGACCTACGATGCGATGAAGACAAACGCAGAGAAGCTGAAGTGGAACACAAAAGAGTACATCAATTCTGTCCTGGCAGAGGCCATAGAGCGTGACAGGTTCTTGCAGAGTTATGCCCCAAACCTCTCAAAGATAGGCTACCAGGACAACATACTGTTCATACGGGACGCCAAGGGGGGCAAGACAGCAGACGTGTTCCTCAAGGACAAGGTCCTGTACTGCGGCCTGTGCGAGTCAAAGGACTGCATCCACATACGCTACGCGTTTGCCCTGCCGGAAGTGGCCAGGATGTATCTGCGTAGGTCCCGTTGATTTTGCCAAAATGTAGGGGTAACTAAGTTTACGGTTGCAGCAATGGCTCGCCTGCCCTTGTGGACGAGACAAGCTCCCTGACCTGTAGCAGGCTCTTTTCCAAGTATGGTATCACTCCCATGTCCATGACGCGGTAAGGCGCCCCGTCTTCTTGTCGTTGGATTTTTAGCAGGCGCACATCACTTGGCTTTGGAAACTCCTGCGTCGACACCACCTTCTGCAGAAAGGTGCCGTGAAACGACCGGTTCCTCAGCTCGCTTAGTAGGTAGTACCAGTTGCCCTGCTGCCTTGCTACGTCCAATTCAGAGAGCATGTCTATCTTCTTGGTCTTGGCGCTGAGCGCGCTCTGCACATTGGCAAAGTTGACGCGGTCCGGCGACAGCCCAAGTTCCAACCTATCGTTTATCTGAAACAAGAGCGAATCCACGGCCCCCACCGCCTGCGACAAAAAGCAGTCTATCTCCATCTCTACTTCCAGCCTAGCGTCGTCCCTTGAAATGTCCCCGATTGCATTTTCGATCTCTTTGAGCCTGTTCAGGTGCTGCTCGGCCGCATAGAGCTTGAACTCCACCCTATCATCGAGAAGCCTCTTGACGTGTACATCTGGCGGGGTCACGCGATTGAGAGACGCTAAACGTGTAAAATAATCTATCTCACACTAGACACACATCCTTCCGGCATCAAACGACTCCAAATGCGCCTTGGCACCTGCGTTTCGAGCTACCAGGAATGGGTCGCGCGCCGAATCGTCTCAGCATCCTATCCGACGACAAGCTAGGGTCCAGCTCTTGTATTTGAGTATCCTTAGATTTTAAATCTAAGGCTTTATATAGTCTGGCTACCTAGTTGATCTGGAATCAAGTATGGCAAGGGCAGAAGTGTTGCTTGGAGGAAAGACCCGCTTTGCAGTGCTGGAAGCGCTAGCGGAAGCAAATCAGGCTGCCACAGCTTATCAGATTGCCATGAACAAAGGATTGGATCCGGCCGCAACATATCGCTGTCTAACAGAATTTTCAGAATTTGGAATTGTCGAATCTGAAATAAAAGAACGCAATCAAACTTTCTACAAGCTTTCAAGAGGGCCAGGCAAAGCCGCGGCTGACTTTTTGCGCTCACTAAAACAAAAAACCCCGAGATCAATAGACTTGGAGAAATGGATTTCCCCGGAAACCCGAGCTGGACGAATCGCAAAAATCGTTAAAATTGACATCAATCAGTTTGACGCATCAGCAATTGAAAAACTAGCCAAGGGAAAAGACATCGCTGATATCATGTCTAACAGAACTTCGGGAGAACTGTCTGCGCTCATCACCTCGTCTCAGATAGCATTTAACGAATTATTTGACGAAAAAGACGGTACATACATTTTGAGGACGTAATGGTAAACATGGAACGCACTCGATTCAAAACATCCCCAGAATACAAGGCGCTAAAACAAGAAACGGATCTGTTCAAACGCAGAATATCCTTCATAGCATTCTTGGCAAGCACACTAGAGAAAAACAATGTCGATGCCATTCTGGTAGGCGGACAGGCAATAGATCTCTACACGGCAGGCACGTTTGCCACGTCTGACATGGATCTGGTGGTTAACAACAAGGCTGCAACTGAGAAGTTGCTTAACAGGTTTGGATTTGGAAAAGAAAGCAATGGGCTTTGGTTTAATCGCGATCTGAATATCGTTGTACAAGTCATACCCGAGTCCTATAGTGGCGACGCTACCAAGGTAAGAAAATTCAGAGTAAAAGAATACGAGCTAAAGGTAGCGGCCCCTGAAGACCTAATAGCAAACAGACTATACTCTGCCAAGTTCTGGAAAAGCAATATTCAACTGGATCTTGAACAGGCAGTCTCACTACTAAAGATATTTTCTGACTCTATCGATAGCGCCTATCTCGATGACTTGGCCAAGAAGAACAAGATAGAGGATTATTTGGTCAAGGCACGAAAAATTGCTTCAACCGTCTGAGTTTTTCTCGCCATACAGTATATGGGGCGTGATCGGATGATCTAACAGCACCGTCGACAAACACGCTTAAATCAACGCCTGATTCTGTATCGCCTGTGTCTGACAATGAAAAAGTCGTCGAAACAATCCTGGGGCGATGGAAGAGCCAGATCCTCTACGCGGGGGTAAAGCTGGGGATCTTTGAATCCGTCAGCGCGGCGCCAAAGCAGGCTTTTGAAATCGCCAACCAGCTGGACCTCGACCCCTCCCTGTCTTACCGGCTCATGAGGGCGCTTGCCTCCATGGGATTCTTGAGCGAAAGAGACGACAAGAGTTTTTCCGTCACGCCCCTGGGAGAGCTTCTCCGCAAGGACCACCCGCAGACGTTGAGGGGGGTGCTCCTGCTCGAGGAAGGCCCGGAACACTATGCCATCTGGAAGCACCTTGTGGTAATGGTCAGAGACGGCAATCAGGACGGGTTTGTCCGCGAGTTTGGCACCAGGATATTTGACTACATCCAGAAAAACCCCGCGTACTCGGAGGTGTTCAACTATGCGATGAGCAGCTACTCTGCCACGCACACTAGGTGGGTGCTGGACGCCCTGAAGGGCTACGACTTTTCAAACATCCGCAGCCTGTGCGACATAGGCGGGGGCCATGGCTATCTCCTGTGCAGCATTCTCCGGGAGCACCCGCACATTGGCGGCACGGTGCTCGAGCTTGAAAACACAATCAAGGATAAGGAGCTGTTATTGGCGCACAAGATGGGACTTGGGGACCGCTGCAGCTACCTTGCAGGCGACATGTTCCGCGAAGTGCCGGCATCAGACGCTTATATCATGAAGATGATCCTGCACGACTGGAACGACGACGAATGCGTCAGCATACTTTCAAACATAGAAAAGGCGTCCGCGCCAGGGGCAAGGGTGCTCATAGTGGAGCACGTCGTCCCGGGCCCGCAGACGCCCCACTTCTCAAAGCTGTTCGACATTCACATGATGTGCGCCCTGACAGGGCGTGAGAGAACGGAAAAGGAATACGCGGGACTGCTTGAAAAGGCAGGGTTGCAGTTTGTAAAGACGCACTACCCGCCGTCCGGGGCGGTAGGCGTGGTCGAAGGGAGGAAGCAGTAAGCAAATATCCGTCCAGAATCAACTGACTCCCAATGCGCCTTGGCACCTGCGGCTGGAGCTACCAGGAATGGGTCGGGCTGTTCTACCCGAACAACAGGGTCGCCAAGCTCCCCTTTTACGCTAGGGTGTTTGACTCTGTCGAGGTCGATTCGTCGTTTTACAGGATGCCCACAAAGTCCATGGTGAGGGGCTGGGAGAAGGCGACGGGGCCTGATTTTCAGTTTTCATTGAAGCTGCCAAAGACGATAACGCACGACAGGATGCTCGCCGGCGTCGACGACGAGCTTGAAGCGTTCCTGGACGTGATAAAGCCGCTGAAGGACGCAGGCAAGCTGGGTTGCCTGCTGATACAGCTTGGGCCGGCGTTCACGTACGACAAGGTCGGTCACTTGGAGTCGTTCCTTGAGATTCTTCCAGGCGACGTGCGCTTTGCAGTAGAGTTCAGGCACGAGTCGTGGAACAGGAAGGAAACATGGAACTTGCTAAAAAGACACGGCGTGGCAAACACGATAACCGATTCGCCGATAGAGTTCCTTGCCGATCCCATCATTACTGCAGGTCACGCGTATGTCAGGTGGCACGGCAGGGGCAAAAAGATCTGGTTTGACTACAACTATTCTGAAGAAGAGCTGTCGTCGTGGGCAGAAAAAATGAAAACGATAACTGCAAAGGCCGAGACGTTTGCATACTTTAACAACCACTACAATGCAAAGGCGCCCGCAAACGCGCTGGAGTTCTTGCAGATGATGGGCGCCATGACAGAAAGTCAGGAAAAGGTGCTGAAGCTGATAGGCAGGCGCGCAAAGAGGGCTGCAAGGATAACCGACTACGTCGGTACATGACCTGAAACGGATAAGGACGCTAGTCGGAAAACGAGAACGTTATGGTCTCTCCCATGACCTTGATGCTGGCCTTCTTGCCCAGGACGTCCTGCGCAAGCTCTGACACGAGCGTCCTGACATAGAGCGACCACTTGCTCCCGAGGTTGTGCTGTATCTTGAGCCGGTACGCTCCGCCGTCCACCTCGACGTTCTGCTGCATCCACGACACGTTCAGCCACGTCCTTATGAGCTCTACAAAGTCCCCCACGGTCGGGCTGTCGTTCATGAAGGCCAGTATGTTCTTGAACTTTTGCTTCTCCAGCTTTTGCGCGAGGTTCACCACCTGCTCGTCGCTCAGCTGGTGGAACGCCTCCTTCAAAAAGGCCTCCGTCATGGGCAGGAGGCCGACCTTCCTTTCATACCTCTCCCAGAGTATGTGGTTGGAGAAGATCTTGGACGCGTAGCTGTTGAGGCTCACGCCCTCGACCTCGGCATCGCGCCTGAGCTCGTCTATCAGGACGGACGGCAGCCTGAACGTGATGGTTTCAGTCTTGCTCTTCTGGGATTCGGTTTCGTTTTTGTGCAAAATGGGCGCCTGCAGGTCTTGCGCTTGAACAGAATTAAAAGATTTGCATGATGAGAAAAAAGCTCACCACCTGCGCGAGTCTCCCTCAAGGAGGCCCGAACCATGGTGCAGTCTGTCGATGTGCTTTGACAGCTCCTCGTTGTTTGCGAACTTGGACTGGCAGTAGGGGCATGACACCGTCTTGTCTTTCATGGCAATACTGTCATTTCGGGCTATTTAGCAGGCGTGTTTACATTGTGTTGCAAAGTGGACGCGCTGCCCAAATACGCCGGCCAAGCAGACGCGTCGATTGTTTGAAGACGGCCTCGGGATGTGGGTCCTGTTCGGGCTCTTTGTAGGAATCGCGCTCGCAGTCGACCTCGGGCTAATAGGCGCCGTAAGGAGGCTGGCCGGGCTCAAGCCGCAGGCCCCTCACGAGACGAGCGCGTTCAGGCTGGGCCTCACCTGGACCATCGTCTGGATAGGCCTTGCGGCGGTCTTTGCGGTGCTCGTCCTGGTCCAGATGGGCCAGGACAAGATGTTCGAGTTTGTCACAGGCTACGTGGTCGAAAAGTCTCTGAGCGTCGACAACATGTTCGTGTTCCTCCTGATATTTTCGTCGCTTGGCGTGCCGCACGCCATGCAGCACAGGGTCCTTTCCATCGGGATCCTGAGCGCGATAGCGATGAGGATACCGCTGATAATCGTGGGAGTGTCGCTTCTTGAAACGTTCCACTGGATGATCTTTGTTTTTGGCGGCATGCTGCTGCTCACGGCTGCCAGGATGATCGTGCAGAAGAACGAGAAAAAGATCGAGGTGGAGAAGAACCTGGCAGTCAGGATGCTGAAGAAGGTCATCCCTGTTTCTGCCGAGCTGCACAACGGCAGGTTCCTCACAAGGATAGGCGGAGTCCTGTACGCCACTCCGCTGCTCGTCGCGCTCGTAATAGTCGAGATGACCGACCTTGTGTTTGCCATCGACTCGATTCCGGCCGTGCTTGCTATCACAAGCGACCACTTTATCGTCATAACTTCAAACGTCTTTGCGATCCTCGGCCTCAGGAGCCTGTACTTTCTGCTTGCCGGGATGATGGAGAAATTCTATTACCTAAAGCCAGCGCTTATCGCACTGTTGGTGTTCATAGGCGTCAAGATGGTCGCTTCGGAACTGCTTCACATTCCGGTCACCATGTCGCTTGTGGTGATAGGCTCGATACTTGGCGGCGCCCTGGCGTTGTCGGTAGTTCGTGTGAAGAGGGAAAAGGCCGCCGGGACTCCAAGCGCAGCGGAATGACCGTGATGGCGGCCTGGCCCGTAGCCGACGCAAAGACCGATACGACATGCTATTTGTATCCTTTCTTAGTTATGGATTGTTATCTAACCATTTACTAGAGACTATTTCGCTAATTCTTTAATTAATGACACTTAGTGATGCCTCATGGAACGCGCCAATTTTTCTGCCAAGGACAAAACTCTTGAACTGAGGTTCATTGGGAAAACTGAGACCGAGCAGGCGCCCAGGGTTGCGCTGTACGCGATCGAAAAGGGCGTCATCAGGAAGGTCGAGTCGATAGAGGGCAACAAGATAAGCCTGGCCGAGCTTGCAAGGAACGTCAAGGAGGGCACGTACGGCTTTGGCATCATCACGCAGTACAGGGCGTCTGACACTGCGGCAGTGGCGCTTGAAAAGGTGTCGTGTCTTGACATGGCGGCGATCCCAAAGCTGGCAGAGAGGATTGAGCTACTGAAGTAGCTCTCCTTACTTCTTTGTCCCTGCAACAATCTGGAGCAGACTCTAGAGTTTCAGTGTTGCAGCGTCTACGAAACTTGCAGCTCGTCTTGGAATGCAGAACCTGCCATGTCATACGTCGCGCAACCGGATCCGAAATACCAGCATCGTGTCTGTGTAGTCAAAATCCACTATCCGGTGGCCGAATTTCGAGAAGGTCGCCTGCAGCAGCGACTTGAGCAGGAAGGACCACTTTCTCCCCATCTCGTGGATGAGTATCAGCATGTGCCAATCCTCGTCAATGTCGTACTTGAAGCGCATCCCTGATATCTGGAGCCACCATGTAAATGCGTCAAGAAAGGCGCTGACTGAAAATTCGTTGCGCAGGATAAGCAGCTTTCCCTTGACTTCTTCTGTGGCGAACGAGTCTGCCATCTGGATTATTTCGTCGTCTGACATCCTGTCTATCAGGCCTTTCAGGAGTTCCTTGGGAAAGTACCACATGCCGGCGCTCGAGGCGTTGGCGTTCCACCTCTCGTACTGGTACAGCACCTCGCTGCAGAGCGTGTTCACGTTTACCCTCCGCTCGAGGGCTATTTTCCTGAGATTTTCCAGTAGCGCCTTCTCTATCCTCAAGGTGATGCTTTCATTGTTGATTGGCAACTGAACTTACGTGCAGATAATTGTATAAAAATATGTACTAGTTTCTTATAGAAAATTATTACGTACACTTAATTTTATTGCAAACAGCGCAAATTTGCATTTCCCAACAAGAATATTCGACGCAGTTATACGGTCCCGCGGCCTATCGCGCATGCGTGGCGGGTTGGCAGCCTTGGCTCTTATTGCCGGCACCGGGGCGGTTGTATGCAGGGGTATGATCCCGAGGCGCGCCTGAGCGGGCATGCTGTCGGCGAGGGCCTGCGGAATCTGGAGCATATCATCGGGCAGCCCATGACAGACGTACTTATCGAGGAGATGGAGCAGAGGGGGCTTGAACTCCAGCCTGAAAAACAGTACGCCGCCAAGGCAATCCTGGACCTGCTAAAGGAAATCGTCGGAATAGAAGGAGCAGAAGCTATCGTGATCAGGATAGTCAGCCATGCTTCGAAAGAACCTCATCTAAAAAGCAGTGGCAACGTGGCCGCCCCAGATTCTTCCTGATTTCTGAATCCCTGAATCACATTTTGGTTCAGGGGGCAACTGAAACCATACTGTCCCCAGATGGCGTGCAGCCGGCTTGCAGGCACAATGTAGCTTTTCCCTCTTTCTTTTTTCTAGAATCAGACTAGCGAGAGAAGATATACTATATTCCTCACTTGGCCCTATGCCAAAACTAGGCATGACGCAAATCGCTGCAATAGTAGTCGCTTCGGTTCTGGCGGCATACGCTGTTTCTTCGTCGTTTGCCACCAAGACCCTGACTGCAGACCAGCTTTTACAGATCCAGTACGCGGACGCCGCAGCCGTGGACTATTTCCTGAAAATAGACGGCATTGACGGCGAATCGACAAGCGACAGGCACAAGGGCGAGATAGACATAGAGTCGTGGTCGTGGGGCGAAACCAACACCGCTGGACAGAGCGTAGGCAGGGGTGCAGGGGCAGGAAAGGTAATCATGCAGGACATACACTTCACCAAAATCATGGACAAGGCGTCGCCCAAGCTGATGCTTGCAGTCGCATCGGGCCAGCACATCAAGGAGGTTGTCCTCACCGGCGAGCTGAGCGGCGAGCGCGGACAAAAGTTCCTTGAGATAAAGCTGACTGACGTGCTCATCAGCTCGTACCAGACAGGCGGCTCTTCTGGCAGCGTGCCGGTGGACAGCTTCTCGCTGAACTTCTCCAAGATAGAGTTCACGTACCACCCCGTGAAGCCTGACGGATCCCTTGACGAGCCGGTCAAGGCAGGCTGGGACGTAAAGGCGAATAAGAAGGTCTAAGCCTTCTCTTTTTTTCTTTTATTGCAGGCTTATCTGCACCGGGAGCGTGGCCTTGTCAAGCACCTTGCCGCCCAGCTCAGGCCTTGCCTCCGCGTATATCGTGTAATGGCCCTGTGAACCGAACAACATGGTTATCGGTATCGATTGCAGGTCGGGCGCCGCCGGCACCTTCATGGAAGACTCGTGCACCGTGACACCGGACATGTCGACTGCCCTGTAGGTCACCACGAACTCCATGCCGTCATTCTTGCTCCACACGTCCAGTGAGAACACCGCTGTCAGCTGCGGGCCGGAGGGTATCACTTCGCGCAGTTCCAGCTTTGCCAGCACCTGATACCGGTGGTCTTTCTTGAACTCCTCCTCGTCCCTCGCAAAGAGCCTTACCTCCTGCCTTCTCTTGAGCAGAATAAGCACTGCAAGCCCGGAGACAGCTAGGATGGATGCCGCAACAGCATACAGCGCGTTCACCTGCAGCTCAAGCCACGGGATCTCTATCGTAAGCGTGCTGGATCCGGACAGGCCCCTTCCCGGCAGGTCCCTCACTATCGCCGTGATGTTGTAGACGCCCGGCTCTGCAAAGGGTATCTCGACTATCCGCGTTGCCGTGGTGCCTCCCTCCACGTCGATCTCTATTGTCTGCCGGTACAGGTTGCCGCGCGCGTCATTGTAGGTGAACTCCAGCTCAAACTGCCGGTCGGCATCGCCCCTGTTCGTTATCTCGACCTGTATCTGTGCCAGCGCGGACGGGTTCTTGAGCAGCTCTATTAGCTCCATCAGGCCAGTCGGGCTTGGCTGGCTTATGTCAAGCACGCTGACTTTGACCGTGATGTCTTTGTCTACCTTTATCTCCTGCGGCAAGGCGACCGGCTTGCTCTTGACCGCGACAAGGTCCGAGAGGAACACCGAGATCTTCTTTGGCTGCAAGAACTCCTCTATTATTACTACGGCCGTGCTCTGGCTCGCCTCGCCGAGACCTATTTCGTCTACCAGCTGCACTGCAAATGACAGTCTGCTGCTTCCGCCGCTGATAGGCGGTGCGCTGGTTGGAGCTATCAGAGACCACGAGGAGAAGTGGGTGAGGCGCTCCGTTGAGCATATGCTGTTATCTCCGCACGGCTCTGTGGGTATCTCGGTCCACAGAGGCGGGGTCACGCTTGTGTCCAGGAACCCTATCTTGGTTCCGGCGGGAATCGGGCTGGGCATCGTGATTTTCATGTCATAGCTTACTCCGCCTGACACTATGGGGTTGTCCGAGTCCATGTTTGCCCCTCCTTCAAACAGCAGGGCAAGTCCCGTCCCCACTGCCTCCGGTTCTGGAGCGGTGAGCAGTTTGACATAGTTGATGAGCGTGGTGCCGTACGTGTCCGTGGCAAGCGAGTAGATGATGAGCTCGAGCGTTCCGCCGTCGCCTATCGGGAATACCAGGTTTATGGGGGTGCTTTCCGTCACCGTGGTCGGGTCGAACACCGACGACGGCTCCGAGACCGAGTTCATCTCGATGACAGAGATGCTCAGCTGTTTCCACTTTTCGTCGAGGTTGGGGAACTTGCCGTTGACCCTAAAGTTGGTAGTTCCCACGGCGGCATCTGCAGAAACTACAAGGTCCAGCCTAGCAGTCACCGTCCCGGCTTCGTCCATGGCCGAGATGTTTGTGATCGTGCCGGTCACGCCAGCAGGGAGGCCTGACAGGTTCAGGTACTCTGGCACCTTGTTTGCCGGCACCGGGCTATCCTTGAGGCCTGTCGTGATGACGTATATCGTGCTCGTTATCGTCGTGCCCTTTGTGGCGACGATGTCGTTATTTGACGCCGAGATGAAAAAGTCGCCGGACACATTTGGCGAGGCTACGCGCACGTAGGCAGTCTCTGTGGCAATAGTCGTCCCGCCCACCTTTGCCTCGACCTTGAGGGGTATGAGCGTATCAACGGCAGCGCCGGCCGATACGGTCATGTCCATGCGCACAGGCGAGGGCGTGCCGGGGGTTATCGATATGGTGCTCATCGGAGCAAACGTGACAGAGCCTATGCCTGCCTGCTGGGGCGTCGCTACCAGCGTCACGTCAGACGAGAACGCGCCTATCGGCACGACTGTTACTGTCTGGTGCCCGGACGAGCCGGCCGGGACCACCAGCGACTTGGGCGCAATCTGGAGCTTGACGCTTGGCGCAGGTGGGGTGGGGAGCACCTGGAAGGTGGAAAGCGCCTGACCCGAGCCGACTGTGGCCTTGACTTGGTGTATTCCGCCGGCAACGTTTGGAACCGTGAACGCCGCAGAGAACGTCCCGTCAGCTGCTGTCACCACCGTCGACGGGGTGACGCTAAATCCGCCGGTGCCCGGGTTCATGCTGCCAAACTGCAGCGTCACCGGCTGGCTGGCTGCAAAGTTCACGCCCTGCACGTTCACGCTGGCACCCGGCTGCGCCAGAAGGGGCGAGAACGTTATAGTCGGGTTTCCTTGTGCAGCTACTGTCACGCCCACTAGGCCGGTCTTGGAGGTGCCTGTCACCGGGTTCTTTGCGCCAAAGAATACTGCATAAGTGCCGCGCTGCGTTGCCTCTTCCGCGGTTATGGTCACGAGCAGCGGCAGCGTGCCGGTCGATTCAGGAGTGAAAAGTGGGTTGCCCGTCCTCTGGTTTCCTTCCGGCCTTCCTGCAAACTCTACTATCGTGTTGCCGGCAAGGTTGGAGTATTTCACCTTCATTCCAAGCGGGAGGTTGGATACTGTCAGCTCCAGCTGGCCGGTAAAGTCGATAGTGATAGCGGCCATTGCTATTTCCTTGCCCTGGGGAGGAGTGCTCTTTACCAGGGTCACCTCGTCTGTCGACAGGTAGACTTCAAACGAGCCGCTAGTCGTGACCCTGAGCACGGTCTGGGCACTCTTTTGGTCCGACGCGACGGCCCTCACGACATAGTTGCCCGGTAGCGTGCCCGGGGGAACGACGGCGCTGGTAGTCCACGTCCCGTCAGGATTGACAGTTATTGTGCCTGCAGGCTTTATCGAAGGCGGGTTGTTCTGCCCTGTCGCGCCGAGGGTAATCTGCGTGATCGTGGAGCCCGGCGTAAAGCCCGTGCCGGTTACGAGGACGGTGCCGCCGGCCGTGGTGCTGCTAGGCGTCACGACAATGGAGGGCACCACCTGCGTCTCCTGCGCCCTCGGGTCCACCCTGAGCTGCACCGTGCGGGTCTCGGTCTGGGTGCTCCCGCCAAGTCCCATCGCAGTTACCTGCATCACGTATGTGGTGGGCTGTGTGGTCTGCGACGTCTTTATTATCACGCTTGCAGTCAGTGTCTGGCCGGGTCCAGGTTGCAGTTCAAGCGGCGTGGCCGAACCGTACGGCGTGTAGCCTGCATCAGACGGCTTCTTCCACTCTGCAGTCATGCCCGGACCGAGCCCTTGTATGATTATCCGCACGTTGGCCACCTCAAAGTCAGGCGGGGCCGTGACAAAGACGGTGAACGCCGTGCTCGTCTCTCCCTGCTTGACTGCAGGCAGGACAGAGGGAGACACTGCAAAGATGAACTTGGTGGTGCCGCCAAATCCTGTGTCGCTGCCTAGTGCCAGCGACTCGCCGAGTATCAGCGCCTGGTTGCACGAGAACGGCGTGCAGTCTCCTAGAGCGAGCGACTCGTCAAACACCTTGTTCCAGTGCACCGATATGTCTGTCAACTGCGCCGTCACTGCAAGCGAGTCGGATATGGCCACGGCTATGCCGTATGATACGGTTATCTCGTCTGTTACCGCAAGCGAGTCTGACGCTGTGCGCTCCTCTGGCGGCCTTATCGACTCTGTTACGGTGACAGAGTCGTCGAGGTAGAACGTGACGCGGATCGAGATCGCGTCTGCCACTGACAGTGAATCTTCGGCTGCCCTTGGCACCGCCCTTGCCCGCGCGATTTCGTCTGTTACCGACAGGGTATCAGATGCGGACGCCGTGTAAGCGTTGACTACCGCTGCCTCGTCGTCAAGCGAGAGGCTGTCTTCTATGGAGCGGGTCACTGAAATCGAAATGGCGTCGGTTGTGGAAAGAGATTCTACCATGGATCTTGTGACTGACATGGAGATGGAATCGGTAAGGGTGAGCGAGTCGTCGGTGGTTCTTCCTGTGGACGGCGCGGCCTCCTCTAGGATGGACAGCACATCTTCTATCGAGCGGGTGACTGACATGGAGATGGAATCGTCGAGCGTGAGCCCTTCAGCAATAGAATAAGTAACTGAAATGGTAAGCGAGATCGTGTCGTCGAGCGTCAATGAATCGTTCAGTGAACGTGTGACTGCAGTTGTGATTGCATCGTCAAGTGTCACCTCGTCCGACGCAGAGCGCGACGTAGACCTGGCAGCGACATCTTCTATCATCAGCTCGTCGTTTATCGTGCGTGTGACTGACATGGAGATGGAATCGTCAATGCTTACTTCATCCTGTACTGACCTTGTGACGGCCGTCGAAATGCTGTCTGCGATAGTCAGCTCGTCATTCACAGACTTTGTCGGGCTGCCTGTAGCCGAGTCTGTTATTGACAGTGTGTCGACTATGGAGCGAGTTACTGACATCGAAATAGTGTCCGCTGCAGTCAGCGAGTCTAATAGAGACCTAGAGACTGACATGGAGATCGAGTCTGCCAGAGCCACGCTGTCAGAGATTCCGCGGCTGACAAATGTTGAGATCGCGTCGCTAACCGAGAGCCCGTCTGAGACTGCACGGTTAGGCACACTTGATATCTCGTCTGTGACAGTCAGCGAGTCTGCTATCGAGCGTGTGACTGACATTGAGATGGAATCGGCCAGCGCGATGGTGTCAGAAATCGAACGGCTGATGGAGGTGGTGATGGCGTCTGCAATTGACAGCGAGTCTGCCGCAGAGCGCGAGACTGTCCGGACTGCCGCGTCTGCCACTGACAGCTCGTCGGCAATGGAACGTGTTGCTGACAACGAGGTGGCGGTCGCGTCGATGACTGTCAGGGTGTCTGCTATCGAACGCGTTATTGACATCGCTATCGTGTCGGTGACTGCCAGCTCGTCGCCCATAGAACGCGACGGCGTTCCCGTGACTGCGTCTGTTATGGACAGGTTCTCAGATATCGACCGGGAGACTGACATGGCGATGGCGTCTGTGATAGCCAGCGAGTCCTGAGCTGACCTGCTCACACTAAAGGAAACGGCGTCTGTTATTGCAAGCGAGTCTGATACGACTCGCCGGGTCACCTTGGCCGCGATGGTATCGGATATTGCCAGCGAGTCCGAAATCGCACGGCTTACGGAAGTAGAGATCGTATCGGTGAAGGCCACCGTGTCAGAGACTGCTCTGGAAACCCGCGGCGAGATGGCATCGGTTGTGGAAAGTGCGTCTGAGACAGAGCGCGAAGTACGCGTGGAGATGGTGTCCGCTACTGTTACCGCGTCTGTTGGAGAGCGCGACACGCGGGTCTTGATCGAGTCTGCCAAGGATACCGAGTCTGCTACGCGCCTGTTGACCCGCGGCGTTGTGGAGTCTGCCACGGCAAGGCTGTCAGAGATTCCACGGTTATACTGCTGAACAAAGTTCCAGGCGATATTCCAGTTGACGAGCACCGGCGAGCCGGTGAAGGTGGCAAGCAAGTAGATCTCGTTGTAGGTCGTCGTGCTCAGGCCGGAAATATTGATTGGACCGGTGGAAAAGCCCGACGAATTGCCAGGCAGCGCGCTGTCGGGGACAATCGTTGGAGTTCCACCGTTGTTGTAGTATAGCTGGACCTTTATTGTGCCGTTGGTCTCATCTTCTGACCAGTTGAAAGATCCCCAGGAGCTGGCACCTGGCACCCAATCAAAGTCGATTGCAGGAGAACGTATGGTTTCTATGACTTCTGAAACCGCTATAATCGCATGCGCCTGTCTGTTTATATTGGTATGCGACCAGCCCATGGTCTGCAGAGACGCGGATACGCTCGCCTTTGTAGAGACGTTGAAGGTGGAAGAAGCATCCTGGATTTGGTGGCGTACCACCTGATCTGTTCCTGCAGTCGGAGTGACCGGGTCTCCGCCTGTCATCACGTCAATAAGCCATGATCTGTCAACAAGGGGTATGATGTCAGTGAACATGCTCAGATTCGTGCCCTGGCTGACTTGCCATGCGGTTCTTACCGCATCAGGCGGTTCTTGTTTTACGCCGGTAAGGGTGAAAGCAGCCCCGTTAACCTCAAGCGACGCAGCGGTTCCGGTGAATGTAATGACGACGGTATTGGAACCGTTTGAAGGGAGATCCTCTTCCAGCAGATACCAGATTTCTGATAATGCCCGGAAACCTGTGGTACCGGTCCCTGCCCCGATGATAATTTCCTCTGCTCCAAGAGTCGCTGCCTGGCCACCATAGGTAACAGACGCGACATCTATTTCCGCGTTACCGTTTTCGCTTCCTACAGAGATTATGACCATACGGTTACTCCCAGCATTGAGCGTGTGACTGAATGACAACGTAAGGGCGTTTCCGGTTCCCGAGCTTGTCCCTGCCGACGAGTCGTATTGGATACTAGGCAAGGTTGTAATTGTGCCCGTTGCAAATTGATCAGCCTTCTGCTGGAACCAGTCGGGGTTACTCGCAGAACCCTTTGTAAACGACCAGGTTCCGGAAGACCAGTTGCTCCAGTTGGTGCCGGCGTTGTCCGACGCGCGCATGCGCACGTAGTAGGTTGCACCGTCGGTGGAAGGCAAGGTGGGCGACAGGCCGTTTGCTGTAAGGTTGTACTGCGTTCCTGACGAGTACGTTCCCGAGAAAGTCTGTGTGTACGCCGTTCCGGTAAAGTCGGCTTTCGTGTTCAGTTCAAGCTGGAAGCGGTTAAAGCTGGCAGTGTGTTCGGCCGAGACCCTGAAGGTCGGCGTTGTCGTGTTTTCCCTAAAGTTGTTAAAGGCTATCTGGTTTGTTCCGTCGGCTGGATATAGTGTCGGCGCGTCAGGCTGGGGGACAAACTCGACGACGAACCACCTGCTGGTGACCGAGGTCGTTGTCGCTCCTTTTTGCAGCGCAAGGTTGGTTGAGCTGGTCAGAGTGGATGTCGTAAATACTTGGCCATAGTTGGTGCTTGCTGTGGCCGATGTCTCGGCAGACAGAGCAAAAGTCCTCGCAGTGGTCACAGAAGTTATCGAAATATTCTGAGCGCTCGAGGCGCTGAAAGTAAGAGACCCTGTTTGAGTTTTCAGCGCGGGATGGCTGACAACGAACCAGCTCACAGTTGTTGTTCCGGTCGTTCCCCCTCTTCGCACGGCAATTTCTGTTGAAGAGTTGAAGAAGGCGTGGGCCATCGTATCAACGCTGTTTGATGCGCTGGCCGCTCTTTTTGTCACATAGATAAAGCTCGTCGAAGTGTCCACTTCACTAATAGTTGCATTTGCAGTGGTGGTGGCATTTGTCGTCCCCCTCTGGACGGTGGCTCCCTCCCACTGGACGACCTGCCACGAGACGGTCGCTACTGTCCCCGTGGTTCCCCTTGTAAGAGTGAAGGCGGAGGGGCTGGTGAACTCTGCGGTCCAAAAGTTTCTTACATTGTTGGCAGCGGTACCGTCGTTCATTCTGGCTGTTACTATGATAAAGCTCTTTCTCAGGTCGACCGGATTTAAGAGGCTGACGTTCATTGAAGATGTTGTCGTCGCAGGCGTCGTCGCCGTGCCCCTTTCAACACTAAAGCTGGAGCTTTCTATGACCTGCCAGCTGACTGTTACGGTATTGCTCGTTGATGTCGATTCCCTTTGCAGCTGCAGATTCGTCGAGCTTGTAAGCGTGGCCGTTACATGAAGGATATTAGCAGTTTGAGCCACCGTGCCGCTTGCTCTTGCAGATATCAAGACAATTGCCTTTGACGTATCTACAGCACTGATGGAGACGTTTAGCGGGTTCGTTCCGGCTATTGTGCTGGTGCCTCTTTGAACGTTGAATGTCTCATGCGGGTCAACGATGTGGTCAAATTCGACAGAGCCTCCTGCAACGTGAATGTCAAATGTATCCTGTGAGCCCTGAAGGTCGTTCAGGAATGTCCTGCTGTATTCTCTGTCATTTACAACGGCATACTGGGCGATGGGAGCCGCGCCATCTTTTTCATAGATTTCAATCCGCGGCTCTCCTGAAACAATCTTTACGAAAATCCTTATGTCGTTTGCAGAAGTCAGTGCCTGTTCAAACGTCACACGAACATAGTGGTTGTCCGGTATTTCACTGCTCCACAGTCCATCGAACTCGCGGACCTTGTCTGATATATCATCCAGAACCTGCCTGTTTGAATCGAGATGGTATGCTGACGTTATCTCTATGCGTGATTTGCTTGGTATCGAATATTCCTGCCCCACAGATGTTCCTATCGAAACGGCAATTGTTGGCACCATGAGGATCACCAATACCAGGAGGAAGAGATAGGTGGCGGAAGTGTTACTTGCTTTCCGACGGACTGTGACTTCAGGGCAGGCGTGTTTGAGTGTAACAAATGCAATTACTTTCTCTTGCGTCCTGCCATCGGAAACCGCGGGCAGCCGGGCCACCACCACGGCGGCAGTGCCAGCTAAAAGGACGGCAGATATCGAAGCGTCAAGAATCATTGCATTATGCGTGCTATTCCGAACTGACGCGTAGATCTCTAACTGACGTAAGAATGAACTATTACTATCTGGGTCCTCGCCGTCGCCCGAAGAGTTCAAGAGCTCCTGCAGCGACTGCTCGGCCTGCGCGTCCGTCTCCATCTTTTGCAGCCCGGAAAACGGCGACACTGCCGAGTCGTAGACGGTGCCCCCGACGCTGCCTGTGGCGACCTTGGATGCGCTCTTGAACGTGAGCCGCTCGTCGGTCCTCTGTATCGCAAATGGTGCCGGAAATCCGCCCGCGCGTTGCGAGGTAGATCCTTGCGCCTGTGCTTGCTGTACCTGATGCGGAGGTGAAAAACTGTTGTATATCGTTATCCCGTCGTTCAGGGTCCTCGAGAACGTCCTTGCAGGAACAGGACCATCGAAGGCGCTTGTCACTGAAATCGATTCGGTCATCTCGCGGTGGTGGACAGTTGGCGCGGATAGTGTGCCATAGCTGGGCATGAAGTCGGCAAAAGCGTCCTCAGGAATTGCAGTGAGGAAGAAGAATGCCGCGATTGCGATGAGAGGTATTGTCAGTTTTACACCGAAGCGTTTGGCAGGATTGGTAGGAGCGAGAATTACTCTGTTGCTGTGTATTCCTAAAGCTCTCTGCAGACTCCCACCCGCCTTTGTATCAATAGAGAACTTATTTAAATCTATGTTTAAATCATTAGCCGTTTTTGGGGACATATTTTTCCAAGACTAGCAGCATAATTGGTCGTGAAAGATGATTATTTTTCGATTCAGGAGCGTATTTTAGTGTGAGAATTAGAATAACTCAAGAATGTATTATGCTTCTTTTAGAAATTGCATGACAATACTTAATTATTTGAAGTGCGATAAAAATACGTTATGGCCAACGCCTTTGAAGACAGCTCGCTTGGACTGAAGCTGAAAGGATACCTGCTGGTCCCAAACGATGCGCTGGAAAACAAGATAGCCGTATACACGATAAAGATAGCGCAGGACCTCCTTGCTGAAAACCCGGAGCTAGTCGACAGGTGGCTGCAGAAACTCCACAAGGAATACCTTGCAAAGAGGAATGCGTGCGAGTTTGAAAACGACCCGGTGGCGTGCTTTAACTTGTCAATATACGAGGAATTTGAGAAACACTACAAGAGCTGGGAGGACGGCGGCCTGATAGCGATATCTCTACCTGGCGACAGGAGGATAAGGGTGAGCAAAAAGCCGCTGTTCTCGGTGTCAAAGACTCCGGCAGAGAGCTGCGACGAGTGCAGGATGACCTTTGCAAACGTCAAGGAGCTTGTCAGGCACTACAGCGAAAAGCACCCTGCCATGATAGAGAAGGTCATGATGCCGATTTAGTAGATGCGACGTCAAGGCACTTTGGCCCAGACGCGAAACACCAGAGGGAAAACAAAGAGAGAATCTTTTCTTTCCTTGAAATTTCTTATACCCTCGATCAGTTCCTTGTTCTGGCTTCCGCCTATCTTTTCCATTACTGCAATTATCGTGTCCCACATGCGGCTTTTTTCCCACGAGAGAGGAAGAGAGTAAACATCTACCTGCGGCCGAAGGCCCTTTTCTATGAACATGCCGTAGAGCTTTCTTCCGATAGCTGGGTCGCTCCCTTTTTCTTTCACAATCGTTTCATACCATTTCCACAATTGATCCACGTATTTGTTTGCTGGTTCTGAAATCCAGTGCTGCAGATCGCAGTCCTCCACCATCACGGTTCCGCCGGACTTGGCAATCCTGAGCATTTCAGCCAAGCACGCTGCAGGGTCCTTTAGATGCTGGAAAAGAAACCGGGAGTAGACGAGATCAAAAGAATGTGACTGAAATTCCGTTTTCAGCGCGTCTCTGATCAGGAAATTGACGTTGTTTGTGCCTCGGCGCCGCGCCTCTGTTTTGCAAAAGTCAATTGCAGTAGGATTTGCATCTATGCCCGTGACTGTTCCTCTGGAAAGCAGTTGCGCGATCTTGAAGCTGACGTCGCCTGTTCCACAACC
>CAYXFY010000002.1:146078-146331 GCA_964464395.1 uncultured Nitrososphaera sp.
TGACATGTTCGGCGTCATGTCGATCTTTTTCACGGATTCATCCACAAATACGGAGAATAGATCGGCCTGTGTCTGCAGGCGTCGCATCTCCTCCTCCAATGATGCGATTTTGGAGAATACTTCCACTGGGAGATGGGTTGATTATGTCATAATTATCCTTTATGGGTGATTAATCGTGTGAAATTAGCCATTCAGCTATAGTCTTTACAACCTGGGCGCGCTGGGTTTCCGCATACCTTTCGTCGTTTTGGTT
>CAYXFY010000002.1:146359-151051 GCA_964464395.1 uncultured Nitrososphaera sp.
TAAAACCAGTGGTCACAGTCAAACGCCTTGATCTGTTTATCAACGCTCTTGACCAATTTGAAGAACTCCTCTGATATCTGCGGAAAGACGTTCTTGTCTTGCCTCCCGTGTAGGACCAAAACCGGAAGACCTATTTCTGCCAGATAGTCAGTTTTCTGATTCCTGCCGCCTATGACATCCATGACGAACCTGTACGAATAGTGATAACGCACTTCAGGATCTGTCAACATTTCCTGAACTTCGCGGCTCTGAAGTATGGAATCTCTGACCACACTTTCGGCCGACACGAGCCTACTGGGGAAAAGTTTTCTCATAATGTAGAGTCGCAAGAAAGACGGGATGGTAGGCAGAGCCTCGCCGGCATTGGTTATCCCCTTTATCCTGACATACAGCGCCATCAGGATGATCCCGTTGACATCTTTTGGATATCGCTTGTTGTACCACATCGCATAGGTGCACCCCAAGCTGTGACCCAGAAGGAAAATCTTGGAATTACCGCGGATGTGTGCGACCACTTCATTTATGGATTCAAGTGAGCTGTCAAAGTCCGGATCGCCGGCCATGCCGTACGACTTGCCGTGCCCTGGGAGATGTATAGAATACACGTCAAACCCGCGCTCTGACAATTTCCTGCCAAGATAGGAGAATATCCTAGCGTCGCAGCAATAGCCATGGATACAGAGCAGTTTCTTGTTGGTCAATGTTGTTGAAGGAAAGTGCAGCAGACGTACTTCACCGTGGCGTGTCGAGAGGGTTACTTCTTTCATTTAGAATCGTCCAGAAATGGCCTAGATGTAGCCATGTCCCATTAGTTGCAAAGGGCATGGTAATAAAACATTTCAAGTGTTAATCATAACCGAACACTATTAATACTCCACTTATGGGAAATTCGTAAACGCTTAAATACGTAGAAGAGTATTCTGTTGTAATTATGCCGGACAGCGTCACTATGGAGCAGGTTTTCTCCATCCTAGCTGACAGGCACTCGGCCAGCATTCTGAAAATGGCATATTCAGGCTTCAAGGCATCATCTACGAGCTACGTTGGCAATCTTAGCAAGAAGCAGTTTTACGTAAGGCTCAAGCGACTGCGCGACGCGGGGCTGGTCGAAAAGCGCGATACTTTCTACAAAACTACCACCTTCGGTTCGCTGGTTTTCAACAGTCACATCAAGACCATGGATGAAATCCTGACCAACTTTTGGAGTCTAAAGGCCATAGACGTCCTTAAGGCGAGGGAAGATTTCCCGTCCCACCAGAAAGAAACGGTAATCAACGAAATCCTCCAGAGCAGTAACCTGAAAGGCATAGTAAACAGCACCCACCTTTCAGGCTTTACCATTATCAAGGACTTTAAGCGGCTTGTCAACGAGGTCATAAAGGTCCTCGACAACGCGCAGTCAGAGATCTACTTCGCCACCAGGTATCACGATCCACACGTTTCCAGCAAGACATTTGAAAAGTTCTCTCAGGGGGTCAAAATCCACATACTTGACGGAAATCCAGAGCAGATAAACGTCGAAAGCAGGCTCAATGCTATCCTCCGGGTTCCACCCAACAGGGAGACTTTTGAAATGGTCAACAGTCTTGTAAGGTCTCCGCGGTTTGACTTGAAAATGAAGGAGATACCCATCAGCTTTGTTGTGGTTGACGGCACACAGGTAATCTATGAAACCGTGAACTATTCTAGCCCAGAGCAGTTTACAGTGGCAATCTCCAGCTACGATGACATCTACCTAGCACAGAGGTTTATCACGTACTTTGACCTGCTTGCCAAGGACGCGGCTACTCCAAAGCTTCTGGCAAGCCTTAGGGAAAAGTAGTCATTTTATCAATCGACAGTTACCGATTGTCCAGCCGCTCGTCCACTTCTCCTGCTCGATTTAGTCTTGGCACAAGACCCTCTAAAGTGTGGAAAGGTCTGAAATCTAAGCCAAAAGTCTCCAAAATTGGCTACTTTTTGTAAAAAAAGGTAATATCGGAACATCATATCAAAGCCGTGGTAGCAATGTCAGTCCTAACCATAACTCAAGAAAAAGAAAAAGTAAAGACTGTCAGGGAAGAGCAGGCGCCTTTCTTCCTTTCCCAAGCTCTACTGTTCCAGTCACGCAAGAAGTGGGGCATCATCTACGCACTCGCAACAGTGGCAGGATTGTTCTGTATACCTGGAGGAATCATAGCCGCATCGTCTGAAGTCAGCGCGTTCACCCTAATTGCAAGGACTCTGCCTCTTCCTGCGGCCTCCTTCTTGATAATAGTGGGCATGTACATTTTGAACGATCTGATTGATGCGGACCTGGACAGGGCAAACGGGAAAAAGAGGCCCATACCGACTGGGAGGGTCTCAAAGAAGCAGGCATGGGCATTCATATCGTTGACCAACGGTGCGGGGATAATGCTCACCGTCTTGACACTCAATCCCGCCAGCATCATGATAACATCCATGGTTGCAGCGATCGGGCTGATGTACTCTGCTCCAAGAATTGCCCTGAAGGACAGATTCGTAATAAAGACTCTCGCCATTGCGGCCGCAATTGTGCTGTGCGCTTTGCTTGGCGCGACATCTACAGTCGGCCTGACATCTTCGGTCAGCATATTCGTTCCTATCTACATATCCCTGCTACTTGGGAGCATGGTGTTCATCACCTCTCCCTTCAACGACTTAGGCGACGTGGCAGGCGACAAGGCGGCAGGCAGGCGTACGATTCCCATAGTCATAGGCAGGGAAAATACTGTCAAGCTTGCCATCGCACTAGGTCTGGGCATTGTTGGTTTGTCCTGGCTGTTCTTTGGACTGTCGACAATCAGCCTGCAGATGGCATTTGCGGCAAGTCTGGTTGGAATTCTGGCATCGACAAACATGTCAAAGACGTTGAAAAGGCTCGACGACACCGACTTTGTGCGCAAACAACACAAAAAGTCCCTGCCACTGCACATACTCCTCCAATCAGCCATCGTCATAGGGATGCTCCTGATCTAGCCTGCAGCGCCCTGTACGGCAATATAGTATCCAAGTTTGGATACTTTATAGCCAGATCTCTCCATAGCCGACAATCAAGCTATAATAAGCTACGTATACGAGTTAATACGTAAAATGGCCAAGTCTCAGACAACCGCTACGGTTCTCAGGACCATTTCCGACGACAAGTCTATGGACCTTTTCAGGACCATAGCAGTGAGCAGCATTGACAGCGACAGCTTGAAGAACAAGACCAAGCTCACCCGCAAGCAGTACTACTCGAGGCTTTCAAGGATGACAAAGGCAGGTCTCGTGAGAAAGAAGAGCGGCAAATACACCCTGACGGCGTTTGGCAAGGTCGTCTACGACTCGCAGGTGACCGTCGACAACGCGCTGACCAACTTCTGGAAGCTCAAGGCCATCGACTCGCTCGAAATGTCCAACGAACTTCCAAAGGAAGAGCAGCAAAAGCTCATCGACACCCTGCTTGACAACGCGGAGCTCAAGGGTATACTCGTAAAGGGCAACTAAGCCCGTCCTGCAGGCCGGTTTTATTCAGGCCTCCCATGTTTCTTCATCGATGTTTTTTGTAGTTCTTGTGTATCGACGAGCCGTACTGCAGCGCCTTTTTGGGCTTCATCGCCGACTCCTCTGGCACGCCGATTGCAAGCGCGGCCTGTCTTAAGATGTGCTTTCTTGTCATGTCGTCTGCGCCTTTTATCTTCTGGTCTACCGGGATCGTCTTTGCAAACTCGATGAACGCAGGCGACAGGAACGGCTGCCTCACCTGCACGCGGTACTCGTGTGCGACCTGAGAGATCTCTTGCACGAGTGCAAGCTCGTTTGATATCTTTTCTTCCATGAACTTCATTATGGCTTCCTCGCCCATCTCGTAAACTGCCCGGTAGCCGTTGTAGCCGCAGAAAAGCTCGTCGCACCCGTTTGCGCTCAGTATTATGTTGATGTCATGTTCGCGTGCGGCTCTTGCGATGTTCAGGTACGCTACGCAGTTTTCGATGTGCGACGTGTTTTCGCATGATACTATCCTGCGGACGCGCGCAAGGTCCTTTTCAAACCCTGCAGAATCAAGCTCGACTGTCCGGTGCGCAAGCTTTAGCTTGCTTGCCATCTTGGCTGAAAACGCGATGTCGTGCGAGCCGGCAAAGCCCACGGTAACAAGCGTGACTTGCTTGCCAAGGTCCGCGCAGATCCTGGCAAGAAGCGAGCTGTCCACGCCGCCAGAAAACGCGACTGCTATTCTTTTTTCAGGCACGGTCTCTTTTACTGCATCGTACAGCGCCTTGCGCAGCCTTTCAAGCACGCCCACCAGAGGCGCGCCCAGCAATAAAAGTCACCCGAGTTCCTTGCGCAGCTTTTCAACGAGAAGCGACGCGCCATCCTCCCCGAATGTCGCCTCGAAAACCTGCCTTATCTGCTCAAGCGAATAATACTCGTCCTTGTCAAGGACTATGCCCTGCCTCTCCAGGTCGTAGACCAGCAGGTCTGTTATTGACCGGCCAAGCGCCTTACTGAGGCTCTCAAAGGCCTGCTTGAGCTTCAGGCCTGATATCTTGTTGGCATTGTCCGGGTTATTTGGCAAAACGACGGAGCTCGTTGTTAAAAGTTACCTAAAAGAGTTATGTCTTGCACGGTCACGGCACCCTTACGCCCAGCTGCGTGCTGCTTGCAAGCCTGTTGTCACGCGCTGTCTTGGCCTCTGCGTGGAACACGTAC
>CAYXFY010000003.1:0-7887 GCA_964464395.1 uncultured Nitrososphaera sp.
GAAAATACTCTGCGGCTGAAAAAGATGACCGAAAACACGGACGGCATAGAAAACGTCGTCAAGATAGTCAGCTCGTACTTCAGGAATTAAAGAAAAGAAGATAAAAAGGGCTTGAGGCCCCGGAGATTTTTACCAGTGGTGCTTTTCGTCTGGAATCAGGCCGATTTGCTCGCGCTCGAAGTACTTTTCGAGCTCCTGCGACCACTTTTCCTTCGCAGAGCCACCGCCAAGACCCTTCCTCCTAAGCCAGAAGGCTATGACGCCCAGCAGGAACACTGCGAACAGCATGGTTCCGAATATGTAGACCATGACGTCGTAGAACAGTGGGTCGTAGTTCGGACCGATCTGCCCAATTAGACTTCCGAAGTTCATTAGGTTATCCCAAGATGCTCAAAGATATATACATTTTGGTCATTTCGTGCTCGTGCTGTGCACTGCAATGCATGCACAGACACGTCTCAAGCTTGGAAAAATGAAAAACAAAAAGGAAAAAGTGGGGACGTCTAGCTTGGCGGTGTTGCGCCTCTGCCTCTGAAGAAGAACGCTGCAGCCACGCCACCAAAGATTGCTGCCAGGACGCCAATGAACACCCATGTCTGGCCTTCCTGGGTAGAGAGCATTGGTGTACCAGAGCCTGTCGATGGGTTCTCCTGTGCGTAGATCAGCCTTCTCTTTGCAAGAAGAGCGTTCTCTGTGCACTCTGCCCTTGCGATACCGTACTGTTCGCACTCTTCGAGCTGTTCCTGGGTCGCGCCTGCCACCGGGCTTCCTTCCACGCCGTACTGTGCGTGGGCCGCCGGCAAGACTGGCACTGAAACAGCCGTCGCAGAGAAGAATACAGCCAACACGGCCATCGCCACTATGATCGGCTTGTTCATACTACCTACCATTTTTAATCCGAATATTTAACCTTTGTGAACACACTGAATTGCACTTTTGTAAGCCGGCGTCCAAGTAACATTTAAGACACGCATTGGCCGAATTTCAAAACATATGGCGCGAACCCACGTTCACACTCATGGCAAATCACACTCCATAAGACCAACTTCAAAGTCGGCGCCTTCCTGGGTCAAGTCCAGCCCGGAGCAGGTGTCGTCCCTTGTGGTCAAGATGTCAAAGGAAGGGCTCGGCCCAAGCGAGATAGGCATGAAGCTTAGAGACGAGCACGGCATTCCCCTTGCAAAGCCTGTCGTGGGCAAAAAGCTCACCCGGGTTTTGGCAGACAACAACATAAAGACAGAGATACCTGAAGACCTCGAACGGCTCGTACGCAAGGCGGCAGGACTCCAGAAGCACCTGAAGGCCCACAACAGCGACCACCGAAACGTCCGCTCGCTCGAGCTTGTAGAGGCCAAGATCCACCGCCTTGCCCAGTACTACAAGAACACTGGCAAGATCCCTGCCACCTGGAAATACGCAGCTGTCATTGCCCAGCTAGAATAGGCACTTGAGCGCAAATGGGCGACAGCTCCCGCCTCGTTTCTGCTCTAAAACCATTTTGCGACAAGCTCCGCTCAGTAGTTGAAGCCGGAAGCGAGATAGCGATTATCACGCACATCGATGCCGACGGGATAACGTCCGGCAGCATCATGGCGACCGCGCTTGCGCGCATGGGCGCCAAGTGTACCGTCCGCACCGTCTCGGACATGAACCCTTCTGTAATCGAGGGTTTGAAAAAAGAGGACCACGAGTTTTACGTCATTACCGACCTTGGGGGCGGGATGGCCTCGCAGTTCCGAAAGGCGCTTGGCGACAGGTGGGTAGTAATCGATCACCATCAGATCCCTGAGGAAGAGATGCTGACAGACGACGCCGGCCAGGTGATGAACGCCTGGAAGTTTGGCATCGACGGCGGCATCGAGATTCCTGCCGGCGGCATGGCGTACATGGTGGCAAGCGGGCTTGACAAGAAAAACCGGGACCTTTCATGCGTGGCAGTGGTCTCTGCGGTGGGGGACAGGCAGGACCAGGGCGACAAGAGGTCGTTTGTCGGGGTAAACGGGGAGATACTGGAGACTGCCAAGTCCATGGGGCTTGTGCAGGTGGACCTAGACATCATGCTCACCGGAAGGGAGACAAGACCCCTGCACGAGGCTCTTGCGTTCACGTCGTTTCCTTTCATCGACGGCCTGACGTGGAACCGCGACAATTGCTACACCGTCCTAAAGAGCGCCGGGATAAATCTCAAGGACAACGGGCGCTGGCGCGTGCCGGCAGAGTTCTCGCAGGAAGAAAAGAGCGCCATCCTGGACGCCATAGCCAAGTTTGTCGCCACCTCCAACAAGAACTCGACTGGCGTCATAGACGACCTCATCGGCTACGTCTACACGCTTGCCGGCGAGGACAAGCGCAGCCAGCTACGCGACGCCCGCGAGTTTGCTACGCTACTCAACGCGTGCGGCAGGATAGGCAAGTCCGGTGTAGGGGTGGCAATCTGCATGGGCGACAGAAACGCCATGCTCACCGCCGGCGAGGATATAAGCGCCCAGTACAGGACGGCTCTTCGCAACTACATCTCGACTATATTCTCTGAAAAGTGGAGGGTGACAGACGACGGGACCAGCGCATTTGTCAACGGCGACGGGCTGGTGGCTCAGGACATGCTGGGCGCCGTTTCGTCGCTTCTAACCGGCTCGCCAACGCTTGCCGGCAGGCTGGTGTTTGCAAGAACGCTGGCGCAGGATGGCACGTACAAGTTCTCTTCAAGAAAGAGCCTCGGCTGCGCCTCAAAGGCCAACCTGGGCCTCATCATGCGCCACTGCGCCGAGTCGGTCAAGGGCACGGGCGGCGGCCACGCTGCCGCGGCCGGCTGCAGGATACCTTCTACAGCGCTTGACCTGTTCATTTCTTGCCTGAAGGCTGCGGTAAATGACGAAAAGTTCGCGGCGTCCTGAAGTGGAGGTAGCGCTGCAGGTGCGGTTCCCGACTGCGCAGCAGGCAAGGGCGGCCGTTAAGGCATTAATACCAGACAATGTTAACCTGCCGGAAGGCTTGACGCTTTCAATGTTTTCCAGGGGAAAGGTCGTCTATGTGTCTGTCGGCAGCCGCCTGTCCATGATGGCGACTGCCGCAAGCACCCTTGACGAGATACTCGACCATATCTCTGTCTCACGTAGGGTGATGGCGCAGGGCGGCTGACAGCATGCTCGACCCAAGGCTTTTCAAGGAAAACCCGGAAGCAGTGCGCGAGATGCTGAAAAAGCGCAACGTCGATTTCCCTCTCGACGAACTGGTAGGGCTTGACAGGCGCAGGCGCGAGCTAATCGTAGAGACCCAGGAGCTTCGGCAGAAGAAAAACAAGTTGTCAGAAGCGATAGCTGCCAAGAAAAAGTCCGGCAAGGACGCAGGCATAGAGCTTGCGCAGATGAAGGAGGTGAGCGCCAGCATGGAAAAGGCAGAGCAGGAGCGTCTGGCAGCAGAAGATGCCTTCAGGAAAATTGCGATGCTTATCCCAAACATGTTACACGGTTCAGTTCCGGAGGGCAGGGACGAAAAGGACAACGTTGTGGTAAGGACGGCCGGCAGGATTCGCGACATCAAAAACCCCAAGGACCACGTCGACATCGCGACAGCGCTTGACCTCATCGACTTGGAGAGGGCCGCCAAGGTCTCTGGTGCACGATTCTTTTTCCTGAAAAACGAGCTCGTCAGGATGAACGCTGCGCTGGTTTCGTTTGCGCTTGACTTTCTAGCGCAGAAAGGCTATGCGCCGGTCCAGCCGCCGTTCATGATCCGGCGTGAGCCGATGGAAGGCGCGGTTATCCTGGGCGACTTTGAAGATGTCATATACAAAGTGGAAGGCGAGGACCTGTACATGATAGGCACGTCCGAGCACGCCCTTGCAGGGATGCACATGGGTGAGATAATCGAGGGCAAGAGCCTGCCTCTGCGCTACGCCGGCGTGAGCCCGTGCTTCCGCAAAGAAGCCGGCGCACACGGAAAGGACATGAAAGGCATTTTCCGCGTTCATCAGTTCGACAAGGTCGAGCAGTTTGTCTACTGCAGGCCCGAAGATTCTGATAAAGAACACGAAAGAATGCTCGCGGTATCAGAGGGGTTCCTTGAAAAGCTTGGCCTGCCCCACCGCGTCGTGCTGCTGTGCTCAGCCGACACGGGCAAGATATCTGCCAAGACCTACGACATCGAGGCGTGGATGCCGGGCCAGAATGCCTACCGTGAGATAGTGTCATGCTCAAACTGCCTCGACTTTCAGGCCCGCCGGCTGGGCATACGCTTCCGGGACAAGACAAACGAGGAGACGAGGCTTGTGCACACGCTCAACAGCACGCTTGTGGCCGTCCAGCGCACGCTTGTCGCGATATTGGAGAACTACCAGACGCCGTCAGGAACCGTGCAGGTGCCCGAAGCCCTGCAAAAGTACATGGGTGACATCAAGGAGATCGGGCCGAAAAGCTGACGCACAATATATATTCTGGATTACAAGCGTGAAAGATAATGGCCAAAGGAGCAAAGAAGGGAGGCCGCGTCCGCGACAAGTGGCGAGACAAACAATGGGTCATCGTCAACAAGCCGGCCGGATTTGAGCCGCCCGGATCCGTTAACTACGTTCCCATAACCGAGGCCGAGCAGGCAAAGGGGAGGGTGATTGAAAATACTCTGCATGACATGATGAAGGGAAACCCCGACCAGACTATGGACCAGCATCAGATAAAGATATTCATCCAGATTGAAAACATAGCCGACGGCACAGCAAGCACGCGGTTCAAGGGCCACGAGTACGCCAAAGAGTTCCTGAGGAGCCTTGTCAGGCGCGGGAGCTCGATGGTAAGTTTCGTGCAAGACTACACCACGCAGGACGGCTACAAGTTCCGCGTCGCGTTCATAGCGTTCACTCAGAGGCGGGTCAATGCCTCCAAGAAACATGAGATACGCATGATAGCTCACAGGATCCTGTCAAGCAAGATACCGCAGATGACAGTCGAGCAGTTCGTGCAAAGTGTGACCGGCAGCAAGTCAGAAAGCATGCCGCGTGAGACCAACAGCCTTCTCGGCGCCGCCATATACGAAGAGGCGCGCAAGATAGCTACCATAAGGCACATCGGCATCAAAAAGACCAAGCTGATATCGACGCCCGAATCCAGGGCGCTGACAGAGGCCAAGCCGGTGGAAGTGGCAGTCGCCGAGCCGGCCCCGCAATAGCTTTTTAGCCCCTCTCTCTTTCTTCTTTTTCAGATGCCCGACGAGTTGAAATTCTCCGGCGCAGAAGTCGATGTCGTGCTGCACGCGACGGAAGACAGGGAAAGGGGGCTGGCGTCGATGGAAAAGGACCTTGCGATTCCTGCTACGGGTTTTTCCGGAGAGCCGTCTGAAGGCCACTTTGGCAACAAGATTGTGCTTTTGAAGGCAACGGTAGCAAGCAACGAAGCATGCGAGCTTGCCGCCCGCATAATGTCGGAGCTCAACAGCGCGGACAGGCACGAGCTTGCCGACCATGTAGAGGAGTACTCAGACGAAAAAGGCAACCTCTACCTCCGACTTGACAAGCAGAGGATCTGCCAAGGAAAGGTATCGCTTGCAGAGTCTGACGCGGTAAGAATCAGGTTCAGGCCCGTCCGGCGCTACCGGCCGTCGGGCAACATCGAGGCCTACAGGGGGCTTTTGTCTTCCGGCTAGATCTCTGCGTTGGAGGCGACTTTGACGCGTCCGCCGTTGCAAAGCAGCTTGGAATAGACAGGATAGCGTCAACCGGCGAGTTTGCTGGCGCTATCCGGCGCATAACGAAAAAGCCGCCTGGGCCGGTAAAATACCAGTACCTATTGGTGTCTGACAGGATAGACGACATACAACATGCAGACCTTGTCACAGTTCAGAATTTCGACAGGGCACGGGAGAGGCTCAAGAAAAAGATCCGCGCAGGAGCTGGTCTTGAAGTGCAGGTGGCGCCCGCAAGGGCTATGGACGCGACAGCTGTTGCCAGGTGGCTCTCGCAAGTCCGGAACCTTTACAGGTTTTGCAGGCTGGCACGCTGCCAACTTGTCGTTTCAAGCGGCGCTACGTCTCTACATAGAATGGTGTCGGGCAGGAGCATGGACGCGCTCTTGCAAGAGTGTGGCATAGACCCTGTAAGGTACTGGGCCGAGCTTGAAATGTGGCTGGAATCGAGGCTTGGCAGGAGGGTTACGATATGACGCTCAAAAGACGTGACAAGCGGCGCTACGTTTCGCTGATGCATGCCTGTCCTGCGGCCGACGTTGCGGCGGTGATTGAAAAGCGGATGCAGGAGCTGTACGGCACAACCGCGCTCGAGGGGGCATCTATAAAAATGGTCAGGCCCGGTGAAGGAGTTTCGATACTCCGCTGCGCACTTGGATATGAGCGGCAACTCTTGGTCGCAATCGCACTTGCCCCTGTACTGATAGTAACACTTGACATGTCGTCCAGCATGAAACGCCTGAAAAGGAGGCTTGCTGTAAAGGTTAATACCGCTCTCTTGGCCGAAGAGAGCCGGGGATGAGGTGAGTTTCGCTGCTCCAGACTGAGTCAAAAGCGATGAAGATCTCGCGACGAACTGACCCAAGCTATAATTATTAGGAACGGCTATTTGCGGGCATGGAGCTGGCCTACGACTACCCCCTGTACAGGCCGCCTTCAGAGGCCAACTCGATGATATTCCAGATCACGCTAGGCTGCTCCTTCAACAAGTGCTCGTTCTGCGACATGTACAGGACAAAGGAGTACGTGGAAAGGCCGTGGGAGGAAGTTAGGTCTGAAATAGACATGATGGCCAGACTATACCCTGACACACAGAGGATATTCCTTGCAGACGGCGACGCGCTCAACATGTCAAAGGACAGGCTGGTCCAGATACTGCAGTATCTTTACCAGAGATTTGCCAAGATAGAGAGGGTATCTTGCTACGCCATGCCAAAAAACCTGCTGCAAAAGACAGACGCCGAGCTTGCAGAATTGCGCAAGGCCGGCCTGCACATGTTCTATGTCGGCATAGAAAGCGGCAACGACATCGTGCTCAAAAAGGTGACAAAGGGCGCAACAGCAAAATCCATCATCCAGGCCTGCGGCAAGGCCAAGAAGCACGGCTACGTGCTCTCGTGCATGATAATACTGGGGCTTGGCGGCAAAAAGTACAGCAAGGAACACATTGCCGATACGGCCAAGGTCCTGAGCGAAGTCGCGCCAGACTATGTGGGGGCGCTCACACTACACCTCGACCCTAGCCTGCACGAGGAGTTCATGACAAAGTACGCCGAACCTTTCGAGTTCATCGACGACATGGAAGTGCTGGACGAACTTGAAATGCTCCTCCGCGACTTTGACCCCGCGACTCCTGTAGTGTTTAGGGCAAACCACGCGTCAAACGTGTATTCAATAAAGGGCACGATGCCTGCAGACCGAGGGCAGATGCTGGAGCTTGTGCGCAAGCTCAAGTCGCACCCGGAGATGCTCAAGCCAAAGTCTCTGCGCGGCTTTTAGTTTAATTCAGTATCTGGCGTACGAACAAGAGTCCTTCTGGATAGCTCGCCCACCGTCACCACCTCGTAGCCTTCTGCCTCTATTACGTCAAGCAGGAGCTCAAGCTCTGCCATCTGGTGCAAGTCGACGCGGTCTTCAAACTGCAGGCCCGATCTCACTGCAAACTCCATCGGATGCATAGTCACCACCGCAAAGCCGTGCTCGCTCATGCTCGTTCTGATGTCTGCAAGCGTGCGCGAATGCGGATATCCTGGCCAATGCGTGCCGTCCGCGCTCAGGTCGCCGGTCAGGGCGGTCTCGTGGAACCGGAAAATATCAGAGCCCCCGTAAGGCGGTGGGTCGACTGTCATGTTGGCGCTTATGTACAGTATGCTGTTCTCCCTTGCTGCCCAGAAAGTGCTATTGTCGACGGCATTATAGGGCGCTATGAAGAGG
>CAYXFY010000003.1:7897-17979 GCA_964464395.1 uncultured Nitrososphaera sp.
AAACCAAGAACATCGTTTACCTTGTCGTTTGTCATCTTCATGAGGCGCGACTGTCCGTTCTTGTCAAAGAGCACAAACTTTTCGTGGTTCCAGCCATGGTTTGCCACCTCAAGGCGCGGCTCGTTCCCCAGCCTGCCTTTGACGTACGATACCATCACGGGGTCGTCGCCAAAGTAGTTGCCTATGACGCCTACCGTGAGGTCAAGGCCGCGCCGCTCAAAGGCCTGCATCAACTCTATCTGCACATCGCGCAAGTAGTGGTCCTGTATGTCGTCCAGCCTGAACGCGACACACCTGCACTTTTCGCCTGCCGGCTGCGTGTTGAAGCTCGGCGCGGCTCCAAACGTGAACAGCAGTAGCACCGCGCAGCAGGCAGCTGCAAGTTTCAACCCGCAGCTGCTCGGTGCTTCCGCAAAGTAATTTGTTGTGCACGCAACTTCTAGAAGGTCATTACTGAATATTGCACCGCGCTCTCGTTACAGAGCGCCATCAAAAGGATTATTAGCCAGCCGGAGTTGTCAGTGTGCAAATGTACAGCGGGGAACTTGAAGTCCAGGCCAAGAGGAAGGCCTTGGCTGTTTTGCAGGACGAAATAAGCAAGATACTGAATTCATCCCGCGACCTTTCGACTCTGACTTCTTCGCTTGTCAGGGGGGACGACAAGGACATGCAGGCGTGTCTTGACAGGATGCGCAACACCGAGGAGGAGGTGGAGAACCTGCGCCGCCACATCACCCGCGAGGTGGCGGAGATGGGCGGGCTCATGGCGCACCGCGAGGACATACTCCGGACCGCGTATCTGGTAGACGACATAGCCGGCTACATCAACGGCATCGCGTTCAGGATTGCAAACATGAAGGGGGCAGCGCTCAAAAAGGCCCAGTGCGACGCCGACCTCGAGCACCTTGTGGGGATGGTGGTAGACACCATATTCAAGCTGAACGAGATGGGCAGGGCGCTTTCGATAAACCCTGCAACAACCATAGAGCTTGCTCAGGAAGTGCAGAAACTCGAGCGCCAGGTGGACGCCAAATACCGCGCCATGATTATCAAGGCGCTGGGCGGGATACCTGACACCAAGGACCTACTCCTGTTCAAAGACGCGGTGGAGGGCATAGAGGGGATGGTGGATAAGTGCCAGGAGGCTTCAGACTCGTTCACCATACTTGCGCTTGGAATGTAAATGGCAATCAAAGGAAGGCTAGTAGGCAGCAGAATAGTCGTCTGGGGCATCGAAGATTCGCGCAGACTGTATGGCTCTGGCTACTATGGCAAGCCGATTGGCGTTCCAAAGCCAAAGGGGGTAGAATTCGACGCACCGCTGGTGCTCGACCTCATAGAAGGGTGCTACCTTGCAGAGAAGGGCCGGCTGAAAGTATCGCAGCCTGACGGTAGGGCAGTAGCACCGGCAGAGATAAAGAAACTGTGCAAAAAGCAGTATGTGGACTTTGACGCCAAGTATCTTGTCTTTCAGGACCTGCGTGGCAAAGGATACGTCGTTACGCCCGGCATCAAGTTTGGCTGCGACTTTGCAGTGTACGAGCGGGGCCCCGGCATCGACCACGCGCCGTACCTTGTGCAGGTATTTCGCGCCGCAGACGAGCTGACCGCGACAGGCTTGGTCTTGGCCGGCAGGCTTGCGACTACGGTCAAAAAGCAGTTCATACTTGCAATCCCGAAGGCCGGCGGAAAAGCCGTTGACTATGTCGGCTTTGACTGGTGGCGTGCCTAGGCCTGTTCTTTTCTTGGCAAGTCGAACTTGACAAAGTTCTCGCCGGATATCGTCAACCGGGCTGAGAGCTTGTCTGAGCCCTGCTCGAGCCAGCCCTTGTAGCGTATCGAATTTTTCACTATGTCAGTCACGCTAGGCTTTTTCTCGTTCACTTCCTCGTAGCAGGAAAGCATCTCGCCGTACTTCACTTCCGATTGCTTGTTGAACTTTGTGACATAGTATGCAAACACGGCGGCCTTTTCATAGTGGCTGGCAGGCCTTTTCTCGGCGTAGAATTCCCGCAGGCCGGGCTTGTCCTTGGAAGCCTTCAGGTCGACCGGTATGGGTGGTATAGTCGGAGAGAGGCGGGGGGCGTGCTTGGCAGGGACCGGTTTCTGCTCCGGCGTCGCAGGTGCTTCCTGAACCTCGGGAAGAGCGGCGGCGGTCCTTACGGCTACCTGCCCCTGGATCCCGTTTGCTATGGCCTCCCTTACCGCAGCCTTGAATATCTCCTCGAACCTGTCGAGGTGCTTGTCAACAAAGCTCTCCTTACCTTCCAGTTCCACTATTCCTTCCTTGACGTTTATGGTAAACCTTGCCTCTGATGTTCCCGAGCTCAAACCCGCATTAGTTGCCCGGAGGTTTTTAATTAATTTGGTGGTTCACCGGCGCAACCCTGCGGTGAAAAATCAGCAACCTGCCTCCACCTCTCTTAAATATGCGCATCGTCAATTAGAGGCGCTGGGATGTTTTCTGTAAAAAAGCTGGGCAAAAACGGCATGTGGGGCACAGTCAGCCTGATAGACGAGAACGGGTCATTCCGGGGGGAGGCCAAGTTTGAGACGCGCAAGGATGCGGAGGAATACCTGACAAGATACAAACAGAGGATGAAAAAGCCGGTCGAAGTCAAGGTGTTTGACGACTCGGCGCCAGAGCCTGAGCCAAATCCCCGGCCCAAGGCGCACAAAAAGCGCTAGCCCGACTTTACCTTCTTCCTTATCTTTTCTGCAAGCTCGCTCAGTTCCTTCATGTCGGCGACACGCCTGGTTGGCCACTTGCCGTCCGGGCTGTCATCTGCAAAGCGCGGTATGACATGAACATGGACGTGCGGCACTATCTGGTTTGCAGCGATGCCGTTGTTCTGGCCAATGTTAAAGCCGTCGGCACTGACTGCCGAGACGACAGCCTTTGCCACGGCAGGAACGGCTGCATACAGCTTGCCTACTTCCGCCGGCGGCATGTGAAGCAACGTATCATAGTGCTTGATTGGTATGACAAGCGTGTGCCCTCTGTTTATCGGATATTTGTCCATTATTACTACGAAATCCGAGTCGCGGTAGACCTGTGCACTCGGGATCTCGCCGGCTATTATCGAGCAAAATATACAAGAGTTGGGCATCCGCTGTTGGTGACTAGCCGTGCACGTTTATTCCTTGCTCTAAAACCAATTCTTAAATACCCCAGCTCCACGAAGTTTTATCATGGCCGAGACCGTTGAGCTTGAGGATTTTGACCTAGTGTTTTCGTTCAGGTGCCCCAAGTGCGACTATCTGAACGAAGAGGTCTCTGCCCGCGACATGTCGTCAGGTAACGCCGAGTGCGGCATGTGCGAGACTATTTTCCGAGTCGAAGGTCTGGACGCCGTCAAGATAACGGCGACTTTGGACTGAGAAAGTCAAGAATCTTAAAATATGCTCTGCGAGCCCCCACCATCATGGAGCTTCCAAGCAGAAAGGTCCTGGAGGGCACGGCAAGAGCGCCGCACAGGGCCATGTACAAGGCCATGGGCCTGACAGACGAAGACCTGAACAGGCCGATGATAGGCGTCTCTTCTACTTGCAACGAAGCAACGCCGTGCAACATACACCTGGGCCAGCTGGCGCAGAGTGCCAAGAGGGGAGTGAGCGACGCAGGCGCTACGCCCCGCGAATTCCCCGCGATAGCCGTGTCGGACGGCATAGCGATGGGGCACGAGGGAATGAAGGCCTCGCTTGTAAGCAGGGAGATAATCGCCGATTCAATTGAAGTGATGATGCGGGCGCACGGCTATGACGGCCTTGTGGGGATATCCGGCTGCGACAAGAGCCTGCCCGGGACATTGATGGGCATGGCCCGGCTCAACCTGCCTTCCATTTTCGTCTACGGCGGGACCATAATGCCGGGCGAGTGGAACGGCAAACAGGTGACGGTTCAGGACGTGTACGAGGCGGTGGGCGCCTACGACTCTGGCAAGATGACATTGCAAGAACTTCTGAGCCTTGAAAACGTGGCATGTCCGACAGCAGGCTCGTGTGCCGGCATGTACACGGCAAACACCATGGCGTCTGTAAGCGAGGCCATCGGGATGTCGTTACCGGGGAGCGCGTCGCCACCGGCCGAAAGCGAGAAGCGCCAGGAAATATGCTACAACACCGGTAAGGCCGTCATGAGCCTGATTGACAGCAACATCCGTCCCAGGGACATCATGACCTACGAGGCCTTTGAAAACGCGATTATGATGGCAAACGCGATTGGCGGCTCCACAAACGCCGTGCTGCACCTGCTGGCACTTGCAAAAGAGGCCCGCGTGAAACTTTCTCTTAACGACTTTGAGAGGATACGCAAGCACACGCCGCACATCGCAGACATGCGGCCAGGCGGCATGTACGTCATGCTGGACCTTGACAAGATAGGTGGCGTTCCAGTGATATTGAACGCACTGTTGAAGAAAGGCCTGCTCAACGGCAACGCGATGACTGTCACCGGCAAGACAATGAAGCAGAACCTAGAGTCGATGACGTTTGACCTGAGCCAGGGCAAGGAAAAGGTGGTAAGGCGCCTTGAAGATCCAATAAGCCTTGAAGGCACGCTCAAGATACTGAAAGGCACGCTTGCGCCGGACGGTGCTGTCGTAAAGGTCGCAGGAGTAAAGAGCAAAAAGTTTGCGGGCCGGGCGCGCGTCTTTAACAGCGAAGAAGAGGCGTTTGACGCCGTGTCAAAGCGCAAGATAGTTGAAGGCGACATCGTGGTCATCAGATATGAAGGTCCCCGGGGAGGACCGGGCATGCGCGAGATGCTCTCGACGACAGCGGCCATAGTAGGCCAGGGTCTTGGCGAAAAAGTGGCCATGGTGACAGACGGCCGGTTTTCCGGAGCCACGCGCGGCCTAATGATAGGCCATGTGGCGCCTGAGGCGATGGTCGGGGGCCCTATCGCGCTTGTAAATGAAGGCGACCAGATAGTCATAGACACCGCAAAGAGCAGGATCGACCTGCTTGTGTCAAAGGCCAAGCTTGCAAGGCGCGCCAAGAAGTGGAAGCCCATTGCTCCCAGGTACAAGACAGGCGCGCTTGCAAAATATGCGTCGCTTGTGCAGTCTGCCAGCGTGGGCGCCATCACGACGCCTGCAGGCAGCTGAACCTTTAAATGGCAATCAGGCAGAGTAGCAGGAGAGAATGAGCCAAGGTGGTAGCTTTTGGCCGGCAGCGGCTGGGCAAAGTAAAGATCCGCAAGCTAGCCACCGCTGACGACCAGTTCTCGCTTTTCAAAAAGATCTACTCACTTTACGACCACGCCTTCATACTGGAGTCGCTGATAGGGCCCAAAGAGCTTGCCGAGATGTCAGTCATCGGCTTTGACCCTGATGTCACGGTTACCTGCGACTTTCGCTCTTTTATAGTCAAGGACCGGCGTGGTGGGACAAAGAAATACCGCGTGACAGAGCCCATCTCGCAGCTGCGCAAGCTCGTGCCCAATGTGGGCGACCACAGCTCGCGCTACATCGGAGGAGCAGTCGGATACATCAGCTATGACGCTGTCCGTTTCTGGGAGCGCCTGCCAACAGACAGGAAGAAGGGCAAAAACGGCTTTCCCGTCATGGAGTTTGGAATCTACCGCGACGGCATACTGTACAATCACAAGGAGAATCAGGCGTACTACTTTTATCTTGGAAAATCGCGCCTTGAAGAAATAGAGCGAAAGATAGCCAAGGCAGCGGCAAAGCAGACGCGCTTTTCGCACACCGAGCCGGCAAGGAACATGACAAAGGAGCACTTTGTAGACATCGTGAAGAAGGCCAAGAAGTACATCTACGACGGCGACTTGTTTCAGGTGGTCCTTGCCAAGAACATGAAGTTCGAAGTAGACGGAGACCTGCTGCGTTTTTACGAGGCCCTGAGGGAGGTCAACCCTTCGCCATACATGTACCTGCTCAAGTCCGGCAGGCGCTGCATAATTGGCTCAAGCCCCGAGATGCTGATTCGCGTGACTCAAGGGCACGTCGAGACTTTCCCTATAGCCGGCACGCGCCCCATAACAGACGACGAGGCAAGAAACGAGCGGATGCGGCAAGACCTGCTCAAGGACGAAAAGGAGCTTGCCGAGCACACTATGCTTGTAGACCTGGCAAGAAACGACATAGGCAGGGTCTGCGAGTTTGGGACAGTCAAAGTAGACGAGCTGATGACAGTAAAGCGCTTCAGCCACGTCCAGCATATCGTGTCTCACGTGACCGGAAACCTGAAAAAGTCTTTCGACTCGTATGACGCGCTAAAAGCCGTTTTTCCGGCTGGCACCGTGTCGGGGGCACCAAAGGTGAGGGCCATGGAAGTGATAGACGAGCTTGAACCTGACCTTCGGGGGCCGTATGCGGGCGCGCTTGGATACTTCTCCTTCAACGGCTCATGCGACTTTGCGATAACCATCCGGTCGCTCTTTGTCAACGGGAGCAGGGCGTACGTCCAGTCTGGCGCAGGCATAGTCATGGACTCGGACCCTGAGCGTGAATGGGACGAGACCGAGCACAAGGCCGGCGCCATACTTTCAGCCCTGAAAAAGGCCGCTAGCTAGTTCTGCTCAATCCACCCGGCGCCAGGACCCTTCTTTTGCACCCCTAACGTGCATGCCGGACGCCCAAAACCGCCTGCCGGCGCCGACCGGCGGCAAAAGCGGCTTACAAAACTATCAATATCGTAACGTTCGTAGATTATTCTTATTGCAATGATGGTATCGGTATGTAACGATTAACATCGTTGCAATATGTTGTACATAGCATTGCAGTAAAGTAATTGATTGCAAAAAGATCAGTGGCTTGTCGGCGGCCTTGCGAACATGTTGGTCGCGTCTGTATGGTAGTTGACAGCAAGCGCCGGGTCCTTCTGTCTTCCTGTCAGTATGCCGACGACCACGTCGTCCTTCTTGATGATCTCTTCCTTGCGGAGCTTTCTGACTCCTGCAGGCACGGAGCCTGACGCCATCTCGCAGTCAAAGCCGTTGAGCCCCACAATAGACATGCCGTCGCTCATCTCCTTGTCGCTCACCTGCATAACGACGCCGTTTGTAAAGTCAAGGGCGCGCAGCGCCTTTGCGATGTTTGCCGGCCTGCCTATCTGGATAGCAGTTGCGTGTGTCTTTGGCCTTATGCCGTTCTTGTCCTGATATGCGTAGTAGCGGTCCACCATGGCAAGGTCCGGCCTTCCGCCGTTCCATGTCAGTTTCTCGTTTTCAAACTTGCCATTGTAAAGCTCGTAGAGCGTGTTTGCGCCCTCCGCGTTGACCACTGCAATCCGCGGGATCTTTTTTATCCAGCCCCACTCGTACAGTTCTATCAGTGCTTTGCCGCAGCTTGACGTGTTGCCGAGCGCGCCGCCTGGATATACTATCCAGTCCGGCGGGTTCCAGTCAAGGTGCTCCATGACCCTGTAAACGATCGTCTTCTGACCCTCTATCCTAAACGGGTTTACTGAGTTGACCGTATATCCGCCAGTAGCTGCAGCGTTTTTCAGCGAAGTTGCAAGCGCGTCGTCAAAGTTGCCCGGCACCTGTATCACCTGGGCGCCGAACTGGAACGCCTGGCCGAGCTTGCCAGGAGCTATCTCGCCTTTTGGTATGTAGACGTCGCAGTCCATGTTCTCATTTGCCGCGTACATTGCAGCAGACGCCGAAGTGTTGCCGGTCGAAGCGCAGATTATCTTTTTGACGCCAAGCATCTTGGCGTGCGTGACAGCAGTAGACATGCCGTTGTCCTTGAACGAACCGGAGGGGTTGTAGCCTTCGGGCTGGAGGAAAAAGTTGTCATGGCCCATGTCGGCATAGTCTGCGGCCTTGCTCATCTTGTAGGGCTTGGAAAGCCTGCCTTCTGCGCCGTCAAGCGACACTATGACCCTTGCGCATTCGTCAAAGTCCTCGGTGTGCATACCTGCAAAGTTTATCAGGTCACGGAAGCGCCAGACGCCAGACTCGTTGTAGATGTTGGTGCCGTGGTTGCGCCTCTTGTAGAACACGTCGACAAGGTCGCGGCTCGGCTTCTTTTCATATCTGATGTCCAAAAGCGAGCCGCAGGTGCACCTGTAGGTATCGTTTGATATGCTGTATGTCTTGCCGCAGTCTGGGTTGATGCATTTCTTGACGGCGCTTTCCGCCATGAAGTTGAGACGTTCTTGGTTGCTATTTAGGTGTTTTTACTTTTTGGCGCTCTTCTCGTACATCTTTAGCAGTTGCTGGACGACTCCGTCCATGTCGTCTTCGCGAACCTCCGGTGACACGGCATGCTTCAAAAGGTTGCTTATTGTGGATGATATCTCGGAGCTTACCTCGTCAAAACTGTCGACGTCGCTGTAGCTTTGCTGGTAAAGCCTGCGCAGCTTCATCGCGTACATCTGTGTCTGCTCGTTTATGGTGACGCTGTAGCTGCGGTTGTTCACCTTTATCTTCTCCTTTATCATCCGCGTTTACCGGGGGTTTTCGGTGTTTAAAAAACTTGTCTAATGAGATTGCATGCGTTTTGTCATCAAGTAACGATCGTGGTCGACAAAGCCTATGCGCCTGTACATTTCAATCACCGAGCTGTTGTGCCGGGTCACTTCAAGATGTATGGCTTTGACATCGTAATCTTTTGCGACTTTTTCCGCGTATTTTAGAGCCATCTTGCCGAGTCCCTTTCCGCGGTGTTGTTCCAGTATAAAAAACTCGTCTATAAAGGCGTCACGGCCGCCGTACTCCAGACTGTAGCCAAGTGCAAGCACAAGATAGCCAACCGGTTTTTTGTCGTCCAGTGTCAAAAGGACTATGCCAAGATCGCGGTTCCTGAGCAATTTGCGCATGGCCTGCCGGGCGCGCTTGGTGTCAAAATCATGCTTGTCATAGGCATAGTATTCCTTCATGAATTCCAGTATGCAGTCAAGGTCGCCTTCTGCAGCTACGCGTATTTTGGACGTCAACCCGTCATGATGTCATGGTCGCGTTCTAAATTGTTTCTGCGCGTTTGAGACGCACGTCAAGGTTGTCACCGCGCATGCCTGTAACTACGGTTACACCGCATGGCAGTACAGGCGGTCTTTTAGTCGCATGCAGGCAGAGTGGCTCAGGTACCAGTTAGAATGTCATTTGGTAACAAATGGGTCAAAACCGAAGGCACAAGCGTAGGACACAAGCTGATAGAGGGGATCAAGCCGCAAGCCCCGCTCAAGCCAAGAATAGAGGAGGCACAGAAGAAGCTGCAGATGCAGATATCCAAACTAGACTCGATATCTGCACGCATAAATGAAAAGGATCAGCTCATCTTCAAGCGGGTAGTGATCGCGATGCAGAGCCACGACGCGCAGCACGCACGCGTGCTTTCCGGCGAGCTTTCGCAGATCCGCAAGATGGGCAAGATGATAAGCTCGGCAAAACTCGCGCTGGAACAGATACAGCTAAGGCTAAACACGATAACGGAACTTGGAGACGTGGTGGTCACATTGAGCCCCGCAATGTCCGTCATAAAGGGACTCCAGGGCGGGCTTACAGGCATGATGCCGGAGGCAGACCAGTCGTTCTCGCAGATCTCCGACCTGCTTGGCAGCATCATGACCGACTCGGGCCAGATACCTGCAGCAGAAGTAGGCGGATTCACGGCTGTCAACGAGGACACGGCAAGGATAATGGAAGAGGCAAGCGCGATAGTGGAAATGAACATGAAGAGCAAGTTCCCCGACCTGCCCTCGACCACGACCACGCAAAAGTCTGCCGAAGAGGCAGCGGGCTTTTAAGCCCGCTTACTTTTTTATCCCGGCAATTTTTCGCAGTTCTTTTTTAATCCTTGATATCGTAGGGTAGCTGTAGCCTTTTTCCCTGTACGTGCGTATCATGGCCTTCCAGTTGTGCAGCCTCCACTTGGCCTGCTCGGCGCTTAGAAGGTGCGTTTCATGTTTGACCATGCTCTTTCTTCCCGGCATGAGGTATCCGCCTGTTGCGGCAGAGTACCTGTTGAACGCAAAGCGCAGGCCAAAGAGCAGGTCCTGCACAGGTAGAGTGTTAAGATACATGGCTAGCTCCTTTGACTGCTCGTCTGTGACCTTTACCTTGAACGTAAAGTCCCCTGCAGGCACGCTATTTCTTGAAATTGCCTGTTAAT
>CAYXFY010000003.1:17995-60446 GCA_964464395.1 uncultured Nitrososphaera sp.
TAACTTTATTTCTAAACTCGAATTTAGAAATATGTGCTCAAACAAGGCTCGTTTTTCTGCCCGCGGCGGCAAAGGCGTCAAGCGCTTTTTCCAGATGGACCTTTGTATGCATTGCAGTAAGTGATACACGCAGCCTGGCGGATCCCTTTTTGACTGTAGGATACCGCACAGCCTGCGCAAACACTCCGCGGTCTAGCAGTTCTTGCGAAAAAGCAACGGCTCGTCGCCGACGATAACCGGGATTATCTGGCTTGACGAGCTTGCAAGCGCAAACCCCTGCTTTTTGAGATGTGAAGTAAGTAACTTGATGTTTGATTGCAGCCTCTTCTGGAGGTTGCCCTTCTTTGCCAGCGGGACTGCTGCTATTGCGGCGGCGCAGAGGTGGTCGGGCAGGGCTGAAGTGTAGATGAACTGTCTTGACGTGTTGATCAAAAGCTCCCTTGTCTTCCTGCTTGCAGCGACGTATCCGCCAAAGCACCCGAGCCCCTTGCTCAGACTGCTCACGTGCACGTCTACGTTGACGCCAAGGCTTGCAGGCATGCCAGAAAATCTGGGGCCGGTTACAAAGTCACCATGCGCATCGTCAACCACCATGACGGCGCCGTACTCCTGAGCTACCTTGCATATGCGCCTCAGGTCCGCAAGGTCGCCGTCCATGCTGAAAATGCCCTCTGTTACAACTATCTTCCTGCCAGTTCCGCGCATGAGGCTTTCAAGGTGCCCGGCGTCGTTGTGTCTGAAAACCTGTACGCCGGCGCCTGTCAGCCTGCACGCGTCAATGATGCTTGCGTGATTCAGCTCGTCGCTGTAGATAGTCGTTTTCTTGTCTGCAAGGGCCGTCAAGGTGCCGAGGTTTGCCATGTATCCTGTAGGGTAGACAAGCGCCGCTTCGGCCCTCCGGTGGGCTGCAAGCATCGCTTCGAGCTCTTCTAGGGCAGGGGCATTGCCGGCTATGAGCCGGGAGCTTGCCTGAGAGACCTGCGTCAGCGCTTTTGCGGCCGCGTGGATGACGCGCCGGTCTTGCGACAGCCCCAGGTAGTCGTTTGAGCAGAGGTGTATGACTTCTCTGCCGTTGATAGTTGCGACCGGACCTCTTACAACAACATCTCTTAGAGTCCTGTAGAGGTTGGCTGCCTTGATCGAGTCTAGCCTCTCATCCGTAAAAACGTCACTTCGCCTTGAGGCCAATCTCTTTTATCATCGTGATGTCCTTGTTGGGCGCGTTGCCACCTGTCGTAAGGTAACCGCCGGTGATTATGCCGTTGGCGCCGGCCTTGAGCGCCAGCCTCTCCTTGTCCTTGAGGTGGACCTCGCGCCCGCCGGCTACCTTTAGTATCGTTTTCGGCATGATAAAGCGCCAGACTGCTATGGCCTTAATCGCATCAAGAGGGTCTATGGTTCCCATGCCTTCCATAGGCGTTCCCTCGCGCCCGATGAGTATGTTCATGGGCACCTCGTCGGGGTTCAGCTCTGAAATTGAAAATGCGAGTTCAATTCTCTGCCTTGCAGTCTCTCCCATTCCTATTATTCCACCGCAGCACAGCTCAAGCCCCGCCTCTTTGACTATCTTGGCGGTGTTTACGCGGTCTGAAAAGTCGTGGGTCGTGCATATTTTTGAAAAGTAGCTCTCGGCAGCCTCCAGGTTGTGGTTGTAGCGCTTTACGCCGAGTTCCTTCAGTCGCCGGGCCCTCTCTGGTGTCATGAAGCCGAGCGAGACGTTGACCTCTGTCCCTACCTGACGCTTTATCTCGGAAATCGTGCTGCAGATCTGCTCAAAGTCCTTCTCGGGCGGGGACCGGTAGGCGCAGACAAGGCAAAAGCTGGTGGCGCCTCCTTCCTTGGCCATCCTGGCGTTTTCGACTATTGTCTCTGTCGGCAGGAGCGGGTACTTGTTGATACCTGTTTCATAGAACGTCGACTGAGCACAAAAGCTACAGTCTTCGGGGCACTTGCCTGACTTGGCGTTTATCAGCGCCTCCACATCGACGACGTCGCCGTTGAACTTCCGCGTAATGGTGTTGGCGCATTCTGCAAGCGTCGTTACGTCGTCTGTCGCAAGCAGCCGCTCGGCTTCTTCAAAGGTTACCCTGACGCCTGAAAGTACCTTTTCCATGCAAGAAACGATAAAAGCCGAATCGGACATTTTTGAAACAATGTTGTAAACTTGTAATTAAAAGTTTGGTTTACAACTATGCCAAAAATAGTAATATTGCAAAACTCGAGTTTTGAAATATATACTGAAAACACGGGTAAAACCGTCTATTGACAAATGGCAAGGTTTAATGTTCGCCGGCGAGTCCGGGCGTCGATTTTTAGCAGTTAGCGTGGTATGACAGCCGGCCGTGCCGGCAAAGAAAATCTGCAATTAACAATAACTTGGTAACAAGTGACAGGCGCCTGTCCGGCAGGACCGGCGCAATTCCACTGCGTACCGGCTTTTTGGCCGTCTGGGGCGGGGGTTTGGCAGCATTTTTCGGCCAGTTAGCGCCAGTCCTTTTCCTGCAGCAACTGTCTTGCGGCAGATACGTGGAAAAAGGGGGAAAAACCGAAAATCGGCGCCGCGGGCATGCTGTCGTAACCGTTCAAAAAGCGGTCCTTTTTTGGAATGGCTGAAAACCAGGCCCGTTTTTTTACTCTTGATTCCGGCATATTGCCAAATGGGCCGTTCAACAAGTCCAGCTGCCCTTTTTGAACAGTTTATCGTGCTTTTTTGACAAACCTGCAGTTAAGCCGTCCGCGCAACAAATGCCATGAAATATGCGTTCGCGTACCTCCGGGTAAGCACCGAAGAGCAGACGGTGCAGAACCAGAAACTGGTCCTAGAAAAGTGGGCGCAAGACAGCGGCTACCAGATCCTTGACTTTTTCGAAGATTCTGCGGTTTCCGGCAGGGTTCCGGCCACCCAAAGACGGGGTTTCCGCGACATGCTCGAGCTCGTCAAGACGGCAGAGGTCGACGCCGTGCTCGTGTATGAACTTTCAAGGGTGGGCAGGACCTTCTGGGACACGCTTGACGCCATCAAGGTGATAGAGCAGTACGCGCCACTCATCTCGTGCTCTCCGCGAGAGTCTTTTCTGCAAACGACGGAACCAAGCGTCAGAAAGCTGATGATAGGCATACTCACATGGGTCGCCGAGCGGGAGAGGGAGATGCTGGTGCAGAGGACAAAGGATGGTATGGAGCGCGCTCGGGCGGCAGGAAAGGGCATAGGCAGGCCGCAGAAACTTCTTGACAAGGACCGGTTGATAGCCATGCTTGCAGAAAACCAGTCAAAGGCAAGCATAGCCCAGTCGCTTGGTGTTTCAAAGGCGACGTTATACAAGGAGCTGCGCCAGATAGTTCAGAAATAGTACAGTTTTTCGGCCTTTTTTGCCAGTTCCAGGTGGGTATCTACAAGCGTTTTCAGCGAGTTCCTGTCTATTGCAAGCGGCGGTATCAGCACCATGACGTTGCCAAGCGTCCTGAGGTGCACCCCCATTTCAAGAGACTCTCGCGCCACAAACTGCCCAAACCTCTCCTTTTTGACGCGGAACAGTGGTCTGCCCTTTCTTGCAAGTTCGATGCCTGCAAGTAGGCCTTTCTGCCTGATGTCTGCCACGATGCCTATCGCTTCAAACTCGCTCATCCTTGACTTCAGGTATTTCGAGCTATCCTGAATCTGCTGCATCAAGTTTCGTCTTTTGTAGAGGTCCAAGTTTGCAAGCGCGGCCGCGCAGCCCACTGGGTGGCCCGTAAAAGTGTGGCCGTGATAGAAGTGCTTGTTTTCCGAGTGCTTGCCCAAAAATGCATCATAGATCTCCTTTCTTGCAAGCGTCGCAGCAAGCGGAAAATACCCCGCAGTGAGCGCCTTTCCAAAGCAGACGATGTCCGGTTTTGACCTCTGCGCAGCGTATTCTACCATGTTGCCCAGCCTTCCAAAGCCGGTGGCTATCTCATCAAGTATCAGAAGCGTATCGTACTTTTCGCAAAGTTCGGACACTTGTCTCTGGTATCTGTCAGGATAGATGATGACCCCGCCGGCTATCTGCGCCCCGGACTCCATGACAAGCGCAGCGCCCCTACCCTTCAGGCTCTTCAGCATCTTCTCTGTATGGTCAAGGCAGTGCCCTACCAGATCTTGTTCGTTGTCAAATTTGCTTCCGTAAAGAAGCGGGCTTGGGACCCTGCGCACCTTCTTGAGGATGGGCCTGTATGCGCCAAAGAACTGCTCGATGTACCCGACAGACATCGCGCCTGCGGTGTCGCCGTGGTAGCCATGGTCAAGTGAGACAAACTCTTTTCTGGGTTTGCCTCTGTTGCGCCAGTACTGCAGGGCCATTTTCAGTGCGGCCTCAATAGCAGTCGAGCCGTTGTCCGTGTAAAAGACCCGGTCCATGCTCTTTGCAAGCTTCACGAGCCTCTCTGCAAGCCTCACCGACGGCTCGTTTGCAAGCCCGAAAAGCGTCGAGTGCTGCAGCCTGTCAAGCTGATCGTGCATTGCCTCGACGACTTCATTTGGTCCGTGCCCCCACACGTTGCACCACATGCTTGCCGTGCCGTCGAGATACCTCCTGCCCTTGCTGTCTACCAGGTAAAAGCCTTCGCCCCTCACTATCACCCTGTTGTCGCCGCGGTTCCACTCGTTCATCTGCGTGTAAGGGTGCCAGACGAGCCGCTTGTCTGCCTCTCTGAGGTCGGGATCGCTCAATTCAGTTAAATCCAACCATGCCATCTATCTAATTATTTCCATGAAAGGCGTGTTTGTTACTGGGACTGGGACGGACGTTGGCAAGACACTGGTCTCGGCCGGCCTTGCCTGGGCGCTGAAAAAGCGCAAGATAGACGTCGTGGCAACCAAGCCATTTGCGACTGCCCATAAAGCATACTCGGCGAGGTACAGGTCAAAAGACACAGCCATGCTTGCAGAGGCCTGCTGTGCAACGGAATCTGATGAGGAGCTTAACCCGTTTTTCTTCAATCTTCCAGCCGCGCCTCTCATGGCCGCGCAGATACTGAAAAAGCCGGTCGCCGACGTGCACGGCGCACTCTTTCCGCTGAAAAAGCTTGGCATAAAACATGGCTTTGTGGTGGTCGAGGGGATAGGAGGCCTCATGGTGCCGCTTACGGAAAGCGAGTTTGTGGCAGACTTTGCGAGGCTTGCCGGTCTTCCTGTCGTAATCGTCGCGACCCCCAAGATTGGCACGATAAACCACACACTTCTCACAGTCAGGGTCTGCAGAGAGTTTGGCCTTGACATAGCAGGCATCATAGTCAACATGATGCCAAGAAATCCTGGTGCAGTGGAAAAGAACACGCCGCAGGCGCTGGAGCGGCTCGCCTCTGTGCCGGTGCTTGCCACCGTTCCTCTCATGAAAAAGCCAAACTACAAGCAGGCGGCAAGCGCGCTGGAAAAACAGGGAGCAGTCGGCAAGATACTCCAATCATAGGCGTGTATTTCTAAATTCGAGTTTAGAAACAATCAGTCGTGGAGCATCTTCAGGCTGCTGACTCCTTTTTCGCGCAAGAATGCGTGTATGTCTGATATTATCGAAGGGTATCTCCCACTCAGCGTATAGTTCCTGTGTCCTGTATCCAGAGGCCTTGCCGACACGACCCAGAGGTTCTCCACGTCTGGCTGCACCTTTTCTGCCTCCCTCACGCGGCTTGTGGTGGCATCCTTGACCACCTGGATCACAAGAGCCTTCGAGGGATCTTTTGAGAGACTCTTGACAGACGGGATTACCAAGTCGAGCTCGATGCCGTTTAGCGTCACTTTTCTCTCAGACGGCAGGAGCGAGGCCGTGAGCATGAAGTGCAAAAGAGCCTCACACAGTGTCCCAAGCGTCTCACCGTCTGCCTGTGTGCCGAGGGCCTTTGTGCACTTTTCTGCTATCTCGCTGCAGTATTTCGCAGATGCGGCGTCGATGTCTGCAGATACCTCTGCCCTTATCCTGTCTCGTCCTATATCATCGATGACAGAATACAGAACCTCCTTGATGTCTACAGCCAATGCATTCAGCTGGCAGAGTAGGTTTATTAAATCTGATTGCGATTTATCTTCGATGGCCAAGGTGCAGATTTCAGTTGGACTCCTTGCCGTTTCTCTCGCGTTACTGATAATATACGGCGCCGACGCGGCGGCCGCGGCCTCAAGCCCTGACGGTCACGGCTTTCTGCCGCTTGACGAGGCGACGCGTGGCGTGGGATTTGGCGGCGGCGCAGTCGTGATGTCTATAGCAGCGTTTATCATCGCCCGCAAGGAGCCGTCAGGCATAGTGACCGTACTGCTGTTTGTAAACGGCGGCCTCATAATAGCCGGCATGCTCGCACTCATAGGCCAAGGCGCGCTTGCGTCTGAAAATGCCGAGGGGGCCATGCGTACGATAGGTTCCACCATAGCGATGGGTGCAATTCTGGTGGGCCTTGGCGGCTGGAAAGCGGCGACTGACAGGCGCCTGGCCGGCAAAAAAGAGCAGGCCCCGAGGTAGTTGCCTGCCTGCTCACGCTGCGGCGCAATAGTCAACAGGATCCGCAGCTGCGTCCACTCAGATGAAAAAGAGGTGTGCACCGAATGCTATCAACAGATCCACTGGCTATTGACGAACGAAACCCGAGATAATGTTTTATAACAAAATCGCCTGAACATCAAAGCATGAAGGCAGTGATACTTGCAGGCGGCTTTGGCAAGCGTCTGAGGCCATTGACTGACGAGATGCCCAAGCCCATGATAGAGGTCCTTAACCTCCCGATAATAGAGTGGCAGATAAAGTGGCTGGCAGGCAACGGCATCAAGGAGTTTGTCATCTGCGTCGGCTACATGAAGGAGCACATCATCAACCACATAGGCAGCGGCAGCAGGCTTGGAGTGAAGGTGGGCTACGCCGTCGAAGAAGAGCCACTTGGGACCGGCGGCGCGCTGAAGAACGCAGAGGGACTGCTCTCCGGGCAACAAGAGTTTTTCATGGTAAATGGAGACATACTGACAAACCTTGACCCCAAGATGCTCCGGGACAGCGGCGCCTCGCACTCGCTGGCACTCGTCCCGCTCAGGAGCCCCTATGGCGTGGTAGAGGTCGATAAAAATGCCAAGGTGCTAGGCTTTGTGGAAAAGCCACGCATAAAGGACAAGTGGATAAACGCCGGCGTCTACCACTTCACAAGCGAGATCTTTTCGTACCTTCCTGAGAGCGGCAACATCGAGGTGACGGCGCTGCCTGCACTTGCAAAGGAAGGCAAGCTGAACTCTATGCTTTACGAAGACGTATTCTGGCGCTCCATCGACTCACACAAGGACATAGAAGAGGCTGCCAAGGAAATGCAGGCTGCAAAGATCTCATGAGACTGGGATACAGCTTGGGGCCTCTGCTGTCTGCAGAGGAAGTGCTTGCATGCGCAAAAATTGCAGACGAAAAGGAAAGCGTGGATTCTATATGGGTCCCAGAGTCATGGGGGCGAGAGTCTTTTGCGACGCTTGGCGCCGTTTCGCAAGTCACAAGGCGCGTCAGGCTGGGCACTTCGATTGTCAGCATCTTTTCAAGGACGCCTGCGACCGTTGCCATGGGTGCAGTCACGCTTGACATGCTTTCAGGCAACAGGACAGTCATCGGTCTTGGGTCCAGCACCGAAGCTATCGTGGAAAACTGGCACGGCACCAAGTTTGAAAAACCAGCATCCCGAATGCGCGAGTTTGTAGAGTGCCTCAACCTGATGACTTCTGGCGAAAGGATCAATTATGCAGGCGAATTTTTCAGGGCAAGCAACTTCAAGCTGCTTAACGCGCCGCCAAGAAAGCACGTGCCGGTGTTCATGGCCGCGGTAAACAAAAAGATGGTCTCGCTTGCATGCGAGCTTGCAGACGGGATCATCCTCTATCTCCGGCCTCTTGGCGAGCTGAAAAAGACAGCGGCAGAAATCCTGCACGCGACGTCTGGCAAAAAGTTCGAGATAGCGCTCTCTCTCATCTGCGCGGTCTCCGACAGCGAGCCCGAAAAGGCTCGAAGGCGCGCGGCAAAGACGCTTGCATTTTACACTGCAGTGGGCAAGTACTATGGCAGGTTCCTTGCGGAAAACGGCTTTGCAAACGAAGTGGAGCAGATAAAACAAGAGTATGCCAAAAGCGGAGACGCGGCCGCAGACGCCGTGACTGACAGGATGCTTGACTCGCTTGCCGTGTGCGGGACGAGAAGCGACTGCCGGAGCGCGCTCTCGAGGTTTGCCGACGCCGGCGTGACCCTTCCCATATTACAGGTCAATCCGGTCGAAAATGCAGAAAGTTCATTTAGGGAAATGTTGTCAACCTTCTAGATTGCGAAGGGTAGCTATCGGGTCGGCCGCGTCGTCCAAGTTTGAAAAGGACTCAGGCAAGTCGATATTCGAGCTTGCCTGCGAGCCCTGCATCCAGGTTCTGGAAAAAAGCGGCGCCGGCAAGGACGTGGACGCGGTGATAGTATCCACGTGTGCCACCGACCAGTACAGCTCGACCATTGTCTCTGAGATGCTAGGCATAAAGCCCAAGGTCTCTCACAGGGTTGACAACCTCTGCAATTCCGGAACAAACGCAATCGCGACTGCATATTCGCTCATTGCATCAGAGATGTGTGACTCTGCGCTTGTGGTGGGCGCGGAAAAGGCAGTAAGCCCCGGCAACAGGCTCGTGTGGGACGTTACGCGGGGCTCGTTCAACTTTCCTGTGCACTGGGCGTCCATGTTCGCAAGGGCGCACATGAGAAAGTACGGCACGACTGAGGAGCAGATGGCGCAGGTGTCTGTCAAAAACCACGCAAACGCTGCAAAAAACCCAAACGCGCTTTTCTGCAGGCCTGTAAGCCTGCAGCAAGTCATGGACTCAAAAAAGATAGCCGACCCTGTGAAGCTGCTCGACTGCTCGGCGCCGTGCGACGGCGCGTCAGCAGTGTTTTTACTTTCTGAGGAGAAGGCAAGAAAGTCAGAAAGCCCTGTCTGGATAAACGGCATAGGGCAGCAAACAAACGGCGCCAGCTTTGCAAGCGCCGGCGACCTGACCGCGCTTGACGCGGCAAGAAAGGCCGCAAAGGATGCCTACGCCATGGCAAATACAAAGCCGTCGCAGATAGACATCGCAGAACTGCATGACGCCTTTACGATACTTGAGATAATTGCATACGAGGATGTCGGCTTTGCTCCAAAGGGTAAGGGGGGCAGGTTTGTCGAACAGGACGGCATAGCTATCAACACAAGGGGCGGGATACTTGGCTGCGGGCATCCTGTCGGCGCAACGGGCGTCGCGCAGGTAACGGAAGTAATATTGCAACTGCAGGGCCGCGCAGGAAAAAGGCAGGCCAAGGGGTGCAGGACCGGACTTGTGCACAACCTTGCAGCCGCGGGCTCTTCGGCAACGGTGATGGTCCTTGGAGTCTGAATTTACAGAGCATCTCAAGCGCGGCGTCTTCAAGGTTCCTGTCTGCACAAGGTGTGGCAAAAAAGCGTGGCCGCCGTCGTCAACCTGTTCCGTGTGCTATTCAAAGACCGCGCTGAAAAAGGTCGACACAAAAGGCGTTCTGATAGAGTTTGCGACTTCGCACGTCAGGGGACACGAAGGCACGTTTGGCATAGTAAAGATGGACGGATTCAGGCTTGTGGGCTCGTTTAACAACACAGAACTTTCAGTGGGCATACGGGTGCGCATGGTCAAATGCGGCGTGAGAGATGGCACGCCGTACTACTTCTTTGCGCCTGAAAAATGAATGCTTATTAATGCTAGAAAGACATTCACACTGCCCATGAGTTATGACCGGTTTATCGACGAGAGGCTCCTGACCAGCAGGGACGCGCTCAACCACATGCAGATAAAGATAAAACTCCTCGATATAGACGAGAGCGCCAGAGACCTTTCGCGCCGGTTCGGAGACAGGATACTTGTCAAGAAAATCCTGCTCACGATAAAGTACACGGACACGCAGGAAGTCGAAGAACGGGAGCTAGACGTCGAGGAGGTCGAAAAGAGGATGAAAAAGGAGAGGCTGTTCAGCTCCACCAACAGGTGGGTGGCGTCGACTGACATCAAGAACGGCTACATAGTTGCAGCAAAGCACATCGACCTGCTCGCAGACGCGGTCGCGCTTGACATTATCAAGGTTTAGAGATTTCAGAACTCCGGTTATGCAACACTAGGCGATGGGCCGCTTCATCCAGACCCTCATCGTTTCTGCCCAGAATGCGACCGCGCCTGCGACTGCAAAGCCCAGCGCAAATACGTCCAGGCTGTCAAAGTTCAGGACAAGGTATGCAGCAAGCATCGTAGTGAAGAACGCGGCGAAAAACAAAAGGCGCGGGACTGCCCTGCCACCGACGTTGACAAATGCCTGCAGGACCCCTACTTGCACCTTCTGGATAACGTAATACCGCCCGTGCTCGTCCTGGCTGATGAGTGAGAGCTGCATCAGCTTGTCTATGTGGTAGTTTGCCACGCTTGGACTTGAAAACGACAGGTCGCGCTGGACCTCCCGAACGCCGACAGGGTCTTTGCGCTTTATCATGTACAGGTAGACCTGCAGGGTCTTGCCCTTCAGCTGGTCCTCCATCCTGTCGGCCGGCAGGTCGTCCTTGCTCAAGAACGAACTACGCGTAATACAGAAATGCTATAAAGCTATCGTATGGAAAATACATGGCGCCGCTGACCAGACTCGAACTGGTGACCCACTGGTTAACAGCCAGTTAAGCTCCGAAGCACAATATTGCGCTTTGAATTTGCTCTACCATGCTGAGCTACAGCGGCGCAGATATACGCAAATTCCATGCACAATATAATGTTTTTGAGCAGACGCAAAAAATCAAGAGGGCCCTTACATTCCATCTTCGCGCGAGTAGACGTACAGCCCGTCCAGAAAGACACGTTGGTCCTTGTCCTTTATCTTGGTCGCCAGCTCTATATTGGCTGCAGTCTGTGACACATCGTCGAGGCTTGGGCCCTTGACTAGCACGTCCTCGCCCTGAACCTCGACCTTGGTGGCCTCGCCCTGTATCTTGGCTACGCGGGCAGACCTTTCGCCGAAAAAGTTCTCGACGTGGACTTCTTTACCCTTGACCTTTACTGATATCGGAAAGTGTGCAAAGATGACCTTGACCTTGTAAGTGTAGCCCTTTTCGACTCCCTTTACCATGCTCTGGATGACGCTGCGCACCGTGTTTGTGACCGCAAGGTCGCGCTTTCTCTTGCCGTACGGCTTTATCGTGACCTTGTCGCCCTCTACTGTTATCGTAACCGGGACCTTTAGAAAGTCCTTCTTGACGGTTCCGAGCTTACCCTTCGCTACTATCGAAGATCCTTCCTTTGTCAGCTTGACTGCCGACGGGACCTTGACCTCTGCCATTATCTCCTCAATAGACGTAGCCAACTAGAACTCCTCCAAGACCCTGTGCTTGCGCTTCGTGGTGCGACATTATTCCCTTGCTCGTGGACACCAGCAGTATGCCCATGCTGTACGCGGGCAAAAACTGCCTTTCCCAGTCAAAGTACGCGTCCTTTTTGACCGAAAACCGCGGCGTGATTATGCCACACTTGTTTATCTTTGCTAGAAGCTGCACGCGGAACTTGCCGGCCCTGCTGTCGTCCACCTGCTCAAACTCGCCTATGTAGTGGTGCTTCTGCATCACCTTCAGGACTTCGCTTGAGAACTTGGACGCAGGCAAGACTACGCATTCCCTCTTCCTCCTTGTCTCGTTGTTGTATATCGTCGTAAACATGTTTGAAAGGACGTTTAGCGCCGGCATCTCATACACCTACTCGTACTTGACAAACCCCAGGCTGTTCGCCACTTCCCTGAAACACTGCCTGCAGAGCATCAGGTTGTAACTTCTTACAAGTCCGTTATATGAACCGCATCGTTTGCACCAGCGGGTTCCCCTGCCGTGCGCGAGTTTCTTTCTTCCAGTCGAATCGTAGTCTCTTGGTTTTGGCATTTATGCTACCTCCACTCCGAACTGCTGCTTGAAAAACTCGATAGCTTCCTGCTTGTTTATCCTGTGGCTCTTGCCTATCTTGGCGCGCTTGCGGCTCTTCCTTGCTATCCTGTAGCCTGGCCTTACAAGGACGACGTTGATGTCCATACCGAAAATACCTATCTCCGGGTTGTACTTTGTGCCGGGTATGTCGATGTGCTCGTGAACGCCAAGCGAAAAGTTGCCAAAGTCGTCAAAGGAGGACTCTTTTAGCACGTTCCTCTTGGCTGCAAGCGCACGCTTCAAAAACTCGAGCGCCTCCTCGCGCCTGAGAGTCACCATCGCGCCTATCGGCTCTCCCTTGTGGATGCCAAAGTCGCGCACGGTCTTTTTTGCGCCCCTGACCGCCGGTTGGTGGCCGGTAAGTTCCGTCAAGGCCTTCTTGGCCTTTTCCATCGGCTCTCCTGACTTGCCGACGCCTATGTTTATCACTACCTTGTCCACCGCAATCCTTTTCATGCTTTTTTCCATGACCTGTTCGCTCATTTTTCTAGTTCACCTTTATCACGGGTTTGTCCGCGCCCACGACCATGACCATCTCGACCGGCAGCTCTACCGCCCTGTCCTCGAACGTGACAAGTGCCCTCTTTGGAAGTGAGAACACTCCATCGCGTATGTCCTCTATCTTGCCGATCTTGCCGGCGTTGTCGCCTGTTATGATGAGCGCCGTCGCGCCCTTTTCGAACTTGATGTGGTCCTTTATCTTTGACTCGGGGAGCGCCATGACACACGTGTCTCCTACCTTCAGCTTTGCATCGCTTATCAGCGTCCTGCCGTCGTGGAAGCCGTATTGGATCTTTTTGCCCTTTGTCATGACCTTGCTGGTCACCTTGGCAAGTTTCATGTTCTTTTCTGCGTCGTCAACCGCGACCGGCGCCAAGAGTTCAGAGTCCTTGGGGACCAGCCTGTAAGCCTGGCCGGTCGACAGCTCCACGACGTCCATGAGGCCAACTGCAAGGTTAGGGTCGCGCCTGACCATGCCGTCGACCTTTATCTTGCCCTCGTTGAGGACTACCTGTGATTCCCTTGCCGTCTTGGTCACCTTTATCGCGTCCCTGAGGACCATGCCCAGCGGGTACGCCCTGTTCTTTGGGTGCGGTCCGGGCTTGACGCGCATGACAAACTGGCTCTCCTTCCTCTTGACGTCCCAGAACATCGGGGCCATCTGCCTCTTTACGCGTGTGTCTCCGCCTTTCTTACCCATCTACTTGGACGCCCCCTTCTTCTTTTTGGTAGTCTTTTTCTTGGTCACCTTCTTTGCCTTTTTAGCGGTCTTTTTGGGCTGGGGCTTTGCCTTGACCTTTGCAGGCTTGGGCGCGGCTTCTGCCTTTGGCTCTGCTGCCGGCTGCTCTTTTGGCGCAGCGCCGGCAAAGCGGAGCTTGTCGTCAGTCTTGACGCTTGTTATCATCACGTTTGAGGCGTGTATGGGGACCTTGACCTGCCCGCCCTTGACCTTATCGTGTTGTATGCCTTCTATGATCAGAGTGCCGAACTTGACGTTGACCTTGTCAACCTTGCCCTCGACGCCCTTGTACTCTCCGCGCATGACGCGCACAGAATCGCCTTTTATCACGCGAGTGCTCCTGCGGCCGTACTGCTGCCGCAGGGTGTCTGACAGCGTCGCTCCGACCATCTTGTCAAGCTGGTGTTTTGGAACGTACAACAGTTTTGGATTCATCTGTACCATTAGACTATCATCCCCGCAAGGTTTGCGATCCTCGGCCACTTTTCTGCCGCTTCGCTTGCGACAGGACCCTTGATGTCGGTGCCCTTTATCTCGCCCTCCGGCGTCACCAGGACAGCTGCGTTGTCCTCAAAAGACACGCGTGTCCCGTTCGGGCGCCTGATGGGGTATTTCTGCCTCACAATGACTGCGCCGAACACCTGCTTGCGGAGTTCGGCAGGACCCTTCTTTACTGTGACTGTGACAAAGTCTCCAACTGCTGCTGCCGGCTGGCGCGAATGCCTGCCCTTGTATCTTGTGACCTGGGCTATGCGGAGCACCTTTGCGCCGGTATTGTCTGCGCACACAAGCTCTGCGGTGACGGGCAGTGCCCTCGTGATGTACGGGCGGAATTCCTCTACGCCCTTTGCAGAAACTGCTCTTGACTTAGTTCCTGCCGCCATCCTTTGTGTTCACCTCAATTACCACGAACGATATCGTCTTTGAAAGTGGCCTGCATTCTGCTATCATTACCTCGTCGCCCTCCTTCAGTTCGACGCATTCAGGATGGTATGCGTGGACCTTGGACCTAGACCTGACGTACCTCTTGTATTTCTGGACGGGCCTCGGGTACTCGCGGGAAACAACGACCATCTTTTTTGCCTTGGCACTTGTCACGGTGCCCCTGAGCAATTTGCCCCTCACTGAAAGCGTGCCGTGGAACGGGCAGAGGTCATCTGCACATTCTTTGCGGGGGGCAACAACTGAAACGCCGATATTTCTTGCCATACTATCACCTATAATCGCGACACGCGGTCCTCAGGTCTTGCTATCAACGACGAACCACTTATAAAGCAAGCGCCGGCCGGAGTTGCAAACTCGATTTTTTTTGCGGCCGCTTTTGCGATTTGTTTTGTACCATTGCCAGTCTTGACTGTGATCATGTTTTTAGTTTCAAAGACTATTGTGCCCCTGACGCCTGCAAGCGACGGGTCAGTGGACTCGACTATTTTTGCGTCAAGGCCGATCAGCTCGTGCGCGTGAATGTTTGCCGTGGTTATCATGCCGACGCCTTGGCCTTCCTTTCGTTCAGGATTGTCAGTATGCGCGCAATGTCGCGCCTCATGTACCTTATCTCGCCAGAGTGCTTCTTCAGCGTCCCCTTGGACTGCTCGGACCTCATCTTTGCAAGGTCTGCCTTCATCTCGGACAGCTTGTCTCCCAGGTCTTGGTCGTTCATCTCGCGGAAAGTCTTGAGCTTAGTTCGTGCCATTTACTGCCTCCTCCTTTTGTTCGACCGGGGCCTCGACCGCCGCGGCCGGTTCTTCTGCCGGAGCCGCCGCTGGCTGCTCTTGCGCTGGGGCCGTGCCGTCAACTAGCTGGAACTCTTGCGGCAGATCGGCCCTTGTTGCTATGCGCAGCTGTATGCCCATCAGGCCCATCTTCGTCAATACATGAGTTATGCCTGTCTTTACTATCTGGTCTGCTATGTCGCCGCTCTTTGGTACGACACCGACCGTGTGCTTTTCAAAGTGGGCACGCTCTGTGCGGAGCTTGCCCGAAATAACCACCTCGACGCCAAGGGCGCCCGCGTTCATTATGGTGTTGAGCGTCCACATCGAGGCGCGCCTGAATGCGGTCCCGCGCTCGATGAGCTGCGCAATCCTGTTGCACATTATCTCCGGGTTCAGCTCGGGCTTTTCAACTTCGAGGACTGAGATCTGAGGGTTCTGAAGGCCGAACTTTTGCTCGAGTTTTGCCATCAGGTCCTTGATCCCCGTCCCCTTGCGGCCGATGACTAGGCCCGGCCTTGTTACAAAGACCGTGATCCTTGCACCGACCGGCGTCTTTTGGATCTCGACGCCACCAAAGCCGGCGTCTTTCAACTCGCTTCTCAAAAACTCGTTTATCTCCATGTTGCGGTAGCTGTTCTTCATTACGTTCTTGACTGCGCTCATTGTGCTGTACCCTCCTGTGCGACCAGTTCCACGTGGACGAGGGTGTCAAACTTGGGGCTTGACCTTCCCATGGCCCTTGGCTGGAACCGCTTTAGCTTGGTGCCCTTGTGCACAACTGCGCTCACGATGCGCAGCCTGTCAAGGTCCATGCCCTTGTACTCTGCGTTTGATTCCAAGTTATCCAAAAGTTTCAGAAATTCCTTTGCGGCCTTTTGCGGGAACCTGCCTGCTGCAAATCCGTCGCGGATGTTGCTCCTGTGCGCGACCTCGTTGTGGTAACGGCGATACGGCACTGCTTCTTTCTTGGCAACGACGTTTTCAAGGAACTCGCGAGCCTTCTCTATCGACTTGCCTGATATTGCAAGTGCGATCTCGCGCGAGTGCTTGTGCGAAATGCTCTTTTCGCGGACAGAGGCGCGCACGTGGCGGGCCTTGTCAAAGTTCTGGAAAGCGTAGGAGTATTGTGGCATGGCTATCACTTCAGCGGGACGTACAGGCTGGACCTGGACGCGCCTACACCCGGTGCGCCGTGCTGTACCCTCTTGTTTGTTATTGCATATTCGCCAAGGTAGTGCCCTACCATCTCTGGTTTGATTGCTACCGCGGCAAACTCCTTGCCGTTGTGCACGTTTATCGTGAGGTCTATCATGTCAGGAAGTATTATCATGTCGCGAACGTGTGTCCTGAGCTGCCCCTTCAGCTTACCCTCGCGGGCCAGCTTTATCTTTTCGCGCAGGTTCCTCTTTTCGTCGTTCATGTATGTGCCGACGCGCTTGCTCAGAGACCTTCTCTGCCTCGCGTTGAGGAGCGGGAGCACGTTTTCAACAGAAAGTGACTGTAACTGCTCGGGAGTGTAACCCTTGAACTTGAATTCGCGTACCATTAGATCATTCTCTCCTCCGCAAGTTTTCCATTTTTAAACCTAGCGAGCGTCATGCTATACCAGCCCCAGCTTTGTCGCAAGCTCGCGCGCGCCTTCGGGTGCCTTGAACGTGACAAATGCTTTCTTGCCCTGAATTGTGCGCGCAGTGTTTACCTCTGCGGCTTCTGCCTCGTACAGTATGCGTATTGCGTCCATTATCTCACGCTTGCTTGCGTGCTCTGAAACCATGAACGAGAGCTTGTTCTCCCTTTCTATCTGGTTGAAGGTCTTTTCCGTAACGTAGGGCGCCAGAATTATCGTGGTCGCCTTTTCTGCAGACATTTCCTTGCTCATTTCACTATCTCCATTATCTTGTGCATCGGCGCCTTTACCTCCTTCAACTGCTCGATAGCATTCTGCGAAAACACCGCCAGCCTGATGGGCTTTGAGCCCGGCGCCAGATCAAGCACGCTTATCTCTCTTGCAGTCTTGACTGCGACACCCTGGATAGAAGTGATACCAGTTGCCTTGGCGTCGCTTCCGACCACTATGAGAGCGCTGGTGCCTGTGCGGGCCTTTCTACCGCGCCTGCGGGCCGTTCCCGAGCGGGCCTTCTTGACCGCAGCACGGGCCAAGTCGTCGCCCAGTCCTAGTGCAACAAGCGCGTTCTTCAGATCCTTTGTCTTTGCGATGGACTCGATATCGTTTGAAACTATTATCGGGAGTTTCACGTCCTTGGCGATCTTGTGTCCCCTGCCTTCAACCAGGTCTCGCCTTGCGGTAGCCGCAATCGCGGAGCAAAGGCCGAGCTGCTTTTCCTTCTGGTTTATCTTTTTGTAAATGTTCTTCCACGACTCTGGAGGGTGCGCGACCCTGCCGTGCCTGACGCCTGCAACGCCTGCAGCCTGGCCTGCACGCGGGAACCCTTCGCCTCTTGCCCTTGCAAGCCTTGCGATGCCAAGACCCGTGTTCCTCGACTCGGCGCTGACGTTCTCGCCTGCAGCCGGGTATCTGCCCTGCCTCTGGTAGCCGTGAGAGGCCACGTTAACGTAGACTTTGTGTATTACTTCTGGCCGGTAGGGTGTTTCAAATACTATCGGGAGCTCGACGTTTCCAGCATCCTTGCCGTCAATGCCCTTCACTGTCGCTTTCATTCTACTATTACCTCCAAGACCTTGGGTTCTGCAACCTTCTTGGGTATGTTGCGTATTGGGTGGCGCATCTTTATCAGGCGCTGGGGGACGCCCGGAACAGAGCCCCTGACTACTATGTAGTCGCCCTTGACGAGGCCAAAGTGCTTGAATCCTCCCTTGGGGTTTATCGAGCCGTCCTTTTCGGTGTTTGACATTATCAGAATGCGCTTGTTGTACTCAGTGCGCTGGTGGAAGCCGTGCTGGCCCTGCCTTGCCACCGTATACATGACAACCGCTGGTGATATCGGGCCCAGAGTACCGACTGCGCGCACGCTCTTTCTTGACTTATGCTGCTTGCGCTTTACCCCAAACCTCGTTATAGGGCCCTCGACTCCCTTGCCGCGCGTTATTCCAAAGACATCGATGTTCTGCCCTACCTGCAAAATGTCGCTTACCTTCAGTTCCTTGCCAAGTATGCCCTTGACATACTCAAACTGCGCCTTGGCGTCCTTGCCAGACACCGCAAGCTCGAACACAAAAGGTTTTTTCTGCGCAATGCCGACCGCGCTTGGAATAACAGAAGCAATGGCCATGACCGAGCTTGCCTCGCCAATCTTTGTCTCTGCCTTGGCTAGCGCGTCTTCTGCCTGTTTTATCTCGACCTTCCTTGACATCTCCTTCGGGAGGTCCTTTGCATATGCGTCAAAAACGGCGTGCTGGCCATAGTTGTCCTTTCTGTAGGCGCGCACGCCAATAATCTTGACAGGCGGTGTTGCAATGACAGTGGCAGCGTTCATCAGCTGCTTGCCAAAGTTCGGAGTCTTTTCCCTGTCGTCGATGGTCAGAACGTGTATACTGCCAACCTTGAAACCTGCAAAACCCAAAAGAGTGCTTTTTTCGCCTGCCATCTGCGGCCATGTCCTGACCCTCGCTTCGAGGCTCTTGGCCCTGGACCTTGGCCTAAAGGCGATACTGCCCCTTCTGGGCGCGCTGTACTTGCGATGACCCATAGATACTGCATCAGTCCGCCCAATCCTTTTATAAATTATGCAGTGTCAAAAGCTAGTTCTTTGACAAAATGGAGCTGTTGAGTATCGCAAGCGTGCCAAGCACGGCCTCTTCCAGCCGGACGGTTTCCGTAGCCTGGTTGGGAAACATGTTTACGATGAATTCGGGCCGGACATCGCTATTTTCCTTTGCGAGTATCTCGTGCACGCCGTGCTTGGGTGCGCCAAAGACTACAAGCACGTTTTCAGCGCTTTTCATGCGATCTGCCAACTTGGACTCGGAATTCTTGTAGTGCGTGCCTTTGCGCGACGTGACGATTACAGCGGTGTTTTCCATGTTGCTCAGAAGTTTCACGACAGAGGGCACCTCCTTGACCTCGTAGCCCCAGTACTCGAATATGTCCAAGTCTGTTGCCTCCATCGCCCGCAGGTTCGGGTAGGGCGACGTGAACTTGACGTTGACCTTCTTGCCCTCATGCCCTTCCCCGTCAAAGGGTATCAGAGAGCCTAGCCCTGCCTCTACGAATAGCTGGCCCTTTACCTTTGCAATCACGCCCGTGCGCACGTCGCCGGCCTTCACGGTCTTGATGTCCTGCGCCGGCTTGTGGTGGGGCGCCTTTATCGGATGCAGGATGCCGGCAAACTCTAAGTGCGCCATCTTGGGATACAGTATCTTGCGCAGGTATTGCGGCGTGTCAAGGTACCGCAGTATGGTGCGCAAAAGTATCGGGTCGTCCTTTTCAAACTGGGATAATGGATCGTGATAGATGTATATGCGCTTGACACGGAATATCGCGCAGGCGCGTGCAAACTGAGCTATCTTGGTGCTCTTGTCCCTCTTGGTCTGCTCGTCTGAAAGGGAGGAGTCGGGTATGGCGACCCAGAGGTTTGGCATGCCTACTCGTTGAGGAGCTCTTGGACTATGGTTTCAAGATAGCCTGTCGCGCCGAAAAGGTTGTGGCGCAGGTTGCCCTTCCTGTCAATTACAAGCGATGTCGGCGTTCCGCGCATCGCATACTCTTCAAAAGTCTTTGCAGAATATTCCTTGTGCTTCAAGTATGCCTTCACGCGCCCGACCAGCACCTGCCGGTCCTTTTCGCTGTATGTCTTGAAATCAGGCACGTTTGCCTCGATAAAGTCCATCACCTTGCTGTCTGTAAGATCGCCGGTCTCTTTCTTGAGCATGTCCATCGCTACAGGGAATGGAATGCTGTAGGGGAGCTTGCCTCCGTTTTTCAGTTGGCCATATTGCGCAAGAGCTTTGTGGGTCTCGCCTATGACCTCGCCGGTAGTCAGCAGCTTTTGCAGGTTTTCAAGCGTGTTCTTGTCATAGTCTTCAAACGCAGTCGCCATGCCAAGCACTGTCACGCCCTTGTTGCGGTACTTGGTGTAAAGGTCGATTGCCTCGGGTATGCCATACATGAAGCACCCGGGGCAGTTGACCTGGAAAACTTCGACTACTACCACATTGCCCTTCTCCTTGTCTATGTTGGTGGGCTTGCCCTGCACCCATGTCGACACCTGGAGGTTTGGGGCCTTTGCTCCGATCCTTACCACGAGGTACGGGAGATTGCTGTCGTTAAATTAACCTTGCCTTGATTCTCAGGCCTGTCTCTTGCCGGAGCGCTCTTTTGCCATTGCGGCATACTTTTCCAGCTCTTCGTCCTCAACCTTGCGCATGGCGCGGGCCTTGGTGTCGATGATGGCCATCTTCAGGCTCTTGGTGCTCGACTTGTCCTCGCTCACGATGAATATGCCCTCTACTGCAAGCGCAGCTGCTTCGTCAAGCGAGATCTCGGCCTTGTACGACTTTTCAAGAAAGTCAGTCACTTGGTCGCTTCCAGCTCCTATGGCCACCGCGTCGTAGCCGATGTAGGTGCCCGACGGGTCGGTCAAAAACAGGTTGGGTCCGTTCTTGTCGACGCCTGCAAGTATGAGCGCAACACCAAATGGCCTCACGCCTGCATATTGAGTGAACTGCTGGGCCATGTCGGCAATGTTCTTGGCTACGCCTTCCACGTCAACCGGCTCGTCGTAGATAAGCCTGTTGCTCTGCGCAAAGAACCTTGCGTGGTCCACCTGTGTCCTTGCGTCAGGGATGTAGCCTGCCGCAGCAACGCCGATGTGGTCGTCTACCTGGAATATCTTGTGAGTCACGTTGGAAATTTGGAGCTTTCTTGTCTTCTCCTCGACAGCCAGTACCACGCCGTCCTTCGACTTGACGCCGATGGCAAGGGTTCCGCGCCTTACGGTTTCAATAGCGTATTCTACCTGGTAAAGCCTTCCGTCCGGCGAAAACACGGTGATCGCTCGGTCATATCCTGCTGCTGCGGGTAACAATTCGAGCTACTTTGCCCTCGCCGTTTAATTTAAGTTTACCTCGCTTTTGCTCACGCTTGATTTTAATATCGTGCCGCAACAACACTGTGCGTGCAGGAAGAGATAGCGTTCTTTGGGCACCCAAACGTCCAGTCGTTCCATGCAAGGACCGTCGAAATAACAAAGGACGCGCACCTCACTCTCAAGGGAGACTGCATAATAGGCGTCCGGGCCACCAAGGCGTGTGCCGATCTGGACTCCACAATAAAGAGTAGGCTGATGAAAAATGAATCGCGCGTTAGGATAGAGATAATGGTAGGAAACGACACTTATGCGATAACCGGAAGCGGCGACGAGCGGCTGACGCTCAAAAACCCGCACGACATTGTCATTCGCAAGACAAATTTTGTCTGCCCCCGCACGCTCTCGGTAAGGTGCGACAGGGCGTCGTCTGACATCCCAAGAAGGATGGTGGGTGCGCTCAAAAACCCGGAAACAAAGGGGCTTTTCCGCATCACGATCGAGTAGCCGCGAGCGCCCTTGCAAGGGCCGCATTCATTATATCTGCCGCAAGAAACTCCTTGCACTTGCCCTCTTTCTCTGCAAGAGTGATAAACCTCTTGTCGGAATAGATGTTGTTCAGGACTTTTGTAATCCTGACGCTTACGTCGTTTATCGTCTTGGCAGCCTTTGCGTCAAGGTCGGCAGGCGCGCTGCAACTGTAGGCTTTGACCGTCGCAGAGTAGTACTTCATGACCGCGCCCCTGACTTCGACCATCTTGGCAGTCTCTATGAGCCCTGCCCTCTTTAACGTGTCAAGGTGGTGCCGGATTGTCGTTGTGGCCTTCTTCATGCCCGAGACGGCAAGTGACTTTGCAATTTCCTCGGCGGTCATGGGCTTGTTCGCAAGTAATTCCAAGATCCTGAGCCGGGCAGGGTCGCCCAACCCCTGAGCTGCCTGGTGGCCCATAGTTGTTATCCTTCTCACTTTGACTTCCTTCTGGAGCAGCGTCTCTGACATTTTCTCTTCCACTCCAAGAAAGCATGAAAAAGCCTGCATCAACTAGTTTTGTCATCGTTGTCAATTGCAACTATATCAATGGTTGCGGTTCTACCCGTATGCAAGCAAACGCACGGGTCTGTAACGTACCTATCGAAGCGGCACGATTATGACAAAAATCATAACGCTACCACGCTACTTGGCAACCTGCACTGGCAGGCCGCAACAGACCACCCGGGCGCCAGTACAAGCACGGACGGCCTGCAAAAACGGACAAAAGCAGTCGGCAGGATTGAGCAGATTACAACCTCTTCCCGCTAATCCTTTCGTAGGCGAAAATGTAGCGCCGGGCAAGCTCGCTTACTATTTCAGGTGCGACCTGCGGCGGGTCGGGCTTTTTCCCTTCCTTTGCCAGCCTGTCTATCTCTGTCTTGAAGCCCGTCTTTATCAACCAGTCTCGCAGGTGCTGTTTGTCGTAAGCCTCTTGGACCTTGCCGGGCTGGTAGTCCTGCTTTAGCCACAGGCGGTATTCGTCAGGACCTAACGAGTCTGCAAGAAGTATCCTGCCGTTTGAGTCGCGGCCGAACTCGAACTTGACGTCCGCGATTATGAATCCGCCCCTGTCTGCTATCCCACTCATTTTTTCGTAAAGCGCTATCGATGTCTTTTTGAGGTAGTCATAATCCTGTTCGCTTACAAGGCCCATCTCTATTGCCTGCTGCTTGCTCACGGGAATGTCGTGTTCCTCGGACTTGGTCGTGGGATCGAATATCGGCCTTGGCAGTTTGCCCGCCAGCACGGGCTTGTAGTCTGCAGGAAGGCTTTTTCCAATGTGGTCTCTATACCGCTCTTGCAGCGAGCCGTAAAAGTAGCCTCTGACAACGCATTCTAGGGGTATCATGTTCAGTTTCTTAACCACCATCTTGTCGTTGTCCTGCACCTTCAGCATGTGATGGGGCGTGCCAAGCGCGTTGAACCAGAACTCGCCGAACCTGCAAAGCACCTCGCCCTTTCGCGGAATAGGCGTGGCCATCTTGATGTCAAAGGCAGATACGCGGTTAGAAAATTGGAAGAGCACGTTGCCGTCGTCAAGCTCGTATATGTCCTTGACCTTGCCCTTGCGAACCAGCCTCAACGGGGTTGAGACCGTGGGCAGAGAATATCTGCTTATCTGTTGAAAGACTTTTTAACGGCGCGAAATTCATTCCAGATGTCTGATGGCAGACTTTTCCCTTTCACTTGACCGGCCGGTTTGCGTCGGCATTATAGGCGGCGGGCAGCTGGGCAAGATGCTTGCCCACGAGGCAAGGCGCATGTCGTTCAAGGTAATAGTGCTCGATCCAACACAGAATTGTCCTGCCTCAAGAATAGCCGACGAGCAGGTCGTGGCGGATTTCAAGGACGAGCAGGCGATCATGAGGCTTGCGGAAAAGTGCGACGTGCTGACTTACGAGATAGAACTTGCCAACTCGACTGCGCTAAAGCAGCTTGAAGAGCGCAACTACCCAGTCAGGCCGGCCCCGGAGACGCTGCGGATAATCCAGAACAAGTACCGGCAAAAGACGTTTTTGAAAAAGCACGGTGTTGCTGTTCCTAAATTCGAGCTCGTAAAGTCGCTTGATCATCTGGTTGAACTGTGCAAGGAATTCGGGCTTCCCGCGGTGCTCAAGGCAGCAGAAGACTCGTACGACGGCCGCGGCAATTATGTCATCAGGTCAAAGGCCGATATTGAAAATGCCTATCGCTACTTTGCGGGCCGCGAGATGATGCTTGAGAAGTTCGTGCCGTTTGCCCACGAGGTCTCGATAATGGTAGCCCGCAACCCGTCCGGCCAGGTAGAGTCGTTTCCGGTAGCAGAAAACGTGCACGATGATGGCATACTTAACATGACAATCGCGCCGGCTCGGATAAGCCGGCAGGTCGAAGCAAAGGCAAGGAGGCTTGCAGAAAAGACCATGAAGGTCCTGCACGGCGCCGGGATATTCGGGATAGAGATGTTTGTCACAAAAAAAGGCGGTATTATGGTAAACGAGGTAGCGCCCAGGGTGCACAACTCGGGTCACTATACAAACGAGGCGTGCTCTATCTCGCAGTTTGAGCAGCACCTGCGAGCAGTCCTCGACCTGCCACTCGTAAAGCCAGAGTTATTGTCGCCGGCCTGCATGATAAACATCCTGGGCCCGGAAGGCTTTGAGGGCCCGTACGCGGTACAAGGAATAAAGGCCGCCATGAATGTGCCCGGCGTTGCGCTCTATATTTACGGGAAGCACTCTTCAAAGCCTAGGCGCAAGCTGGGCCACATAACTGCCACCGGCACGACGGTCTCTGTGGCTGTAGCACGAGCGACTAGGGCAAGAAAGGCAATAAAGCTGGTCCCCTCTACCACAGGCGGGAGCGCATGAAAAAGCCGCTTGTTGGCGTGATAATGGGTAGCGACTCGGACCTGCCGGTCATGAAGGAGGCTGCAGATTTCTTGGAATCTGTCGGCGTGCCGTGCGAGGTCACGGTCGTTTCGGCCCACAGGACCGCAAGGCGCATGGTTGCCTACGCGCATAGCGCAAAGAAAAGGGGAATAAAGGTCATAATCGCCGGTGCCGGCGGTGCAGCCCATCTGCCGGGCATGGTAGCCGCGCTGACTCCGCTTCCTGTAATCGGCGTGCCGATAAAGACAAAAAGCCTTGACGGCATGGACTCGCTTCTCTCAATAGCTCAGATGCCGCCAGGAGTGCCGGTTGCAACGGTGGCGATAAACGGTGCCAGAAACGCAGGCATACTTGCGTCGCAGATCCTTGCGCTTTCAGACGGCAGGGTCGCGAAAAAAGTCGAGCGCTTCAAGAATGACCTAGAAAAAATGGTACTTGACAAGGCAAGGTTACTTGAAAAAGCCGGAGTCAAGGACTACCTGAAAAAGTCTAAGTGACCGCTTCTTCTGCGGCCGTCAGTCCTTTCTGTACGACACCGACTGCGACCCGTTTGTCTCTCCGACCCTTATCACTATGGTGTCGTTTGCCCTGCTCAGCAGCCTCTGCCTCTTTTCGTTTGTGAATATCCAGCCAAGAAACACGTCTAGTGGCAGTATGAACGCCTTGCCAAAGCTGGATATGGCAACGCTTTTGGCGTCGGCGATGTTGCCCGCAAGGTCTGCGGTCTTTATCTTCAAGAGTTTCTTGCCTATCGACTGCCCGCTGGTGGATTCAAAGTACGTCCAGTAGCCAAAGAACATCAGGCTCTGCACAGCGTATTTTATGGCCCCAAGCCCGGGATTTTCCTGCATCCCCTGGTTGAACGCAAGGGGCGCGTAGGCTATTGAGAATATTATCTCGGCTGCTGTCATCACTATGATAAAGTCCACTAGCCACGCCCAGAATCTCGTGCTCCACTTTGCCAGCACGACCTCAGGCTTTTGAGATGGTAGGCTTTCGTGACTTGGTTCTGAAGTCATGGCTGAACTTCCCTGACATAATATGATAACATCAGGAATTCTCTGTAGCGCAGTGCACTGCTTGTAGGTTGTTCAGTCGCAGTCCGGGCATGCCGCGGTGGAACCTGCATAAAAGAACTGTTTTTTGGCCGCTTTTTCCACTGGAAACGACTCCCCTCCCGCCCTGCGGCAGTAGAATTTATTTGGCAGCATTTTTGTTACTCTAGCCGTGGAGCACGCACATTCAGAGCATTCCCACGAGGAGCACGGGCACGAAGACGAGGAGCCCGTGATAGTCAAAAAGATGTTGCCGAATGAGATTCTGGCAGCCGACCTGAACGACCACGGGATTTCAGCCGACGCCGTCGCAATAGGCACACACCCGGTGGAAAAGCAGGAATACTATAGCCACAAGTTCGGCCTAAACTCCAAGTTTGTCACAAACAAGGGCGTCATCAGGGTCGGCGGCAGGAACTTTGATCTGGTGCACGTGCTGGAGAGGAACTGAGATGAGACAGGACGCAGTGCCGCTCCCATACGGGACTCTGGGATATTACCAGATACACTATATCGTCGAGACTGGCGATGCCGACACCGAGCAGCTGCTTGCAAAGTGCGAGCCGATAACAAAGGGCCACTTTTCTGAAAAACATGTCGTGGCGGTGCGCTGGACCGGCTGCGAGACCTTTGCACATAGACTGCAGAACGACTCGCGCCTTACAGAGCTGCTCAAAGAGGTGCTCCTCCACGAAGGCGAGATAAGGGTGGACCCGCTTGACGGGCATGTCAGGATCTATGGCAAGTGGAACCACGAAGAGAACCTGCAGGCAAACCCTGCGATGGTGGAAGTGGCCGACATCATAGCCGGCCACATCAAGGCCTCTCTCGGCTGACCTCGTTAGCTTTAATAACCGTGCAAGGCGCCTTTCCTTCCTGAATCATGAGCGGCTTGAAGTTTGAGGGCAAGACAGTAGTTGTTACCGGCAGCGGCACAGGGATCGGCCAGGCCATCGCAAAGAGGTTTGCAGAAAACGGCGCCAACATTGCAATCATGGGCAGGCGCAAAGAGCCGCTCGACCAGACTGCCGCTATTTTAAATGACATTATCAAGAAAGCAGGCTCGACCGGCAAGGTCGCTACTTTCCCCGGAGTCGACGTGTCAGACGAAGAAGGCATCAACTCGATGTTTGAAGGCATCAAGAACCAGTTTGGCAAGGTGGACATCATTGTCAACAACGCCGGCGTCTCAGGACCAGTCAAGACGTTCACAAACGCAAGCGTCAAGGAGTTCCGGGAGTGTATTGCGATACACCTCACAGGCACCTTCTGGACGTCTGTCGCCGGTCTCAAGGCGATGGAAAAAGGAGGCAAGGTTATAACGATATCAACGTTCTTTTCGGAGGAAAACCGCTATGAGCAGAGGCCATACAGGTTCAGGACGCCGTACACCGCCTCGCAGGGCGCCAAGAACAGGCTGGCAGAGTGTCTTGCCTGGGAGCTTGCCGAAAAAGGCATCCGATCGATTGCTACTAACCCCGGCCCCGTTCATTCTGACAGGATATATAAGACTGTCTACCCCAAGGCCGCGGCAGAGTTTCTGCGCGTCGGCGGGTACCCCGAACTTTCCCCGACTGAAATTGAAATCGTGACCGCAAAGGCGCTGCCTTTCTTGGGAGATCCGAATGACGTGGTCGCAAAGGCGTGCATGGACGCTGCAGGAGAAATAGCAACAAAGCGCGGACAGAACGACGACGCGGCCATTACAAAACTTGCAGCCACAGTCAAGGGCGCGCTTGACAAGATGCAGGAAATAGCGGAGAAGATCCAGGGCAACACCAGCAAGATGATAGTAGACGGCGAGTTCCTTGCTCAGGACGAGGTGGCCGAGATGGTCCTCAGCCTGTCAGACGAGAAGATGAGCAAGCTGATAAACGGCAGGGTGATACCAAACGACCGCGTATTCTATCCTGTCAGGCCAATCGTGGGAACAGGCGTCGACATACTTCCCGGCACCGAACTGAAGGGCAAGGTCGTAGTGCTTACGACGACGTCGTCTGCGGCAAAGGACATCGAGCGGGTCAAAAAGATTGCGGGGATGGCGCAGGTGTCCGGCGCCAAGCAGGTGGTCGTGCTGTACAGGAACCCTGCGGACGAGGCGCACTTTAAGGAGTTCCACAGCCACGCAATAGACTTTCTTGACGAAAGCGCTATCAGGCGCATATTCAACACCGCCAAGACACACTTTGGTTCAGTCGACTCGGCGATACACTTTACCGGCGACTATGAATACAGTTCTGCTTTCAGCGAGATGACAAGAAAGCAGTGGGACGCGCTTGTCGACAACTACCTCTACATCCCCGGCCTAGTAGTCAAAGAAGCGGTGATAGCTATGGCTCCGCAGGGAGCGCTAGAGCAGCCATCGCTGTTCAAAGGCACTAAAGGGACTGTTGTAATAATTGGCCCCGACGCGCCTGTGGGCAAAAAGATATCTGGCATTCTGCGCGCACGGGCCGACGTGTTCAGGGGCGCGCTCAGGCCTTATACGGCGACGGTCAACCAGGAGCTTGGCGACGTGCTAGGCTCTGCGGTAAAGCTACATCTGGTGCTCGCGGGCAACAGCGAGGGCGCAGAGCCCAACGCGGACCGCCTGCACGCTTCGATACTGAGTCTTGCAGCAGGCGCGGCCCTCAAGCGCAACGAGGCAATATTCTACGTGGACGAGGCAAAGGCCTAGCCTATCTTCCGGCAAGCCAGTCAAGAATGGCAGCCACGGCAATTAGCACTATGCCCAGCATGCGCTGAAGCAACGCTTCTTTTGCCTTCCGGGACCATCTGGCGCCAAGCTGTGCGCCTGCAAACGCTCCCGCAGACAACGCTATTGCATAGACATAGTCGGGATGCTGCAATGCCACGTGGGTAAAGACGCCGACAAGCGCGGTTATCATGAGCGTCAGCTGCGAGGTCGGGGCGGCCTTTTGCATGGACATGCCTAGCACAAGCAGCATCGCCGGCACGAAAATTATCCCGCCGCCCACGCCGAATAGGCTCGATATTGTGCCCGCCCCGAAAGTTATGGCGTAAATCCCTGCGCGCCGTGCGGGCGACCGTTTCACTCCGCCTTTTTCCTTCAGGATGGAGCTCCTGAAGGCGACGTATAGCCCCACAAGCGACAGCAGTATTCCAAAGTAGAGGCGAAAGTCCTGTACGCTCAACTGGCCCGACAAGAACGCGCCGATAACTGCGCCCGGCACCGCAAACGCGGCCATCTCCGCGCCCAGACTGTAGTTGATCCTTTTCTGCAGGGAATACGCGATGGTAGAAGACACGCTTGTGGACGTGACTGCAAACAGGCTGGTGCTTGCTATCTGGGCGGGCGGCAGGCCAAGAAACACAAGAGCCGGCACCATCATTATGCCGCCTCCCACGCCTATCATCGAGCCAAGCGTTCCTGCTCCCAGCCCGACGGCGACCAGTATTATTGCAGTCGTTATGATGTCAAGCAATACGGTTAGACTGTGTCAGTATCCTTTCAGGTGATAAATCGGTTGCTGCAGACTGCCGTCTCAAGCACCTCGTTTACACATATTAAGCTGACAACTTTAAGCAATTGGGTAGAAATTGCGCATAGTGTTAGTGGGCTTTGGAGTGGTCGGGCAGAGTTTCGCCAAGCTCCTGCTCTCACGCTCGGCGGACCTGTACAGCCAGCACGGCGTCAAGCCGAGGATAGTTGCCTGCGTGGACAACGACGGCTCTGCCATTTCGCCCGCAGGACTTGACCTTGAGCGCCTGCTTCTGGCAAAAAAGAAAGGAACAGTAGCGCATACGACAAGAACGCGGCCAAATTCAACCCGCTGCATGTGATAGAAAACGTCGACGCCGAAGTCGTGATAGAGGCGACGCCTACCAACCTTTCGACCGGCGAGCCGGGCACGTCGCACATAATATCCGCCATGAGGACCGGCAAGCACATCATCAGCGTTAACAAGGGGCCGCTTGCGCTGGCGTTTCCATCGCTCATAGAGCTCGCAAACTACAACGGCGTCATGTTCAGGTTCTCCGGGACTGTCGGCGGAGGGACGCCAATACTCGAGTTTGCCAAGCGCTGCCTGAAAGGCGACAGGATTGTTTCGTTCCAGGGCATACTCAACGGCACCACAAACTACATACTCAGCAAGATGGAAGAAGGGTTGACATACGAAAGCGCGCTTTCAGACGCCAAGCAAAAGGGCTATGCGGAGGCGGTGCCGTCGCTTGACACGGACGGCTTTGATGCGGCGGCAAAACTTGTCATCATGGCCAACTGGATCATGGGCATGAAGGTCACCATGAAAGACGTGGCAAGAACGGGGATATCCGGAGTCAAGGTATCAGACGTCAAGAGCGCGCAGTCCCGCGGTAATGCGATAAAGTTGATAGCCGCGTGCGACAGCAGGCTGCTTGAAGTCAGACCGACTGAAGTGTCAAAGAAGGACCCGATATGCGTCAACGGCACGCTCAACGCGGTCACGTTCTCGTCGGAGCACTCGGGCCAGCAGACCATCATAGGGAGGGGCGCCGGCGGCATGGAGACTGCGAGCGCCGTCCTGCGCGACCTTATAGAAATCCGGGACACGGTCTTTGAGCGCTAGTAGGCACAGGGTCTGCTAAAACCAACGTATCAAATTACGTATAAATATCGGATTCACATTAGAATTCCTATAAGTCTACTATGCAAATATTTGAATCACGGGACCCGAAATCGGAGGAAATTGCAGACATACTCTGCAACCAGTGCAAAGAGAGACCTGCGGAGATATTCCAGGTCACCGGCGACTATTGCATAGAGTGCTGGCAGGCTCTGACGCACACAAATGCCTAGCCTATCCGGAACCCTCCAAACGAAACGCCTGTGTTTGACGTCGTCTCTGCCCGCTGGTTTATTCCAAGCAGGTCTATAAGCTCGCGCAGGTTCTTCGTCTGGAAATAAACAGGTCCGGGCCCAATGCATTCCGTGGCAAGGCCCTCTCCGCCAAGGATCGTTGTCTTTAAGCCGCCTACCTTGATGACATTGTATCTTACGCTTTCTCCAAGCGCGACTAGGTGATAGTTGTCAACCGTCATTTTCTCGCCGGCTGCTAACTCTTTTTTCACTATGCCGCCGTACGCGTTGGCAAAGAGCTCGCCCTGTCCTGTCGCCTTTAGCATGAAAAACTCCGAGCCAAAAAGCCCTTTCGTAAAGCCCTGCCACTGGGTGTCAAGCATGACGCCTGAAGACGACGCGACGTACGAGCCCGACTGGACTATGAAGCCCGCGCCGGGGCTGACGTCAAGGCGTATGATGTCGCCGATTGGAGGGCCGGTGAGGCCGACAGAACAGATTCCTCTTGCCACAAAATCGTTGACAAAAAACGACTCGCCGCCGAGCGCTGTTACCTTGAGTTTCTTCAGGAATCCTCCCTCGCGCGTCCTGGTCTTTATCTCAACGTCGCCCTTTATGTACACCAACGCCCCTGACTCTGCGGTTATCTTTTCTCCTGTAGACATCTCAACCTCAAGAAGCGCCATTGGCTCCTTGACTATGCTGTAGTACATAGCAGTCGTTGCCGGCTGAACGTATAAAGTTGTCTGGGGCAAAAAACTTTAATTGCATCTAATATCAAGGCTTGCATAGTGGCTACTTTCGCGTACAGTACGTAACTCTGGCAGTCGTATTCTGGCGAACGTAGCATTTGCTCCGGTCAGTTTCAAAGCGATTGTGTGAATGCTGCGCTTGCCATGCGAAAGCCGCCGGGAAAGAAGAAATGGCAAGAATAAAGATCGTAAAGAAAAAACCGACAGACTATACTTTCGTAGACGACAGCCTGAATCTTGACGGCATGGCTGAAAAGAAAGAAACTGACAATGCCAGGGACAACGCTTCAGAACCGGACTATAGGCTGAGAGGCGATTCCAAGAAAAAAGCCCGGTTCAAGCCCAAGATAGCCGGAGGCCACAGCATGCAGGGCCACTCGCCCGTATACGAATGACGTAAAATGTAAACGATAATAACGGCCGGACGTAAAGCATCGGTGATATACCCTGAAAGTATCTGTCATTTCAAAAAGCGAGACCTCTGACATTCTTGACAGGATTGCAGCAAAGTGGCCCGCCGGCGTGGTGCCCAAGGTCAAGACGTTCAAGGTCTACGAAATAGACGCGGAGAGGAAGATTCTAGTTTCCGACGAGTTCACCGCCGTCCAGGTCAAAGACACCATAGTGCCGTTTCTCGGAAGGCCTGAAGCACTTGCCCAGTTTCCTTCAGTCACAGTCGACATGGGCGCGGTCAAGTTCGTATGTAACGGGGCAAAGATACTTCGACCCGGCATCGTAGATTTCGGGCAGTTCAAAAAAGACGACATTGTGGTGGTAAAGGACCAGTCGCACGGCAAGATGCTTGCAGTCGGCGTCGCGCTCGAAGACAGCGAGGCCGCAAAGGCGATGGCCAAGGGCTACGTCGTCGACAATCTGCATTACATCAGCGACAAGATCTGGGAAGCACGCAAGGAAATTTAGAGCCCGTTGCTTGCGATAGCACATTCTACAGACGGGATGGCGTAAGCGTATATGCGCGAAACGCCATAATGGGGCCAGGGGGCGGACAGCCATTCCCATGGTCGATTTTGCCATGTGTTGCCAAAACCTCGTGCACACCGATGAGAAGATGGTTCTGCCCCCGACACTGGCGCGATGCGTATATACCCAGTTTGAGAAATATGTCAGGGGCAGGTCGTGAGTAGCCGGAGTGGTGTCCGGCGAATCGACTGAGATTGGATTTGGGTTCAATGAACAGGTCGGCGACCTGCACCCGTAATCTAGTTCAGCTTTATCGTCTCTTCGCGCGTGCCTGTCTTTGTCACGAACAGCACGTCTATGCCGTCGCCTGACGCGGCGTCGCGCTGGATTGCCGACTTGATGGCTCTTACGGCAAGCTCTTTTGCCTTTGCCTCGGTCATGCCCGCCTTGTACTCGGCGTCCATGATGCCAAGGGCCATTTCCGCGCCCGTGCCAACTGCCGCGTAGTCGTCGGGCAGGACCGAGCCCAGCGGGTCAAGCGTGTATATCTCGGGCTTGTCGTTTACGCCGCCCACTATAACCTGGGTCAAAAGCGGGAAGTAACGGCGCTCGAACATGATGACTGACATCAGCTTTGCGACAGAGTTTGGCGCCACGTCACGCCTTGTCTCCAGCTTGCGGATCTTGGCCAAGGCCTCTACCTGGCGCACCAGCACCTGCATGTCTGCAACCATGCCGGCACACGCGGCTCCTACCTGCGAGGTCACCGTAAAAGTCTTTTTGATGTTCTTGTTGACGACAAAGTGGCCAAAAGACACCCTCTTTTCGGCCGCCAGAATTACGCCGTTGTCGTACGAGATGCCGACGACGGTTGCGCCCGGCATGAATTCAAACGCCATATCTATCGCTGTATCTCGCGTCCGCAGTTAGATTTAGTCGTTTCTATCGCTTCATGACCGAGTAGTCGTGTATCCTGATCGCCTCAGACACCAGGCGGTTCTGAAGCTCCAGCGCGTCTTTGCCCTCGGGGTACTTGGCCCTTGCTATCGACTCTGCCACCATGTTTATGATGTGTCTGAGGAGGAACTCATCGCCGCGGGTCGCCTCGGCTTTGTAGGTCGAGTTTGCTTTGTTTACGAACACGACATTTTCGTTGGTAAAGCTGTAGCGCGAGTCTGACTCGTCTTCGTACGGTATGACCTTGAAGCCGACGCGCCTGAGCGCAAAGGTCTTTTTCAGTATGGGCCTGCGGACCTTCTTTGTCCTGATTACGGTGCCGTCGGCCTGCGGCTCGTCAATCACGTTTACCACCTCGCCTTCCACTTCGGCTTCTGCCGCCGACCTGTGCGACGAGACCTCGTGGCGGCCGGCCCTTGGTGTGCTTGGCTCGTCAAACAGCGGCTTTACTTCATAATCCTGAGCGTGTGGGCTGACCTTGGACCTCTTTTCCTCCTTGCTTGTCGTCCTGACGACTTCCTTTACATCCACCATCTCGTACCCCTGGACAATCTCCTGTGGCTCGAGCGTGTCGACGATGGCCTGTCCGAGCACCTTGTCTATCTGCCTGTATATCTTGGACTCTTCCTGGGTGATGAGAACGTCCTCGTACTCGCTCAGGCTCGGTATGACCGTGTCTATCACAAACGTCTTCATGGCCTGGTTGAACTTGGTATACTCTTCGTCCTCTATCAGCGCCGACTTGTCGGCAAACCTTGATGTCAGCGCGTCGCACCTGACGTGGCCGGTAACCCGGGCAAGTTTGGTGTCAAAGCCAAAGTTGCTTCGCGTGACTATGTGGTTTCCGACCATGACCGCTATCCCGCGCTCTTCTTCCGAAAGGGGCCTCCTTGCTATCACTATCTCGCCTGTTATCTTGCCGCCTTCAAGGTTTACCGGTATCCTTTGGCCCTGAATGTCGGGGGCGGTTATCTTTTGCGCGCCTGAAAAGTCCCACTCTTTGAACCTGTCTGCAGTCTTGATGAACGCCTCAAACATCGGCTGCCTCAGGATTGCTAGTTTGCGTATCTCCTTGATTATCTTGGACACGTCGGCCTCCGACTTGGAACCGGACATCAAGAGTTCCGTGCCGCTACGCTTGAGCGTCGGCGCCCGCAGCTCGCCCAAAGTGGCGTTGCCCTTGAACAGCTTTTCGAGCACCGCACCGTCTATCATGAAGGTCTTGTGGAAGCTCCCGCGCTTTGTCCTTATCTTCATGCTTTCAAACGAGGTGAGGAAGGAGAGCCTGCCGGTCCCGTACCTGCCCGTCCTTATCCTCTTCAGCTTGGGCGATATCGACTCTACCCTCTTGTGCGGCGATCCCAATAGCAAAAACTTTTCCATGCTCTTCTGGTCCATCCCGGCGTCGTCTTCGATGGCAATCGAGCCTCCCTTCAGAATGGTTACAAGGACCTTCGTGGCGTCCTCGTCAAAGGCGTTTTCCACGAGCTCCTTGACTATCTCTGTAGGGGAGACCCACGTCTTTGTCGCGAATTCCTTGAAAAACGACGGGTGAACCTTAAGCTGGGTGGCCATTTTCTGTTGAGGTGTACCCGCCTGCCTTTATTTAATACTTCTTGGGAATTTCTTGACCGGCTTGCTGATGGCGCGTCCGGGCATGCGCAAGCTAGAAATCAGACGGGTGCCCGAAGACTGGCATGAAGTGCGGCTGCGGGAGGGACACTAGATCGTTTGAAGCGTGCTCGCCGCTTGGCTGCGACACGTTCACCGTGTGCACCGGCTGCTTCAAGGCCTCAGCAGACTGCACGTGCAAGCCTCAAGAGGGCTTGTAGCGCAGTATCGCCCCGACCCTGCCAAGCGACACGAGCTGCACGCCTTCTTCCATCTGTGCAGAGATTATCTCAAGGCGCGTGCCGGTCATCGTGGCAAGCTCCTGCATGTAGTCGACGATGTCCTTTTCGGTGACTTCAAAGTCGGCGGCCTTGCACTTGGGGCACGGCTTTGATGTCGCGTCCTGCTTTGTCTCCACCAGCGCAGACCTGTCGACTATTCTTTCCTGCACGTTGCCGCAGGACTTGCAGGTAAAGTCCAGCTTGACATACGAGATGTCGCTTGCGACAAGCACGAGGTCGGCGACGCCTCCCTGCATCATCTTTATCACGTCGAAAATGCCGTAGATGCCAAGCCCCCTTCCCGAATGGACCTCGCTCATGAACTTTTTCACCAGCAGCTTTTCTTCCATGACGCGAAACTCTGCCAAGATTCCGTCCTTCTGGGCCTTGTCGATTATCTCCCGGACGCCCTCGTCGCCGGAATACGACGTATCGAGCGTTGCCATGATGTTGTTCTGCAGCCTGTAGTCAAGGTATTCTTCCTTCAAGAAATTTTCCTTGGTAGGACCGGGGCCGCCGACTATCAATCCCTTGACAGGGTACTGGTCAATGAAAACGGCCTTGGCGTGGTCTGCGACCCTGTGGTAATAGTCGTTCAGCTCGTTTTCGCGCAGGCGCTCAAAACGTCGGGCCGACTGCCCTCCCTGCCTGTGTTTTCCAGACACGCCAGAAGTCAGCGTGTCCACAGTCTCCCACCTGTCGCCTGTCAGAATTCCGAGGCCGGCCTCAGTCGTGTCGATGGCAAGAATCCCTATGACCTTGTCGTCCTTTAGCATGTCCTTGAGGTGGTCCGTCCAGAAGTGGTCGTCGCACCGGTACAGGCTTATCTGGACGGGCTTGGGCGGAATGACTGAATAAAGCTCTATCTTTTCCCTGCCTATGCCCTTGTCGTTTGGAATGGCGCCGCAGAATATTACAAGCCCGTTATCCGGCGTGTCCTTGAAGAGTTTCAGGTGCTCCATAGTCCGGCTCAGCGCGTCCTGCACATGCGTCCTTGTCAGGTCGGACTTGATGTTAGACGCCGTGCCGGCCTCGTTTCTCAGCTGGCCTATCACGTCGAAGATAGGTCTTCGTGGCGGTACGTAGACCGTGACTAGTTCCGTGCCGTGGCCAGATATGTTGGACAGCTCGTTTATCATCTTGGTCAGCTTGTAGCGCTTGACCGAGTCCCACTTGCTGTCGTCGTTTGTGCCGCCCATGCGAGTACTTGAAAAACGGTGCAAGCAGATAATATAAAACTACGTGATTTTGCGCGCTAGCCGATGTCGTTTTCTGCCTTGAACCGGGCAAGCATAAGGGGGAGCTCCTTGTACAGCCACGAACAGACCCTTACAAACTCCTCTGCCTCCACCCTTACATAGTTCTCTATCTCGGTATACCTTTTCTCCGCATACCACGCCGGGATGATGCTTCCGTCGTGCGGCTTGCCGGTTATCTTGTCAAGGCCCGAGCCCTTGAACTCGCCGCCGTTCATGACCACGCCAAACGGCCTCAGGTCTATGAAGGGCTTGTTCAGTATGTCCACGGGCGGAAGGCCGTTTGCCCTGCAGCGTTCGAGCAGGAACTTGTGCTCAAAGCCAAGGTTGTAGCCTACAGGCACGAACGTGAACGGGTAGGGGTCGGCTATCCTCGATTCTGATATGAACTGCAAAAGGATCTCCGTTTCGCTTGACTCCCACTCTTTCAGTATGCGGAGCTCCCCCTTTTTGGCGGCGGTGTTTTTGTCTATTTCCATGAACTGTATGGTGATTATCTTGTCCTTGAGCGGGTCGAGCCCCGTCGTCTCAAGGTCAAGGTAAAAGTTGCCCATCTGCAGGTAAGGAATGAGCCTGAATACTTATGGTTTTGGCGCCCTGCATTCGCAAGCCTATTTAAGTTCTTGACGCAAAGAAGACATGCTTTGCTTCCAAGGCTCGAGTACATCAAGCAGGCCCGCGTCAGGCTCGGAATAACGCAGCGCAAGCTGGCGTCGCTCACCGGCGTCAGCACGTCGATGATAAACCAGATAGAATCGGGCAGGTGCAAGCCAAGCTACGACACTGCACGAAAGATCTTTGAAGTGCTCGGGTCGCTTGAGGGCAAGACGTCGATGAAGGCCGGCGACATTTGCAGCAGGCACCTCATCTACGTGCAAAAAGACGAGCGGCTGCACAAAGCCATTGAATTGATGCGCAAGAACTCTATCAGCCAGATACCGGTGTTTGACGCTTCAAAAGTGGTCGGGATTCTGACAGAAGACGGCCTTGCCAAGATAATGGTTGAAAAGGACGAGATGGAGCTGAAGGACGTAAGGGTGTCCCAAGTCATGGAGTCCCCGCCGCCGCAGGTCGACGTCTTGACGCCGGCAAAGGCGCTCGTGCCCTTGGTGCGTTTTACTAGGTGCGTGCTTGTGAGCGAGAAGGCAAACGTCATCGGGATCATAACGATTACAGACACGCTGAAAATGGTAGAGTAGCTAATCGTGGAGTTTCTCAAGGCCGCATGCGCAGTCGGCTATCTTCATGCACTCGCCGCACAGGCTGACCACCGTGCCTACTGGTAGCGTCGTGCCGCACAGGGCGCATTCCTTGCGTGACTCCAGTTTGTTCAAACGTGCCTGAATTGACCTTCGCGGTATTTGAATCCTTCTGGATGGCGTGTTCAAGGCTTTCTTTATCCGTTGCACAGAAGGGTTTTAAGCAGTTTTGGCACGAGAAAGGAACGATTGAGCAAGACAGGGAACAGAAAAGCCATCTATGCTGGAGTGGGCGCCGCGGCCGTCATAGCAGCGATCATCGCAGGGGTATTCGGGACTCCAGGAGCCAACCCCATTTCAGATAATTTTTCGCCGGTCCAAAACGGGCAATCCTCTGCGCCGGCTCAGGAAACACTCGCGTTTACTGCAGCCAACCTTGTGCGAGCCGGCGCGCCGGTGTTGGGCAACCCGGAAGCAAAAGTAACCATCGTAGACTTTTCTGACTTTCAGTGCACCAACTGCCGGCGCTTTGCCACGCAGACAGAGCCGCAGATATACAAAGACTACATAGAGCAGGGCAGAGCAAGCATCGTGTTCAAGCACTTTCCGGTGTTCGGTCCCGACTCGGTGACAGCTGCGATGGCATCAATGTGCGCGCACGAGCAGGGCAAGTTCTGGGAGTTTCACGACCACCTGTACGCCAACCAAGGCTTTGAGAATTCCGGCTGGGCAAGCGCAGACAACATGAAGAGGTTTGCGTCGGAGATAGGCCTCGACAGGGAACAGTTTGACGCGTGCCTAGACTCCAAAAAGTATGAACAGTACATCAGAAACGACCTGAACCTCGCGCTGTCTTTGGGATTCCCAGGGACGCCGTCGTTCATAATCATGAAAAACGACGGAAGTGATGCCGAAGTAGTCCGCGGCGCGCAGCCCTATACGTCCTTCAAGACGGTCATTAACAAGAAGTTGGCATAGGCATGGCAGGCATGATGGCGTTCAGGATGGTTTTTGCAAGTAAGCCCTACGCGGCGCTAGCAGCCGCCATTGCCGTCGGGTTCTGGACGCTTTTCAACTGGCTTGACCAGCTCTTGTTTTTCGAGCCGGTGCTTGCCTTTTACATACCGGGCGACGCAGTCGCCGGATTTATCCTCTCAGTCATCACGTCGGTGTTGCTCGGCATAGTCGTCAGCATGAATGTTTACGTGTTCCGGAACTCAAAGGTAAAGCTGGGCGCGTCGTTATTTTCCGGCTCGACTTTAAGTGTGGTCACGAGCGCGTGTGCAGGCTGCACGTCGGCGGGATTTTTCTTCGTCACGACTTTCGGAGTCGCCGGCGCGGCTGCTACCAGCATCTTTGCCCAGTACCAGATCCCGCTCAGGCTGGTCGGCATCGCCCTGCTTGCGTGGGCCTACTACGCCGTCAACAAACGAATCAACCAGAGCTGCGGGTTTAAACCCGAATGAAAACTGCACGGCATTGTACACGTTCTGCTTATAGTCCGCGCCTGCCAACTGATAGATACCAGTCAGTCTAGCAGGTCCTGTCCCTGCAAAGGTCTGCGAACGCGCAGGGCGGGGCCTGTGTTTACTTGAACTCTTGTTCCAGTATCTTGCGCTTCTTGCTCATCTGGAAAAGATTATCAGTACGCTGAAGCGCCTCGTCCCTCGGCCTCTTGAACACCATCGACTGGATGAGCAGGTGGTTTTCGGGTATGACCATTCCCGTCTGGTCGTCAGAATATCCGAGCTTCACGGTGTCTTCCTGCACGCGCAGGATGTCCTCGTGCACGTGCACCATGTTGGTGTCTCCGTGTGCAAAGCCAAGTTCCATCGCCTTCTTGCGCACGTCCGCGGTCCCCTTGGCGGAGTTCAGGATGGCTACGCCGAACTCCTTTCGGTAGCACTCCAGTATCTCGTCCTTTGTTGGCGCCTTGTCGAACCTGATGATCATGTGGTGCAGGTGCATCATGCGCGACGGCACCTTGAAGGCGTCCACGTACAGGTTTGCGTCTGGGATAAAGTCCTTGACGTCGTCCTGATGGTGCGGGTGCCTGTCCCACTCGATAGAGTCCTTCACCGGCTTGGTGTCCTCAAGGTCTGCCCACCTGCGTATGAGCGACACGTCATAGCGCTTTATGCGGGGACCAAACTTTTCTATGAGTGGCTGCATTATCCTGCCCATGCCTGACACGTTGCAGCTGCCCTGTATGACGTAGGTTCTGCCTGCTGCTTTTGCATAGTTTACCCGCGAGTTGTGTATCATGTCTGCTACTGCCTGCTCGCCGTGCCTGTCCTCTCCGCCCTGGAATATCGCCGGTTTTTTCATCGGCTCGTAGAGCGCCATCTTGTTTGCGTAACCGCCGCCTTCTTTAGCCGCGTCTACTACCAGGTCGCACGCGGCAACTGCATCCTTTAGAGTGCCGGTCACGCCGTAGCCCTTCTCCTTGAACGCGGAAAGCATCTCGTCAGGCACGTAGATTCCGTACCTGTTGTCCAGCGCTTCCTTCACCTTGTCGTCTACGGTGTATTTCGCAATTCCAACGAACTGGATCTCCTTGTCGGCGGATAGCGCTGACGCAAGGCGCCGGCCGATGTTGCCGTAACCGTTTATGAAAATCCGGACCAAAGCCATTCGCTCCTGTAAGGTTGAGCTGAAATCGTGACCCATGCATTATATATCTTCGTAAATCCGGGACCAGAGACGTACTGCAGTTCGCAAGACCGCACTAGATTTAAATACAAACAGAGCGTTTTTGGTTTTGGGGACATGCACAGAGGCGGTCGCTTTTGGCAAGGGCCGGCACGTAGCTGAATCTCCACCGAAGGTAAGGGTTTTGGCGAAAAAGAAAAAGATCCTCGTCATAGACAACTACGACTCGTTTGTATACAACATAGCCCAGCTCCTGGGCGAGATGGATACCGAACCTGTGGTAGTCAGAAACGATAAGGTCACGCTTGCGCAGATAAAGAGGATGAAGCCCGACGGCATCGTGATATCGCCCGGGCCGGGCCACCCTGCTGACCGCAAATACTTTGGCGTGTGCACTGACGTCATACAGAAACTGGGCCCCAAGACCCCGATACTTGGAGTCTGCCTAGGACACCAGGGCATCGTCCATGCCTTCGGGGGCAAGGTGGTAAACGCAGGCAAGGTCAGGCACGGCAAGACTAGCGTAATCGAGTACAAGGAGGGCAAGGACAGGCTCTTTGCAGACGTGAGCAACCCGTTTCGGGCAACACGATACCACTCGCTTGTGGCAGACAAGGACACGATGCCTGGCTGCCTCGAGGTGACTGCCCGCGCAACAGACGACGGCGAGATAATGGGCGTGAGGCACAAGGAATACCCAATAGAGGGCGTCCAGTTCCACCCCGAATCGATATTGACCGGCGAGGGGCGCAAGATCCTCGCCAATTTCATGTCGCTGGTGAAAAAATGACCGGCCCGCAGGCAGACCTGCGACCTGTTATACGCAGGCTGGTGGCAAGGTCCGACCTGTCAGAAACAGAAGTGTCAAACGCGCTTGATGTCATACTCGGCGGCCAAGCGCCGGAATCTGCAATCGCGGCATTTCTTGTCGCGCTTGCCATGAAGGGCGAAACCCCTGCAGAGATAAAGTCGATACTCCAGTCTGTGAGGAGCCATTCTACAAGGATAACGCCCCGTGTTTCAGGTCCGCTTGTAGACACGTGCGGGACGGGCGGCGACTCCATCAGGACTTTTAACGTCAGCACGGCCGCCGCAGTGATAGCGGCCGCTGGCGGTGCAAAGGTTGCCAAGCACGGCAACAGGTCAGTGTCCGGCCTTTGCGGGAGCGCGGACTTTCTTGAATACGTTGGCCTTGACCTCGGCGCGCCGCCTGAGAAGGTGCAAAAGTGCATCGAAGACACGGGCATCGGTTTCCTGTTTGCGCCGGCATTCCACCCTGCAATGAAAAACGTCGCCCCGGCAAGAAAGGCCATAGGCGTGAGGACAGTCTTCAACTTGGTCGGGCCGCTGAGCAACCCGTGCACGAACATAACCGGACAGGTGATAGGCGTGTTCGAGCCTTCTCTAATGGAGACACTTGCGGAAGTGGCGGCAAGCTACGTCGGCGAGGCTATAATTGTGCACGCTGCTGACGGATTTGATGAGCTATCAAACACCTGCGAAAACGACATAATCTGGGTGACAGACGGCAAGACAAAGCGCCTGCGCCTTAGTCCGAAGGTGCTCGGTATCCAGACTGCAAGGGCAGAGCAGCTGGTGGTGAACAGCCGGGACGACTCGATAAAGAGCACTCTTGAAGTAATTTACGGTAAGGCACCCCGGGAAAAGGAGGGCATGGCAGTGATGAACGCGGCCGCGGCTCTTGTCGTGGCCAAGGTTTCAGAAGATCTGAAGGACGGCGTGGTGATAGCGCGGCAGGCGATAAAGGACGGAAGGGCCAGAGAAAAGCTGGCGCAGCTCGTCAAGAGCTGCGGCGACCCCGGCAAGCTGTCAGAGGCAGAGAAAAAATTCCTCTAGTCCTCTGACTTTTTCTTCTTTGCTGACTCCTCGATGTCGTCTATGCCCTTCTCGTTCACGGTGAACCTGACATCTGAGTATGGATGGTAGGGGGAGTCTATCATTTTGGCGACGCGGTCGTTGCCGGCCTTCCTCAGGTATATCCTGTAAGTAGAGGCGTGGCCTATTACGTGGCCGCCTGCGGGCTTGGTAGGGTCTCCAAAGAACGTGTCAGGCGTGGACTGGACTTGGTTTGTGACTATGACTGCCACGTTGTATATCTCGGCTATCCTCACCAGCTTGTGCATGATACCGTTTAGGCGCTGCTGGCGGTCGGCAAGCGTGCCCCTGCCGGCAAACTCTGCGCGGTGCAGCGAGATGATGCTGTCGATTATTATCATCTTGGCCTTGAAGTCGTCGATGTACTTGCCCATCGACTTAATTATCAGCTCAAGGTGGCTCGAGTTGTATGCCTTGCATATGGCTATGCGCTTGAGAACCTCGTCAGAGTCAAAGCCTCTTGCCCTTGCTATCTGGTCAACCCTCTCGGGCCTGAACGTGCCCTCGGTGTCTATGAGTATGACCCCGCCGCCAAGGCCGCCCTGCTCTGGTGGCTGCTGCGCCGTGACGCAAAGCGTGTGGCATATCTGGGACTTGCCCGAGCCGAACTCGCCGTAAAACTCGGTTATGGCCTGAGTCTCGATGCCTCCAAGGAGGAGCTCGTCGAGCACCTTTGCGCCGGACGTGCAGCGCAGAAGCGACTTTCTCTTTTCAAGTTCGACGTCTGCTGTCGTAAACTCGTTGTCCAAT
>CAYXFY010000003.1:60469-62665 GCA_964464395.1 uncultured Nitrososphaera sp.
GGATTCCCGGAGCAGTTTCTGTGCCGCCATGATGAAGTTGGTCGCAGTCTCCTTCGATCCGCCAAGGTCTGCAGCAAGCTCGTCGGCGACAGCGGTTGCCAGCTCCATGACAGAGCTTATGCCGGCTTCTCTCATCTTGCGGGCAGTCGTCGGACCCACTCCTTCCAGGTCCTCTATCTCCAGTTCTGCGACGTTCTTGGATTCGGTCATTTCTGCAGATAAGCAATCGCCGCGGGTATTTAACAAGTAGCACACTCTGGGGGGAGGGGGTGTCATCAAACATAGAAAAAACGTCCGGGAGACTTGCCCCCGGACAACCTAGGCAAGCCTACTTTCTCTTCTTTCCTTTTCCCTTCTTGGCCTTCTTTGCGGCCTTCTTGGGCTTTGCCTTGGCTTTCGCCTTGGCCTTGCCACCGCCTCCGCCGCCACCGATCTTGAACATCTTGGTCCCGCAGACCGTGCATGTTCCGGTGGTTGCGTTGCGTCCGTTCTTCATGACGACTTGCTTCTCTCCCGCCATCTCCCTAGGTGCTTTGCACTTTACACAGTATCCTTGTGTTGCCAACGTGCTTGGGTCAAGCGCTCTTGGATATAAGAATAGCTCCAAAAAGACCGATTTTCGAGCTTTTGGGTTGGAAACGAGTGTAAAGTTGCTCAAAAAATGCCTCCAGAACGAAAAAATCTGCAATTGCCAAAGAGCAAAATGATTGTCGTGAACAAAAAATCGCCTGAAAGCTTGTCCCGCCGCATGTAATTGGTGGATTTCGCCACACGGTACTGCTTAGCTATGTCCTGAAATCGGCATTCGTCAAGATAGAAGGATGCTGGTTTTATCTGGTTTCCGCATAGCGCGTTCGTGCATGTCGGCGCTTTTCAGACAAGCGCGAATGTGTCTACTAGAGTCCCGACGCTGGTATATTTTTATAATGAGTCGGATCGTATTTTCTCCAGTTTGTCTGACAGCTCGGGAACAGGCTCGATGGGTTGGGATGAGCTTGTCGCGTTAAAGCGCCAGGTCGGTTCCGAGCTGAAAGAGTCGACGGACAAAATCGTCGACATCGACAGGAACAAGATACACGCGATTTCGCTCAACATCAAGGAGCACAAGTCGGCCTATGATTCCGCGGTCGAAAGGCTCAAGCAGGCTAGGTCGGAAATCGACAGGCACAACGCAGACCTGCTCGCGGTAAGCGACAAGATGTCGCAGTCAAAGAACTTTCTGAGCATCATGGAGGCGCGCCTGCCAAAGGAAACCGAAGAGGACCTGCAGGCAGTCGTCTCAAAGAATCAGGCGCTGATAGACAACAAGGAGTACAAGGGAGAGCGCGAGAAGAACGAGATCCTGTCAAGGATAAAGGACGCGTCGATGAAGATAGAGGCCATCAAGGCCACTCGCACCATCCACGAACAGTACGCGGCGCTTGGGGCAGAGTCTGCCAAGATAGGCGAATCCGTCAGGGCGCTCAACGCGGAATGCGACGCGCTGCGCGCCAAGATGGCGCAGGAAAATGCCGAACTTGACAAACTCTACGACAGCAAGCGCGCCCTTATGGCCGAGCGCGAAAAATGCCTTACAGCATACGGGGAGATAGCAAAGCGCTTTGAGGAGATAAACGCGCGCCTTGACGAGATGTCTGCCATGAGGAAGAAGCAGCGCGAAGAGTACGGCTACAACCTTCCAAGCGACGCGCTTTTCAAGGTCAAGGAGACAGCAAGGAAAAAACTGGAATCCGGCTCGAAGCTCAGTTTTGACGAGCTGAAGCTGCTCTACAGCGAAAAGGATTAAGTTACAACGCACAGACAACTAGCCCGTGGCGATAAACGATTTTGCCCTTGCCTGCTCGATAGACGGCTCGCCGCACTTTTCCTTCACGTATCACGGCGAGACGATGGTCATCATGCAGTCCGAGCAGGACGCTAAGGTGGGGAAAGGCGGGTTCTTTGAAATGGAATCTTTCATGGGAGCCTTCGTGTCGCATGAGGCCATACACGTCGCCATCAAGAAGCTGGAAGGCGACCATGCCTCAGAGTCTCTGGACAACATAGAGGTCGTAGTCGAGCATGACGGCAGGCGCTACCAGGTGACGCTCAACAACATACTATTTGCAAAAGACAAGTCAGGCCTTGTCATGCCCTGAGCGCCTTTTTGAGCGACGCGGCAAACGATTTCAGCTTCGATGACATCTTGCCCCGTGG
>CAYXFY010000003.1:62675-63482 GCA_964464395.1 uncultured Nitrososphaera sp.
AATCGCGCGCCCTACGATGATGGCGTCCGCGCCCGCGCTTTTTATGAACCGGGCGTGCTCGGGCTTGCTTATGCCAAAGCCCACGCCCACAGGAATCCTGCCGGCCGCAGACTGCTTGGCGCGCCTGACTGCGTCTGTGGTATAGTCTTCAAAGTTCTTGCGCGCGCCGGTGATTCCGTAGACCGAAACCAGGTACATAAAGCCGGTCGAGTTTTCCACTATCTCCTTCAGTTTCTGCTCCGCCGTGTTTGGCGACGCCAGGAACACGGTGGCAAGGTTCCTCTCACGCGCCGCCTTCAGGTAGTCGCCGGCCTCCTCGACGGGCATGTCCGGCAGGATAAAGCCGTCTATCCCCGACGACTTGGCCCTGTCCATGAAGTTGTCCATGCCTGCGCGTACCAGGATGTTTGCGTAAGTCATCGCAAGAAGCGGCAGGTCCGGATGTTTTTTGCGTATTGTCTTGGCTATTGCAAGAGCCTTGTCCGGCGTCATGCCTTTTTCAAGCGCTGCGTGCGACGCCTGCTGTATCGTCGGCCCGTCTGCAATCGGGTCTGAAAACGGTATCCCAAGCTCGATGACGTCCGCGCCGCCAGCGACTACCTTTGCGGTCGCGTTGATGTCTGGGTAGCCGGCCACGACGTAGCAGACAAGCGCCCGGTCGCCCTTCTGGGCGAGCGCGGAAAAGCGCGCGTCTATCCTATTTCCTCGCATTTCTTTTGCCCTTCTTTTTCAGGTAGTCCTGGACCACGGTGACGTCCTTGTCGCCGCGCCCCGAGAGCGGCACCACTATTATCTCGTCGTTGCCCA
>CAYXFY010000003.1:63492-71742 GCA_964464395.1 uncultured Nitrososphaera sp.
TCTTGCCATCTTTATCGCATGGGCGATTGCGTGGGCAGACTCGAGCGCAGGGATTATGCCCTCAAGCCTTGAGAGCGTCATGAAGGCGTCGACTGCCTCGTCATCCGTGCACGCGACGTACGTGGCGCGGCCGGCGTCCTTTAGCATCGAGTGTTCGGGTCCTACGCCGGGGTAGTCAAGCCCTGCAGAGATGCTGTGCGTGTCTGACACCTGCCCGCGCTTGTCCTGCAAGAGGTAGGTGAACATGCCGTGGAGCACGCCTTCTGTTCCCGCGCAAAGGGTCGCCGAGTGCTTGCCCGACTTGACTCCTTCTCCGCCGGCTTCAACGCCCACCAGTTTCACGTCCGAGTCGTCAACGAAGGGATAGAACGAGCCCATGGCGTTGCTCCCGCCCCCGACGCACGCGACTATGGCAGAAGGCAGCCTTCCGTACTCCTGCTGCATCTGCTGGCGCACTTCCCTTCCGATTACGCTCTGAAAATCTCGGACCATCATCGGGTAGGGGTGCGGTCCGACGACTGAGCCTATGAGGTAGTAAGTGTCATGGACGTTTGATATCCAGTCCCGTATCGCCTCGTTTATGGCGTCCTTTAGCGTCTTGCTGCCTGAATCGACTGGGTGCACCTTTGCCCCGAGTAGTTCCATCCTAAACACGTTCAACTTCTGGCGCTCGACGTCTTTGGAACCCATGTAGACTTCTGCTGGAAGCCCGAGCATCGCGCACGCTATCGCGGTCCCGACCCCGTGCTGCCCTGCACCGGTCTCTGCTATCACCCTCTTTTTGCCCATCCGCTTTGCAAGCAGGGCCTGCCCGAGCGTGTTGTTTGTCTTGTGCGCGCCGCCGTGCAGCAGATCTTCGCGTTTCAATAATATCCGGGCGCCGCCTGCGTGTTCTGTCAAATTCTTTGCAAAGTACAGCTGAGTCGGCCTGCCGGCATACTTGGTCAAATAGTGATGCAGTTCCTGCTGGAACTCTGGGTCATTCTTGAACTTCTCGTAGGCCGCCTCAAGCTCGCTTACCGCTGGCGCTAGCGTCTCCGGGATGAACTTGCCTCCGTACCTGCCGAACTTGCCCTGGACGGGATAGCTGCCAAGCATTGCCAAAACCGGTATTGTCCAAGGGTTATTAATATTCACAGGGCGTGGTAGAGCTCTGACACCTTGGCGCCGATGTCTCCGGTCTCCATGATGCTTGTTCCGACCAGAAAAGCGTCGGCGCCGGCCTTTTTCAGGTACTGAATGTCCGCAGGCTTGGCGATACCGCTTTCGCTTATTATCACGCTTGAGCCCTTGCCGTGCTCCTTTATCAGGCGCTCGGTGTTCTTGATGTCCACTGCCAAGTCTGACAGGTTGCGGTTGTTTATGCCGACAAGCTCGTAGCGCGATTTTAGGCATTCTGCGTATTCCTGGCTGCTGTGCGCCTCAACGAGCACCTGCAAGCCTCGCTTGACGGCGCGGCCGTAAAGCTCGTCTATCCCGGACTCTGCCAGGTTGCGGTCAAACACCGCCTTTATGAGCAGTATGCAGTCAGCCCCTGCTTTTTTTGCGGCGTCAATCTGCACGTCGCTTACGACGATGTCCTTCATAAGAAGTGGTATCGCGACTGCCTTTCTTATCGCAAGCAGGTTCTGCACCGAGCCGTCGAACAGGTGCGGCTGAGTCAGGACAGAAAGCGCAACAGCGCCGGCCCCTTCCATCGCAAGCGCAATTTCCGATGGCGTGCCAAAGTTGCGGATCTCACCCCTTGAAGGCGAGGAGAACTTGACCTCGGTTACGAGCGGGGCGTGCTGGCAGGAAAGTATGGTCTTTTTCAGGCTGAGGGCGTCGTGCGATACCTCGCGCTTCATGTCGTAGGCGCCCTCGTCTATTGCCTTGAACGAGTTTTCGACCAGCTTCTCTATGGTGTCGCCCGACTTGGCAAACCTGCTCATGCAAAACTGTGCACGTGATTGCTGCTATTAATTCTATATCGATATATATCGACGCGACCGCCAGATACTAGCGATGCCCGAGAGCGCGATATTCCTCGATAGGTCCAAGCTGTCGCCCCGGTTCGTCCCTGAGGAGCTGCCGCACAGGGAAGAACAGGTGAAGCAGATACTGCACGTGTTCGCCGGCGCCGCAGGAGACCCTGACAAATTCCCGCTGACGATACTGCAGGTGGTGGGCGTGGCCGGCATAGGCAAGACCACGACTGTAATCCGCTCTACAAAGACTATAGAAGAAGAGTTTGAAAAGAACCGGCGCAAGTTAAAGACCGCTTACATCAACCTGAAACTGCAAGGTGGCAACAAGTTTGCCATCTACCGATTCTTGCTCGAACGGCTGGCGCCGGACCTGCCGGCGCAGGGGCTGAGCGCAGAAGAGATGCTGCGCTATCTGCTCAGATACCTGCGCGACAATAACCAGTACGCCCTGATAGTCATGGACGAGATAGACTACTTGATAAAGACGAGCAAGGACACAAGCCTCGTCTACGACCTGACCCGGCTCAACGAGTTTGAGCCGGAAAAGCCCTGCAACGTCAAGGGAGTCGTTTTCATAGCAAGGAGCACCGACTTTTACTCAAGACTGGACCCCGCGGAGCTGAGCACACTTGGCAGGGTGCCGATGGCGTTTTCCCAGTATTCGCTGGAGCAGGCAAGCGACATTCTTGCAAGCAGGTGCGAGCAGGCGTTCAACCCAAGGACGATAGGCTCAGACGTCATAGACCAGGTGGCCAAGATAACCACTTCAACAGAGGTAAATGGCGACGTGCGCTACGCGCTAGACCTTCTGCTTTACGCCGGCAACCTTGCCGAGTCGCTTGGCGAAGAGCGCGTCACGCTTGAGCACGTCCGCAAGGTACACGGACAGACAAGCCCGACGATAACCACAGAAGAGATAGAGCAGCTGTCAAAGAACCACGTAATCAGCCTAGTCGCACTCGTGAGGGCGCTGAAAAGCAAGAAAAAGCAGTACGTCGAGCTGAAGGACATACGCCTGCACGCGGCCGAGCTTGCAGAGCAGCTTGGAGTAAAGAAGATGGAAGTAGAAGACTACCTTGACGACCTTAAGGCCCGCAGGCTGGTGGAGATGCGCTCATTAAAGGAGATAGGCCTGCACGGCGCGTCACTTGCGGAGCTTGAGCCGGTGCTTCTGGGCAGGATAAAGCAATGAAGCCAAAGGAAGCCATCGAGTCGGGCCTTGGGAGCATCGGCAAGGTAAAGATACTCAGGGCGCTTGCGGAGGAGAACAAGATGGCGACCCTGTACACGCTCCACAAAAAAACAGGGCTGAAAAGAGACGACATCAAGGGCAACCTCAACGACCTCGTAAAGATAGGCTGGGTCAAGGAGACGAAATACGCAAACGCGCTTTACGGCCTTGACCTTGAAAACGAGTACGTCGCAAGGCTTGTGCAGTTTTTCAGGGAAACAGGCTACATCGGTCAGCCGTAAAAGTTGACGTACCTGTCGTTGTCGCTTCCGTTGCTTTCCATGATGTAGAGGTTCCTAAACAGAATGTCTACTGCCGCTGCTTCTGCAAGCTGGCCGGTCGCCACCTGGTACGCCGCTTCCTGAATTGCAAGGTGCTCCACCTTTTCCAAGAGAGCCTCCCTTGTCATGCCGTTCTCCCTTGCTCTGCGCTCAAGGCCTGCAAAGATCCTTTCTGCGTGGTAGTTTGCATGGATCTCGACAGCTTCTTCGGCGCCGACGCTGTAGATTTCAGATATCCTGGCGCCTATTTTGGCCTCGTCCTCTCTCGACGCGTCTGCGTGCGCGGCGTCAATTGCCGACTTGCCGCGCTGCCTGTCTTCGCTCATGTTTTAGAAAACATCGTTACTTCTCATTTTCTTCTTATTAAGATAGCGCAAAAAGGAATAAAAAGGCGCGTTTCAAAAGTCTAATGTGCAGTCGAGGCCAAAGTTCATTTTCGTTACCGGGGGTGTAATGTCGGGCCTCGGCAAGGGCGTCACCACTTCGTCGACTGCCAAACTCCTCCAGCTTGCAGGTTACAAGGTATCGTGCGTCAAGATAGACCCCTACGTCAACTATGACGCAGGCACCATGAACCCGGTCGCGCACGGCGAGGTGTTCGTTACAGACGACGGCGGCGAGTGCGACATGGACATCGGCAACTACGAGCGCTTCATCGACGCTTCGATGACCAAGGAGCACAACATCACGACCGGAAGGATATACCGCGACGTGATAGAAGCCGAGCGGGAAGGGAAATACCTTGGCCAGTGCGTCCAGATAATCCCGCACGTTACTGACGCCATAAAGGACAACCTGAAAAGGATTGCAGAAAAGGAGAAGCTCGACGTCATGGTTGTAGAGTGCGGAGGCACGGTGGGCGACATCGAGTCGCTGCCGTTTCTTGAGGCTTTCAGGCAGATGGCCCTTGAGGCGGGCAAGTCAAACACACTTTTCATACACGTAACGCTTGCGCCGGTTCTGGACGTCGTGGGCGAGCAAAAGACCAAGCCGACCCAGCACAGCGTGCAGGAGCTTCGCAGGATAGGAATCCAGCCGGACATCCTGGCTGTAAGGTGCAAGACGCCGCTGACACCCGACGCAAGGCGCAAGATATCGCTCTTTGCAAGCGTCAACCAGGAAGACGTCATTTCCTGCCATGACGCGCCTTCCATCTACAAGGTGCCCGAGGTGCTCGAAGACCAGGGCATGCTGAAGGTGGTTGCAAAGAGCCTTTCGCTGAAAAGGAGCAAGCCCCGGTGGGGCGACTGGAAGAGAATTGCAAACTCGTTTTCAAACTACAAGGGAGACATCAGGATAGCAGTAGTGGGCAAGTACGTGACTTTGCCTGATAGCTACGTGAGCGTCTATCACGCGCTGTCTCATGCAGGCGCCAAGATAGGAAAGAAAGTAGAGATAGACTGGATTGACTCGGAAAAGTTCGAGAACGGCGCTCAGAGAAAGGTCGCGTCGCTTGGCGACTATGACGGCATACTTGCACCCGGCGGCTTTGGCAGGCGCGGAAGCGAAGGTATAATCGCGGCTGCAAACTTTGCGCGGGAAAACGACATACCATACCTTGGCATATGCTTTGGATTCCAGCTTGCAATAGTGGCGTTTGCAAGGCACGTGTGCGGCCTTGCCGGAGCAAACTCGACGGAACTTGACGTGCACACGAAAAACCCCGTCGTCGATTTCATGCCGGAGCAGAGAAACATACACGACATGGGAGGCACGATGCGCCTCGGCGGCCACGACATCAAAGTCGAGAGCGGCACGTTTGCGCACAGGCTGTACGGCTCCAGCACAATAAGAAGGCGTCACAGGCACCGTTACGAGTTCAACCAGAACTACCTCGGCGCCGTGAAAAAGGCAGGATTGGCGCTTTCGGCGCACTCTGACTCAGGCAAACGCATGGAGATACTGGAGATACCCAAGCACCCGTTCTACTTTGCCGTGCAGTACCATGCCGAGTTTTCGAGCAGGCCGGGCAAGCCCGAGCAGGCCTTTGAAGCCTTTGTAAAAGCGGCCGCTAGATCTTGAGCTCGTATATCCTCTGGCGCGCGTCGCGCAAAGACGTCTTTTTCTTGACGTAGCCTCCGTCTATCAGATGCGAAAGCGACAGCCTGACAGTGCGCTCAGGTAGCATAGTCCTTGACGCAAGCTCCTTCTGGCTGAGCGCGCCCTCGTATTCCAGCGTTTTCAGTATCAGCTTGGCGCTTGGAGGCATCTTGAGCATGTCCTCTGCAAGGTGCACCTTCTTTGCCATGAGAGAGGCCGCCTGGTCGCCGGTCATCCTGACAAGCCGTGCCGGGTGCTCGTGCCTGGCGCACTCTAGCAGGTTCTTTATCCTCACGCGTCTGCCGCCGTCAAGGACCACCTCGCAGTGGTAGCGGCTGGTGATGTCTGCAATCTCTATCCTGGCCCCGCTCGGAACCACAAGAGGCCTGCGCGTGTTGTCAAGCGAGTTTACAGAAACCACTAGAAATACCTGTGACTTTTGCAGCACCATTGGACCGCCGGCTGACATCGTATATGCGGTGGAACCTGTTGGCGTTGAAATGATGATGCCATCGCTCTGGTCGTGCCAGATGTCCTTGCCATCTATTTTCAGGACGTGCTCCATCAAAGTCGCGCTCTTGCCCGGGAACACTGCCACGTCGTTTAGCGCCGGCTCGACTTCCCTACCGTCGACCTTGACTTTGAGGCGCATAACCTCGTCCACCTCGTACTCGCCGCGCTTGAGCCTGCGCGTTGCCGGTTCCAGGTCGCGCACCTCAAGCTGGGCAAGAAAGCCGGTCGAGTCGGTCTCGTAGATTCCAAGCACCGGCGCAGAGGCTTCTGTCACCTTGTGAAAGTAGTTCAGTATGCCCTTGTCCCCGCCGGCTACAAGCACCATGTCGACTTCAGACGCCGCCTTGTAGTCGTCCTTCATTATCTGCGACCGGACGCCGAGCGACTCGAGTGTCCTTTTCATCTTGGACAAAAGCGCGCCGTCCCTCGAGTCAACGCCCCAGAGCGCTACCCTCATTGAACGCCTTTGTAGACGCAACGCCTGATTTAAAGCTAGGTCAGACGTCCTGAAAGCCCATGGTGTTGTAAAAGTAAGAGGCACTTGACTCTATCTTGGACATTGAAGGTATCTTGGCAAGGCCGGTCTCGCCGGTTTCGAGCGCGGCGCGAAGGGCCCCTGCCCCAAAGCACAACGCCCAGAGCGCGTCTTTTTCCTTTATCCACGCGCACGTAAAGGCCGACGCAAGTATGTCGCCGGCGCCGGTCGCGTCAGGAGTATCGACGTCGCGCAGTTTTATCCAGTAGTGCATGTCGCCGTAGAGCAGGTGTATGACCCTGTGCTCGGTGGCGAGCACAAACTCGACGCCCCTTGCCCTGAGCGCCTTCATGCCTTCCACGCCCTGCAGGCCGCCAGTGAGCGCGCCAAGTTCCTGCGCGTCGGCCTTGACTGCCGTTATGCCTGCAAGGTCCAGGTCAAGGGATTCCTTTAGCGTGACCTGCCCGTTCGAGCCGACGTTTCTCATGTACCCCTGCGGGTCGAGCATGACAAAGTCCTTTTTCCCGCGGTTTTTCTTGATGGCCTCCAGCACCGGCGAGGGTATTTCGTCGATGACAGGGCTTGCAATCCAGCAGTCGACTTTCATTGCTGAAATGTCCTGCTCCGCAACGGGTACGCACCGCGATGCCAGTGACAGCCGCCGCGACCCGCCGTCCTGTTCAAGCACAAACCGCGTCGTCTGGCCTGCTGCGATGTTGCTGTCGTGCAACGTGATGTTGTTGTCGCGCAGCATGTTGCGGTAGCTGTCCGGAAAATCCTTTCCCACTTTTGTAGCAAGCTCCACGTCAAACCCGAAGCGCCTCGCGGTTATCCCGCAGTAGCAGGCCGGCCCGCCGAGGCTTTCCACGGCTCCGTCGCCGGTCTTTATCGTGTCAAGCACTATGTGAGAGGCGATGCCTGCCTTCAAGCAAGAGGGTTATCTTGCGCCGGATAATAAAAGGGCTTACCGCGCGCCTCTGAAACCTTGTTGGGATGGCGGTCAAGAGGCGGCGTCGTTACCCTCCTGGTTCTGCTGACCGGCTCGCAGCTAAAAGCTTTTGGGGTAATTTTTTATGACAAGCGCGCCCGCAACTTTTGGCCTGCAGAGAATCACAAGATTTAAAGTATGGCGCAGTCAAACGACTTGCATGCCGAAGAAGAGAGCGAGCAGGGGCCGTTCCAAGGGCGGCAAGGGCAGCTCAGGCGTAGTCCATTGCAGCCAGTGCGGCGCGCTTGTGCCACGCGACAAGGCCAAGAAGGTAACAGGCAGGATTACGCTTGTCGAGCCGACGCTTGCCAAGGAGCTCAAGGCCCAGGGCGCGTACATACCTCTGTCGACCGACGTCAAGTTCTACTGCGTCTCGTGCGCCGTCCACCGCGGAATCGTCAAAGTGAGGTCCGAGGCTGAGCGCAGAACCGGCGGAAGGCTCTGGTAATCCCACTCTTTTTACAGCTTGCTTGCAGTGGCGGCTATTCTCTGGATGAGAGTTATGCCTGCCACTATTGAGACGATTATGACGGCCCAGTTCATCTGGCCGCCAAACGACATCTCGCCTGCAAAAGGTATCATGCCGATTATCGCCAAGATCAGCATGCGCTCTGCCCGCTCTCCAATGCCTATGCCTTTCAGCTCCACCCCAAGCGACTCTGCCCGGGCGCGCGTGTAGCTGACAAGAAGCGACAGCCCCAATGCTATCATGACCCAGACTGGGTTTGCAAGGCCACCAAAGGCTATGCCGACAA
>CAYXFY010000003.1:71863-73853 GCA_964464395.1 uncultured Nitrososphaera sp.
AGTACGCCGCCTGCTATGGCCGCTATCCAGGCAGGTATGCCGAAGAGCTCGTGCGCCGAAGCGTACGCGCCTGCCGCGACAAACGCCAGAGCAAGCCCGACGCCGGTCCAAAAGTTGGCAGAAAGCCCAGTAGAAGCAAAGCCCGAGCCCAGCTTTTGCATGGTTGGCTGGAGCGAGTCCCGCAGCTTGTTTAGCAACCCTGTCTGCTGTAGCCCCCGCCAGCATAATAGTCTACTGGGCAGGCACTATGCGGTAGACGCTGCCGCTGTATGAGAGGACGTACAGGTAGCCGTCCGGCCCCGTCTCGATATCGGTTATGCCCCTAAATCCTGTTCCGAGCACTATTGACGAGAGCTCGTCTGTATTTTCTGCCACGAGGTCTGCAAGGCCGCCCCCAAGGACCAAGCCGTCCCTTGCGTCGTTTACCTCAAAGTAGTACAGGCGGCCGGTGATGATGTCGCCCACAAAGATGTTGTTCTCATAGCTCTCGCCAATCCGGGAAGAATTGAGAAACTCAATATCCGTCACCCCGACAGGCTCCCGCCAGCTGAAAACCGGGTCGGCATAGTGCGCGCCCTCAAACATCACGAGGTCGCCTTCGGTCGCGGACGTCCTTGAGATAGGCCCCATGACGCGCTCCCATCCGCTGTTAAAGCCCGGGTTCACTACGTTTATCTCGTCGTAGACGTTCGGCCCGTTTTCAGTCATCCAAAGCGTGTCTGTCACGGGGTCAAAGTCCATGCCAAAGGCGTTGCGTATGCCGTACGCGTAGTAGCTGTCAAGCCCTTCGGCACCTGAAAAAACGTTTGCGGCGGGACTACCATTAAAGTCAACTTTGAATATTACAGAAGTGTCGTCGGGCGCAGGCCCGTCAGGATAGTTCTGAAGCATGCCGTTTCGGTTCAAGTCGCCTATGACGGCGTACAGGTATCCATCAGGACCCACCAAAATCTTGCCGCCGTCGTGGTTTGGTCCCGGCGTCCCGGGCAGGTCCATGATCATGACCTTGTTGACAAGCGCGCCGTCCTGCAGGTCGTACTTGTAGACGCGGTGGCGGACGTCAAGGCCTGTCGATTCTGTCATGTAAAAGAACGCCTTGGCGTCTGCGTATGCGACCCCTAGCAGGCCCCTTTCGCTTGCAGTCTCGACATCGAACGTCAGGGCAGCCGCTCTTTGCAGCGTGCCGTCGATGACAAGCCGGACGCCGCCGCTCTTCTGTGTGATGATGAGGTCGTCGCCCACGAACACCATGCTGGTCGGCGCCGACAGCCCCTCCACGACTTTTTCCACCCCAAGCGACGGGTCGCTTATCCGGGGCAGGTTTAAATCTGGTATCGGCACGAACGGGTCTGTTGAGCTCCTGACTGCAGAGATCGTGTCAGAAGTGTTAATGCGATCGCCTATCCCTCCCGGCCCTCCGGCGGGCTCCCACGCCGCAATGCCCGCCGCGATTGCAGCCGCAACAGCGATGCCTGCAACCACAGCCACAAGCCCCCTCTTCACTGGCAAAAATAGGCAGTTCTCGCTATTATGTATTGAAAAACACTTCATATAATCCGGCGGCATGAAAGCACTGTTGGACGCAAAAGGCGAGCTTGTCAGGTGTGTCAGGGACCTGTATCTTTTAGGCCTCACGTCGCCGGTCTCTGGCAACCACAGCGTCAGGGCAGGCAAGAGCATGTGGATAACGCCGTCCGATACTCAGCGGTACTTGCTGCGGACAGGCGACCTTGTGAGGGTGAGCCTTGCCACGGGAAAGCCGGCCGGCAGGAAAAAGCCAAGTATCGAGCACAACATGCATAGGATGATCTACGGTGTCCGAAGCGACGTCAACGCGGTCGTCCACACCCACAGCCCCTACACCATAGGCGTCGCGATATCCTCTGGCTTTGTGCACGTGATAGAGGAGGCCAAGATAGTAGTAGGCGACCCCGTCATCATCGACAACAGGCCGTCCGGCTCGATAGAGCTTGCAGAGGCAGTATCGGTA
>CAYXFY010000003.1:73873-92921 GCA_964464395.1 uncultured Nitrososphaera sp.
ATCGGTAGAGTTTGCAAAAGGCGCAAGGGCGGTCGTGATAAAGAACCACGGCGTCGTAGCGGCAGGAACAAGCATACACCACGCCCGCGCGATCATCGAGTCGCTTGAAGAGTGGGCAAAAGTGCTAACTGTAGCAAAGGTGTTTGGCGGACCCAGGTACCTGCTCTAGACGCCCAGGATCTGCTTGAGAAGCGCGCGATAGTCGACCTTCTCCTTCTTGCTGCCCGGAGACGGTAGCTCGAATATGAGCGGGATAGGCCTTTTTGCGCGCAGGTTTGTCAGCGGAACGCGGATCTCCTTGCCGATATCGTCGCTAAGAAGGACAAGTCCGACATCGCTTGTGTCGCCCATCTTGTTTATTTCGGCAAGAGCTTCTGCCGGCGACTCTACCTTGACGCCCTTGACGCCGGCGAGCTGGAAGCTGGTCACAAACACGCGGCTTCCGATTGCAATTATTCGCATCCAGCAGGCGCTTGTCTCGCATCCCTTTTTATTCTTTTTGAGATAGAAAATGACTTATACCGTAAACTGCAAGGGTAGATGAATTGGCTGTTCAGAAACAGGTTACCCTCATGTTCATGATAGCCTCCTTTGCGTCAGGCGGGCTCGCGTTCCTGCTTGCCGCCTCCGCCGGCGACTCGTCTTTCATAATGTTCTCGGCACCCGGCTTTATCATAGGAGCCTTCTTTGCCTACAGGTACTCGACCTACGACAGGAACAAGGCAAGGGAAGAAGAGCACAGGCGCAGGCGCAACAAGCACTAGCGCACAAGCAGGATAAACGCGACGATGGCAGCAAGCCCGCAAAAGAGCGCTATCGTAAACTTCCACATTCCTTTGCTTGCCGCGTCACTGATGTCCCACATGCCGCCTTGGACCGTCTGCCGGTATTGTCTCTTTATTTCGTCATAACTATAGACCGTGCGAAAGTCTGCCGGCGGCGTCCACACGCTTCCGGGTGCATATGACGGGTTTTCGTCATATTTTTTGCGCGCCTGCTCATTTGATAGGACTTCATATGCCTCGACTACTTTCATGAATTTTTGCTTGGACTCTTCAGAGTTCTTGTTCTTGTCAGGGTGGTATTTCAGCGCAAGCGCCCTGAAGGACTTTTTTATCTCCTCCTGCGACGCTCCTGGCACCAGCCCAAGCTCCCGGTAGTAGTCTGGCACGGGTACCTGCGCGTCAAAGTCGTAAATAAACTGTATCCGGCCTACCCTTCGGCACGCTTCTTCAGGGCCGCGTTCATCTCCTCAAAGCCCTTCTTCACGTCGGTGTCTAGGCTGGAGCCGAAAAACGACGTGAGCAGGCCGCCGAACACCTCGCGGTGCACAAGGTGCACGCCATTGTCGCCTGCAGGCTCGATCGAGAATATGTGCTCGCCTGAAAGGAGCCCGGGCATCTTGCCCAGCCAGCGCAGTTCCCGCTCTGCAACGACCTTTGTTACTTTCGGAGAATACTCGCGCTTGACGCCGGCAGGCGTGGTTATGTGTATGCGCAGTTTTGCCCCTTCCACCGGCTGCCCCTCGACCTGGCGGATGAGCGGGTTCCACTCTGGATACCTGGCAAAGTCTGTCAGGACCTGCCAGACCCGAAGCGGGCTTGCGCCGATGTCTATCTCTGTCCTTATCTCTTTCAACGGCCTTTCTGCACTTGGGCGGGCGTGTTATTTTACCTTCTGCTCGTAAACTCGACGCGAATCTCGTCGCCGTCGCGAAGAATGATGTCCAGAAAGTGGCCTTCGGTGTGCTCCTGACCGTTGACGTAGACCGCGGTGTCGTATCCGGAAAGGTCAATCTTCCAGTTGAAGAGAAAGTGTCCCAGGGTAAACGGGTAGGGCTCCGTGTACGCAACATGTATTACGCCTTGCTCAAGCGTGTGCACCGGCAGGGTGCAGTCGTCTGTGATGCCTATTCCGCTCTGGACGCGCACAGGTACGCCGTCTTCTGTCACCGTCACCGGCACCGATAACTGAAAAGGTTGCGACCGTGGGTCGCCTATGCACTGGTATATCGGATCCCGGTCGCGAAAGTATCCTGTCACAAACATGGTGGCCGCGCCGGCGCCCACCACGACAACAGCCAGCACTATCATCGACCATACCACGCGCTTCTTTTTTTCTGCGCCCTCTGACGGCCCAAAACCCATGAGAATCCTATCCTCAAAAAGTTAAAAAGAGTTGCCGGCTAGCGGCCGATGGCTATGACGTGAGCCACTTTGTCGGCCATCTGGAAGCCTGTCAACAGGTTTGCCGGAGGCAGCGTCGTGACATAGATAAGAATTCCCGGCACGGCTGCGCACACGATGAGAGTCAGCATAATCAGCCAGACGGCCGTCATCTTTTCGACCATTGATGTGAATTCCTTTCCATTGGTTATATAAGTTTTAAAAAAGTCAGCTGGCCTTTGGCGCCGGCGCGGGTTTTGCCTGCGCCCTGAGCGCGTCCAGCTCTTCCCTGAGCTCCTCGTTTTCGTCCTCGAGCACCTTGAGCGAGGTTATCGCCTCGGCGTTCTGGGCCCTTAGCTGCTGGAGCTCGCGCACGACCTTGTCGTACTGCGTCTTGTCAAGGGCAGGCTGCGGGGCGCCCATTTGGGCCACTTGGAGCCTCGCGCTTTCTGCCTTTAGCGATTCAATGGTCTTGCCCGCCGCTGCAAGCTGCTCCTTGAGCGAGGCTATTTCCATGCTTGCAGACTTTAGCTGCTGGGCAAACCTTGCGCCGTCCTCGGCCATCTTTTGGCCCTGGGCGCTTGCGCAGGCTATCTCGACCCTCAGCTGCGCCACCAGCTCGTCGCTTGCAGGCTTGGAGGACTTTTCCACAAGGTCCGCCAAGATGAGTGGCACGAGGTCGGAGTTGATGTAGGCCGACGAGCCAAAGTCGAGGGTTATCGCGCCTCTTTCTCTCAGCAGGCTCTCGACGCCTGCGTCAAGCGTGAACGAGCTTGCGTTGAACGTGAACAGTTTTCCAGACAATCTAAGGCATGTTGGCAGGAGTCTCTAAAAAGAGCGCAGCGCAAACTTTTTTGACACTTTTACTGGAAGTCGTGGAGCGGCCGGTCGCGGTGTGAGTCTATCTTGGCGTCCACCTCTTTCCTGTGCCTTGACAGTATGTGCCTGTTGGCGCACGCGTCGTGCATGACGCCTATCTGGCAAAAGTCGCAGGCGGTGACAAACTCTATCTTGCCAAATTTCTTGCGGCAGTGCGCGCACCTGTCAGTGCCGGCGTCGCCGTCAGTGAGGGGCTTGAGCCACTGGTCGCGCCACAGAAGCGTCATGGCCTTACAATGGAGGGGCGCTTATGTATTATTTCCGTCCCGGAACATGCCGTAAAGACGCCTGTACGACTCTTGCAGGTCCGCCTGCTTTTGCAGATCCCTCTTTATCTTTTTCAGCGCCGGCTCGAGCTTTTTTGCGCCGGCTATCTGTTGTGCGTTTTTCAGGTACATGGCCAAGTAGGCGCGCGCATATGGGTTGTCGCGCAGAAGGGCAGTCGCCAGCTCGGGCTCGTCGGTCATGACGCTTTCTGCAAGCGTCGACTGGACGCCAAACGTGGTGCCGCCGACCTTCTTCAGGGCCTGCAGGTCCTCCTTTGCCATCACGCCGGCGAACGCGACGTTGACAAAGTACGTCAAGCCAAGGACGGCCGCTATCGACCTGTCGTGCGTCTTTGCGTCTGCTATGACGTTTATCGACATTTCCGGAAACAACTGGCGCGCCGCCTCGCTCTCGCCCTGCCTGTCGCGGACCGGGACTATTAGCATCTTCAGGCTCTTGCCGGCGTCCGCGCCGGGGCCAAACATCGGGTGCAGGCACAATACAGACACGTCCTTTCGCACGCCCATTAGCGCCGCAAGCGTCTTGCTCTTGACAGACGATATCTCTGCAAGGCGTGCCCCCTTTTTCATCTCCTTTGCGCACCTTGTCACAACCTCTGCAGTCTTTTGCACGGGCACCGACACCAACACCAAGTCTGCGTCGCTTACGCACTCGTGCAGGCTGGACGCGCTCTTGGCGCCTGCCACTGCAACCGGCCTGACGTCAAACGTAGAGACCGCGAATCCTCGTCTGGTGAAATAGCCGGCAAACCACGAGCCCATCTTGCCGGCCGCGCCCACGACTGCAACCTGCATCTCAGTTACCTCGCCCGAGCACCTGTGCCATTATCGACAGGCCCTCTGCCATCTCGCCCTCGGGCCTGCACGCAGATATCCTCACAAACTGCCTGTACAAGTCGCCAAAGCCGCTGCCCGGCGCAATTGCCACGCCCTTTTCAAGCAGCTTTTCAATCAGGTCCATGTCCTCTCCTGCAGGCAGCTGCGGGTAGACGTACATCGCCCCGTCCGGCTTGACGAACCGGAGCGACATCTCCTTTACCCTTGCCGACAGAAACTCTAGCCTCTTTTTCATGAGTTCCACGTTTTCCGACGCGTCATTCCCGAGCGCGGCAAGGGCTGCGCGCTGCACCGGCTCTGCCACGCTTGTTATTCCTGTGGCCTGCACCTTTGACATCTGTTTTATTGAGTCTGCTGACGTCACGGCGTAGCCTATGCGGAACCCCGTCATGGCGTACGACTTTGAAAACGAGGACACGACTATGCTCCTTTCATAGTCGTGCGAGAGCGCGCTCTCAAATGGCACGAACGAGTAGTCCGAGTACACCTCGTCGCTCAAGAGATACAGCAGGTGGTCGCGTGCAAGCCTCACTATTGCATCCATCGTCTTTTTGTCGACGACCTTTCCAGTCGGGTTGTTCGGGTAGTTTATCGCTATCATCTTGGTGTTTTCGTTCACCATCGACGCAAGCTCGGAGATGTCCGGCGTCCAAGCGTTTTCCATCGTCGTTTTAAGCACCCTTGTGCGCGCTCCGACAAACTCGGCACATTCCCTGTACGCCGGCCACGCCGGCTCGATGGTGATTATTTCCTCGCCGGGTTTTACAAGCGCCGCAATGGCGCTAAACACTGCAAACCTGCCGCCCGGCGTCACCATTATCCTGTCTTGTGCAACGCCGGCCTTCTTTGCCAGGGCGTCCAAGAGCGCGGGGATTCCGCGCGTGTCTGTGTAGTGGTACTGCTGCCTTGCAAACGACTCAGCAAGCGCGCTACCGACCAGAGCCGGCGCGGGGTAGTCCGGCTCGCCCACCTCAAGGTGGATTATCCTCTTACCCGAGGCTTCCAGTTGCTTTGCCTTGCGGAAGATTGCAAGGTGGGTCTGGCGGTTCTGCTGCGGCCGGCTCTTTGCCTGCACTTGTTCTGACTCCTGCAGCAGAATGTTCAGCAGCCTTAACGCAAATTCCTTGTCCATGCCGGCTTCCTGCGCCTGCCTTGCGACAAGCCTACGGATCTCCTGCTCGACCTTTTCGTCCTTGACGTCGATGCCAAGCCTGCCCTTTACTTCTCCAACCTGCCTTGCAAGCTCTGTGCGTTCGTGGACCTTGGACATTATCTCCGACGTGAGCGCGCGTATCTTTAACCTGAGCGACTCGAGCTCGTCGTTCTTCTCCACGGTCACTCGTCGCCCACCTTCAAGACTGGAGGTATCATGCCTGCGCGCAGCGCGTGGTCTGCAAGCACCATCGACACGACGCACTCGACTATCGGAGGCGCCCTCGGGACCACGCACGGGTCGTGCCTTCCGGGAACCGCAAGCCGGGCCTGCGCGCTCTTTGAGATGTCAAGCGTCTCCTGCTCCTTTGCAATGGAGGCCGCGGGCTTGAACCCCACGCGCAGAACAAGCGGCATGCCCGTCGAGAGGCCGCCGAGTATCCCGCCGGCATTGTTGGTCTTTGTGACCACCTTGCCGTTTTCAAGGTAGTAGACATCGTTGTTTTCAGAGCCGCGCCTCTTGGAGCCTTCAAAGCCGGAGCCAAACTCGACCGCCTTGACTGCAGGTATGCTGAAAAGCGCCTTGCTGAGGTCCGACTCGAGCGATGCAAATATCGGCTCGCCCAGGCCGACAGGTAGGCCTGTGCTCACGCACTCGACGACCCCTCCAAGCGAGTCCCCGTCCTTGCGGGCCTTCAGGATGGCGTCTTTCATCTTTTCTGCCGCGTCGAGGTCGGGGCACCGGACGTCGTTCGAGTACCTTGAGGCGATGTTTGACTTTGTGATGTTGCCTGCCTTTATGCCGCCAATCTCCGACGTGTATGCTACGGTTTCAATGCCAAGAGTTGTTTTCAGGAGCTTTTGCGCGACCGCGCCGGCCATGACAAGCGTCGCAGTCAGCCTGCCGGAAAACCTCCCGCTGCCACGGTAGTCAGCAAAGCCTCCATACTTGACGAGCGCGGGATAGTCTGCGTGGCCGGGGCGTGGCGTGTTTTTTATCGCCTCGTACGAGCGCGAGTCGGCGTCCTTGTTCCATATGAGCATGCAGATGGGCGCGCCGGTGGTAAACCCGTTGAATGTGCCGGACAGTATCTCCACCCTGTCCTCTTCCTTGCGCTGGGTGGTGACTGCAGACTGGCCCGGCTTTCTCAGGTCCAGCTGACCCTGTATGTCGGCCTCTGCAAGCGGCAGGCCGGCAGGGCAGCCGTCGACCACGATGCCTACGCAGCGGCCGTGGCTCTCACCGAAGCTCATGGCGGCAAAACGCTCGCCAAGAATGTTTCCGCCCATTGTCAGAGCACACTTGGAGCCGTTCTATATATTGGCTTTTGGTTATCCCCTGCCAGGCACCGGCGAGACCTTGGCGCCAAGGGACTTCATGTCCTGGACAAAGTCTGGGTACGAGACGTCGACAGACTCGGCGCCTGCGACCACGGATTTCTCGGTCATCATGGCCGCTATCGCAAAGGCCATGAACAGCCGGTGATCTTCATATGCTTCAAGCGACGCGTTTTTCAGCTTCTTGGGCGCGCTGATGAGCAGGCCGTCGTGGAACTCCTCTATCTTTGCGCCCAGTTTTGCGAGCTCTTTAGCGATGTTGGCGACCCTGTCGGTCTCCTTGACCCGGGCATGCGCGACACCGGTTATCTTGACGGGCGACACCGCCTTGAGCGCAAGTATAGACACTACGGGAAGAAGGTCTGGCGTGTCCCCTAGGTCAAACTCGCCGCCGTCGAGGCGCTCAGCCCCGTGTACCACAACCTCGCCCTTCTGCCTGTCTGTTTTTATGTTGCAGCCCATAGCAGACATTATCTCCACTATATACGAGTCGCCCTGCGGCAGCGCAAAGTTGAGCCCCTTTACTTTCAGCTTCTCTCCTGCGAGCGCGCCGGCGGCGAGTATCAGCGCGGCAGTCGAAAAGTCGCTTGGAACGTCGAACCTGGACGGCCGGTATTCCGCGTTGCGTATGCGGTATTCAAGCATGTTATCGTCGTGGTCGACCTTCACGCCAAAGTTCTCCATCGTGGCAAGCGTGGCCTTGACGTACGGCTTTGACACGAGGTCGCCCTTTATCTTGAGCAGTATCTCCGTGTTTGCGTATACGCCTGCAATGAGCAGGCCCGATATGAACTGGCTTGAAATGCTCCCGTCAATGAGCGCAGTCCCGCCCTTTATCCCGCCGCCCCTGACTATGATCGGCGGCGTGCCGTTGTCCTTTGTTGAATGCGCCTCTACCCCAAGCTGCCCGAGCGCGTCAAGTATCGGCTGCATCGGGCGCCGGCGCAGGCTGTCGTCGCCTGTCAATACCACGTATCCTTTGCTTGCAAGGCCGGACATGGCAGTCATTATCCTTATCGTGGTGCCCGAGTTCTCGCAGTTGAGGACGTTGCCCGGTGGCTCAAAGGCGCGCCGGCCCCTGACCTGCACGGCTCTGCCCCCGCGCCTGCTGTCTATCTCTGCCCCAAATGCCCTGCAGCAGGCAAGCGTGGCAAGCGTGTCCCTGGCAAGCAGCGCGTTTGTTATTGCCGACTGGCCGGGTGCAAGCGACGCGACCGCAAGGGCCCTGTGTGTGTAGCTCTTGCTTGACGGGCACCTGACGCTTCCGGATATCCTGGATTTGCGGACAACAACGCTTGCCATCTACAGGACCTCCACGACTGCCTTCTGGTTATTAACCTTAGACACCAGCACCTTGCCGTTGAACTTGGAAAACGCGTACTTTATGTCGTCCACCTCGTCCTCGTACGCCACTGCTGCAATAGACGGCCCGTTGCCCGACGTGCCGGCGGCAAGCGCGCCTTTTTCAAGCGCGGCCAGAACCGGCTTGTAGTTTGACGACAGAGCCGCGGACGCAAGGACGCCGTTCATCTTCATGGCCTTCCAGTACTCGCCGGCCTCGGCAAGTCTGTAGGCGTCCAGGAACAGATCCGACAGGTCGCGCAGCTTGCTCACGTCGCCCCGGGGCGTGTTCCTTGGCAGGAATATCACCGCGTAGAGGTTGTCGGGGGCCTTTTCGCGCCTTATCAGCCTCCTTGCATAGTTGTCCGTGACCACGAACCCGCCAAAATAGCAGGCAGTCGCGTCGTCAAAGGCACCTGTTATCGTGACCTTGGCGTCAAGCGAAGCCCTCACGGCGGCGTCAAGCACCGCCATGTCGTCTATCTTGGCATTAACGAGCCTGCTCAGCGCAAGGGCTATAGCGTTTGAAACCGCGCTGGAGCTTTTCAGGCCAAAGCCTATCGGCACTTCGGAGCGCACCCTGACAGACACCTGGTTCTTTTCAAGCGTGCCTGCAGGCAGTATGTTTTTTGCGATGCTGGCTACTAGTCTGTCGTCGCTTCTACCCGTCAGAAATCGCAAACCCTTTCCGCGGGTCATCTCCGCTTCCGCGGTGACTGCAAGCGATATCCCAAGCGCCGAGCCGTTGCCGGTCGCTATCGCGTTAACTATGGACACTGCGCCGTGCATCGTCGCCCTTACCTTCATGTCGGCTCCCCGAATATCCCGAGAAGATTCTTTTTCATCGCTTCCCTCGGCGCCTCGAGGCCGGTCCATATCTCAAACGCCTTTGCGCCCTGCTCGAGCAGCATCTCGTACCCGTATACCACGCTTGCTTGGGCAAGCTTGGCCTGCTCTATGAGATCGGTCACCACCGGCCGGTACACGATGTCGTAAACGACGCTTCCCTTTTTAATGTGATCAGAGTCTACCGGCGACGGCTCGTTCTGGAGCCCTATCGAAGTCGCATTCACCATCATGTCGGCTTCAGGCGAGACTTGCGTCACGTGGTCAAAAGGCACAGGTTCGCACTTTAGCCCGAGGTTCTCGCCTGCCCTTGCAAGGTCTGCCGCCTTTTTCTGGTTGCGGTTTGCAATCACCACCTTTGCGATGTCCTTTTCTTCAGACAGGGCCGCGACTATGGCCCTTGCGGCGCCGCCGGCTCCAAGCAGGAGCACTGTCATTCCGGCAAAGTCTACCCTGCGCCTCCTCAGGGGCTCGATGAAGCCGTGCATGTCGGTGTTGTAGCCCTTGAAGACACCTTCTATGTTGTTGACGGTGTTGACCGCGCCGGCCTTTTTCGCGGTGGCGTCCAGCTCGTCAAGGTACTTCATGACTGATACCTTGTGTGGGATGGTCACGTTAAAGCCTGCTATCTTTATCGACCGTAGCGACTGCATGGAGGCTTCAAGCTCGCTTGGTGGCACCCGGAACGCAATGTAGGTGCAGTTCAGGCCTAGCGCGCTGAACGCCGCGTTCTGCATCCCCGGCGAGAGCGAGTGGTGCACCGGGTCGCCTATTATGCAGTAGGTCTTGGCAGGCGCCCTTTCCATAGTCAAGAGCGATTGCCCTTGATCCCGTCATATAGATTTCTCATCTGCTCAAGCGTCAGCTGGCCCGGGGCGACTGCCTTCTCAAGCGCTGCGTAGGCATAGGGCGCCCCGTACAGGACCGACAGCACCCTCGTCATTATGCCTGCCTCGCCCATCGCAAATATTATCGGGTGCAGGCCGACCGCGTTCTCGTATAGTTTCAGCAACCGCAGCGAGTCGTCGATGCTCTTGGCTGTTGTAACGACTTTGACATACGTGCTGAATATGCGCATCTCCGTTATGACAGACGATAATTCTTCATTTGGAGGCGTCTTTTCAAAGTCGTGCCACGAGACTATCGTTGGTATGCTTGCAAGCTCCAAGTAGTCGGCGAGGTTGTCGTTTGCCTTGAGGGTATGGAGCTCGACATCGACCAGCATAGGCTTGGCCTCTGCCAGCTTGCGCAGAAGGCGCATCCGCTCCTCCTCGGTCCCTGAAAACTTTCCTCCTTGTTCCTTTGACCGCAGGGTGAACACGCACCTGCCCCTGTCCTCGCCGATGATGTCGACTGTCGCCATCACCTCGCCCGGCTTTAGGTAGTCAAAACGCACTTCGGCAAAGTCCGCGCCGGCGTCAAACGCCCTCTTAATCTGCTCCTTGACCTTTCCCACGCTATCTTCGGCTATTGAAACGCAGATTTTTGCCAACGTAATCATGTGGTATGACAGGCACTTATGTACTTAGCCCACGCCCGCCGGAGGGTGGGCTGCCTCGCCGTGCTCCATCTTTTTGTGCGCCTCCAGCAGCTCCGCGCTCTCGAAAACCCTGCCGCAGAGGTTGCACCTGTGCCCCGCAGGCCGTTTATCAGACGACATGGCGGCTGACACATTGTATATTCCAGCTGCAGCTATTAAAGGTCGCCGGCACGGCGTGCATGGTTAATATTTCCTTTCCAGTCCACCTGTCAGGATGTCGCTAGACGACCATTCATCCCGGCTGCAGGCGCTCGGCTTTGACGGCAGCTCGATAGAATCGTTCGCCTCCATGTGGAAGCCCCTCCAGGACGACGGCTACGAGATGTATGCCATGTACACGGGGGCCGACGGGTCGGCGCTTGAAGACAAGGCGGCGTGCGTCATATGCTCGAAAAAGTCGTTCCCGCTAAAGTGGGAGAAGGTCATAACGCCAAGCCAGGACAGCGCGGCCGTCTACACGGTGTGCACCGACTGCGACGCCGAGTATGTGGAAACTGCCATCCGTCAGAAGGCGCTTGGGCGCCTGCTCAAAGAGCGGAATACCCGGCCCAGCTGATCAGCGCTGGAAAGACATGTAGTGCACTTTTTCCGGCCTTATCCGCAAGAGTATCCTCTTTTCGCCCGGCGCCCTGCCGGGATACCTGTCCATGCCAAGGTACTTTTTGGCCATCTGGTCGATGTGCTGGTCGGCGCCTTCGGCCGTCTGCTTGACTACTCTACCCTGCACGGCGATCATGGTGTACGGGTTGGCGCTGTCTGCAACCGATATCGCCACGCGTGGGTCCCTTAAGACGTTTCTCTGCTTTACGCGCCCCTCGGCCGTGTTGACGACTATTTCGTCGCCGTCGATGTCCACCCAGACCGGCGACACCTGAGGCGAGCCGTCCTTCATGAGCGTCGAAAAGAACGCAAAGTTCTTGTTCTTGAACAGGCTACGCGCCTGCTCCGGGATTGATTGCGAGTCTGGCATGCCACTTATGCCACGAACGTGGATATAACTATCTCTGCCTGTAGTGTGAGCGGATCTTTTTCCAGCTTGCAATGAGCGTCTCTTCCCGTATGTGCAGGGCCTCTCCGGCTATGCGCGACCTTGCAAGCTGCACATACTCCTTGACCATGTCTATGCCGATGTAGTGCCGGCCGGTCCTGTGCGCGACCTTGGTGGTCTGGCCGCTGCCGTTGAACGGATCCAGGACGACATCGCCCTTGTAAGAGTAGACCTGCATGAGCCTGTACGGTATCTCCTCCGGGTACGGGCAGGGGTGGTTGATGTAGCCCGGCGGGACAGGCGCTATGTGCCACACCGAGTTTGCTATCTCCTTTGTCCACTCTTCATGCGTGGCAGGCAGCGCCTCCTTGCGCCTGCGCCCGCTTGCGACGTCGCCCTTTCTCAGGACAAGTATGAACTCGTGCATGATGTTTGCCCGGTAGTATTTCGGGTAGGGGTTTATGACAAACGAGCCGTAGCGGTTCGTGCCCCCGGTAACCTTGTGCCATATTATCTCCTCGTGCAGCTGCCACTTGCCAAACGGTTGTACAAGCCTCGACAGGAGCATGTGCGGCAGGGGTAGTATCGTGCCGTTTACGACCTCGTTTGCTATGACTATGCAGCAGTAGCCGCCGTCCTTTGTCACGCGGTAGACTTTTTCGCCGAATATGTCGGCCATCTCGTCCAAGTACTGCGCAGTCTCGACCCCTGCGTTACCCCTGTAATAACCTCCATTCCCTGAAGCGTGCATGCCGTAGTTTATCGCGTTGCGATATGGCGGCGAGGTTATCGTGAGCTGCACGGAATTCTCAGGAAGCTTTTGCAGCACGGCCTTGCAGTCTCCGAGGATGACCCGGTCTGCCATTTGCCTTTCCTGAGCGAGCATGACGAGCACCGCTTGCCTAGTTTGTCAATATCCAAGATGCTTTAGAGTCCTAGACCATGCGGTGAAAAATTGCTGCACTTTCAGCTCGCTTTTTTGAGCTTGGCACGGTTCTGCGGCTCGAGAACGAGCGTACAGTGTTTTCCTCCGGAGAGAAAATCCGCAGTCGATATATGGCATGGCGCAAGCAAAGACTCATGAACTCCTCAAAGGGCATTTTCGTAAAGGCGGACGGACAGCTGGCGGAGCTCGTGAAAAAGACGCTTGTCGAAAACGGCGTCAAGGAGAAGGACATCGCAAGCTACGAGTTTGAGAAGCTGCAGAAGGGGTCGCTCATCGCGTTCTTGCACGAAAAGACTGCCTCGTCGCTCAAGCTGCGCATAGCCCGCGTCGAGGACATCAAAGACGGAGACCTGAACCTAGTCCAGGAAAAAGAGATCGAGTCTGCAGTCTGACTATTTTTCCACGATGTACTCGTCTGGCACTTCCATGCCAAAGTGCCGGCCGGTAGCCGGTTTTGCAAACCCGAGCACCTGGTCGCCTACTTTTACTTCCGTGACCGAGACGAGTCTGCCGTCCGGCCTTATCAGGCGTATGGTCTCGGCGTTCTGCAGTATCACCGTCCCGCTCTCGCCTTCTATCTCTGCCTTTATGAGCAATAACGGCCGAGTCTCTATCTTTGACCTGCCCACCACCGCCCTCCTCGTCTGGCCTTCCTTGTTTACTATCCACACCTCGGTGCCTGACTCTACCTCTGAGAGGTACCGCGTGTTGCCGTCAGGCGTTATCGTGTAGCAGTAGACGGCGCCGGCGTTGACCCGGAACGGCCGGGGCGATGTAAACGACGAGCCCACCGACTCGTTGTGCACAAGCAGCATGAAGTTGGACCTGCTCCCGACCAGCATGCCCTCGCCCATGACCATCATTGACGCCGTGTCGACGCAGACGCGCTCGCCCGTTCCTACGTCTTTTATCTCGGTTATCTTGGCTGTCTTTATCGGGAACCTAGCGGTGGAGAGCTGCTGGCTCGCTTTTTCCACCTCTTCTTCGCTGTCTGTCGAAAGTATCACGCCGTCGACGCCAAGCTCCAGTACTGAGAACATCGTCGATACTTCCTTTGCGCTTGCCGCCATCGTGTAGACCTTGGTCTTGGACTTGTGCAGTTTTGCAATGATGTTTTCAAGCGGGATTATCTTCCAGTCGCTTGCGTCAACTATGACAAACGACGCGCCGGCCTGCGACGCCTTCTCTATCTCGTTCACGTCGGCGTTACCGAGCACCTTCTTGAAGTAGCCGTAAGGCCTGCCGGTCTTCCTGGCAGAGTTCATCTGCTCAAACGTCTTGCAGATTATCATGTCGGCGTCCTGCGACTCGTATATCGTCTTAAAGGCCTTGCCTGCGATGCTCTTTGGGTCTGCGTTTATGATGCTCACACTCTTTAATTTTGCAAGAAACTTGTCAAGGCCTGCCTTTGATACAGTAGGCCTCACTATCAGGTCTTTCTGCTCAGCCAAGTTCCTTTGCAGCCTCTTTGGCGCTCTTGTTCTCAAATATCACCCTGTGCAGGGCGCGCACCATAGCCGGCGGGTTCTTGTGTTGGAATATGTTGCGGCCAAACGTGACGCCCTTTGCGCCTGCCTTCATGGCGCCGGCGCACATCTCCAGTATCTCCAAGTCGGTGGTGGCCTTCGGTCCCCCTGCTATTACAAGCGGCACCGGGACGCTTTTCACGACCTTGCGGAACGACGCCACGTCGCCCGTGTACACGGCCTTGACGATGTCGGCACCAGCTTCTGCGCCGACCCTTGCAGCGTGGGCCACAATCTCGGGGTCGTGCGGGTTCTTGATGCCCTCGCCCCGGGGGTACATCATGGCCACGAGCGGCACGCTCCACTCGTCGCACTTGTCGGCAATCATGCCGAGTTTCTGGAGCATTTCGGGTTCTTCCTTTGCCCCGATGTTGATGTGCAACGAAACTGCGTCGGCTCCCAGCCGCAGAGCCTCTTCGACGCTTCCCATGAGCATCTTGCGATTTGGCGCAGGCCCAAGCGACGTGCTGCCGGAAAAGTGAGCGATAAGGCCTATCGTCGTCGGCCGTGGCATCGTCTTGATTATCCCCTTGTTAACAAGCACGCAGGTGAGGCCGGCGTTCTCGCACTGGTATATCATGCCGTGCGGATCCTCAAGTCCCCTTATGGGCCCGTTGCTGATGCCGTGGTCCATCGGGATGCACAGCATTTTGCCGTCCTTGAGTATCCTGCCAAGCCTTATGTCCCTGCCAAACACCATAGGTAGGGATTGAATCTTGCAATCCTACTTAAAAGTGATATGCCGGCCAGTACGCGCACATTTTTTAGAAGCCGCCTGCTAGTTCTCATGTGGGATACGAGCCGGAGTCTGACAGCGGCGGCATCGCCAAGATGTCGGGCAAGAAACTGGCGATACTTTTCGGCCTGATGATTTTCGGCGGCTTTATGACCATACAGATGATAACCGGCTTTCCCGTAGTCGACCTCTTTGTCAAAGAGTCGGTCACCGAGGAGGTTGAAGTCGAGTTCAAGCAGGGGACGACGTGCATAGTCAGCGCGTCAGACCACCCCCGCGAGATAGAGGACTGCCCCTACAACGTCGGCGACCACGTCACGATAACATACAACCGTGACAATGCCGGCATATTGTCGCACAGCCTAGCCGACTAGATCCAGAAACGCCTTCATGTTGGCCCTGTCGTCCCTCTTTTCGTCTATCGGAGTCTCCATCACTATGGGCAGCTTCGCTATTGCCTTGTGGCGCAAGAACGCGGCCAGGCCTGCCTTGCCTATCTGCCCGAGGCCGACGTGTTCGTGCCTGTCAAGGTTTGAGCCCAGCTCGCCCTTAGAGTCGTTCAGGTGCACGAACTTTAGTTCGTCAAGTCCGACGGCGCTGTCAAACGCGTCAAGCGTCTTTTCCACGCCCTTTGCCGTGCGCAGTTCGTAGCCGGAGGCAAATGCGTGGCACGTGTCAAGGCAGACGCCTGTCCTGACGCGGGCAAGGTCGAGGATCTTTCGTATCTCTTCAAAGTTCCCGCCGACGCTGTTCTTCTGGCCGGCGTTGTTCTCCAAGAGCACCGTGACGTCTTCTCCCTTTTTCTTTGTCTGGTCTCTGGCAAGCGCGATGGCGCCTGCAAGCTGCTTCATGCCAGTGTCAACTCCGTTTCCAAGGTGGCTGCCGAGGTGTATCACGAGGTACGGTATCCCAAGCTCGCCGGCTCGCACAAGCTCTCCTGCAAGCGTCTCGACCGACTTTTTGTATAGGTCGCCCTGCCCCGACAGGTTTGGGAGGTAGGGCATGTGGACAAGCGTCGCGGCCCTGTCGATACCGCTTGCTGCAAGCTTCTCCTTGAAAAGTGTAGCGTCCTCCGGCGCAAGGGGCTTTGCCTGCCAGCCCCGGGGGTTGCGACTGAATATCTGAAACGCAGAGCAGCCTATGGCCTTTGCGTTGTCGACGGCGTTGTATATCCCGCCTGCGATGGAGACGTGGAATCCCACGCGGTAGCCGGCGCTCACGGTGCAGGTTTGCAGGTGGCCGTTTGTAAAGTTATTGCGATGTCGTTTTATGGCAGTTGCGCAGAACAACACACGTTGTCGATACGCCTCGGTACAGGGGACCTCGCCAGGTACCCGTTCCTCAACGAGGCAGGCGAGTACCTGCGTCAGTCGGGGTTCGGCTGGGAGGAGCTTGACAGGTCCGACATGGCAGAGATAATCGAAAGGGCCGCAGACAGGATAGAAATCGGCGTATCAGGCAAGGTATACGACAAGCTGGAAAGGTACGAGACGGAGATACTGACGTTTCTTGTCACGCTGATAATGGTCAAGTCGATTGGCATGGAGCCTGTGCTGAAAAAGTACGCGCTGGCAGAAGCGCGCCGGGCAGAAAAGTTCCTGACAGAGGACCTGAAGAGACAGAACGACTTGCAGAGGCAGGCCCTGCTTGCAAAGATCTTTGGCGACCTGTTCGGGCTTGCGATAGGGACTGCCGAAGATGGAAGGCTGTTCAAGGTGAAGGTAACTGACTACCTTGCGCGGTCGTCACACTTTCACGAGCAAGAGTGGAAGATGATAAACAGACTCGTGAGCAACGGGCAGGTGTATCTCGGCCCCGACGAGACGGTGCGCCTTGTAAGAAACGAGCTCGCAGTCCTGATAAGCGGCAGGGTGCACGCTATGAGCCTGCCTGCGCTTCCAAAGTCGATAAAGGAGAAGGCGGACGCGCTGCGCGCGGCCATTGCGCCACACTACGAATACAAGAGCCACGCCGTGACAGAATACCCGCCGTGCGTCAAGCACGCAATAGAGGTCATGAACAAGGGCGAGAACCTGCCGCACTCTGCAAGGCTCATGCTTGCGACCTACATGCTAGCCATCGGCAAGCCGACAGACGAAATAGTAGAGATGTTCAAGAACGCGCCCGACTTTAACGAGCGCATAACCCGGTACCAGGTGGAGCACCTTGCCGGCTCCAAGGGGAGCAGAACAAAGTATTCGGTCCCGTCGTGCGACAAGCTGCGCACCGAGAACCTCTGCTTTGCGACGAAGGACTGCGACGGCATAATAAACCCGATACAGTTTGGCAGGCGCAGGAAATGACCAAGGGCGAGATTGTGCGTGCGGCCTTTCGCGAGTACTATTTCAAGCAAAAGCAGGTAGAGACGCCGGACAGCATCGAGCAGCGCGAGTTCGGCTACTCGCAGTTTTGGATACCCGGCATGGTCCGGCACCTGTCGTTCAAGAGCGCGGGCGAGCTTGCAGCCACGCTTGTGAAAGAGGCGCCTGCAGACGTCTACTGCTCAAACGCGCTGTACAGGTTCCCGACCCTTCCGATGCAGGAAAAGCAGTGGCTTGGAGCCGACCTGATATTTGACATAGACGGCAAGGATCTGCACCTGCCCTGCGTGCCGTCGCACTCGTATCCCGTGTGCTCAAACTGCGGCCGAGCCTCGCCTCCCGTCGAAAAAGAGTACGCCTGCCCTGCGTGCGGCGGCAAAAAGGCCGACTATGTCTCGATACCGTGCAGCAAGTGCGTCGACGGCTCAAAGAAAGAAGCGGCAAGGCTTGTCGAGTTTCTGACAGGCGACCTCGGGATTGCAAAGGATAACGTCCGCATCTACTTTTCCGGCAACAACGGCTTCCACTTCCAAGTAAGCGACGACTCGTACAGGCCGCTTGACTCGCAGGCACGGTCCGACCTTGTCGGCTACATCGCCGGCGTCGGCCTCACAGCAGAGAGCGTCGGCGTCAGGAGGTCTCCGGGGAGCGACCTTGCGTTTGTCAAGTTTCCAAGAAGCGGCCTTGACTACGGCTGGCGCAAGAGGGTGGCCGAAAAGCTGGACATAAGCGCGTCGTCCACCATAAAGCTGACGAACATTGTCAAAGAAAAGGGAGGGTATTCCGGCTTCAAGGCCGAGCTTGACAGGATGACGAGACAGATGGGAGTCAGGATAGACCCGCAGGTGACCACTGACGTGCACAGGGTGTTCCGGCTTCCCGGAACGCTTAACAGCAAGAGCGGCCTTGCAAAGGTCCGATGTCATATAGACAGCCTTGACTCCTTTGACCCGTTCACCGACGCGTGCCTGCTAGGTTCGACAAAGGTGAAGGTAAGGATGAAGACGCACGCAAAGGTAAGGCTCAAGGGGCAGACCTTCAACATTTCAAAAGAAGAGGTCGAGCTCCCGGCGTTTGCGGCGGTCTACTTTATCTGCAAGGGCCTTGCCGACGCGGCATGAAAGACATTAAAGGACCTTTTGGTATAGTGCCGGTGATTGTGGGATACCTATAGCGAGGACAAGACGCCTGCCACCAGCGTCGGCCGGTTCGTGAGGATTGCCATACTCGCAGCGATGGCCATCGTCATCTTTACGGTCGTCAGCAACCAGACGGTCAACCTGCTGATAAACCTGTCAGAATTCGGCGGCGTCTTTACCAAGACCATATGGTACTCCATAATCTCCGGCGTCGTGCTTGCGGCCATAGCGCTTGTCAGGGTCAACTTTGTCTCCCGGCACTCCATCGTCTGGTACGGCCTGCACACAATTGTCAACTTTGTGCGCAGGGCCGACTTTGAGGCAGCCGCCAAGCCCATCAGGTACACCGACTTTAAGATGAGCCCGCTCAGCTTCGGGCTGTGGCAGATAACCAAGGTGGCGCTCTTGGCGCCACTTTTTGCCAACCTGACGTTTGGCATGGCAGTGTCCTACATGGCTGAAGGAAACAGTATCGACATCAACTCGCTTGTCACGGTGTTCGGCCTGCCCTTTGCCGAGGTCCCGTCAGACGGCGCCTTTGCGCAGGAAAGGGTAGTGCCGGCAATCCCCGCGCTCACGTTCCTGGTGCCCGCGATGCTCGGCGCCATCGGTGCAAGGCTCCTAGTCTACGTCGGCATCTCTGGCGCTATCAACATCGTATCAAACTATGTCCTCGACGCGGCGGACCGCAAGCCCAAGTTTCTGGGCTACATCGCAACTGTAGAGCTCATAGTAGGCGCGGCGATATTCTGGGCGGGCTTTACGATATTTTTCAGCCCCGCCATCGACTTTAACACGAAATACCTGATAGCCGGCTCGCTTGCGCTCGGCGCGGCTTTCCTGGGCTTTGGCGCGTGGGACCGAAGGCGCGCAAAGGTGATGATATACCCCTCAAAGAGGCACCTGTATTCCAGGATACTCACCGCATTTGCAGTCATCGCCATCGTGGGCTCGATAGTGATAATAAACGCAAGCATAGCAGACGCAAAGAAGCTCGAGTACAGGGG